>CAYYGH010000023.1:28733-35536 GCA_964471405.1 uncultured Sphingomonadales bacterium | reverse complement strand
GATCGCCCGCCCGATGCTGGCCGCCCTGCGCCTGCGGCCGGTCGCGGTGCTGACCCGGGCCTAGGAGGTGAGGAAGGCAACGTCCCGCATCTGAGGCTGGAGCAGGAACGGCCGGGCGGACTGCCCGGCCGTCCGATCCTGGGATGATCTGCACCCTCGCGGCTGCCAGCGGCAGGCCGCACTCCGTTGCCGCCCCGGCGTGCTTTGTGCGCCTACTCCGCTGCCGCGGCAACGGCCGCCGGCGGCGGGTAGAAGGTGAGCCCCTCTTCGGCGCGCTTGCGGATTTCATCCGGCAGGCGGAAGCGCTCGCCGAAGCGCTCGGCCAGGGCATCCGCCTCGGCGATGAAGCGCTTGAGACCCACGTGATCCACCCAGCTGAAGGGCCCGCCCGTCCAGGGCGCAAATCCCCAGCCGAAGATCGCGCCGATATCGCCGTCCTCCGGCGTCTCCAGCACGCCTTCGGCGAAGCAGCGCAGGGCCTCGACGATCTGGCGGTCGAGCAGGCGCTTCTTCACCTCTTCCACATCCGGCTGGGTCGCAGCCCGCGGGAAGTATTTTTCGATCTCGGGCCACAGATACTTCTTGCCGCCCTCGGGATAGACGTAGAAGCCCTTGCCGTTCTTGCGGCCGAAGCGTTCGAGCTTCTCGACCATGGTGATGACGACGTCGTCGGCCGGGCTGGGTTCATAGGCGTCGCCGAGATCCTTCCGGGTCTGCATCAGCACCTTGTAGGAGAGATCGATGCCGACCTCGTCGCCCACGGCCAGCGGGCCCACCGGCATGCCGATGAGGCGCCCGGCATTCTCGATGAGGGCCGGGTTCACGCCCTCGGCGATCATCGTGTAGCCCTCCATCACATAGGTGCCGAAGCTGCGCGAGGTGTAGAAGCCGCGCGAGTCGTTCACGACGATCGGCGTCTTCCTGATCTGGCGCACGTAATCGAGCGCCTTGGCGATGGCGACGGGGCCCGTCTTTTTGCCGACGATGATCTCGACCAGCGGCATCTTCTCGACCGGCGAGAAGAAATGGATGCCGATGAAGTTCTCGGGCTTCGACCAGTTCTCGGCGAGCGAGGTGATGGGAAGCGTCGAGGTGTTGGAGCCGAAGATGATGTCCGGGCCCGTTACCGCCTCGGTCTTCGTGGTCGCCTCGCGTTTCACCTCGCGATCCTCGAAGACCGCCTCGATCACGAGATCGACGCCGGCAAGATCCGCGTAATCGGTGGTGGGATGGATGCGCGCAAGCAGGGCATCGGCCTCCTCGCGGGTCATCTTTCCGCGCTGGACGGCCTTTTCCACGAGCTTCCTCGAATAGTCCTTGCCGCGCTCGGCCGCCTCGATGGTGCGGTCGAGCAGCACGACCTCGATCCCGGCCCTGGCCGAGACATAGGCGATGCCGGAACCCATCAGGCCCGCCCCCAGCATGCCGAGCTTCTTCGTCGGCTGCGGCGGGACGTCCTTCGGCCGGCGCGCGCCCTTCTCGGCCGCCTGCTTGTTGACGAAGAGCGTGCGGATCATGCGCGCGGCCTGGCCTTCGAGCAGCAGCCGCGTGAAATACTTGCTTTCGATCTGGATCGCGCGGTCAAACGGCACGATCCCGCCCTCGTAGACGCAGGAGAGGATGTACTGGACGGCCGGATACAGCCCCCAGGTCTTGGCGCGGGCCATGGCATTGGCGGCCATGAAGGTGCGCACCGCATTGGGATGCATGGCACCGGCCCCGCCCGGGAACTTGAAGCCGCGCTGGTCCCAGGGCTGGATCGCCTTCGGCCGCGCCTTGACGATCTCGATCGCCTTGGCGAGAAGCTCCTCGCGGCTGTCGACGAGCTCGCTCACGATGCCGAAGCCCTTGGCCTCGGCCGCCGACATGTTCTTGCCCGTCGTCAGATACTGGAGCGCGGCCTGAATGCCGATGATGCGCGGCAGCCGCTGCGTGCCGCCGGCGCCCGGCAGCAGCCCCACCATCACCTCCGGCAGGCCGAACTGGGTCTTGCGGTCGTTCGTCGCGACCCGGTGGTGGCAGGCGAGCGCGATCTCGAAGCCGCCGCCGAGCGCCTGGCCGTGGACCGCCGCGACGAAGGGCTTGGTGAGCTCCTTCTGCAGGGTCTTCGGGTTCTTGCCGCCGGTCTCCATCTTGCGGAACAGGCGGTTCAGGCGGAAGGCCTGCTGGAAGACGGCGCCGGGGGAAAGCGTCCCGGCCGCGCCCGTCATGGCGGAAAGCATGCGCAGATCCGCGCCCGCCAGGAAACTGTCCTTGGCCGACGTGATGACGGCGCCGATGATGGCGTCATCCTCCAGCACGCGGTCCACTGCCTGTTCGAACTCCTCCATGAAGTCCTGGTTGATGACGTTCATCGACTGACCAGGCACGTCGATGGTGATGACGGCGACCCCGTCCTCGACGCGAAAATCGATGGTCTTGCCCATGGCCGTTCGCTCCTTGCTGAAATCCGTTCGCATCCGCACGACGGGCCCCTAGAGGCGCTCGATGATGGTGGCGGTGCCCATGCCGGCCCCGATGCAAAGCGCGACAAGCGCGGTGCTCTTGCCCGAACGCTCGAGCTCGTCGAGCGCGGTGCCCAGGATCATGGCACCCGTCGCGCCCAGCGGATGGCCCATGGCGATGGCGCCGCCGTTGACGTTGATGTCCGCATGATCGATGTCGAGCGCCTCCATGAAGCGCAGCACGACTGCGGCGAAGGCCTCGTTGAGCTCCCACAGATCGATGTCCGCCTTCGTCATCCCGGCCTTCTTCAGCGCCTTCTCGGCCGCAAAGGAGGGGCCGGTGAGCATGATCGTGGGCTCCGAGCCCACATCCGCCCAGGTGACGATCCGCGCCCGGGGTTTGAGCCCCAGCTTCTCGCCGATCTCCTTCGAGCCGATGAGCACCGCGGCCGCGCCGTCAACGATGCCCGAGGAATTGCCCGCGTGGTGGACATGGTTGATGCGCTCGACCTCCGGATACTTCTGGATCGCGACCTTGTCGAAGCCGAAGTTCTCGCCGATGTCGGCGAATGAGGGTTTGAGCGCACCCAGCGACTGCATGTCGGTCTCGGGCCGCATGTGCTCGTCATGATCGAGGATGATCTCGCCCAAGAGATCCTTCACCGGCACGATGGACTTCGCGAACCGCCCCTCGTCCCAGGCGCGCTTGGCGCGTTTCTGGGACTCGACGGCATAGGCGTCGAGATCATCGCGCGAATAGCCGTATTTCGTGGCGATCAGATCCGCCGAGATTCCCTGCGGCACGAAGTAGAGCGGGATGGCGACATCGGGATCCGTCGCCCAGGCGCCGCCGTCGGAACCCATGGGCACGCGCGACATCATCTCGACCCCGCCGGCGACGATGAGCTCGCCGGCTCCCGCCTTCACCTGGGCTGCCGCCATGTTGCAGGCGACCAGTCCCGAGGCGCAGAAGCGGTTGAGCTGCACGCCCGGCACGTCCTCGCTGTAGCCGGCCGCCAGCGCCGCCACCCGCGGCAGCACCGCGCCCTGCTCGCCCACCGGCGAGACCACGCCCATGATGACATCGTCGACGAGCCCGGTATCGAGCCCGTTGCGCTCGGCGATCGCCTGAAGCACCTGGACCGTGAGCGCGACGGGGGTGACCTCATGCAGGCTGCCGTCCGGCTTGCCCTTGCCGCGCGGCGTGCGCACGGCGTCATAGATGTAGGCTTCGGCCATGATCCTTCTCCCTAGCCTCTTCCTCGCCGGCCGGCGATTTCCGCTTGCCGGCCGTCATGATTCCTTCGCGCGGCCCGCTCGGCGCCGGCCCTAGAACTCGTCATCGGCCAGCGCCATCATCGGCGCCGCCCCCGCCTCGATCTTGGCAAGACGCATGCGGGTCTCGGGCATCCAGCGGGCCATGAAGTATTCTCCCGTCTTGATCTTAGTGCGGTAGAAGCGCTCGTCACCTGCCTTTTCAGCAAGCTTCGCGCGGCAGACGCGGGCGATCTGCGCCCACATGTGGCCGAGCGCCACAAGCCCCAGAAGATGCATGTAGTCGACGGCGACGGCGGCCGCGTTCTCGCGGTTGGCCATGCCGTTCTGCACCAGCCACATGGTCGCCTTCTTCAGCCGCTCGACGCCGCGCGAGAGCGGGCCGAGGAAGGCGTCCATGCCCTCCTCGCCCTCCGCCTCCTTCAGGAAGCCGTCGAGGACCCGGAAATAGGTCTGGATCGCGCGCCCGCCGTTCAAGGCCAGCTTGCGGCCGACGAGGTCGAGCGCCTGGATGCCGTTCGTGCCCTCGTAGATCATGGCGATGCGGGCATCGCGCACGAACTGCTCCATGCCCCATTCACGGATGTAGCCGTGGCCGCCGAAGACCTGCTGGGCCTTGACGCAGTTATCGAAGCCCATGTCGGTGAACACGCCCTTGATGACGGGGGTGAGAAGCGAGATGATGTCGTCGGCGGCCACCCGCTCCTCCTCGCTTTCGGCCTTGTGCGAGATGTCCACCTGCAGCGCGCCCCACAGCGCCAGCGCCCGGGCGGCCTCGTTGAAGGAGCGGGCATCGAGCAGCATGCGCCGCACGTCGGGGTGGACGATGATGGGATCGGCCGGCTTGTCGGGATATTTGGGGCCCGAGACCGA
Organism: uncultured Sphingomonadales bacterium; assembly: GCA_964471405.1. GTDB lineage: Bacteria > Pseudomonadota > Alphaproteobacteria > Sphingomonadales > Rhodothalassiaceae > J084. Next base: position 30,944 of record CAYYGH010000023.1, on the reverse strand, counting down.
GCGGCCCTGCAGGCGCTCCTTCGCATAGGCCACGGCATTCTGATAGGCGACCTCCGACAGCGCCAGCCCCTGCAGCCCGACGCCGAGCCGCGCCGCATTCATCATGATGAACATGTTCTTCAGGCCTTCGTTGGGCCTGCCGATGAGCCAGCCGGTCGCGCCGTCATAGTTGAGCACGCAGGTGGAATTGCCGTGGATGCCCATCTTTTCCTCGATCGCGCCACAGGTGACCGCATTGCGCGCGCCCAGCGAGCCGTCCTCGTTCACGAGGAACTTCGGCACGAGAAACAGCGAGATGCCCTTCGTGCCGGCGGGTGCGTCCGGCAGCTTCGCCAGCACCAGATGGATGATGTTCTCGGTCAGATCATGCTCGCCGGCCGAGATGAAGATCTTGGTGCCGGTGATGCGGTAGCTGCCGTCGGCCTGCGGCTCGGCCTTCGTGCGGATGAGGCCGAGATCGGTGCCGCAGTGGGGCTCGGTCAGATTCATGGTGCCCGACCAGCGCCCGGCGATCATCTTCGGCAGATAGGTCTGCTTCGTCTTCTCGTCAGCGGTCATGTAGAGGGCCGCGACCGCGCCGTTGGTCAGCCCCGGATACATGGCAAACGCCATGTTGGCGGAGATCAGCATTTCCTCGAAGGCGAATCCCACGACATGCGGCAGACCTTGGCCGCCGTATTCGGTGGGTGCCGTCAGTCCCGGCCAGCCGCCTTCGACGAATTTGTCATAGGCCTCCTTGAAGCCCGGCGGCGTGGAAACCGAGCCGTCCTCATGGCGCACGCAGCCCTTCTCGTCCCCGACGCGGTTGAGGGGGGCAAGCTCGTTCTCGCAGAATTTCGCCCCCTCCTCCAGAATCGCGGCCACGAGATCCGGGGTCGCGTCCGCAAAGCCCGGCATGTTGGCATAGCGCTCGATGCCGAGCATGTCGTTCATTACGAACAGCATGTCGCGCACGGGGGCCTTGTAGCTTGGCATCTCTTCCGTCTCCTTGCAGTTCCTCGCTGATGACTCATGGCGATGGGCGGGCGCGGGCGCCGTTTCTCCGCTCGGCCGGGCGCGTCTTGCGCATGTGCTTCAGGGCGGCTTCCAGGCGTTCCCGCGGGACGGGCTTGCCGACGGCACCCCCGGTCGCCTCGTGAAAGCGGCGGCGGGCCTCTTCCTCGCAGTCGGGATCGGCCAGAACCTCCTCGATCAGCCGCGTGAAGGCCTGAAGCTCCGCGATGACCTGCTCGATGTCGGCCTGCTGGCGCTTGAGGGCGGCAATGCGTTCGCGGCATTTTTCCAGGGTCAGGCGACGCTGGGTTTCGCGATCGTCCGGCAGGTCATAGGCGTCGATCAGCTCCTTGATCTCGGCCAGCGAGAAGCCGACGCGCTTGCCGCGCAGGATCCAGGCAAGCCGGGCCCGGTCCCGCGCCGTATAAAGCCGGTGCTGACCACGCCGTTCGGGATTGAGAAGCCCCTGCGCCTCGTAGAATCGCAGCGCCCGGGGCGTGACGCCGAACTCCCTGGCCAGCTCGCTGATCCGATAGTAGCGCTGCGCATCCGCAGCGGCCGCCGCGCCACCGCCTTCAGCCTTTCCGGCAGACGACGACCGGCCGCCTTCGACCATGGGATTTCCTGCGACCATTCCTTGCTCTCCACCCCGTCGAGTCGGCGTCGGGTTATATATGACGCTTACGTAAACGTCAAGCGCTGGAGGTGATGATCTGCCTCCCCTTTCCGGGTGGGACGGGATGGCGAACCCCACCGGACAGAACGGGATGGCGAACCCAACCGGGACAGGACGGGAAACCCACGTGGGATGGCAGGGAGAACCCGGGCGGGACGGGGTGGAGAACGGAAACCCTGCCGAATCCCTCATCCCCGGCCATGGCAGCCGGGTTGCGGGGTGGGCAGGAGGGGGCGAATTCCATGCCGGGCCTCCACGTCCCCCAGAGGCCTCGGCCTTTCCCTTCCCGGGACGCACCGGCTCTTCCGGTCCCCCTGTGCACCGGCCCTGGCCGCCTCCCGGACGTGCCGGCTTGCCGCTCCTGGCGTCGGCCCTTCCTCCCCTTTTGCGGACGCGGCGCCCTTTCCGGCTTGCCCGGCGCCCCCCTCCTTTCGGCACCGCCTTCCTGCCGGTGGCCCCCACTCCCGGAGAGGTGGCCGCCGCCCGGTCCCGCCTCTTGCGCTTCTTTCCAGCGCGCAGGACGAGCATTTCCGCTCTTGCCA
>CAYYGH010000023.1:21199-28633 GCA_964471405.1 uncultured Sphingomonadales bacterium | reverse complement strand
TCCCGCCTCTTGCGCTTCTTTCCAGCGCGCAGGACGAGCATTTCCGCTCTTGCCATCAGCCGCCCGTGGCGGATATGCCGACTTGCCGGGGCAGAGCACGATTCTTCCCCTCTCGGCCAGGAAGGGGCATGCTGGCGGGCATCGCCGCAAGAAGGGGGAGTGATGGTTGGGAAATGAGGAGGGAGCCATGGGATTTCTGCCATCCTTGCCGGCCAGGACCAATCTGGCCGATGTGCTGAAGACCTTTCCGAAGGGCTGGGCGCCTCTGCTGGCGGCGCATGACGAGATTCTGCGCGGCCCCAGTCCGCTCTCCATTGCCGAGCGCGAGCTGATCGCAGCCTATGTCTCGGGGCTGAACGGCTGCCGATTCTGCACCAATGCCCATACGGCCTATGCGGAAAACTACGGGATGCCGGAAGGCGTGGTGGAGGCCTGTCTTGCGGATCTGGAGTCCGCACCCGTTGACGAGCGTCTCAAACCCGTCCTGCGCTACGCGGCCAAGCTGACGAAGGCGGCCGAAAGCCTGGAGAAGGCCGATGTCGAGGCCATTCTCGCCGCCGGCTGGCCGGAAGAGGCGGTGGCGGATGCGGCGATGGTGGTGGCGCTGTTCAATTTCATGAACCGCATCGTCATGGGCCATGGCGTGGACGCCTTTGCCGACTATTATGCCAAGAGGCTGGCGATGGCCCGGGCGCGGCCGATGGAGGAGCGCCGGGCGGCCAATGAGCGGGACATCGGCAGCACCCATTATCAGGACTATGGGCGCATGCTCGGTCTCCTGCCGGCGGAGAAGACGGACATGCGGGAGCCGGCCTGAGGCGGCCCGGCAGGCGGGCGAGGATGACCGATCCTTTCAAGGTGTCAGAACGGGTGAAGACGGCCGCCCCCCGGGACTGCGGCCCCGTCAAGATCTGCGGGATCCGCGATGAACGCGCCCTGGCGGCCGTCGCAAGCGGGGGAGCCGACTGGATCGGCCTCGTCTTCTTTCCTCCCAGTCCCCGTGCCCTGACGGCCGAGGCGGCGATGCCGCTGGCCGAACGGGCCCGCCGGCTGGGGCTGAAGGCCGTCGGGGTCTTCGTCGATCCGGATGACGCCCTGCTTGCCCGTACCGCGCCTTTTCTCGATCTCGTCCAGCTCCATGGACGCGAATCGCCGGCGCGGGTGGCCGCCATCCGGCAGCGCTGGCAGCGGCCGGTGATCAAGGCCATTGCGGTGGCGGAGGGCCGGGATCTGATGGTGGTGCCCGATTATGCGGCCGTTGCCGACCATCTGCTGTTTGACACCAAGGCGCCGCCGGATGCCGTGCTTCCCGGTGGCCGGGGCGAGCGGTTCGACTGGCGGCTGCTGCAGGAGGTGCCGGCCTCCTTGCGGGCCCGCAGCCTGCTTTCCGGCGGGCTGGATCCGGACAATGTCGGCGCGGCTCTTGCCCTTTTGCCCGGTTTCGGGGTTGACGTCTCCAGCGGTGTGGAGGACAAGCCGGGAGAGAAGAATCCGGAGCGCATGGCGGCCTTTCTGGCGGCGGTGCGCAAGGCGCGCAAGGGATCGATGCGGTGAGTGAGAGCGCACGGGACTCGGACAGGAAATCCGCGCTGGCCAACAGCTTTGCCCGCGGCCCGGATGCGGCCGGACATTTCGGCATCTTCGGCGGGCGCTATGTGGCCGAGACCCTGATGCCGCTGATCCTGGCCGTCGAGGAGGCCTATGCCGAAGCCCGCAAGGATCCGGCCTTCCACGCCGAGCTTGATGCGCTGCTCAAGGACTACGTCGGCCGGCCCAGCCCGCTCTACTTCGCCGAGCGGCTGACGGAGGCGCTGGGAGGTGCCAGGATCTACTTCAAGCGTGACGAGCTCAATCATACCGGCGCCCACAAGATCAATCACGCCATCGGCCAGGTGCTGCTCGCCCGGCGCATGGGCAAGACGCGGATCATTGCCGAAACGGGCGCAGGCCAGCATGGTGTCGCCACCGCCACGGTAGCGGCCCGCTTCGGGCTCAAATGCGTCGTCTACATGGGTGCGCGCGACATCGAGCGCCAGAAGCCCAACGTCTTCCGCATGCGGCTTCTGGGGGCTGAGGTCCGGGCCGTCACCTCGGGCTCCCAGACGCTCAAGGACGCGATGAACGAAGCCCTGCGCGACTGGGTGGCCCATGTGGAGGACACCTTCTATATCATCGGCACCGTCGCAGGCCCCCATCCCTATCCCATGATGGTGCGGGATTTTCAGACGATCATCGGGCGGGAGGTGCGCGCCCAGATCATGGAGCGCGAGGGCCGCCTGCCGGATACGCTGGTGGCCTGTGTCGGCGGGGGGTCGAACGCGATGGGTCTGTTCTATCCCTTCCTCGATGATCCCGATGTCGCCTGTCACGGCGTGGAGGCCGCCGGTCGCGGTCTCGAAACCGGTGAGCATGCGGCCCCGCTGGCCGCCGGAACGCCCGGCGTGCTGCATGGCAACCGCACGCTTCTGCTTCAGGATGAATTCGGCCAGATCCGGGAGGCGCATTCCATCTCGGCCGGCCTCGACTACCCCGGCGTGGGGCCCGAGCATGCCTGGCTGAAGGAACAGGGCCGCGTCCAGTATTTCGCGGTCACCGACACCGAGGCGCTCGCCGCCTTCCGCCGCCTGGCCGAGCTGGAAGGGATCCTGCCGGCGCTGGAGCCGGCGCATGCGCTCGCCCATGTAATGAAAATCGCACCGCGCCTGCCGCGCGATCACATCATCGTCATGAATCTGTGCGGGCGCGGCGACAAGGACATCTTTACGGTCGCAGACGCGCTCGGGGAGACCATTGCATGAGCCGCATCGCCCAGCGCTTCGCGGAGCTGCGGGCCGCCGGCCGCAGCGGGCTGGTGACCTTCGTGACCGGCGGTGATCCCGATCCGGCGGTCAGCAGCCGGATTCTGGCAGCCCTGCCGGAGGCCGGCGCGGACATCATCGAAATCGGCGTGCCGTTTTCCGATCCCATGGCCGACGGCCCCACCATCCAGGAGGCCAACCTGCGCGCGCTCGCCGCGGGGACGCATCTGGCCGCGATTCTCGGACTTGTGCGGCAGTTCCGCGAGCGGGACGATCGCACGCCCATCGTGCTCATGGGCTACTTCAATCCCATTCTCGCCTTCGGGATCGAGCCCTTCATCACCGAGGCCCGCGCGGCCGGGGTGGACGGGCTGATCGTGGTCGATCTGCCGCCGGAAGAAGATCCCGAGCTGCGCCTGCCGGCCCGCGAGGCCGGGCTTGACTTCATCCGTCTTGCGACACCGACGAGCGACGGGAAGCGGCTCGCCCGCATTCTCGACGGAGCGAGCGGCTTTCTCTACTATGTCTCGATCGCCGGAATCACCGGCACGCGGGCGGTGCCGGTGGATGCCGTGCAGCGGGCGCTTGCCCCGATCCGCCGGCAGACCGATCTGCCGATCGCGGTGGGTTTCGGCGTCAAGACGCCCGCAGATGCCGCGGCCCTCGCCGGTTCGGCGGATGCGGTGGTGGTCGGCTCGGCGCTGGTGGGCGAGGTGAAGGCGGCGCTGGCCGCCGGCCGTGATCCCGCCGCGGCCGTGGCGGAACGGGTTGCCGCCCTGGCTGCCGCCCTGCGCTAGAGCGGACGGTCTGATGCGGGCGGCCGGCTTCGGGCGGGTGTGAAAGGCGAGGCAGGAACAGGTAGGGCGATGAACTGGCTGCGCGAATTCGTCAAACCCCGGATCCGCCGTGTCATGCGGCGCAAGCGCGAGGCTCCGGACAATCTCTGGCAGAAATGCGCTTCCTGCGGGCAGCTCATCTTCCACAAGGAGTTCGCCGCCCATCTCCACGTCTGCCCCCATTGCGGTCATCATGCGCGCATCACCCCGGCCGAGCGCTTCCGCATGCTCTTCGACGAAGGCCGCTTCGAGACGATTCCGCTGCCCGAGGTCACCGAAGATCCCCTGCGCTTCAAGGACACGAAGCGCTACACCGATCGGCTGAAGCAGGCCCGCCAGAAGACGGGGGGGCGGGATGCGATGGAGGTGGCCGTCGGTCCCTTGGGCGGGATCGAGGTGGTGATGGCGGCCCAGAACTTCTTCTTCATGGGCGGGTCCATGGGACTGGCCGTGGGCGAGGCGATGATTCGCGCAGCCGAGGAGGCGGTGGCCCGCCGAACCGCGCTGATCGCGATCACGGCCGCCGGCGGGGCGCGGATGCAGGAAGGCATTCTCTCGCTGATGCAGATGCCGCGCACCACGATCGCCGTCCAGATGGTCAAGGATGCCGGCCTGCCCTATATCGTCGTGCTGACGGATCCCACCACCGGCGGGGTGACGGCCTCGTTTGCCATGCTCGGCGACGTGCACATCGCCGAGCCCGGGGCGCTCATCGGCTTTGCAGGCCCCAGGGTGATCGAGCAGACGATCCGCGAAAAGCTGCCCGAGGGTTTCCAGCGCGCCGAATATCTGCGGGACCACGGAATGGTGGACATGGTCGTCCCGCGTCACGAGCTGCGGGCGATCCTGGCCCGGCTGGTGGCCCATCTCCTGAGACGGCCGGAGCCGGCGCTGGCGGATCAGCCCGCCGCTTCCGCCTGACCGCCCGCTCCTGCGGACGGGCAGGCGCCGCCTCCCTTCTAGAAGCGCAGGCCCAGCTGAAGCGACAGCCCGCGATTGTTGCGGGAAGAGCCCAGGATCTTCTTCTGGAAGGAGATCGTGAAGGCCAGCATGGTCAGCGGCTTGGGACCGGCCAGCGATGTCAGGGGCCACAGCAGCTCAAGCTGGGGTTCTCCCTGAAGCAGGGTGACCGTTCCGAAATCGTCCCGCTGGCCGAAAGCGGTCAGGGCGACGGTCGCGCGCAGAATCCGCTCACCCCAGAACCACTGCCGCCCGAGGCGCAGCTGCGCATTGCCGAGCAGATCGGGATCAGCGGGATCGATCAGCGCCGCATCCAGATACACCGACCAGTAGCGATGGGGATGACGGCCGTCGAGATCGGGCAGCCAGTTGCTGCCGCGTGACCAGGCGGCGCGCACAAGAAAGTCGTTGCGCGCGAACCGGCCGATCGCCACCAGTCGCTCGACGGCCAGGACGAGGTTTTCTTCCGGCAGCGGCTGCCATCGCAGACCGAGACCGGCCTGCACCGTGCGACCTTTCGGGAGAAGGCCGCGCCCTTCGGTGCCGGCCAGTACCCGGGCGAAAACCCTGACCGGACCGGACAGATGCAGGCCCAGCGGGTAGGAGATCCGGGCGCTGATCTGCGACTGGGTGAGCGAACGCTCCGACAGGATCACCGGTGCCGTCTCCGGACTGTCGGCCCGCCAGATGACTTCCACGGCTCCCTGCCAGCGGTCCGCCAGGAACATGCGCTCGCGCGCCAGCAGCGGCCGGTCCCGGCGGGCCGGTGCATCCGCCGGCAGGCCGTCGAGAACAGCCATCGCCTGCGCGAAGGCACGTTCCGCCCGGCGCGGGTGATGAAGCCGCTTTTCCAGATAGCCGATCTCCTGCCACAGAACGGGGTCGTTCCGGGCAGATGCGGTCGCCCGGCGGAAGGCGGCGAGCGCATCTGCCGGCCTGCCGGCCCGCAGAAAGGCATAGCCGGCGGCCTTGAAGCTCCAGGCATCCCCGTCCAGCTCGCCGGCCAGGCGATAGGCGCCGGCGGCGTCCTCGTCCCGTCCCAGCCGCTCCAGCCACTGGCCGAGATCCCGCGCCCACTGGGCGCGTCGATGCGGACGGCCGGTGAAGCTGAGGGCGGCCCGCATGCGGGTGACGGCCTCGGCAATCCGGCCGGTGGCGGCAAGGGCATAGGCCCTGCTGGCAAGGGCAAAGGCACGGGCATCCGTCATCGGCTCGCGATCGCGGGCGGCCAGAGGTGCCGGGGTCAGGATCATGAGTCCTGCAAGCAGAAGGCCGAAAATCCGGATGCGCATCGTGCCGATTCCTCCCCCCCTTCCTAGAGCCCCTTCTGGGCGGCCATGGTGGGGAAGCGGTGGGCGGTCTTGTCCCAGCGCGGCAGACGGCGTCGGGCGCAAGCCGACCAGTAGAGCACGCAGGCCCGGCAGGCGGCGGCACCGTTGATGACGATTCCCAGCGGCCAGCGCAGCGGCACGGCACTCGCGAATCGCCAGCCGTAAAGACGTGCCGTCATCCAGATGCGCATGCCGCCTCGCCACACCCCCAGCAGGAGATTGATGCCGGCGACCATCATGGCGGCGGGACCGGCGGGGATGAGAGCCGTCATCCGCTCCCAGCCGCAGGCAAGAGCGCCCATGCCGCACAGGGCAAGCAGCAGGGCCGCAAGATCGGTGAGAGCGAACACGATCATCATCCGATCCTGCAGCAGGAACAGCCGCTGCCAGCCGTTGCCGAACCGGCCCAGGCGCCGCGGTGCCTGGAGCGCGATCCCGATCATCCAGCGGGCCCGCTGGCGGATGGCCGCCCGCAGGCGGTCGGGAAAGCATTCCTCCACCGCCACCAGCCGCCATGCTCCCTTGCCGCTGCGCCGCCACGGCAGCAGGAACAGGGAACGGGCCTTCCGACGTGCGAGGGAAAGGGCGAGAAGATAGTCCTCGGTCAGACAATCGGCCGCAAAGGGTTTTCCTCCGTTATCCCCGGCAAGCGCATGAAGGGCCTCGGCGCGGATCGCGGTGCCCACGCCCGCGCTCAGGGCGGCTCCCGTCAGGCGGGCCCGCAGGGGCTGAACCCGCTGATGGGCATCGGCGAATTCGTCCGCGTAAAGATGGGCGATCGGCGCCCGGCGCGGTTCGCGATGCGCCCGCACGGGAAACTGGACGAAAGCGACATCGGGCCGATGCGCCAGGCCCTGGCGCAGGATGGCGAGTTCGGATTCATCGATCAGGTCTTCGGCATCATGAAGCAGGAAGACCGCCGGCGCCCATTCCGACCGGACCGCCTGATAGAGGTGGTTGAGACAGTCGGCCTTGGAGGTGGGCCCGGCATGCGGCATCAGAACCGGCCGCACCATGGCATGCCGACGGGCCACCCCGGCAAGGGCCGCCCGTGTGCCGGCATCATTGGGATAGCAGCCGACATAGATGCGGCAGGCCCCGTCGGCACAGGCGGCCACCGCCCGTTCCAGCATCGCCGCGATCACCGCCTCCTCCTGCCAGGCGGGGACGAGAATCGCCACGGGCTCCCGACCTTCCCCGGCATCCCGGATCCGCCCCTGCGCCCGGACGGAGCTGCGCCGGAACAGGCCGTTGCGAACGGCAATGATGTCCAGAATCATTTCGAAAAGCTGCCGCAGGAAGATGGTGCAGGACAGCAGCCAGAACACCCCCGCCATTGCCCAGGCAAGTGCCCCCCAGAGCACGGTTTCCTCCCGCCCGCACTCCCCCCGTTCGCGCCCAGTGACACAACCATAAACAGTTACCCCGGAGCTCGCAAGGGTTGTGTGGGCATGCCCGCACCGGGCAGGCTGGACCCGGCTGCCCCGCCGGGCCATTCAGCGCCGCCGG
>CAYYGH010000023.1:0-21099 GCA_964471405.1 uncultured Sphingomonadales bacterium | reverse complement strand
CCATTCAGCGCTGCCGGTCGATTCAGCGGCGCCGGTAGACGAAGAAGACGTCGCGCCGGCCCTCGGCCGCGGCCTTGCCGGCATAGCGGGTCTCGCGCCAGTCGGGTGGCGGGTTCAGCCAGTCGGCGGGGCCGTTCGCCGTCCAGGAGAAGTCGGCGCGGTTCGCCATCACGATCGCGGTCCAGCGCTGGTAGACGGGATCGTCGCTCACCACGAGGAACCGGCCGCCGGGCTTGAGCACACGCGCAACAAGATCGAGGTTTTCCGGATTGACGAAGCGGCGCTTGGCGTGCCGGCGCTTGGGCCAGGGGTCCGGATGGATCAGATAGACGGCATCGAGCGAGGCGGGCTGGAGCCGCTCCAGGAGATCGCGGGCGTCATCGGGATGGATGCGGATATTGGTGATGCCGGCGGCCAGCATCGCATCCACAAGGGCGACGACGCCGTTCAGATACGGCTCGGCGCCGATGAAGCCGGTCTCGGGTTCGGCCTTTGCACGCGCGAGCAGGAATTCGCCCTTGCCGAAGCCGATCTCCAGGGCGTAGCGGCCATAGGGGCGGTCGAAGAAGGCCGCGGGCGAAACCTCCCCGTCACCGCCGAGCAAGTCGCGGGCGATCGCAAAGCGCGGCAGCGCCTCGGCCAGCAGGCGCTTCTGGCGCTCGGAGAGACCGGGGCCGATTCGCCGGCCGTGGAAGCGCCGATCGGCCGGCTTGCGCCGAAGCGGCAGGCCGGCCGTGGGATCGGAATGGTCGCCGCCCTGGGGGTTGTCGGTGTTCCGCATCGCGCTGTCCGCCCGTTCCCGCATCCTTCGGGCCGAGCAGGTGGGCCATCGTGAGCCCCGGGGTCAAGAGGCAAAGAGGCTCAGCTCGCGTTGAAGGCGCGCTTGAGCTCGTCGACCAGATCAAGCCGCTCCCAGGAGAAGGCTCCGTCGGGCTCGGGCGTGCGCCCGAAGTGACCATAAGCCGCGGTGCGGCGGTAGATCGGCCGGTTGAGGCCCAGATGCTCGCGGATGCCGCGCGGGCTCAGGTTCACGAGCTCCTGCAGCACCTCGGCGAGTCGGTCCTCGCAGACGACGCCCGTGCCGTGAAGATCAGTGTAAAGCGCCAGCGGCCGCGAGACGCCGATCGCATAGGCGAGCTGGATGGTGCAGCGCTCGGCCAGTCCCGCCGCCACCACGTTCTTCGCCAGATAGCGCGCGGCATAGGCGGCGGAGCGGTCCACCTTCGTCGGATCCTTGCCGGAGAACGCGCCGCCGCCGTGGGGCGCGGCGCCGCCATAAGTGTCGACGATGATCTTGCGGCCCGTCAGCCCCGCATCGCCCTCCGGGCCGCCGATCTCGAACTTGCCCGTCGGGTTCACGTAGAATTCCTCCTCCGCGCACATCCAGCCTTCGGGCAGAACGCGCTCGACCACCTCGCGCACGAAGCCGCGCAGCACCCGCTGGTCCACACCCGGCTTGTGCTGGGTGGAGACGACGACGCTGTGGGCCTTCACCGGCCGGCCGTTCTCATAGACGAGGGTAACCTGGCTCTTCGCATCCGGCTCCAGCATGTCGGTCTCGCCGGCGTGCCGGATGCGGGCAAGCTCCCGCAGGATCGCATGGGCATACTGGATGGCGGCGGGCATCAGCTCCGGCGTCTCGCGGCAGGCGTAGCCGAACATGATGCCCTGGTCACCCGCACCCTCGTCCTTGGCGGCATCGGGATCGGCATCCACCCCCATCGCGATGTCCGGCGACTGCTCGTGAACATAGCAGGCGACATCCGCCTTCTTCCAGTGGAAGCCCGGCTGCTCGTAGCCGATCTCGCGCACGACGCGCCGCGCCGTCTCCTCCAGATCCGCGGCCGTGATGTCCTCCGGCCCGCGCACCTCGCCGGCCAGCACGATGCGGTTGGTGGTTACCAGCGTCTCGACCGCCACCCGCGCATGCGGGTCGCGGGCAAGATAGAGATCGAGAATCGCATCCGAGATCTGGTCCGCCACCTTGTCGGGATGACCTTCCGAGACCGATTCGCTCGTGAACAGATGGCGTCTGTCGCGCGTGCAGTCCGTGCCCGTCACCGTCAAGATACTCCTCATGCCTTGCTTTGTGCACCACCTCCTGCCGCTTCCTCGCCTCCAGGGCCGCAGGGAGGTGAGCCCCACCATCGCCCGGCTCTATAGCCGAGCAGGCGGCAGCCCACAAGCATAAAGAAATCTTTATGTCGTTATATCCCATCCCCGGGCCGGGCGGGAGCGGGCATCCGGCCGGTCTGGAAGGGCGCATGGGAAGCGGGCGGGGAGGAGCCGGCAGAGGCCATCTTCCGCATTCAGGCCATCTTCGCATTCAGGAGATGGGAGGCAGGAGGAAATGCGGATCGGCCGGGTCGATCACCGCAAACCCGCCTTTTCGGATTTCGAGCACCGCCAGATGCCGCTCGACACGGCCGTCCGGATGCAGCCGCAAGGGGCCGTCGACGCCGATGAAGCCGCGTGGATCCGTGAAGGCGGCCATGGTCAGGCGCCGCGAGACGTCCGGCTCACGGGCCAGAAGGGCCACAAGGGCCATTGCGTCATAGGCCAGCGTGGCAATGCGGGGGAAGCTGCCGCCGAAGCGGCTTTCCAGCCGGGAGATCAGCGCATGGGGGCGACGGGGCTCCGGTGCCGGAAACCAGGCGCCACGCAGGTTGGGCTCGCGCAGGACCACCGGATCGTCCCACAGCCCCGTGCCCAGGAACTGGATGCTGGTGGCATCCACGTCATAATAGGCGAGCAGCGGGGCGAGCGAGCGAATGAGCGGGTCGCCCTCGGCAAGAAGCAGGGCATCGAAGCCGGGCCGGCCCAGAGTATCCCGCTTGTCGAGTTCGGCCAGAATCTCCCGGGAGAGATCATCGCCCAGAGCCTCGAGCACGGCGCGTTCGGCAAGCAGAGCCCGGTGACGCGCGTCATAGCGGGCGATCCGCCGCACCGGTCCGTCCAGGGCGGCGGCGTTGGGCAGATAGCGGGCAAGGGCGACGACCGTCATCCCGGTTCTGCGCAGGCTGGGTCCAAGCGCGTTCAGGACGCGTTCTCCATAGGCCGTCTCCGGCAGGAGCGCCGCCAGCCGCCGGTGACCCCGGGCGGCGGCGAAGGAGAGGATGCGGGCGACATCGGCCTCCGGCGCAAATCCGAGCGGCCATATGCCCGGCTGTGCGGTCCGGGCATCGCTGGTAAGCGCCAGGGTCGGAATGCCGGCCCGCCTGAGCACCGGCGCCGCGGCTGCGACGGCCTGCGAGAGCAGGGGGCCGACCACGACCCGCGCCCCGGCGGCGACCGCCCGCTCGGCCGCCTCTCTCGCGCCTTCCGCCGTGCCGGCCGTGTTTTCCACCAGGATTCGCAGGCGGGGATCCGAGGCGTCGAAGAAGGCAAGCTCGGCGGCCTTGAGCAGCGCCCGGCCCGTTTCGGCCTGGGGACCGCTGAGCGGCAGAAGCAGGGCGACCGGGATGCTGCCCTGGGCCCGGGGGAAGGCGATGGCAGCCGGCTGCCGGGCGGGCGGGATGGCGGAAGGCGCGTGCGCCCGCTCAGGCGGCGAGGCCGGGGAAGGAGGCGACGACGGCGTCCCGCCGGCGCAGGCGGCCAGCGCGAGCAGAGCCAGAAGGCAGCAGAAAATCGCTGCGCTCCGCCCCTGCCTCCGCCCGGATGCTGCCATGCTCATGCCCGTCCTTCTCCCACATGCCCGCAAGGGCCCTGCCGGTCGGCATGCCCGTCACCCGACTTGCCTGCCGTTCTTTTATGCGAGATGCTCGCCCGGGCAAAGGCGGCAGATGGTCCAGGCAGGCGGTTTGCCGCAGGGAACCGTCAGAGACCCGCACGGGCAAAGAGCGATCATGAGCAAGGAAATGCGGCCGATTTGGGATCCGGACCGCCTGGCCCGGCTGGCAGGGGAGGAGGAGCTCGTACCGGCCCTTTATGTTCTGGCCACGCCGATCGGCCATCTGGGGGATCTGACGCTGCGCGCCATCCGGCTGCTGGCGCAGGCCGATGAGATCTGGTGCGAGGACACGCGCATCACCCGCAAGCTGCTTGCCGCTGCGGGCCTGGGCGCGAGCGGACGGCTTCATCGCTTCGATGCGCACAGTCCGCCCCGGACGATTGCGCGCATTCTGGATGCCGTTGCCTCGGGCCGGCGCGTGGTGCTGGCCAGCGATGCGGGAACCCCGCTTGTCAGCGATCCGGGTGCCGCCCTCATCGCCGAAGCCCATCGGCGGGGCCTGCGCGTCATACCGGTGCCCGGAGCCTCTGCGCTCACGGCAGCCCTGTCGGTTGCCGGGATGCCGGCGCCACCCGTTCTCTTCTGCGGCTTTCCGCCTTCGCGCAAGGTCGAGCGCCAGGCCTGGCTGGCCCGACTGGCTTCCATCCCGGCCACCCTTGTCATCTACGAGGCCCCGCATCGTCTGGCCGCCGCGCTTGCCGACATGCTGGCGGCATTCGGCGATCGGGAAGTCGTGCTTGCGCGCGAGCTTACCAAGCGCCACGAGGACATCCGGCGCACCAGCCTGCGCGCCCTTGCCGACGATCTGCGGGACCGGCCGCTCAAGGGCGAGATCGTACTCGTCATCGCGCCACCGGAGAAGATGGCGTCGCCGGAGAAGGAAGGCGGGAAAGGCGGCTCGCTTTCGGAGGACGAGGTCCGCCGCATGCTGCTGGCCGAGGCCCGCCATCACCCGCCCGCGAGGGCGGCCCGCATCGTCGCCCGCCGCACGGGATGCGATCGCCGCCGGCTCTACGCCATGCTTCTTGCGGCAAGGGAGGAAGCGGCGCGCGCAGCGGCCGGGGACGACGGGACGGTCGGGGACGACGCGACGGCCGGGGACCATGATGATGCGCGCCCGCGGTCCTGAAACGCAACGCCGCCGCCGGGCCGAGCAGGCCGGGCGTGCTGCCGAATGGCTGGTGGCAGCGGGCTATCGTCTGCTGGGCTGGCGCCTCATGGCCCGGCGGGTGCGGACTCCCTATGGGGAGCTCGACCTCGTCTTGCGCAAGGGCCGGAAGGTGCGCTTCGTCGAGGTCAAGCTGCGTGCCCGCAAGGGAGCGGCGTTCGTGGCGCATGAGGTGCTTTCCGCCCGTCAACGGGCCCGGCTTGCGCGGGCGGCCAGCTATCATCTGGCCAGAGTAGGCCTTGCCGAAGCCGAGGCGCGCTTTGATCTCGTCATCTGGGAGACGGGCCGTCTTCCCCGGCGCCTCAAAAACGTCATATGGGAGGAATGAAGAAGGCGCCGGCAGGCGCGGTTTTCACATCAGGGAAAAGCGGAGTCCGCCATGTGCGCACTGGCCGTCGCGATCCAGATGGATCCCATCGAATCGATCGACATCACTGCAGACAGCACCTTCGCGCTGGCTCTCGAAGCCCAGCGGCGCGGGCATGAGCTGTTTCACTACCTGCCCGCGGATCTGTCCTGGCGGCAGGAGCGGGTAAGCGCCCATGCCCACCCCATCGAGGTCTTCCCCGAGAAGGGCCGGCATTTCCGCAAGGGCGATCCGCTCGTGCTCGATCTCGCCGAGGTCGACGTCGTGCTGATGCGCCAGGACCCGCCCTTCGATCTGGCCTACATCACGGCAACCCACATTCTCGAACATCTGAAGGGCCGCACCCTCGTCGTCAACGACCCGGTCGGCGTGCGCAATGCGCCCGAGAAGCTCTATGCCACCCATTTCGCGGAGCTGATGCCGCCGACGCTGATCACGCGGCGCAAGGATGAAATCCAGGCCTTCCGCGAAGAATACGGCGACATCATCGTGAAACCCCTCTACGGCAACGGGGGAGCGGGCGTCTTTCACATCCGCCCGGAGGACGAGAATCTGAACGCGCTGATCGAGCTCTTCTTCGACATCTATCGCGAACCGCTGATGGTCCAGCGCTATGTCCCGGAGGTGAAGAAGGGCGACAAGCGCATCGTGCTGGTGGATGGCGAGCCGGTGGGGGCCATCAATCGCGTGCCGCCGCCGGGCGAGGCGCGCTCCAATCTCCATGTCGGCGGCCGGGCGGAGCCGGCGACATTGAGCGAACGCGACCGCGAGATCTGCGCCGCTCTCGCCCCCAGGCTGCGCGAGCAGGGGCTGATCTTCGTCGGCATCGACGTGATCGGCCATTATCTCACCGAGATCAACGTCACCTCGCCCACCGGCATCCAGGAGATTTCGCGCTTCGACAACCGCAACATCGCCGGGCGCGTGTGGGACGCGATCGAGGCGCGGCTGCGCTCCTGAAGGCCCGGCCGGCGCGGGTGGCGACGGTGGCTGCGCAGGGGCGTGGCCGCCCTTGACCGCTGCGCCTGCGCATCCCATGCTTGGGGGGCGTGGCCGGCGGAAAACCGCGCACGGTATCGGGCGGGGCACGAGGGAGGAGGGGGCAGCCATGGTCGCCATCCTGCGCACCGTTGCCTTTGTGGGGATCGAGGCACGGCCGGTCGAGGTGCAGGTGCATTTCGCGAACGGCCTGCCGGCCTTCCAGATCGTGGGGCTGCCGGACAAGGCGGTCGCCGAATCGCGCGAGCGGGTGCGCGCGGCGCTCGCGGCGTTGGGTCTTGCGCTGCCGCCCAAGCGGATCACGGTCAATCTCGCTCCGGCCGATCTGCCGAAGGAGGGCAGCCATTTCGATCTGCCGATCGCCCTGGGTCTGTTGACGGCGGCGGAAGTGCTGCATCCGGAGGCCGTGGCGGAGCTGTTCGCGCTCGGCGAGCTCAGTCTTGACGGACGCATTCTGCCGGTGCCCGGCGTGCTGCCGGCAGCGATCACGGCGCTGGCCAGCGGGGCGGCGCTCGTCTGTCCGGCCGGCCAGGGGCGTGAGGCACGCTGGGCCGGCGCGGCATTGGAGCTGGTGCCGGCAGACCATCTGATGGCGCTGATCCAGCACATGAACGGCGAGCGGCGGCTGGTCGCGCCCGAGCCCGGCGCCCTGCCGGCGCCTGAGGAGCCCCTGCCCGATCTTGCCGACATCCGCGGCCAGGAAATGGCCAAGCGGGCGCTGGAGATCGCGGCGGCCGGCGGGCACAATCTGCTGCTTGTCGGCCCGCCGGGGGCGGGAAAATCGATGCTGGCCGAGCGGCTGGTCTCGATCCTGCCGCCGTTGACGGCTGAAGAGGCGCTCGAGGTCTCGCTCATCCACTCGGTGGCCGGACTGGTCGGCGAGGAGGGGCTGGTGACGCGCCGGCCTTATCGCGCCCCCCATCATTCGGCCTCGATGCCGGCGCTTGTGGGCGGCGGTCAGCGTGCGAAGCCCGGCGAGGTCTCGCTTGCGCATCGCGGCGTGCTGTTTCTCGACGAGCTGCCCGAATTCTCCCGCGCCGCCCTTGAGGCTCTGCGCCAGCCCCTTGAATCGGGGAAGGTCGTCATTGCCCGTGCGGCGGCGCATGTCGCCTATCCGGCGCGGTTTCAGCTGGTGGCGGCGATGAATCCCTGCCGCTGCGGCCATCTCGACGATGCGGGCCTGGCCTGTTCGCGGGCGCCACGCTGCGCGATCGACTATCAGGCGCGGATCTCGGGACCGCTTCTCGACCGCATCGACCTGCAGATCGAGGTGCCGGCCGTGCGCGCCGAGGACCTGCTGGCGCCGCGCCGGGGTGAGCCGTCGGCGGTGGTCGCCGGGCGGGTCATGGCCGCCCGCAGGCTGGCCGCCCGGCGGGCCGCGGCCATGGAGCTTGCGGCGGTGACCTGCAATGCCGAGCTTGCGGGCGAGGCCCTGGAGCGCCTGGCCATGCCCGACGAGGCGGGGCGCCGGTTGCTGGATCGGGCCGCGCGCGAATTCCGGCTGACGGCCCGGGGCTTTCACCGGGTTCTGCGCACGGCGCGCACCATTGCCGATCTTGCCGGCGCCGAGACGGTCGGGCGGGCCCATGTCGCCGAGGCACTCTCCTACCGTCGCCCGCTGGCCGCCGCCTGAAGGATGGAACCGGCCGGCAGCCGGCCTCTTGCGCTTTCCCGGCGGCTCTGCGATCTGCCCGAAGGTGAGGTGGTCGGCCGGACCGGCGGGAGGTCCGCCGGCGCGAACAGGACGGGGTGATGCCGGTGGCAGGGGAAGGCACGCGCAAGGAAGGCGGCTGGCGGGTCTATCTGCAGCCCGCCGTTCTCTCCTTTCTGGCCTTCGGTTTTGCAAGCGGCCTGCCGCTGGGACTGATCGGCGAGACCTGGCGGATCCGCCTGGCGGAAGAGGGAATCGGCATGGGGCTGGTGGGGCTGACCACCCTCACCGGCACCGCCTATGCCCTGAAATTCCTCTGGGCACCGCTTCTGGATCGCCTGAAGCCCCCTCCTCCCTTTTCCGGCTGGGGGCGGCGGCGCGGCTGGATGGCGACGCTGGTGACCGTCATCCTGTGTGCTCTCGTGCTCTTCGCCCATGCGCACGGCTCCGCGCTGTTCGGCGTTGCGGTGGTCCTGGCCGTCGTGATCGCCGTGGCTTCCGCCAGCTTCGACATCGTCGTCGATGCCTATCGGATCGAGCGCCTCGCTCCGCGTGCGCTGGGTGCAGGCACGGCGGTCCACAGCGCCGCCTGGTATGTGGGAGCGCGGCTGGTGGGCGGGATCGTGATTCTGCTGCTGGCCGAATCGCTGGGCTGGCCGGCCGCCTATCTGATCGCCGGGGGCAGCCTCGCCATTCTGCTCCCCGTCCTGTGGCTTTCCCCCGAGCCTGCCGCGACCGCCTCCGCCACGCCCGCCCCGGCGGGCTTCCTGCGCCGGATCATCGATGCCGTTCTCGACCCCTTGCGGGATCTCTGGCGCCGATTCGGTCGGGCGATCATCGTCATCTTCCTGTTCGTCGTCTTCTTCAAGCTTCAGGATGCGATGGCGGGCGCGCTTTCCGGACCGTTCGTCAGGGTGATCGGCTACGAGAAGGATACCATCGCCTGGGTCTACAAGGGATTCGGACTGGCTGCGACATTTGCCGGCATGTTTCTGGCGGGCGCCTTTGCGGCCCGGCGCAGTCTGGTGGTTCCTCTGTGGCTGGCAGTCTTCGCCCAGATCCTTTCCAACTTCGGATTTTCCTGGCTGGCGGTGCTGGCCGAGCTCCGCCAGCTCCCGGTTCTCGATGGCGGCCCCGGCAGCCGGGCTCTGCTTGCGGCGGTATTGGTCGATGCCGACTGGCCGGCACTTGCCGCCGTGATCGGTTTCGAAAATCTGGCAAGCGGTTTCGGCAATACCCTGTTCGTCGTCTATCTTTCGCGACTCGTGGCGCGCCGGTATACCGCCGGCCAATATGCCCTGCTGTCGGCGCTGGCGCTGACCGCGCGCAGCTATCTGGCGGCTCCTGCGGGCTTTCTGGCCGACGGCCTGGGCTGGCCGCTGTTCTTCGTGATCTCGGGCCTGGCCGGGCTGCCGGGCGCCGTTGTGCTGTGGCTTCTGATCCACCGCCTGCCGGCATCCTTTCATCTCGGTGATGACCACCGATAGAAGCGGGGGGCGAAACCCGGTCGACAAGCGTTCCGGCTTCTGTCATGATGCCGTCATCTTTCGGGGGATAGGGCATCTCGTCATGGACTACGAAGGCAAAGAACAGGTCATCGCCGCCCAGACGCTCGCCGCCGCAGAGTATTATGCCCGGGCCGGGTCGCTGGAGGTGCGGCTGGCCCAGGATCTGGCGGAGGTGCGGGCGGCCCAGAGGCTGCGCTACCGGATCTTCTATGAGGAGATGGCGGCCAGGCCCACGCCCTTCATGGCGCGTGAGAAGCGGGATTTCGACCGCTATGACCCGGTGTGCGACCATCTGCTCGTCATCGATCATGACCGCAAGGGCGACGAATGCGTGGTCGGCACCTATCGGCTGCTCCGTCAGGAGATCGCCGAGCGCTATGACGGCTTCTACTCGGCCGGGGAATACGATCTGGCCCCCCTGATGAGCGCCGCCTTCCAGGAGCGCATGGGCCAGCGCCGCCAGCTCCTAGAACTCGGGCGGTCCTGCGTCCATCCGGACTATCGCAACAATCTCACGATCTCGCTGCTGTGGAAGGGGATCGCCGGCTATCTTGCCGAATACAACATCGGCTACATGTTCGGCTGTGCGAGCCTGCCGGGCACGGATCCCGAGCGGCACCGCATTCCGCTTGCCTATCTCTACCACGAGCACCGTTGTCCGGACGCCTTTCTGGTGCGCGCCCTGCCCGAGCGCCATGTGCCCATGGACGTGCTCAAGCCCGGAGAATACGATGTCCGGGAGGCACGGCGCATGCTGCCGCCTCTCATCAAGGGCTATCTTCGTCTCGGCTGCTTCATCGGCGACGGGGCCGTGGTGGACGAGCAGTTCGGCACCACGGACGTCTTCATTCTTCTGCCCGTCGAGCAGGTCTCCCGGCGCTATTCCCGACGCTTCGGCGTGCCGAAGAGCGCGCTCAACGACGAGGAGCAGAGCACGTCCCGGCCTTCCCGCGCCCTTCCCAAGGCGTAAGTGCCGCAAACCCTGCCGCCGGTCTCCTTCCCGCTTGCCCTTTGCGCCCGGCTTGGCCATTTGACTAGGGTGCAGCGATGAGGAACGGCCGGGACGGGCCTGGCCATCGGCATGTGATCGATCGCTAAGGACAACGGCTCAGGCGATGGTGGCGGCGGATCGGCAACGGCGGGCGGAAGCAGGGCGCGAGCGGACGCGCAAACTGCCTTCGCGCGAGGACGCTACACCCATGATGGCGCAGTATCTGGAGGCGAAATACGCCTATCCGGACTATCTGCTCTTCTTCCGCATGGGCGATTTCTACGAGCTCTTCTTCGAGGATGCCGAGCGGGCGGCCGAAATCCTTGACATCGCGCTCACCAAGCGGGGCCAGCACCAGGGCCGCGACGTGCCGATGGCCGGCGTGCCGGTCCATGCCGTGGACAGCTATCTCGCCCGCCTGATCCGGGCCGGCGAGAAGGTGGCGATCTGTGAACAGGTGGAGGACCCGGCCGAGGCGAAAAAACGGGGCGCCAAGGCACTGGTGCGGCGCGAGGTGGTCCGCCTCGTCACCCCCGGCACCGTGAGCGAGGAGGCCCTGCTTCAGCCCAAGCGCGCCAATTATCTGGGAGCGCTGGCCGATGCCGGTGGCGAGTGGGCGCTCGCCTGGTGTGACATGTCGACGGGGCAATGGCATGCGCTTGCCACGGGGCCGCAGGATGTCGCCCATGACATCGCCCGGCTGGAGCTCGGCGAGCTGCTCGTCCATCCCCGCATCGCCGACAAGCTGGATCTTGCCCGCATCACGGCACGGCTGCCGGCCGTGGACAGCTCGCGCGAGGATCTCTTCGACTCCCAGGCGGCCGAACGGGCGCTCCGGGCGTTTTTCGGTGTGGCAAGCCTCTCCGTTTATGGAGAGTTTTCGCGGGCCGAGCTGGCCGCACTGGGGGCGATCTTCCGCTATCTGGAGGAAACGCAGCGCAGCGCGCTCGCCCATCTGCGCCCGCCCGTGCGCGAAAGGCGGGATGCGCATCTGGCGATCGACCAGGCGACCCGGCGCTCGCTCGAACTCACCCGCACCACGGCCGGTGAGCGGCGCGGCAGCCTGCTGGCCACCATCGACCGCAGCCTCACCGGCCCCGGCGGGCGTCTGCTTGCCGCCCGGCTTGCCGCTCCCAGCCGGGACAAGGAAACGATCGACCGCCGGCTTGATGCGGTCGCCTTCTTTGTGGCGGACGATCTCCTGCGCGCACGGCTGCGGGGCGAGTTGCGGAAAGTTCCCGACTGCGAACGGGCGCTTGCCCGCCTTGCCCTGGGGCGCGGCGGCCCGCGGGATCTGGCCGCGATTCGGGATGCGTTGCAGCGGGCGGCCGCAATTCACGAGGTACTGGTGACCGCCCGCGGCAGCCATGCCGGGCTGCCCCGGCTCATCGAGGACGCCCTCACCGCCCTGCCGCGCGCCGGCGCGCTTGCCAAGCGGCTGGCGGCCGCTCTGGTGCCGGACCCGCCCAGCCTGGCGCGCGAAGGCGGCTTCATTGCCGCGGGCTATCATCCTCCTCTCGATGAATGGCGCAGTCTCAAGAACGAAAGCCGGCGCCTCGTGGCCGGCCTCGAAGCGCGGCTGCGGGAGGAGACCGGCATCGCAAGCCTCAAGATCCGCTACAACCAGGTGCTGGGCTATCATGTGGACGTGCCGGCGCGCAGTGCCGACAAGCTGATGCGTCCGCCCTGGAATGAGCGGTTCATCCATCGCCAGACGCTCGCCAGTTCCGTGCGGTTCACGACCACGGAACTGGCCGAGCTGGCGCAGAAGATCCAGGAGGCAGACGGCCGTTGTCTGGAGCTTGAGCAGCAGATCTTCGGCGAGCTTGTTGCCGCCGTCATTGCGGAACGCGAGGCTCTGGCCGCCATCGCGGCCGCCATCGCGGAATGCGATGTCGCCACCGCCTTGGCCGAGCGGGCGGCCGAAGGCGGGTGGGTGCGCCCCCGGATCACCGAAGATGTGCGCTTCATCCTGGAGCAGGCGCGTCACCCCGTGGTCGAGGCGGCATTGGCCCGGCGGGGCGAAGGCCCCTTCGTGCCCAATGACTGCCGCCTGGATGAAGACGAGCGCATCTGGCTCGTGACCGGTCCCAACATGGCCGGCAAGTCCACCTTCCTGCGGCAATGCGCGATCATCGCGATCCTGGCGCAGATGGGCAGCTTCGTTCCCGCCGCCCGGGCTGAGATCGGCCTGGTCGATCGCATCTTCTCGCGGGTCGGGGCGTCCGACGATCTGGCCGAGGGCCGGTCCACCTTCATGGTCGAGATGCTGGAGGCGGCGACCATTCTCAATCAGGCCGGGCCGCGCTCTCTCGTGATCCTGGATGAGCTGGGGCGGGGCACCGCCACCTTCGACGGCCTTTCCCTCGCCTGGGCGACGCTGGAATATCTGCATGAAAGAAGCCGGGCGCGCGTGCTGTTCGCCACCCACTACCATGAGCTTGCGGCGCTGGAACGCCGGCTGGAGCACATGCGCATCAAGACGATGGCCGTCAAGGAATGGGAGGACGAGCTCATCTTCCTGCATGAGCTCAGGGACGGAGCGGCCGACCGTTCCTACGGCATCCAGGTGGCGCGGCTTGCGGGCGTGCCGGAGCCGGTGATCGCCCGCGCCCGGGAGATCCTGGCCCGGCTCGAGGCCAGCCGGGGCGATCTCGTGGAGCAGCTGCTCGAGGGTGACCTGCCGCTGTTCGCCGCCATCCGCGTGGCCGGTTCGGCCGGGCGGCCGGATGCGGGGAATGTGGAGACGGCCGCACCGCTCGCGCCGCCGGCCGGTGAGATCATCGCCGAGCTGGAAAAGCTCGACCTTGACGGCCTGACACCCCGCCAGGCGCTCGAGACGCTCTATCTCTGGCGGGCGCGTCTTCTTGAGGCCGATGGCGGAAAGGGGCGATGAAGCCGTGGCAAGGCGTTCCTCCCATCCCGTCTGGCCGTCGGTGCCGAGACCCGTCAAAAGCCGTGCGATTCTGGACCCTGAGGCGCTCGATGCCGATCTTGCTGCTCTGGCCGACAGCGAGGAGGGCCGCAGCGGCCGCCGGGGGCTGCTTGCGCATCTGCGCAGGGTCCATGAGGCCGGGATGGCCGAGATCCGCCGTCGCCACGAGGCCGGAGCGCCCGGGCGGCGGTCGGCCGAGGAACGGGCCTGGCTGATCGACGAGATTCTGCGGGCACTCTACCGCCATGTCACCGAGCGGATGCTGCCCGTCGCCAATCCCACCGATGCCGAACATCTGGCCCTTGCGGCCACCGGGGGCTATGGCCGCGGGCTGCTCGCCCCCTATTCCGACATCGACATTCTCTTCCTTCATCCCTATCGGCTGACCGGCTGGCATGAGCGGGTGATCGAGACCATCGTCTACACCCTCTGGGACATGGGGCTCAAAGTCGGCCATGCGGTGCGTCGGGTTGACGAGGCCCTGCGCTTTGCGCGCAGCGATCTGACGGCGCGCACCGCTCTTCTCGACCTGCGTCCCGTGGTCGGCGAAGAGGATCTGGTGGCCGAGCTTGCCACCGCCTTCCGCCGTCGGCTCGTGCGGCGCACGGGTCCGGCCTTCGTCGAGGCCAAGCTTGCCGAACGCGATGCCCGGCATGCGCGGTTCGGCGATTCCCGCTATGTCGTGGAGCCCCATCTCAAGGAGGGCAAGGGAGGGCTGCGGGACCTTCACACCCTCTACTGGATCGTGGACTACCTCTACGGCCTTCGGGATCCGAAGGCGATGGCCGAGGCCGGAATTCTCAGCCATTCGGAAGCCCGGGCCTTCCAGCGCGCCGAAAGCTTCTTCTGGACGGTGCGCGTGAGCCTGCATTTTCTGGTCTCGCACGCGCAGGAACGCCTGACCTTCGATGTCCAGCCGGCGCTTGCCGCCCGCCTCGGCTATCGTGACCGCAGGGGCATGAAAGCCGTCGAGCGCTTCATGAAGCGCTACTTTCTGCATGCCAAGACGGTGGGGGATCTGACCCGCATCATCTGTGCGCTGCTGGAAGAGCGCGAGCAGAAGCGCTGGTGGACGAGCACCTGGCAGCGCCTGCCGCTGCGCCGGTCGGTCGAGGGTTTTGCGGTCATGGGCAAGCGTCTGGGCTTTCGCGACCCGCGCGAGCCCGCCGAGGAACCGCGGCGCATGATCGAGATCTTCGCCGCCGCCCAGCGCAGCGGTCTGGACATCCATCCCGATGCGCTGCGCCTCATCCAGCAGAATCTGAAGCGCATCGATGCCCGCCTGCGGGCCGATCCCCGGGCCAATGAAGCCTTTTTGGCCGTGCTGATGGCCCGCGACCATCCGGAGGTGAATCTGCGGCGCATGAACGAGGCGGGCGTGCTGGGCCGGTTCATTCCCGATTTCGGACGGATCGTCGCCCAGATGCAGTACAACATGTATCATCACTACACGGTGGATGAGCATCTCATCCGCGCCGTGGGGCTGCTGGCGGCCATCGAGCGGGGCGAACTGGCGCAGGACCACCCGCTCTCAAGCGAGGTCATCCACAAGATCAAGCTCCGGCGCGCGCTCTATCTCGCCGTCTTCCTGCATGACATCGCCAAGGGGCGCGAGGGCGACCATTCCGAGCTCGGTGCGCGGATCGCCTGGCGGCTGGGCCCGCGACTGGGGCTTTCGGCCGCGGAAACCGAGCTGGCGGCCTGGCTCGTCGAACACCATCTGCTGATGAGTGCGACCGCCTTCCAGCGCGACGTCGCCGATCCCAAGACGGTGGAGGATTTCGCCCGGATCGTCTCCAGCCCCGAGCGGCTGCGCCAGCTTCTCGTGCTCACCGTGGCCGACATCCGTGCGGTCGGTCCCGGGGTGTGGAACAGCTGGAAGGCGGCGCTGCTGCGCGAGCTCTACTGGCGCACGGAGGAGCGGCTGATCGCCGGCCATGCCGGCACGAGCCGCGAGCAGCGGGTGGCGGCCAGGCAGAAGCGGCTGCTGGGCGCGCTTGCCGACTGGCCGGAGCCCGTCCGTCAGCGCCTGATCGCCGAATTCCCCGATTCCTACTGGATTGCGGAAGATCACGAGAGTCTGCTGACCAACGCCCGCCTCATGCGTCCCTTCCTGGAGCGGCTGGTTCGCGATGAGGAGGGGGAGGATTCCCCGCAGGTGGCCATTGCGCTTGAAGAGGATCCGAAGGCGCGCGCGCTCGTGGTCTCGGTGGTCACCACCGACCGGCCGGGCCTGTTTGCGCGGCTGGCCGCTTCCTTCGCGCAGGCCGGGGTCTCGGTGGTCGGCGCCCAGATCCATACCAGCCGCACGGGACTTGCGGTGGACAATTTCCGGGTCGTCCTTCAGGAGACCCGATCGGCGGAACGCCGGTTTACGGAACGGTCGCTGACGGAAAGCATCCGGCAGATGCTGGTGGCCGAAGAGCTGCCGGGCGAAGACGAGGTGCGCAGCCGGCCGATGCGGTCTCTTGCGCGTCGGATGCGGGCCTTCCGCGTGGAGCCTCTGGTGCTCATCGACAATCAGGCCAGCCGGCGGGCGACCGTGATCGAGGTCAATGCCGCCGATCGCCCGGGGCTGCTCTATGCCCTGGCGCGCGCCCTGTACGAGTGCCGGCTCGACATCCGTTCCGCCCATGTGGCGACCTATGGCGAGCGCGCGGTGGACGTCTTCTACGTGACGGAGACGGACGGGACCAAGATTGCAGGCGAGCTGCGCATCGCGGAAATCGAGCAGCGTCTGCTTGCGGCCGCCGCGGGCCGGATGGAGAAGGCCGCCTGAGCAGGCCGCTGGGAAAAGGGGACCGCATGGCGCTGATCCGGCATGTCTCTCAGGTTTCGGCCCTCACGCTGGCGAGCCGCGTGCTGGGATTTCTGCGTGATGTGCTGATCGCCCGTCATCTGGGAGCGGGGCTGGCCTCGGACGCCTTCTTCATCGCCTTCAAGCTGCCGAACTTCTTCCGCCGCCTGTTTGCGGAAGGAGCGTTTTCGGCCGCCTTCGTGCCGCTTTATACCGCCGCGCGCAACAGAGATCCCGCGGGCCACGAGGCGCGCCGGCTGGCCGAGGAAGCCCTGGCGGCCCTCGTCACGATCCTGCTGGGGCTGACCATTCTCGTGCAGATCGCCCTGCCGGTGCTGATCTATCTGCTCGCGCCCGGTTTTGCGGAGGATGCCGCAAAGCGCGAGCTGGCGGTGGCGCTCACCCGGCTGACCTTTCCCTATCTTCTGTGCATTTCGGTGGTGGCGCTGTTTTCAGGCGTGCTCAATGCCCATGAGCGGTTTGCCGCCCCCGCCGCCGCCCCCGTGCTGCTCAATCTGACATTCATCACGGCCCTGCTGATCGGTGCCGACAGTCCGCTGATCACGGCCCGCCGGCTGGCGGTGGCGGTGAGTGTCGCGGGGATCGTGCAGCTCGTCTGGCTGGTCCTGGCGGCCGGACGGGCCGGCATCCGCCTGCGTTTTCGCCGTCCTCGCTGGAGCAGGCGGCTTGCGCATCTCGTCTCCCTGATGCTGCCGGTGGCGCTGGGAGCCGGGATCACCCAGGTCAATCTGCTGATCGATGTCATGCTCGCGAGTTTTCTGCCGGACGGCTCGCTGTCCTTTCTGTTCTATGCCGACCGGTTGAACCAGCTGCCGCTCGGCGTCATCGGGGTGGCGGTGGGCACGACGCTGCTGCCCGGCCTGAGCCGCAGCTTCGCGCGTGCAGATGTGAAGGGCGCCGAGCGGCTGCTCGCCGAGGCGCTGACCATCATCCTCGCTCTCGCCCTGCCGGCCGCTCTCGCACTCATCATCGTTCCGGACATCCTGATCGCCGGCCTGTTTGAACGCGGAGCCTTCGATGCCGCGGATACGCGGGCAACCGCCGCCGCGCTCATGGCCTATGCGAGCGGCCTGCCGGCCTACATGCTGACCAAGGCGCTCGTGCCCGTCTTTTACGCTGAAAAGGATACGCGCACGCCCACCCGCCTGGCGCTCATCGCGCTGGGGGCGAATTTCGCCCTCAATCTTGCGCTCATCGGCCCGCTTGCCCATGTCGGGCTGGCGCTGGCGACGAGTCTGGCGGCCTGGCTGCAGACGGGACTGCTCGCCCACCGCCTTTTCCGCCGCCGCCGGCTGTCCCCGGCCCTCATCCGGCGTCTGCCGATCCGGCCGGTTGCGGCGGCCAGCATGGTGATGGCGGCCGCGCTGGCGGGTTTGCGCATCCTCTTTCGATCCTGGCCGGTGGGAACCGTCATGGCGGTCGCGATCACGGTGGGGACCGGACTTGCCGTCTATGCTCTCACGGCCTGGCTGCTCGGGCTGCATCGTCGCATCCTGAGGCCGCAGCGGCCGACGCCGCCTGCTTGACCGGGACGGAGCGAACCGGCAAGAACGCGCCGGAGCCGGTCGCAGCTGCGGCCGCCGGTCATGGATCATGACAGGGAAACGGAAAGCCGATGAGCGAGACCAGGCCATCTGCAGACGAAGCCGCAAGCCCCGTGCGCCGGCGGGTGTTCTCGGGCGCGCAGCCGAGCGGGGCGATGCATCTGGGCAATTACCTCGGCGCTTTTCGCAACTGGGCGCGCCTGCAGGACGACTACGAGTGCATCTACTGCGTGGTGGATCTGCATGCGATCACCGTGCCGCAGGATCCCCGGACCCTCGCCGACCGCACCCGCGAGGCCGCGGCCGCCTATATCGCCTCCGGTGTCGATCCGGACCGCTCGATTCTGTTCAACCAGTCACGAGTCTCGGCTCATGCGGAGCTGGCCTGGATCTGCGAATGCGTGGCGCGGATCGGCTGGCTCAACCGCATGACGCAGTTCAAGGACAAGGCCGGCAAGAATCGCGAGAAGGCCAGTGTGGGGCTTTATACCTATCCCTGTCTGATGGCCGCCGACATCCTGGCCTATCAGGCCACCCATGTGCCGGTCGGCGAAGACCAGAAGCAGCATCTGGAGCTTGCCCGCGATATTGCGGCCAAATTCAACCGCGACTTCGGGGTCGCGCTCTTTCCCCTGCCCGAGCCGATCATCCAGGGGCCCGGCGCCCGGGTGATGAGTCTGAAGGACGGCACCAAGAAGATGAGCAAGTCGGATCCGTCGGATCTCTCACGCATCAATCTGACGGACGATGCCGACCTCATCGCGAAGAAGATTCGCAAGGCAAAAACCGACCCCCATCCCCTGCCGGCAACACCGGCCGAGCTGGAGGACCGGCCCGAGGCGCGCAATCTGATCGGGATTCTGGCCGCCCTTGAAGACCGGCCGGTTGAAGACGTGCTGGCGGAATTTGCAGGCCGGGGATTCGCCGAACTCAAGAGCCGGCTGACGGAGGTGATGATCGACCGGCTTGCCCCCATCACCCGGCGCATGCGCGAGCTGCTGGCGGACAGGGCCGAAATCGACCGCATCCTGGCCGAAGGGGCACGAAAGGCGGCGGCACTGTCCGCGCCCGTGCTGGATGCCGCCAAGGCGGCCGTGGGGTTCCTGCGCTAGGCAGAGAACCGAAGGACGGCAAGGGGTGACCTGGCCGGCCACGGCTGCGGGTGCAGCCGTTCATCCTCTGGCAATCGGGCATCTGCGATCCTACATCCGTAATCTGAGAGGGCCGCGAACGGCCGCGGCGCAAGAATGGAGCGGTGATGGAGGCTTACGATGCGGATGCGTGCTCTTGCCGGATGGCTGACGGTGATGGCGGTGCTGCTGCTTGCCGCCTGCGCCCGCCATGTCGAAACCCAGGTGACCCGTTTCCATGAAGGCCAGTTGCCGGCGGGGCGGACGGTGGCGATTCTGCCGGCCGATGCGGCGCGTGAGGGGCCGGAGTTCCGCACCTATGCCAACATGATCGCGGATGAATTCGTCAAGCTCGGCTACAAGCTGGCGGCCCCCGGAGAAGACCCGGATCTTGATGTCCTGGTGGACTATGGCGTCGATGAAGGCCGGGTGAAGATCGAGACGCGGCCGGGCTACGCCTATCCCTACTACAGCTTCTATCTCGGATATTTTCACCCCTATCACTACGGCTTCTTCTACCCTTACGCCTTCGATCCGTTCTTCTACGGGCCGGATATCGAATCGCAGACGGTCTATACCCGGCGGCTCGCCCTCAAGATCCGGGACCACAAGACGGGACGCGTCATCTTCGAAGGCCGTGCGGTGAGCGAAGGGCC
Source organism: uncultured Sphingomonadales bacterium (assembly GCA_964471405.1). GTDB lineage: Bacteria > Pseudomonadota > Alphaproteobacteria > Sphingomonadales > Rhodothalassiaceae > J084. Next base: position 1,602 of record CAYYGH010000023.1, on the reverse strand, counting down.
CACGCGCGAGCTCAATCTCGTGATGCCCTATCTCGTGGAGGCGATGTTCCGGGATTTTCCGGGAGAGAACGGTGTCACCCGGCTCGTCGAGATCAAGACGAAGGAGGGCCGGGTCTACTAGAGGAGTCCGTCCGGGCGGAATGATCGAGCAGGGGCCGTCTCCGCACCGGCCTGTGGGGACTTGCCAAGGGCGGCGGTCCTTGCCAGCATGGCGGCGATGACGGAGACAGCCGATATCCTCGCCGGCGCCCGGCTTGTGGAGGAGAAGGAGCGGCCGCGTTCCTTCGTGGTGGTGATCGACGGCTCGCCGGAATCGGAGCTTGCGCTGCGATTCGCATCCGGGCGGGCCGCCCATGTGCGGGGCGGTCGCCTGATCCTGTTTCACGCCATCCCGCCGGGAGACTTCCAGAACTGGATGGCCGTGGCCGAACGCATGCGCGAGGAGCGGCTGGCGGAAGCGGAAGAGATGCTCGAAGAGGTCGCAGCCCGGGTCTATGCCTATTCCGGCGTGCGCCCTGAAATCGTGATCCGGGAGGGCGAACCGAAGGAGGTTCTCCTCGATTTCCTGAAGGAGCGGGATGATCTGTTCGCCCTCATTCTGGGCGCGAGCCCTGCCGGCGATCCGGGGCCGCTCGTCGATTACTTCTCCGGTCCCCTGGTCGCGGAGCTGCCCTGCCCGCTGGTGATCATCCCGGGATCGCTGCCGCCTGAGCGCATTGACGAGATGGTCTAGCCGCAGCTGGCGGGCTTGTGGGCGGGCGCCGGTCCGCAAGTCTGAAGGCAGAGCCGGCGGGCACCGGCCCTCCCCCGCCCGGAAGATCGGCGTGCGGTGCCGGAAGCCGGGCAGTCCCGCCCGCATCTTGATCCGGAGCGCGGGGATGACCATGTGAGCGAGAGCGGAAAGCCCCCTTCTCTCGGGGGGCGTGACAAGAAGGCGAGGCCGTCCTCGTCGGAAGCGGGAAGGAAGGCATGTTCATCGAAACCCAAGCGACGCCCAATCCCAACACCATCAAGTTCCTGCCGGGGCGCGAGGTCAGTGCGGGCCGGCTGCTCGAATTCACCGATGCGGCCGAAGCCGAGGCGCGCTCGCCGCTGGCCGCCCGGCTGCTGGCGGTGCCGGGGGTGAAAGCCGTATTCCTGGGGCGCGATTTCGTGTCGGTGACAAAGAATGAGGATGCCGACTGGGCGGCCATCAAGGCCGAGCTGCTTTCGCGCCTCGTCGATCACTTTCTGAGCGCAGAGCCGGTCGTTCTTGATGCGGGGGCTCACGAGGAGGCTGATGACGACACCGCATCCGACGGGGCGGAAGACAGCGACACCGTGCGCCAGATCAAGGCGGTCCTTGAGGAGAAGGTGGCCCCGGCGGTCGCCCGTGACGGCGGCCACATCCTGTTTCATTCCTTCGAGGACGGTGTGGTCTATCTCGAGATGCAGGGAGCCTGCGCCGGCTGCCCGAGCTCCGTCTACACCCTCAAGCAGGGCATTGAGAACCTGCTGCGCTACTATGTTCCTGCCGTGCGCGAGGTCAGGCCGGTCATGTAGCACCCGCCCGCCGGGGATTGCGCCCTGCTCGGCCGGGGCGGCCTGATCGGCGAATCTCTT
>CAYYGH010000022.1:0-36276 GCA_964471405.1 uncultured Sphingomonadales bacterium | reverse complement strand
CTCTCAGGCCAGCCCAAGCCAGCGGACCTGCGCCTGCGGAAAGGCCGCCAGCAGCCCGGTTGCAGCCTGCGGCCCCAGCACGCCCAGTGCCGTGGCCAGGCCATCAGCAAGCGCAGCGGAAGACGCAAAAACCGCCACCCGCCGCCGGGCCGCGATGGGACATCCTCGACGGGGATCGAACACATGACCGGCTCGACTGCCAATGCGGGTGCCCATGGTATCCGTCACGGCCATCGCCGGCATCCGTGGCTCGACCACGGCGCTGCCCCCCTCATCCAGCAGGACCGGCCAGTTTGTCCGGCCGGGCGGCCTGCCCAGGGCCCGGATCTCCCCAAACTGGACAAGCGCCACCTCACAGCCGGCCCTCGCCAGCACCTCGGCCACCCTGTCGCTAATGTAGCCCTGGGCGATGCCGTTGAGGGTCAACGCCATCCCCGGCGCGCCATATCTGACGCCATCACCGGCCAGCGCAATTTTCGACATGCCGGTCCGGGTCCGGGCCTCGTCGAGTTGGCGAGCCGTCGGCATCCCGTTGTTTTGCACATAGACTTCATAAAGCGGCTGGACAGTGGGATCGAAGGCGCCATCACTGGCCTCCCACAGATTCCGGGCAAGACCGAGCAGCTCCACAAGTTCCGGCGGCGGATCCTTCAGCAGCCCGCGGGCATTGAGCCGCGCCAGTGCGGAATCCCGGCGATACAGGCTGAAGATCCGTTCGAGGCGCGCCTTTTCAGCAAGGGCAAGCCGGACCAGTTCGCTGGCCTGAGCCCTGTCGGCGGCCTCCACCCACAGATGCGCCGTGCCCCCCAGAGCCATGCCCGACCAGCGATAAAGACGGCCGGCGCGCGCGGATGACGCCAGCACCGGTGGCAGACCCAGCAGTCCCACCAGTGCGCCACCGGCTGCGACCCGGACGATCTGTCCGAGCACCCGTCGACGGTGTTGATCGCAATTGCGTCCGTCACCCGTCATGACTCTGCTCCTTCCACTCCTCCGGCCGGGGCGGGGGTCATGCCCAGAAGCGGCAGACGCCGGGCCTGCGCATAGGACAGGATCCGGCCACCATGCCGTGCCACGAAGTCCTCCGCATCGGCACGCAGGGCAAAGGGCACAAGCTCCGGCGCCCCCATGCCGCCTTTGCGATCGCTGCCCCATACATAAAGGGCCCTGTCCGCCGGGATGAAGAAATCACGACCCGGATGCGCCCAGCTTTCCGCCCGCCCCATATCCTGAACGTAGAATGCAATGATCCGGCCCTCCCGCTCGCCCGCCTGCAGATAGCTGAAGGCGTCGCGCACCGAGGTGAACCACAAGGGATGATCGCGGCCCGCAATCCAGATCTGCGCCTTGGGGCCGGGATGGGCGAGCACGAGCATGCCGCAGAAATACCCGCTCGCCTGATCATCGATGGGCACCGGAGCCGGCGGCGCCTCCTGCCGTCCACAACCGGCCACAGCCGGCAAAAGGGCCAGGATGAGGAGCGCCATCATCATGTCCCGGGGCGTCTTCATGCGATCTGCCCGGCCCGCCATCATTCCGCTCCTAGAGTTCGCGATGCACGAAAGACCGGCGCGCCCACGCTCCGGCACCGACAAGCCAGACGAACCCGGCCAGTGCCAACGTCCCGGGCTTCAGATCCAGATGAACGCCGGCTCCCGTAACGCCGGATGCCAGTTTTTCCCCGCCGACCACCGTCAGATTGAACAGCCGGTAGACATCGGTAGGATTGACGAGCAGCAGGGCCCGCACGGCCATCCGGGGCAGGGCGCCTGCACTCGCGACCAGAAGGCCGACCACACCAAGATCATAGAGGATCACGAAGAACAGCCAGATCGCGACCGCAAGACCGACGGCGGTGGCCCGCTCGCGCACCCGCGCACTGATGGCATATCCGATCAGCAGAAAGATGAGACCGAGCAGAAAGGTGGACACGACCAGCCCGGCAAAGGCCGTCGCGCTCGATGGCTCCAGCGCCATGCCATCACGCAGCCACGCGATCACGGCCGCCGTTCCGAATCCGCTCACAATCGCAACCAGCAATACGGCCGCATGGCTGATTCCCTTGCCGGCAAGAAAGGCGCCACGGGTGACGGGATAGGACAGGGTCAAAGCCAGCGTCCCGCGCTCGGCCTCGGCGATGACGGCATCATGCCCCATGAGCAGACCGATCAGCGGAACGAAATAGACGGCGAGAGTAGACAGCGAAACGACGAGCACGCTGAGAGCCGGCATGCTGCTGCGGCCGGCCGGCACATGCACCATCAAGGCCAGAAACACCGCAAAGCCGAGCATCAGCACCACGCTGCCCAGAAGCCAACGATTGCGGCTCATCGTGCGCCATTCCTGGCTGGCGATCACGTCAAGTCCGGTCATGATTCTGCACCCGCATCCATCCTTCAGATGCTCCCGCCCCGCTGCCATCGCCGTTCTCACGGTTCCGCTCCGCCTCGGCATCCTCCAGAAGAGCCGCATAAAGCGCATCCAGTCCCGGCGCGGAAAAGGAGAAGTCGATATCCGCACTCTCTTCCATCAGCCGCGCCAGGGGAGCGAGCAGAGCCGTCTTGAGCGAGGGCGGAAAGGTCAGGACAAGTCGCGTATCGGATTCGACCGTCATTTCCGCATCAAGGCCGGCAAAGGCCCGCTCGGCCCGGAGCAGCATGCCCGGCGGCAGGGTGAGAACGAGCCTGTGCGGCAAGCCGGCCTGCCGGCGCAACTCCTCCAGGGAGCCGACGGCAAACAGGCGGCCGTTGCTGATCATCGCGATCCGGTCGGCAACGCGTTCCAGCTCGGTGAGCACATGGGACGCAATCACCACCGCCTTGCCGCGCTTTTTCAAATCGGCAACAAGGGCAAAGAACCACCGACGCGCCATGGGATCGAGACCGGTCGTCGGTTCATCGAACAGATAGATGTCGGCATCGCCGATGAGCGCCTGGGCAAGACCGAGCCGCTGCTGCATGCCTTTCGAATACCCGGCGATCCGGCGATCTGCCGCCGCGCGCAGCCCGACCCGTTCAAGCAGGGCATCAAGCGCCGCGGCCTGCGCATCGGCGCCCTTGAGACGGGCATAGAACCGCAACACCTCCCGCCCCGTCATCTGCGGATCGAATGCCACCCGCTCCGGCAGATAGGCGATGCGCCCCCTCATTCGCGCACCGTCCGGCGCATCCGGCGGACGATCCAGCACCCTCACCTGCCCGGCATCAGGCGAAACGAAGCCCAGCAGCATCTTGATCAGGGTCGATTTGCCCGAACCATTGTGCCCGACAAGCGCCAGCCGTTCGCCGGCATGGATGGCAAGATTGACATCGCACAGGGCCGCAAGGCCGTCATAGACCTTGCGTGCACCAATTACCTCCGCAACGGTCGGCGATGATGCGCGCACGGTGGATGAAGGAGATCCCGTCATGCCCCTGCTCCTGATGTGCGATGGTCACCGGCTGCGCTCCGGCGCGGACCGACCGCGGGATAGGGCGGCAGTGGTGGCGGTTGCATCAGAGGCGCCGTATCCACGACACCGCCGATCAGCACGGGCGGAAGCTGGGTGCTCACCATCCGCAGGACTGCAAAGGCCGGGCTGGAAAGAAAATACCGGGCATCCGGAGTCGACCACAGGAGACGATCAACGATGTCGTTGGGCCGGTAGGCGGAATCGGCAATCCCGTCGCCGTCAAGATCGAAGGCCTCCAGATCCGACCAGTAGTTGCCGCGGCCGTTCACGCTCCAGTCAAGAAAACGCGTGCCGACATATTTGACCTGCCGGCGATTGGCAATGAAGGCATTGCCGGTGATCTCGTTGCGCTCGGATCCGGCGGTGAAGTGGATGCCGATGCCGCAATGCTCGAAGCGGTTGCCGACGAGCCGGTTGATGTTGGCGTTGTAGAAGAACAGGCACTTGCCCGGCACGTCGCGCACCCAGTTGCCGCGGATCTCGGAGTAGCTCACGTAGTTCAGCATCAGGCCGTGGTCGCGGTCGCCGAAGGAGCGGTTCGCGATCGCCCGGATGCGGTAGGAATACATCAGCGCGTAGCCGACATGGTTGCCGCGCGAGAGATTGCCGATGACCGCGCTGTCCTGGGTGTACATGTAGTGGACGGCAAAGCGCAGCCGGCGGAAGCTGTTGTAGGCGAAGACGTTGTGGCGGCTGGTGGTGACGAAGATGCCGTCGCGCACCTGCTCGACCGCATTGTGCTCGACGCGCGTGCCCGGCGCGTTCCACAGCTGGATGCCGTTGCCCCGGTCATTGAAACGCGGGAGGGGACGACCGATGATCGTGTTGTCAGACACAACCGCATCGGCCGCGCCTTTCACATTGATGCCGATGAGGTTGTCGACGAGGCGGTTGGCGACGATCCGCGCGCCCGTGGCGCGGTCGGTCAGAAAGATGCCGGAGTCCTCGTCGGGCAGCGAGGCGCCGGAGCCGGTGACGACGAGGCCGGTGAGCGTCACCTCCGGTGCGTCCACCGTGATCACCCGGCCGCGGCCGCCGCCGTCGATCACCGCCCGCCCGTTCCCGTCGAGCACGAGCCCGGCGGTGGCGATCACGAGCGGCCCCCGGTAGCGGCCGGGCGCGAGAAGGAGCCGGTCCCCCGGCCGCGCCCCGGCGAGAACCTCGCCCAGCGCGGCCGGGGATACCGGAATGTCGCGGGCCGGCGCCGGCACGGCGGCGGCTGCGGCGAACACGACGGCCGCCGCCATTCCCGCCGTCGCCATGGCGAGCCGCCCGCCCATCGGCCTCAGCCCTTGCGCGGTTCGACCAGCATGCGCCCGCGCATCTCCATATGCAGCGCGTGGCAGAAGAACTGGCAGTAGTACCAGTGCACGCCCGGCTTGTCGGCCACGAAGGTCACCGAGACCGTCTCCTGCGGGGCGATCTCCAGTGCAATGCCATGGTTGGAGAGCGTGAAGCCGTGGGTCAGATCCTCCACCTCGTCCATGTTGGTGATGATGATCGTGACTTCGTCGCCCTCTTTGACCCGGAACTCGCTGAGCGAGAACTGCGGTGCCATGGAGTGCATGTAGACGCGCACCTTGTTCGGCCCCTTGCGCACGACCTGGGCTGCCGTTTCCAGCTCCACGCCGTCCTCCTTGGCCCATGCGCGCTCGACCGCAAACCAGGGATCGTCGCGCCGGAAGATCGAAATCGGCTTCAGAACATCCCGGCGCACGATGATGCAGTCATGCGGCTCGCAGTAGCTCGGCCCGTCGTGGACCAGCGTCATCTTGTCGTCGCCGATGTAGATGAGCTGGTCGTTCTCGGGCTTGAGCACGCCGACATTGAGGAAACGGTCCTTTGAAAACTTATTGAGCGAGACCAGCCACTTGCCATCCGCCTCTCTGGTTTCGCCCATGGAGGTATGGTTGTGGCCCGGCTGGTAATGGACATCGATCTTTTCGATGATCGGATCCACCTTCTCGCCCCGGTAGGCGCGCTTGGCCTTCTCGATGTTCCATTTGACCACCTGGCTGTCGATGAACAGGGTGGTGAAGGCATTGCCCTTGCCATCGAAGGCGGTGTGAAGCGGCCCCAGGCCCAGCTCGGGTTCGGCCACCACGACATCGCGCGGCTTTATCCTGTCTTCGAACAGGTCATCGAGCTTGCGCACGTCGATCACGGTGACGGTGGGCGACAGCTTGCCGTTGGCGACCAGATGGATCCCGTCGGGTGCCATGTTGCAGCCATGCGGGCTCTGCGGCACCGGGATGTAGCGGGTATACGGCGAGCCGTGGCGGCCGTCGACGACGGGCACCCCGCCCATCATCTTGTAGTCGCCCTTCCTGATCGCCTCCTCGATCCGCTTGATGTTGAAGACGACCACCCAGTCCTGTTCGGCCGCCGTCATGCCGGCCAGATCGGTGGCTTCTTCAGAGTTGTAGCAGGTGGAGAAGGCATATTTGCCCTCATAATCGGCATCGCAGTTGTCGAGATTGCCGTCCACCAGCACCTGCCAGGCCACTTCCATCTTGTCGCCATCGATGGCGGTGAACACGCATTTGTACTTCTTCGGATCGTCGAGATCGCGCCCGTCGTTGGGAATCGGCACCCGGTGCTCGCAGTTGGCGAACACATAGCCCGTGCGCGGATACTTCTGGGGTCTGAGCCCATGGATGTCGCGGGCGTTCGGGATCTGGATGATCTTGTCGCAGCGCATGATGTCGCAGCGGATCCGGGCCACCCGCGTGTTCGCCTTGTCATTCACGAAGATGTAGCGGCCGTCATAGGTGCCGTTCGTGAATGACATGTGCGGATGATGCAGGTCGCCGTTCAGGTAGAACCCGCCGAAACGCTTCACGAAGTCCCTGTTTTCGGGCAGGATCCCGGCTTCCAGAATGCGCCGCGAAGCATTCGAGATGCCCCAGCCGCGCGCGCCGTCGAAGTTGAAGACGGGAATGCGCATGAGCTCGCGCATCGAAGGAATGCCATAGATGCGCACTTCACCCGTCTGGCCGGACGACCAGATGCCATAATAGTCGTCCAGATCCCCGGGGGGCACATGCCCGTCCTTGTGGCCCCGTCCGGCTGCACGTGCCGGATGCGCCCGATTTTCCTCCAGCAGCATGCCGATCCCGCCGAGGGCGGCCAGACCTCCCACGAGCGCCGTTCCGGCCGTACCCGAAAGCAGGCCGCGACGGGTCACCGCCGTGGAGGGGGTTTCAACGGACTTCCGTCCTGTCTGTCCGGTCTTCTTCGTCATGACGTGCCTCCTTGCCTGGTGGTGGATTCGGTCGGGGAAGCACTGGCGGCCTCCCCTCCCTTCTTGCGCGCACGCCTTGCGCGTGCGGCGAGAAGCCGTTCCTTTTCCCGTCTCTGTTCGGGGGTAAGCATGGAATCGGATGCCCTGAGCAGCCGCCGCTCCCGGCGCACCCGGAGCTCGATCATGTGCGGGCAGGTCCATTCGTCCCAGTAGAGTTTCTGGCAGTCGAGGCAATAGATGCACTCGTTCACATTGATCCGCCCGTCGGGGTGAATCGCCGCCGTCGGACAGGCATGCCGGCAGATCTGGCAGGGATTGCCGCATTCACGATGACGCTTGAGCCAGGAGAACAGCGACAGCTTGTCGGGGATCGCAAGCGCCGCTCCCAACGGGCACAGATAGCGGCAGAAGAACCGCTCGATGACGAGACCGATCCCGATGAGCAGCCCGGCGTAGACCACATAGGGCCAGGGTCGGTGAAATTTCAGGATGATCGCCGTTTTGAACGGCTCGACCTCGCTCAAGATTTCGGCCAGCGAGAGGGAATAGAGCGAGACCGCCAGCAGGCCGAGAAAGATCAGGTATTTGAGCGCCCACAGCCGCTCGTTCAGCCAGAAGGGCAGCGTGATCTGGGGAATTCCGACAAGGCGCCCCAGACGGTTCGTGATCTCCTGCAGCGCGCCGAAGGGACACAGCCAGCCGCAGAACGGCCCCCTGCCCCACAGCAGCAGTCCGGCCGCCACTCCCGACCACAAGATGAAGATGAGGGGCGCCATCAGGAAATAGCCCCAGTCGAAGCCGGAAATCAGGCTGCCGATGAAGGTGAAGACGTTCACGACGCTCAGCTGCGCATTCATCACGAAGCCGAGCCAGATCAGCACGACCGACAGATAGGAATAGCGCACCACGGCCAGCAGCCGCGGCCGGCGCACCAGCCAGTCCTGGACGAAGAAGATCACGGTGAGCACGACGAGCAGAGCGATGGTCACCACCACCGCCGGCCACTGCGCCCGCCAGACACTCTGCCACAGGCGGGTGCGGGCGGCGGCTTCCTCACCGTGATCGGCGGAGGCGAGCGCACCGGTGGGTGCGACGATCGGCGCATTTTTCACCCCTCCGACCGGCTCCAGGAAATCGGCCGGCAACCGGTAAGGCAGCGTGAAGGTGACGAAGGCCTTCGTGCGCGGGCCCGTTGCACGCTGGACAAGCAGCTCCAGCCGGAAGGGCTTCGTCAGATCGAAGCCGCTCCCCTTGCGGATGCGGAAGAGCGAGATCTCTTTCAAATCCGGGGCATCCGCGGTGGCAAGGTCAATGACGCGGCGCTGATCGCGGTCGCGGAAGCGGATCGTCAGGTCCCCCTGGACCAGCGCAATACGATCGAAGATCCCCCCGCGCACATAACCCGACCCCTTGAAGGAGTAGAGGCCACGCCCGGCGATCAGCAAGGCCGCATCGCCCGGCTCCAGCCAGTCCTGCAGCGCCTTCCACTCATAGGGCCCCAGCAGATTGCGTCCGATCAGCTCGATGCTGGCGGGGGCCAGATACAGGTCGATGAAAGTCGCCGTCGGATCCGGCGATTCGGGCCGGGCTGCGGCCAGCTTCTCGCCGCGTCTGGCGAAGGCGGCCGTGACATCGGCCACCGTCAGATTGAGACGGCGAATGGCGCCGCTACCCAGAAGGTCCTGCCAGCTCTTGGGAGCAAAGGGCAGCTGCTTGAGCCGGACGCGCGGCCCGCCGGATGAGGTGGCGGCCGCCTGTGTCAATCCCGCCAGACCCTTGGCGCGGGCGAGCTTAACGGCGGTGCGATGCAGCGCATCGTCGATGACCATGATGGTCACGGTTGCGCCTGCGACGATGTCGAGCTTGTCGGCGCCGGTCTCCTCGATCTGCTCGCGCACGAGATTGCGCCCGACATAGCCCTGGAGCACCTTGCGGATGCGCGCCTCCGGCACGCCGATCAGCACGATCGGCTCATGATGCTCGATGAGCTCGACATGGCGGGCCACGCCGTCGCGATCGAGCACCAGCAGGATCGTGATCGGTTTGCCGGAATAGCCGATGCTCGCCGTCCAGTCGGAAGTGAGCACCGCATAACCGACCGTCCTGCCCGCCTTGCGGATTGCGGCCGCCGGGGCAGGATCCTGCGTGATCTGCATGCCGTCGGCCCCCGGGATCAGGTCGCCGGGATGCCGCCCGTTCAGGACATTCTCCAGGACGGGGTGTGCCGTAGCCGTACCCGCCATCAAGACCCAGACCAGCGACAGCAGCGCCCAGACGGACCGTGTCCTCTTTCCACCTGCTCTCAAGACCACATGCATCACCATTCCCTGTTTCCCGGCTGAACTCGGGAAACTGTCAGGGGTCTGATGATCAAAGAAGAGCCTGCGCGCCTTGATCTGGATCAACCCCATCCGGTCGCTGCGAGTCCGAGGGAGCTTGCCGACCCTCTGCCGGGGTGGTCGGGTGCAGCCATCCGGTCGCACACGAAAATGTGATTTGTATTCCGCTCATTCGGGCCTTATGCTTCATGCTTGAAAGGAGGGGGACGCCATCGGAGCGGGAGCCTGGTGCCGTGTCGCAGCAGCCCGGGGAAGTTGCCTCGTGGCCCGCAGCCGTGAGGCGAGGTCGTGGACTTTCGCCCCACCAGCTCGTGGTCTACAATGCCTGGCAGGCGGTGCGCGGAAACAGGCATTTTCCGCCAAGGGCTGCCCTTGACCTTCACGCCATCAAGAAGGCTCTGGGCGCCATCGCCATTCTCGACGTTCTGCACCCCGAGACGGGCAGGGCCCTGGCCTTCCGGATCCGGCTGTGGGGCACCAGACTGGTGGACTGGACGGGTGCCGATGCCACGGGCCGCGTGATCACGGCCAGAACGGGGCCACGCGTGGTCCTGCGACGCCTCAAGCGGGTTGTCACCACGGCCGGCCCTCTGTTCGCCAGGGGCGTCCTGGTGCCGTGGTCACCCTATGATTACAAGCGCTTTCACGTGCTCGCCCTGCCCCTGGGAGCAAAACCGCCCCTTGTGGACCAGATTCTGTGCGTGTTCGAGCCGGTCACCCCCCCTTCCTCTCTATTCTGACGAAGGGAAGGGGAAACCGGCTTCCCGCCGAACGCATGAGCTGCTTGCTTCCATCAGGGAAACCGGGTGAAAGGACCGCGGGTTTCTCCGGTCCCCTGCCGGCCGTGCGCCGGGGCCTTCCCTGCCTCCCCGGACGAGGAGGCGGCGTTGATTGCCTGTTGCGGCGCGATTGCGGTGCCGCGATGCGCCTTCACAGCAGACGCTCCTGAAGCTGGGGAACCAGGGGTTCATCAGCCGGCGGAAGCGGGTAATCCCCGAGACGGGCGATCGGCACCCAGCGCAGCTCCTGGCCTTCGCGCGGACGCGGCACCCCATCCCAACGGCGGATCACGAACAGCGGCATGACGAGATGAAAACGCGCATAGGAATGCGAGGCGAAGGTAAAGGGCAGCATGCAAGATACGCACACGTCAATGCCCAGCTCCTCGAACAGCTCGCGCCTGAGCGCGGCTTCCGGAATCTCCCCCGGCTCCATCTTGCCGCCCGGGAATTCCCACAGCCCGGCCATCGTCTTGCCCTCCGGCCGCCTGGAGAGCAGGACATGCCGGTCACGGTCGACCAGAGCGGCAGCCGCCACCCAGACGACGGGTCGATCCGCATCGATCACCACAGGTCTCGGCGGGCAGGGAGACTCTTCCATCACCGCTTCCTTCCCGGCAGAGGCAGACAGCTGGCAACCTCGCGCATTTGCACCAAATTCGTCCCGTCACGCAAGAAAGCGGCAAGATGAAAGGGGCAGAATGGAAAACCTGCGCGGGGCTCCGGAGTCTGGAAGGAGACGGAGAATGACGCCCATCGTCACGCTTGTGCGGCGCGTTCTCGCCAACCGTGCCGGAATCTCGGCCATCGAATACGCCCTTGTGGCCGCCCTGATCGCGCTCGTGATCGTCGCCAGCGTGCGGCTCGTCGGCCAGCAAACTGCCGCCAACATCCAGCAGGCCACGGACGCCGTATCCCGCGCCGCCCCATAATCCCGTGCATCAGGCAATGCGGCCTTCCGGCCGGCCGCCTTCACGCCCCGGCAAGCCCCGAGACGGGACGCGGTGCACAGGCCGAGCGACGCACGAGCTCCTCCGGCGGGGTCGCCACGAAGGCTCCGGGTTCGACATCGGGATAGAGCTCGTCCAGGCCGATCGTGCGCGTGTCCGGGCACACGACCCGCACATGGCAGCGCCGCAGTTCGCGCGGCTCCTTTACGCCGCAGGAATGGGCGATCACGCCTACTTCATGATGCATGTGCCGAATATAGTTTGCGACGCGGACGGCCTTCTCTTCCACCACCAGCCCCCGCTGGAGGCGGGGATTGTGGGTGGTCACCCCGGTCGGGCAGCGATTGGTATGACATTTGAGCGCCTGGATGCAGCCAAGGGCAAACATCAGCCCGCGCGCGATGTTCACCCCGTCCGCGCCGACGCACAGGGCCCAGGCGACATCGGCCGGCGTGATCATCTTGCCGGAGGCCAGAATCCGGATGCGCTCCTTCAGCCCGTAACCGACAACAAGATCCACCACCCGGGGCAGGGTCTCCTGAATGGGCAGGCCGACGAAATCCAGCAGACTTTCCGGCGCCGCTCCCGTCCCGCCGTCACAGGAATCGATGGTGATGAAATCCGGCGCCAGCTCCGGCCCCCGCTGGACGATCCGCTCGAACAGCTCAACCAGCCAAGCGTAGTCACCGATCACGCATTTGAAGCCGGTCGGAAGTCCCGAGATGTCGCGGATGCGGTTGATCATGTCGATGAGGTCATCAGCATTTTCGATTTCGGGATGGCGGTTGGGGCTGATGGAGGCCTGGTGGGGAGGAATGCCGCGGATCCGCGCGATCTCCTCCGTCACCTTGACGGCCGGCAGGATCCCGCCCTTGCCCGGTTTTGCCCCCTGGCTGAGCTTGAGCTCGATCATGCGCACCTGTTCATGCGCCGCAACCTCCTTCAGCCGCTCCGGATCGAGCCGCCCGTCGGGGGTGCGCACACCGTATTTGGCGGTGCCGATCTGAAAGACGACCGGCCCGCCGCCTTCCAGGTGATAAGGCGCCAGACCGCCCTCGCCCGTATTGATCCATACGCCCGCCTGGGCGCAGCCCCGTGCCAGCGCCTGGACCGCCGGTCGCGACAGCGCGCCATAGCTCATCGCCGAGGCATTGATCAGGGCATGGGTTTCATAAGGGCGCCGGGCACTGTCCGCCCCGAAGACGATGGGACTGGGCGCAAGGGCATCCTTGTCCAGCGTCGGATAGGCGCCGTTGACGAAAAGAAGGCTGCCGGCGATGCGGATGTTCCGGGTGGAGCCGAAGGGCCGCGTGGTGGGGAGCTTCTTGGCCGCCTGATAGACATAGGAGCGCTGCGCCCGATTGAAGGGCTGTTCCTCCCAGTCCATCGCGAACATGTATTGCCGCAGAAAGGTGCCCAGCCGCTCGAGCAGATAGCGCATCCGGCCGATCACGGGGTAGTTGCGGCGGATGGCGTGTTTCGTCTGGGTGACATCGATGATGAACAGCACCACCACCACCAGCGCTCCAAGGCCGATGACGAAGATGAACAGCGCCGCCAGAAACAGCAGACTCTCCTGCAGCCATGCAGGTGCGATCGCCATTGCCGCCATGACCCCTCTCCTCGCTTGGCCGACCCGTCCTTATCGCTGCTCCCGAAGCTAGCAGAAAGAAGCGGCCGGCGGCGAATCGTGATCGCTCACATCTGCGTGAGCGCCCCCGGTGCCGCCCGCCTGTGCTCAGCGCCGGAACCAGATGACATAAAGGTAGCGCAGAAAATAGATGGTCCCCAGACCATTGGCGAGCACAGCTCCGGCAAGGGCGGCATTGGCCAGCGGATGCGCGGCCGGAATCCACCCCCGTCCGACCGCCTGCAGCAGGACGAGCCCGACGGCAAGACACACGGCCCCCTTGACGAGGAGGATGGTATTGCGCGGATCAAGCCGCCGCCCCGGCCCGCGTGGCAGCTGCGCCGTGTCATCCCTGCGCCCGCCGGATGAGGGCATGTCCGGATCGTTCTGCACCACGCGCCGCCTGCCTTTCTTCCCCGGCCGGACTGCCGGCCTCTCCCGCTTCAGGCGGGGCCGCCGCGACTGTCGGCCGGCTTTGCGTCCTCAGTGTCCGCCGGTTGCCGCAAGACGTTCGCCCACCATCGACAGATCGCCGGCGCCGACGCTGCGGGGGCTCATCTCGAGCATGCGCTCCAGGGGCTTGAGGGCCCGCACTCTGGTCTCCTCTTCCACCTCGATGCGCGGCTCCAGATCGCGCAGGGCCACATAGAGCTTCTCAAGCGAATTCATCGCCATGAAGGGGCACATGTTGCAGTTGCAGTTGCCGTCGGCTCCCGGCGCGCCGATGAACGTCTTGTCCGGACAGCGCTTGCGCATCTGATGGATGATGTGCGGCTCGGTCGCAACGATGATGGTGCGGGCCGGATGCTCCGTCGCGAACCGCAGAATGGAGCTGGTGGAACCGACATGGTCGGCCAGAGCCAGCACGGCATCCGGACACTCGGGATGGGCGGCCACGGGCGCCTCGGGGTGGCGGGCCTTGAGCTTGGCGATTTCGCGGGCCGAAAAGCGCTCATGCACGATGCACACGCCCGGCCACAGCAGCATCTTCCGCCCCGTGCGGCGGGACAGGAAGGCCCCCAGATGCCGGTCGGGCGCAAACAGGATCGGCTGATCTTCGGGAATCTGGCGAATGATGTGCTCGGCGTTCGACGAGGTCACGATGATGTCGCTTTCCGCCTTCACGGCCGCCGAACAGTTGATGTAGGTGATGGCCAGATGATCGGGATGCGCCCGCCGGAAACGCGCAAATTCCTCAGGAGGACAGCTGATCTCAAGCGAACAGCCTGCCCGTTCGTCCGGCAGCACCACCGTCTTGTCCGGCGAGAGAATCTTGGCAACCTCCGCCATGAAGCGCACGCCGCAGAAGGCGATGACATCCGCATCGGTCGCCGCCGCCTTGCGGGAAAGATCGAGGCTGTCACCGACGAAATCGGCCATGTCCTGGATCTCGGGCGCCTGGTAGTAATGCGCCAGGATCACGGCATTGCGTTCACGCTTCAGGCGCCGGATCTCCGCTTCCACATCGATGCCCGGCGGAATCTCCGGCTCCGGTGAGGGCTCGAACACCGCGGGATCAATATCAAGAGGCATCTGTGCTCACACTCCACCTGCTCCCTTGCGCGCAGGAAACCCGCGCGGGGAATGCACCTGTTTCCTTGCCTCATATATGGTTCGTCAAGGGGGAAATGCGAATCCCGCCGTTCTCATCCGCTGCGAGCCCAAGCCGGCCCTCCTCGGCCAGCGCCAGCAGATGAGCAAGGGCGGAGGCGGCCGCCGCCAGGCGGAGCCGGGGATCCAGATCGGGATAGGCCCTCTCGACGACGGTCTCAAGATCGCGGGCACCGCCGGTCACGGCCTTCCATACCATCTGTTCGCGCATGCGGCGATGGGCGATCAGCTGCCGCAGATGCCGGCGGGGGCGACGAATGACCGGTCCATGGGTGGGCAGATAGACAACCGGCCCGCGCTCGTGCAGGAGCCGCTCAAGACTGGCGAGATAACTGCGCATGTTCCCGTCAGGGGGGGCGATGACACTGGTCGACCAGCCCATCACATGATCGCCGGAGAACAGGATCCGCTCCTGCCGGAGATAGAAGCACAGGTGATTGGCCGCATGTCCCGGCGTGTGCCAGACCTCGAAGGTGAGCCCCTCGCCGGCGATGACATCGCCCTCGCCCACCGTCCGGTCAGGCCGGAATTCCGTGTCCGCACCGGCCTCCAGCCCCGCAAACTGCGCGACCACCGGCGCAAGAGCTGCCGGCAGCGGCGACCGGCCCCGGCCATGGGGCCCGAAGCCGAGCACGGGCGCGCCTGTGCGCCGGGCGAGAGCAGGCGCCAGCGCGGAATGATCGCGATGCGTATGCGTGACCAGAATGTGGGAGACGGGACGCGGGCCGATCGCCGCCATCAGCGCCTCCAGATGACGCTCATCTTCCGGCCCCGGATCGATCACGACCACCGCCCCTGCGTTCGAGACGAGATAGGTCTGCGTGCCGGTATAGGTAAAAGGACCCGGATTGGGGGCCAGCACCAGCTCAACCAGCGGACTGAGCCGCCGGGATCCACCGGCAACGGGTTGCGCGTGAGACATCCGTCCGTCCCGGTCTGCCGCCTGCTTTCCCATGCCCAGCCCGTTTCCGTCCGACCCCGATCACATGGCGGAAAAGCTTGCCCATGAGATCTCTGCCGTCAACGAAAGATTTGTCGCCTCCTTTTCTTTTGGCGTCCCGCACCGGCCATGTCTGCAAAATGGACTTCGTCCTCCCTGCCCCGTCCATCAGAATGCAGACTTTCCCTGCTCCCTTTGACCCCCAGACCGGAGCAGGGAGATTTCTCAAGACCAGAATGTAAATAACCCTCTCTCTTTGATGCCTATCAAGGGTAGAAAATATCATCATCTTTTGTGAAATTCACCAGTCGCGGGCAAAATCTCTTCACAATTCCGTGAGCATCGTTAACGAGATGTTTAGGCCTGTGCGATAATGCTCTATCATGATTGTGCGGGTGGGGGTGCGCGCGGCTTAAGACAGGGCAAGCGGGAGTCATGGACGACATCGGGGAAGACGCGCGTTCACGGGCCAGCATGCATCTGCCGGCCCAGACCTTGGCGGAGATGGTGGATTCCGCCGTGCAGGCCATTGTGGTGCACCGTGGTCGCACGCCCCTGTTCGTCAATCGGGCGACCCTGTTGCTCACGGCCGCCCGTTCCTGGGAGGAAATCCGCGAGCGGCCGGTCAGCGAGTGGATGCATCCCGAAGATCGCGGGCGGGTGATGGAATATGTCCGCCAGCGTCTCGCGGATCCGCAAGCCGAGGTTCCGGCCAACTATCAGTTTCGGATCTTCCGCCTGGACGGGGCCGAGCGCTGGGTGGACTGTTATGCCACGACGATTCCCTGGCCGGACGGTGATCCGGCCATCGTCGCCAGCCTCTTCGACATCACGGCCCAGAAACGGGCGGAAGAAGAGCGGTCCCGCTCGGAGACGCTGTTTGCCCGGGTCTTCGCGGCCAGTCCCGAGATGATGGCGCTCATCTACGCCGACACCGGGCTTTTTCTCGATGTCAATCCGCAGTTTGCCAAGGTCTTCGGGCTGTCGCGCAAGCAGATCCTCGGCCAGAGCGTCTTTGACCTGGGCCTGTGGGCGGAACCGACGATGCCGCTCAGGATCCGTGCCGCCATCCGGCGCCATGGCTCGATCCGGGATCGGGAAGCCGAAGGCCGGCGGGCCGACGGCTCGCATTTTCCCATGCGGTTTTCCGTCGAGCGTCTGGAGGTGGATCACCGCGAGGTCCTGCTGCTGATCGCCCGTGACGTTTCGGAAGAAAAGCATCGCGAACGGGAGCTCAAGGAAAGCCGTGATGCCGCCGAGCTTGCCAATCGCACCAAATCCGCCTTCCTGGCCAATATCTCCCATGAGCTGCGCACGCCCTTGAATGCCATCATCGGCTTTTCGGAAATCCTGATGCAGGCACCCTTCGGCCCCCTGGGTGACCGGCGCTATCAAGAATACGCCCAGGACATCCACCGCTCAGGGCAGCATCTGCTTGCCGTGATCAGCGACATTCTCGACATCTCCAAGGTCGAAGCCGGCAAGGTGCGCATCAATGAGGAGGAAGTGGACCTGGCCGAATCGGTGGAGCAGGTTGCCCGCATCGTCCAGCCGCGGGCGCATGAGGCAGGCCTGGAGCTGGTCACGTCTTCTGCCGGCTCATCGGTTCCGGTGATGGCGGATGCCCGCCTCATCAAGCAGATCCTGTTCAATCTGCTGAGCAATGCGATCAAGTTCACCCCGGCCGGCGGACGCGTGGAGGTGCGCAGCCTCGTGGACGAGCAGGGCCGCCCGGTGCTCGAAGTCGCGGATACCGGCATCGGCATGTCGCGCGAAGAGGTGGCCATTGCTCTGCGGCCCTTCGAGCAGGTGGACAATGCCTTCACCAGACGCCACGAGGGCACCGGTCTCGGGCTGCCGCTGGTCCAGGCTTTCGCCCAGGCTCATGGTGGCGCGCTGGAGCTGATCAGCGAGAAGGGGCAGGGAACGCTTGCCCGCGTCATCCTGCCGGCCGATCGCCTGGCCGGCCGGGTTCCGGAAGGGGAACGACGGCGCGCCAAGGGACACGCCCCCACCTGACAACCGGCGAATTGCGCCGGATCAGCGCTCACAGGAAGATCGGGCAGGGATGGCGACCGCTTGCCTCCCGCCTTGCGGCATGGCACAAGCAGGTCATCGGCAGGCCCCATCAGGGCCCGTCGGAATGCGGCGGACCGATGGCCGCAAGCGGGTGTTCTGTGCGCCGGGCAGGGAGCGTGAATGATGTATGATCGTCTCGTCACCGTGTTCGGAGGGTCGGGATTTCTCGGGCGCTACATCGTCAAGCGCCTGGCGGATGATGGCTGGCTCGTGCGGGTGGCGGTGCGCCGTCCTCATGAGGCCCTGTTCCTGAAGCCGCTCGGCATCGTCGGCCAGATTCAGCTGGTTGCCGCCAATGTGCGGGTAAAGGAAAGTGTCGAGGCGGCGGTACGGGATGCCGATGCGGTCGTCAACGCGGTCGGCATTCTGGCGCCGCGTGGTCGCCAACGCTTCGATACCGTTCATGTGGAGGGTGCCCGCCATGTGGCCGAGGCCGCCGCCCGCGCCGGTACCGGGGCTCTGGTGCATGTCTCGGCGCTCGGAGCGGATCCCGACTCCCCGTCCGCCTACGCCCGCAGCAAGGCGGAAGGCGAACAGGCCGTGCGCACGGCCTATCCTCAGGCCGTCATTTTGCGCCCCTCCGTGATCTTTGGGGCCGAAGACGACTTCTTCAACCGTTTTGCCGCCCTCGCCCACCGGCTTCCCTTCATGCCCGTGATCGCGGGCGATACGCGCTTTCAGCCCGTCTTCGTCGGGGACGTGGCCGATGCGGTGGGCGAGATCTTCCGCCGCCGCTTCAGTCATCTCTGCGATCCGGCTCCGCTCTATGAGCTTGGCGGGCCGCATGTGGAAAGCTTCCGGGCCATCCTGCGCAAGGTGCTGAGCTTTACGGGGCTTGAACGACCGCTTGTGGACATCCCCCTGCCGCTTGCCCGGCTGCTGGCGGCAGTTGCGCAATTTCTGCCCGGCAAGCCCTTCACGCCGGATCAGCTGACCCTGCTTGCGCGCGACAATGTGACCTCGGGCGATCATCCGGGGCTGTCGGCGCTGGGCATCACGCCGACGCCGGAAGAGGCGGTCATGCCCGCCTACATGGTGCATTTCCGGCCGGAAGGGCAGTTCAGCCGGGGAGTCGGCGGCTGGGTTTCGGGGGCCGTGCGGCGCGCCCGGGCATAGTTTCTTTCCGCCCTCCTGCCGACAGGCGGCTCTTCCTCTTCTGCCGGCCTCCCGCATCGAAAACGTCAGTTGGCCCCCTCCTTGCTAGGGCAGGGAAACGGCCTTTTCGCGCCACCATCCTCGGGCAGAGAAATGCCCGCATGAGAACGACAGTGATGAACGGGTCGGGAGTTCGGCATGAAACCAGCCTCGCCATTGCGACGCCTGAGAGCCCGCACCGCACACCAACAGGAGCTCGCAATGCGGCTGCGCACGGCCGGGGTGCGCTTTACGGCCGGAACGGCCGGTGGCGAGGATGCGCTTGCCGATCCCCGCATCGAGCTGCGCCTGCGCCGGGCCCGGGCCTGGCTGGAAGCCCGCTGTGCCGGAGCGGATCTGCCCGAGTCCCTGCTTGTGGATGCTCTGCATGGTCAGAGCATGCGCCCGGCCTCCCCTCAGGCCATGGCAAAAGCCCGGGCGATCGCCCTCAGCCTGCGCCGCGCCCTCGAAAAATGATGAGAAGCGAAGCGGGCGGGATGCGGGATCTCCCGCTCAGCTCATCCACCACCACAGCAGCACGCCCAGCAGAACGCGGTAGATCACAAAGGGCCCGAAATCATGGCGCGCAAGCCAGCGCATGAGGGCGGCAATGGCCAGATAGGCAACGAGCGCGGACAGGCCGGCAACCAGCAGGGCATCCTCCCAGGGCGCATCCGGGCCTTCCTCCAGCAATGTGAGCACGCCCAGGGTGCCTGCGGCCAGAATGGTCGGAATGGCGAGCAGCATTGAAAAGCGGGCGGCATCGGGGCGGGTGAAGCCGAGTGCCCGCGCCGCCGTCATCGTGATGCCCGAGCGGCTGGTCCCCGGCACCAGCGCAAGCGCCTGCGCCAGACCGATCAGCAGGGCATGCCGCAGGCTCAGACGGTCAAGATCCCGGGCCGCCGGCGCCCAGCGGTCCGCCGCCCACAGCAGAATGCCGAAGCCGATGCTGGTTGCGGCAATCACATCGACCCGCCGCAAGGCGTCGACGAGCCCCGTCTTCATGAACAGATAGCCGATGACCACCACCGGCAGGGTCGCAAGCACAAGCGCCCAGACCAGCCGGCGGCTCCGCTCCCACTCGCCGGTTTCCACCAGCCGGCCGCGTGCGGCACGGGCACCGCAAATCCCCGCGGCCGCCAGGATCATCTGCCCCACCTCACGCCGAAAATAGCCGATGACGGCAGCCAATGTCCCGACATGGGCGGCCACATCGATCAGCACGCCCTGATCCGACCAATGCAGGATACGCGGAAGAAGAACGAGATGCGCGGAAGAGGAAATTGGCAGAAACTCCGTGATCCCCTGCACGAGCGCCAGCAGAACGAGATGCCAGAAGGACATGGAGCGGCTCCTTGAACGGAAAGGAAAAGCGTGCCCGCCAAGGGGCATCACGACATTCCGCCCCTTAGCCTGCCGCCGGCAGCCGGAGCAAGGCCCACCGCCAGCGGGCGTTGCCAAGACCGGGCGGGGCGACTACTGTCGCTGCGGCGCGCATCCGTCATGATGGTCGGCTGGGAAGCGGATATCCATGAGCAAGCAGGGCATGAGCAAGGCGACGGTCCAGCCCGTGACCGTGCCCGCCATTCGGGAACGCAAGCACGGCGAACCCATCGTCGCGCTGACCGCCTACACCACCCGCATGGCCGAGCTGCTCGATCCCCATTGCGACATCCTGCTCGTCGGCGACAGCCTCGGGATGGTGCTGTACGGCCTGCCTTCGACACTGGGGGTCAGCCTGCGGATGATGATCGATCATGGTGCAGCGGTCGTCCGGGGAGCGCAGCGGGCGCTGGTGGTGATCGACATGCCCTTCGGTTCCTATGAGGAAAGCCCGGCTCAGGCCTTCCGCAATGCTGCGCGGGTGCTGGCCGAAACGGGCGCCCAGGCCGTCAAGCTGGAAGGCGGCCGGCGAATGGCCGAAACCATTGCTTTTCTTGTTGCGCGCGGTGTGCCGGTGCTCGGCCATGTGGGTCTGACACCCCAGGCCGTCCATGCCCTTGGCGGTTATGGTGCCCAGGGGCGGCGGCGCGACCAGTGGCAGGCGCTCATCGATGATGCGGTGGCGGTGGCCGAGGCCGGCGCCTTTGCGATCGTGATCGAGGGAGTCGTCGAACCGCTGGCCCGACGGATGAGCGAAGCCGTGCCGGTGCCCACCATCGGCATCGGCGCCTCGGCAGCCTGCGACGGCCAGATCCTGGTGACGGAAGACATGCTGGGCCTGTTCGCCCGCACGCCGAAGTTCGTGCGGCGCTATGCCGAGCTGGGCGAGCAGATCAGCGAGGCCGTCCGCCGCTATGCCGAGGATGTCCGCACCCGTCGCTTCCCCGGTGAACGGGAAATCTACCGCCAGAAAAAGGATGGGGCCTGAAACCCGGCAGCCCGGCGATTGGCCGGCCGATCCGGATTTGGGGAGCAGAGAATGCCCCCTGCCGCCATCCGCCCGCAGATTGAGCGGCGGATGTTCACGCGAAGGCCGCCCCCGGCTTGTAACCCAGCATCCGCAGGATCTTCGCCAACGGACAGAAACCGGTAAAGGCAGCCTGAAGCATGTTCGCCCCCACGAAGGCCGTAAACCACAGCCAGTAGGGCGAATGCAGCTGCGACAGCAGCAGACTGATGAGAATGAAGCTGCCCGCGATCGCGAATACCAGCCGATCAATGTTCATGGTCCGCTCTCCCTGACATGTCCCTTGGGCCATCATCTTTTGCACCCGCCCGCAGCCGGACGAAGCAAAAACATATGTAGTTTCGCATACACGAATATTCAAGAGAGGGTGCCCCTTCTGCCGAGGGCCGGCTCCTCTCCACGGCTGCCATCGGTTTTTGCTTTCCTCCGCCCTCGCCTCCTTGTCGCCCCGGTGAAGACCGTTCGCCCGATCCTCATGAGGAAAGGCAAGCCGGCGGACCGGCCGTGCCGGCGATGGAGGAAGGGGGCGGCCGGCCGATTATCGCTCCCCACCCTTCACCAGCTGCGCGATGCGGGCGATCGCCGCCTCGGCCTCGGCGACGGTACGGCGGACGATTTCGCCGGCCGGCAGGATCTCGTGCAGGGCCCCTACCCCCTGGCCCGCGGGCAGGCAGTCACGCTCAGGGTCGATCGGCTCGCATACGCCGGTGATCGCATTGATCACGCCCTGCTGCGCCGAGACCATGACCTGCATCGGGAAGGGCTGGATGCGCTCGGGCGTCTTCTCCCATCCTGCCACATATTCATTGCGGATGACGCGCATGGGCTTGCCCGAATAGCAGCGGGTGACGACCGTCTCGTCCTCGCGTGCGGTCAGCAGCCGGTCCTTGTAGGCCGCTGCCGCATGCGCTTCCCTGCTTGCGATGAACCGTGTCCCCATCCATACACCCTGGGCGCCGAGCGCCAGCGCCGCGGCCAGCCCGCGCCCGTCGACGATGCCGCCGGCCGCCAGCACCGGGATGTTCACGGCGTCGATCACCTGCGGCACCAGGGCCATGGTTGCGACCTGACCGGTATGGCCGCCGCCTTCGGTGCCCTGGGCGATGACGACATCGACACCGGCCTCGGCCGCCTTGACCGCATGCGCGACCTTGCCGCACATGCTCATGACGATGATTCCGGCATCATGGAAGCGCTTGATGAGGCCGGCCGGCACACCCAGGCCGGAGACGAAGGCTTTCGCCCCTTCCGCGATGATGACGTCGGCAGCCGCCTCCATCTGCTCGGGCAACGCCGCAAGAAGATCGACCCCGAAGGGTTTGTCCGTCATCTCCTTGACGCGGCGCATCTGGGCGGCGATCTCCTCGGGCGAGCGACCGGCCATGCCGAGTGTCCCGAAACCGCCGGCCTCGGAGACCGCTGCGACCACCTCGGCATAGGACACCCCACCCATGCCGGCGAGCAGCACCGGATGCTCTATTCCCAGAAGATCGCAGATCGGCGTGTGAATCGTCATGCGGCCCGTCTCCTCCTGCCTGCCTACGCCTGCCAGGATCGCCCGTCTGCTTGACCGGCTCCTCTCATCAGCCTAAGGCCCGCCAGGCGGCCTGGACCAGACCCTCCTTTCGGGAGGCACAAGAGCGGTAGGCGGATCCCATGTGGCGAACCGAGCTGAAGGAGCTGTGGCGGCTGGCCCTGCCGGCAATCGGCTCGCGTCTGGGGCTGATCGGACTCGGCTTCGTGGACACGGTGCTGGTCGGCCGCTTCGCCACGGCGGAGCTGGCCGCCCTGTCGCTGGCCAATCGCGCCGCCGTGCTGGTGCTGATCGTGGTGTCCATCGGCCTGCTGATGGGCGTGATCGTTGCCACCGCCCAGAGTTTCGGGCGCGGCGACCCGGTGGCGACGGGCCGTGTCTGGCGACGAAGCATGCCCTATGCTTTCCTGCTGGGCCTTGCCATGGCGGCGATCGCGGCCGCTTCTCCCTTGTGGATGCCCTGGCTGACGAAGGATGCGGCGCTTGTCCAGCGTGCCACCCGGCTTGCCCAGATCCTGGCGATCGGCATTCCCGGACATCTGCTGTTCTTCACGTCCGGCGCTTTTCTGGAAGGAATCAAGCGGCCGCTCATACCGATGACGATCCTGATTCTGGCCAATGGCCTCAATCTCCTGCTGGACTGGGTGCTGATCTACGGCCATCTCGGCCTGCCGGCACTGGGGGCGGCGGGAGCGGCCTGGGCGTCCACGATTCTGCGCTGGGCCATGGCCGCTGCCGCCGCCGGCTATGTGCTGCTGGCGCCCTCCATGCGGCCGTTCGCGGTGCGCCGCGGCGCGCGCGAGCCCTGGCACGAGTGGGCGCATCAGCGTGCTCTGGGCTATGCCTCGGCGGTCTCGATCGCGGCCGAGGTGGGGGCCTTTGCCGCGCTCGCCCTGATCGCGGAGCGGCTCGGAGCGGCCGTCCTTGCCGGTCAGGAGATCGCGATCAACCTGCTTACCCTTCCCTTCATGCTCGCCGTCGGCCTCGGATCCGCAAGCGCGGTGACCGTGGGAGCGGCACGCGGCCAGGGGGACAAGGCCCAGGCCCGGCGTTTCGGTCTTCTCGGACTGACGAGCAGCATGCTGGCGGCCGGCATGGCCGGCGGGCTGATTGCCGTTTTTGCCGAGCCGCTGTTCTTTCTGCATTCCCGCGACACCGCCCTTGCGGCGATCACCATTCCCGCCCTCATGCTGATCGGCGCGATCGCCCCCTTTGACGGCGGCCAGGCGACAATCTCCATGGGCTTGCGGGGACTGGGCGAAACCTGGTGGCCGACCGCCATCCAGATGTTTTCCTATCTCGGCGTGATGCTGCCGCTGGCGATCTGGCTGGGACTGGCCACCGGCCGCGGCCTCGTCGGCCTGATGGAGGCCGTGCTTGCCGCCAGCATCGTCTCGGTGAGCCTTCAGACCCTGCGGTTCCTCGCCGCGACCGCCCGCGAGCGGCAGTGTCAAGGAGGCTGACCCGTATCGGCTTGGCCGCAGGAGCCCTCTTTACCTATAGTCATCATGGGTCTGCACAGGGGCCGTGGTGCAGGAGAGGGGCAATACATGAGAAGAGAGCCATCCGCGACGATCATCGCGCTTGCAATTGCGCTTGTGCTGTCTTGCACTCGTGTGGCCACCGCCGGTGAGCGAGTCAGGATCGGGCCCGTTCCCGACTGGGTGGCACGCATTCCAAACATGCCGCGGCCCCTTACCAAGAAAGAGCGGGAGCAACCCTTCGTTCTTCTTCTCGACGACTTGCAGGCCTCCAATGTCAACGGCAAGCGTCAAGAATATGCTCGACAGATCATCGCCCTGAACACTCGTGTAGCAGTTGAAAACTTCTCAGGACTTCACCTTCTGCTCGATTCGGATCGAGAGACGGCGACGGTTCATCGCATCGCCATTTTTCGCAACGGCAAGCTTATTGATGTGACAAACCGTGCCCAGCTCCGCACGCAGCGAGTCGCAAGCAGCCTGGATTCGGAACGCCGGGCGAATCAAGCGCTCATTTCCTATGTCATACCCGATCTCCGGGCGGGCGACATTGTTGATATGGAAGTCACGCTAAACGGCGATCTTGCCAGTCTGCCGGGACGGTTCATCGTGGAGGTCGAGGAAAAATTCGGGAAAATGGAAGTCTCTCTCCTCCATCGGCGCATCGTGGCCACCCGCAAGAAGCCGATCCACCTGGATCTTGTGGCAGACCACCCGCCGCCGATCGATCGCAGCAGCTCTGACCGGCTGGTCTGGGAATGGGAAATCCCCCACTACAAACAGCCGAAAACCTTCTCTGACGCGCCTGCGTGGTTTCCCCAGATTCCCGCCATCCGCATTTCGGACTTCCGGGACTGGGCGGAAGTCGTTGCCTGGGGGCTCCATACTCTGCGACCCAGACGGCGTCCCTCGCGACCGATCAGAAAGCTCGCCCACGAGCTTGCGGGGACCGCAACAACATCATGGGAAAAACTGAAGGCCGTTCTTGGCTATGTCCAGAATAACATACGCTATCTCGGCGATGGCCTTCTCGCTCGCAATGGATATGTTCCGCTGCGCCCACAGGATGTCGCCTCCCAGGGAGTGGGAGATTGCAAAGACAAGGTCGCGCTTGCCATTGCCCTGCTAGAAGCGCTCGACGTCAGAGCCTGGCCCGTGCTCACCAATGCCACCAAGGGCCGTGTGCCACGTGCCCTTCCTACTCCCTTTGCCTTCGACCATGCCCTGCTCGCCGTGCGACTAGGCGATCATGACATCTGGGTGGATCCGACATTGCGGCCGCTGCCGGATGGCAGCCCGAACTTCGGACTGCCCGCGATTGATGCCGGTCTCGTTCTGCGCAAGGGTGAAAGAGCCCTTGTGCCTCCCGCCGGTCTGCCGGTCGCCTCCGACGGCACCTTGCTGGCAACGGGGGACCCGCCCTTGCCGGGCCGGCGACCGGACAACGATGCCGATACCGAAATCGAGCGCCGGCTGGATCTGACGACCTCGCAGGCCGAACTTCATGTCATTTTCAAAGGTGGCACCGCGGAGATCATGCGCATGGCGATCGAGCTGGGCGCCCGCAAAAAGATGGAGGAGAATATCCTTGCCCTTATCGAACCGTGGCTGTGGAACCTCGATCCGGGTGACACCTTCGTCTTGGAGGGCGATCCTCACCACTTGCGTTATGACGCCCGCATGCAAGCCAAATTGACCGACCAGTTGTGGAAGAACGATGGTTCTCAGGAATATTTGAGGCTCCTGCCTAACTATATTCTGCAGCTCATGGGCCGGATGACAGTCGATGACGAGCGTCCCGACACGGTGCCTGTCGCCTTTCCGGGCCGTGGTCAGCCGCACATTCTCGAACGCTATGTGCTGAAGACGCCACCCGGCTGGTATCTGAAAAGTCTGCACCGGAAGCTCCGCCGCGAGGGTTACGTCATCTCAGTTGACACTTCGAAACAGAAGGGACTCTTTGTGGTGACCTACCGCTTCCGCGCCCTGCGGGACCATCTCATGCCACCAGAAGCCCGGCAGATGGCAGAAGATCGCAAGAAGCTGCGGGGAGAGTGGTCCTACTGGCTCTGGCGCTCCGCAACTCGGCACCGCGCGGCTTCTTCGCAATAGGTCTGCGAGAATGAATCCTGCTGGCAGATGGTCTTCAACGAGACATCCGAGCAAGGCCATATGGGTCCGGTCTTCCGTTTTCTTGAAGAGGCCCGCCAGCTCATTCATGCAGCGCAAAAGCAGTGCCGCCATGAAAGGCCGCTAAATCCAGCTTGCGATCTCATCGAGCGGCTTGCGGGCAAGGTCCGGCACGACCGCATCCTCGGCCGGGCGCCCCGTGACGACGATCATCACGGGGCGTTCGTGATCGGGCCGGCCCAGAATGCCGCGCAGGAATCCCATCGGTGAAGGCGTATGGGTGAGAGTCGCCAGACCCGCCCAGTGCAATGCCGCAATCAGAAATCCGCAGGCCAGCCCCACCGATTCCTGCACATAATAGTGCTTGTGCTTGCGGCCCGTTTCGGGATCGATGCCGTAGCGCTGCTCGAAACAGACGATCAGATAGGGTGCGGTCTCAAGAAAGGGCTTCTCGGGCCCGGTCCCGAGCGGGGCGAGGTCGGCCAACCATTCCGGAGTGGCGCGTTCGGCATAGAACAGGCGCTCCTCATGCTCGGCGGCCTCGCGGATACGGCGCTTGGTGTCCGGATCCGAGACGACAACAAAGTGCCACGGCTGCTTGTTGGCTCCGGATGGTGCCGCTCCGGCCACCGTGAGCGCCTCCTCGATCACCTCCCGCGGCACCGGCCTGCTTGAGAACATCCGCACGGTGCGCCGCTTGACCATGTGCTCCCGGAACAGACGCGCCCGGGCCACCATCTCCTCATCGCCAAATCGGGGAAATCCCTTGAGAGGGACAGGCCGATAGGACATCCCGGAAGCCGTCATCGCGGCGCCCTCCTTCTTTTTAGAGGCTGGGAGCGATCGTCACCTTCAGGCCATCCAGACTTTCGTCGATCTCGATCTGGCAGGCAAGCCGTGAATTCGGGCGATAGCTTTCGGTTTCGCTCACGAGCTCGTATTCTTCCTCTTCCTGGGGGGGCAGACGGTCGAGCCAGTCCTCATCCACATAGACATGGCAGGTGGCGCAGGAGCAGCACCCCCCGCAGATCGCCTGCAGGTCGTCGAAGCCCGCATCCCTGATCGCCTCCATCAGGGTCTCGCCGACCTCGGGCGTGATTTCCTTCGTCTGTCCTGACAGATCGGTGACGATGACACGTGGCATGAAAGACACACTCCTTCAAACTGGCTTTCCCTCGCACCCGGCAACACACGCGCATGATCCCGACTTGCCGGATCCATGCGGCCGGGTTAGCGCTTTCCGCTGGCGCATTCTCCCTTAAGCGGCCCGGCCCGCTCCGGGCAAGCCCGAGACGGCAGCCGAAAGAGGCAATACCCGGACAGGCGAACAGGAAACACGAGGAATCATCATGACGACCCCGCCCGATCCCCACCATCCCCGCGCCTTTGCCGCTCTCGCCCGCCGTGACGAGCGCGTGGCCGCCGCCCTGCGCCGGCATGGCATGCCCTCCCCCCGCCGGCGCAGGCCCGGTTTTGGCACGATGGCGCGCATCATCGTCGGC
This sequence comes from uncultured Sphingomonadales bacterium, assembly GCA_964471405.1. Lineage (GTDB taxonomy): Bacteria > Pseudomonadota > Alphaproteobacteria > Sphingomonadales > Rhodothalassiaceae > J084. The sequence goes on along the minus strand of CAYYGH010000022.1, from coordinate 9,062 downwards.
CAGCAGGTCTCGGCAAAGGCCGCGGCCAGCATCTGGGCGCGTCTGGAACGGGCGGCCGGCGGACAGGTATCGCCCGACTCCATTCTGTCCCTCGGTCCGGAGGGCCTGCGCGCGGCCGGCCTGTCGCGCCAGAAAGGGCGCTATATCCTGACTCTGGCGGAAGCCGTTGCAAGCGGCGCGTTCGACCCCGGCGCCCTCGCCCGGCTGGATGACGAATCAGCCACCGCCGCCATCACCGCCCTGCCGGGCTTCGGGGTCTGGTCGGCGAAGATGTATCTGATCTTCGCCCTCGCCCGCCCCGATGTCTGGCCGGTGGAAGACCTGGGGGTGCGCACGGGACTTGCCCGCATCTTCGATCTGCCCGCGCGGCCGGACCCGGATCATGCCGAGGCGGCAGGAACCCCTTTTCGTCCGCTGCGCAGTTCCCTGGCGCTCTTGTGCTGGCATGTGCTGCACAACGAGCCGGCGTAAGCTTCACACGCGCGACTCCCCCTGCGGGCCGTCATGCCGGCGCGCCGTCCACCAGCCCGTGACAGGCCAGGATGAAGACATATTCCTCGGCAATTTCCTCCAGCTTCGCATAGCGCCCGGACTTTCCGGCATGCCCGGCCTCCATCTCCGTCTTGAGGATGACGGGATTGTCGTCCTGCCGCCGCTCCCGCAGCCGGGCAACCCATTTGGCCGGCTCCCAGTAGGTCACCCGGGGATCGTTGATCCCGGCCGTGACCATGATCGGCGGATAGGCCTGCTCGAGGACGTTCTCATACGGGCTGTAGGAGCGGATGTAGCGATAGGCATCCTTCGAGCGCCGGGGATCGCCCCACTCCGGCCATTCGATGGGGGTAAGCGGCAGGCTTTCATCGAGCATGGTATTGAGCACGTCCACGAAGGGCACATGGGCGATGACTCCGGCCCACAGCTCCGGCGCCCAGTTGGCGGCCACCCCCATCAGGGTGCCGCCTGCCGAACCACCGGAAATCGTGATCCCGCCGGCGCGGGCGCGAGCCGTCGCGATCAGATGGCGCGCCGCCTGGATGAAGTCGTGAAAGCTGTTCTGCCGCAGGAACCGTCGGCCCTGTTCATACCACTCGCGTCCGCGCTCGTCGCCGCCGCGCACATGCGCAATCGCATAAGTGACGCCGCGATCAAGCAGCGAGAGCCGATGGCTGGAAAAGCGGGGGCGCATGGCAATCCCATAGGCGCCATAGCCGTAAAGATGCACCGGCCCGGGCTGGGGCGCATCCACCCGCCGCACCAGCGTGACCGGAATGCCCGCCCCGTCGTGGCCGCGGGCAAGCAGCCGCTCTTCCACATAGCGGTCCGGGTCGAAGTCACCGGCAATGGGGGCCTGCTTGCGCAGGATGGAGTTGCCGGTTGCCAGTTCCACGTCAAACACCCGGGCCGGCCGGCCCAGCGAATCGACCGCAATGCGCACCATCGGCGCATCCACCTCGCAGTTTTCCGCCAGATCCACGCTTGCCCCCCTCGCCGGCAGGCTGACGGAAGAAAGCCGGCCATCGGCTGCGAGAATCTCGAGCCGTTCTTCCCCGGCAATGCGCGAGACCACCGCCACGCCTTTGCGAAAGACGGCGAAATCGAGGATGTAGCGATCCTCATCGCCGGAAAGCAGGGGCTCCCAGCCGTCCTCGCCGCTCTCCTCGCCGGCCGCAAAGAGGGTGAAATTGGGGTGCTGGCGATTGGAGCGGATCACGAGCCGCCGGCCGTCGTGATCGAGCTGGTATTCATGCCCTTCGCGCCTGGGCGCCACCAGGCGCATCCCGGCATCGGGACGGGCGGCCTCCAGAAGGCGCACCTCGCTCGTATCATGGCTGCCCGAGGAGATGACGAGAAAGCGCCGGGAAGCGGATTTGGCAAGCGAGACGAAAAATCCCGGATCATGCTCCTGGTAAAGAAGGGCATCCTCATGCGGGTCCCGCCCCAGAGGATGCAGCATCACCCGATCCGGCCGCCATTCCGCATTGAGCTTCAGGTAGGCGACCATCGGCTCCGCCGTCTCAAGGAAGACCGGCGCACCGATGGTGTCGGGAATCGGCGCATCGATTTCCTCGCCCGTTTCAAGATCCCGGATGACGAGGGCAAAGCGCTCCGCTCCGTCACGGTCCATCGTCAAGGCGAGAAACCGGCCGTCGGGACTGACGGCAAAGCCCCCCAGCCGAAAGGCCTTGGCCCCCTCGGCAAGGGCCGGCCCGTCGATGATAAGCGTCCAGTCATCAGGACGCGCAAGGGGCGCCCGGTACCAGCGGCGATGTTCCGATCCCTTCTCATAGCGCCACTGGTAAAGAAACGCGCCCATCTGGAAGGGCACGCCGGCATCCTCTTCCACGATGCGCGCGCGCATTTCCTCCGTGATCGTTTTCTTGAGCGCACCCAGAGGGGCAAGGACCGCGTCGAAATAGCGGTTCTCGGCCATAAGATGCGCCCGGATCGCCGGATCCGTCACTTGCGGATAGGCCGGATCGCGCAGCCAGGCATAGGGGTCGGTTTCCGTGAAGCCGTGATGGGTCACGGTCTGGGGCCGACGCGCGGCACGCGGCGGGGTCAGATCGCTTGCCCATGAGAAGACGCCTGTGGAATGCATTGCCGTCTCTGCCTTTCCGTCGCCATGCCTTGTTCGCGGGCCCTTCATTGCGGCAAGAAATCCATGATGCAAGCCCGCCTCTTGCCTTTGCCCCGCCCGGATGCGATAGCGGCGGCAGAATGCGACGGGGGCTTCTGGGCCAGGAAACGGGAGACGACAGGTCGTGAGCGAGCAGCGGGAAAGACTGGAAGCGCTGCGTGAATCCTTGCGCATGCGCAATCTTGACGGCTTCATCGTGCCGCTGACGGATGAGCATGGCAGCGAATATGTGCCGGCCTATGCCCGCCGACTGGAATGGCTGACGGGCTTTACGGGCTCGGCCGGCACGGCAGTGGTCCTGACTGAAGGTCCGGCCGCCCTTTTCGTTGACGGCCGCTACACGCTCCAGGCGGCTGAAGAGGTGCCCGATTCTCTTTACGAGCATTGCGACATCCCGGCCGACGATCCCGTCAGCTGGATCTTCACCCATGCCCGGCCGGGAGCGCGCATCGGTTTCGATGCGAAGCTCCATCCCCAGGCCTGGTTCGAGAAGGCCTCTCGCCGGCTGGCCCCGAAGGGGATCACGCTCATCGGCTGCCAGACCAATCCCATCGACATTCTCTGGAAGGATCAGCCGCCTCCGCCTGCGGCCCCGGCTCGCCCCCATCCGCTGTCCTTTTCAGGCGAGGAAAGCGCGGACAAGCGCCGTCGTCTGGGCGAGGATATCGCAAGCAGGGGGGCGCGGACGGCCGTGATCACCGCCCTCGATTCCATCGCCTGGCTTTTCAACATCCGGGGAGAAGATGTGCTGCACACGCCCGTGGTGATGGCCTTTGCGCTGCTGCATGCGGACGGGCGCGCGGATCTGTTCATATCCCCCCGCAAGGTCACCGAGGAGCTCAGGCGCCATCTGGGGGATGACGTCACCCTTCATGATTATGACGCCTTTTTCACGCATCTGGCCGGTCTTGACGCGCAGGCGGGCCCCGTGCTGGCGGATCCGGCAACCCAGAGCGTGGCCGTCTTCCAGGCGCTCGAGGCGGCAGGCCTTGCCCTGGTGGAGGGGGAAGATCCCTGCGTACTGCCCAAAGCCTGCAAGAATCCGACGGAGATCGCCGGCGCCGAGGCCGCCCATCTGCGGGACGGCGCGGCAGTCACCACCTTCCTTGCCTGGCTGGACAGGGCGATCGCGGCCGGCGAGGAGATCGACGAGCTGACGGCGGCCGCCCGGCTGGAGGCCCTGCGGCGGCAGCAGGATCGTTTCATCGATCTGTCATTCGACAGCATCGTGGGTGCCGGAGCAAATGGCGCGATCGTCCACTACCGGGTAAGCGAGAAAACCAACCGCCGGCTTGAGCCGGGCATGCTCTTTCTCATCGATTCCGGCGGCCAGTATCTGGACGGCACCACCGACATCACCCGCACCGTGCCCGTGGGCAAGGTGCCGGAGGAGGCGCGGCGGCATTTCACCCTCGTGCTCAAGGGCCACATCGCTCTCGCCCGCACCCGCTTTCCGGCTGGCACCGCGGGCCAGCAGCTCGATGCCATCGCCCGCCGGCCGCTGTGGCAGGAGGGGCTGGACTATGACCACGGCACGGGCCATGGCGTCGGCTCCTATCTTTCCGTTCATGAAGGCCCCCAGCGCATTGCCAAGGCGGCCAGCATGGTGCCGCTCAAACCCGGCATGATTCTCTCCAACGAGCCGGGCTACTATCGGGCGGGCGCCTATGGCATCCGGATCGAAAATCTCGTCGTCGTGGAACCGGACGAGGACGGCCCCGATGGCCGCCACCTCTACCGCTTCCGGACATTGACCCGCGCCCCGATCGATCGGCGATTGATCGTAAAAGAGATGCTGGATGAAGACGAGCGGCACTGGCTGGACCGCTACCATGCAAGGGTCCGGGAAGACCTCGGTTCCCTTCTGGACGAGGACACCCGCAGCTGGCTCAAAAGGATGACGGCCCAGATCGGCTAGCCCCCGCGCGGGCAGGTGCATGGAACTGAAGGAGAAGGATCGGTCATGGATGCGAATGACGGGGATGCCATTCTCCTGTGCGAGCATCATGGGCCGATCGCGCATGTCCGGATCAACAACCCGGCGCGCGCCAATGCCCTGTCCGCGCCCTTCTGGGAAGAGCTCCCGCGCCTGATCGACCGGCTGGATGCGGACACCGGCGTGCGCGTGATCATCATCTCGGGTGTGGGCAAGCATTTCACGGCCGGTATCGATCTTGCGATCTTCCAGGCTTTCGCGCCCGACCCGCAGGCCGATCCGGCCCGTCAGCGGGAGCGCCTTTACCGGCGCATCCGTCAGATGCAGGAAACCTTCAGCTGTCTGGAACGCTGCCGCAAGCCGGTGATCGCTGCCGTCCACGGCGCCTGCCTGGGCGCGGGGGTGGACATGGTGGCGGCCTGCGACATCCGCCTTGCATCCCAGGATGCCTTCTTCGCCATCCAGGAGATCAACATCGGCATGGTTGCCGACGTCGGCACGCTTCAGCGGGCGCCCCATCTTCTGCCCCATGGCATCCTGCGCGAGCTCGCCTACACCGGCCGGCGCATGAAAGCGGAAGAGGCCCACCGCTGGGGCTTCGTCAACGCACTTGCCCCCTCAAGGGAGGACATGCACAAGGCGGCCTTCGCGCTTGCCCGCGAGATCGCCGCCAAAAGCCCGCTGGCGGTGGCCGGCACCAAGGAAATGCTGAACCATGCCCGCGACCACAGCATAGAAGACGGGCTGCGCCATGTCGCCGTCTGGAATGCCGGCATGCTGATCGGTCAGGACATCATGAAGGGCGCCGCCGCCGCGCTCGCAGGTGATACACCGGATTTCGACGATCTGCTTGCCTGAGTCCCGCAGCCACGCCTCATCACCCCGCGCCCCCATCCCACGCTGCCGGCAGGACGTCCTCTCCTGCCACCTGCCCGTCCTCTCCCCTTGCCACCCGCCGACATCTCCCTTTCGTCACCCACCGACACTCTTTTCGCGCCCTCATCCGCCAACTCCCTGTCGTCACCCGCCACCTTCCTTTCGTCACCCGCCGGCTTGACCGGCGGGTCCAGCGGAAGGAGGGGAAAGCGCCCGGTGGGGCATGGCTCATCCCCTGGGATGGCGTCCCAGCACGGCAGCGAGCGAGACCCGGCCGCTGCCGCGGCGCGCCGGCTGCGGTTGCCCGGGTGCCGGCTTGAAGCCGGCCATCACGATGAAATGAAAGGTCACGGGGATGAGTCCCTGTGCATCGCGTCGGGCATCAAGGGCGGCAAGCGTGGCCGCCTGAAGCCGGCGCGACCAGGGTGAACGGGATGTCAGCACCTGGGATTCGCCCATAGCCCGGATGTCGGCCAGAAGCCGTTCCGGCGCATGGTAGCGCACCACAAGCGGTTCGAGATCCACGACCGGCAGGGCGAATCCCGCCCGCTGCAGAAGATCGCCCGCCTGCCTGAGCGGCAGGAAGGGAATGACCCGCGGATGGATGCCGCCCGAGATCGCGTCTTCGGCCTCATAGAGGGCAGCCCGCAGCTCGCGCAGCGTCTCCTCGCCCAGGGCGATGGCGAGGAAAAGGCCGTCCGGTCTCAGCACCCGCCGGGCTTCCGCCAGCACCGCCGGCGGGTCATTGGCCCAGTGAAGCAGCATGCTCGATACCACGAGATCCAGGCTGTCATCGGCAAGCGGCAGAGCGGCATCGTCGCACACGAGACCGGCCCGGCCGGGGAGCCGCTCGGCCGTCAGGTCGGCATGGATCACCGTTTCAGCCGGCACGGAGAGGGCGCGCACGACCCCCATCACCAGCGCCCGCCGCCAGCCTCTGCGATGATCGGCGAGGCGTTCGGCAAGCAGACGCTCGGCCGCCTCGTGCAGAAAGAAGCTGTCGGCATTCCGGTCGCTCGGCGCATGCCGGGCGCGTCGACGCCGCAAAAGAGCGCGATCGAACAGCTCGTCGGCCATCCTTACCCGTCCATCTTCCCCGTCCTCATCTGCCGTCCTGCATCCGGCCGCTTGACCATGCAGCCCGCCCGCCTGCATCTAGCGGGGCGGGAAGAGATGATGCAAAAGCTTTTGCGATACGGAACCGCCATTGCGATCGCCATACTCTTGCGGGCGATGCCGGCACAGGCGGCCGGCAGCATGGGCGAAACTGCGCTGGCGGGCGCTTCTGCGGGAGGAGCGGAATCCCGACCCCTTGCTCCTGCCGCGCTTGATGCGAAGGGGCTGTTCGCCGTCAAGACGACGGTGGCGGCGGTGGATCTTTATACTCCTGCGGCCCCGATGCAATCGCGCCGGGTGGGGGAGCTGGTCTTTCTGTCCGGCCTGCAGATTCATGGACATGACGAGCGTTTCGGCGGCTTTTCCGGCTTTGTTCTCGACAGCCGGGGCCGGACCCTGCTTGCGGTCTCCGACAACGGCTTCTGGATGCGGGCCGAGCTGCAGCGCGACCGCACCGGCATTCCGAGGGGGCTGGGAAGCGTCGTGATGGGCCCCATCCGCGATTTTCGAGGCGATTCTCTCACCCCCGCCGGCGAGGATGCGGAAGCCCTTGCGCCCCTGTCCGGCCGCCTCGGCCCGCGGCTCCTTGTGGCCTTCGAGCACTGGCACCGGCTGTGGACCTATCCGGTGGGCACCCATGGCCCACCCTTTCTTGCCACGATGGTGGCGATGGCCGAGCCGCTGCGGGTCCCGAAAATGGTGCTGCGACACCCCGCCAATCGCGGCATCGAGGCGGCGGTGGAACTGCACCCCGGCCGGCTTCTTCTGTTTTCCGAAGGAGCGTCGGCACCCCATCATGGCGGGAACGCCCTGCAAGCCTGGCTGGTGGACATCTCCTCCGGCAGCGGATCCGGCCAGGGTGCGGAGCGGGCACAGGCCCTTGCCCTCCAGCCCTTCGAGGAGGGTTTCGCCCCGACTGCTGCCGCCCTCTGGCCCGGCTGCTGCGTGATCCTGCTTGAACGACGCTATCGGGTGATGACCGGCGTGGAGGCGGCCGTGCTCGCCATCCCCCTTGGCCGCATCCGCCCCGGCGCCCTGCTCAAGGGGCGCGTGCTGGGCCGGCTTGCGGCACCGGTGACCGTCGACAATTTCGAAGGCCTGTGGGTGGAGACAAATCCCGACGGCCGCGCCCGCATCCTCCTGATGAGCGACGACAACTACCGACGCAGCCAGCGGACCCTGCTGATGACATTCCTCTGGGCAAACGCCCCGCGTCTGAAGCCGTCTTCGGACTAGCCTTGCGCTTCAGGACCGACCGGATGGTCCAGCCGACGGAAGGGGTGGGCTACCGCGCCAAAAGCCGGAAGGAAGCCTGCGCCCGGCAGGCCGTTGTCCTACTCGTTGGCAAGACGGGCGCGGATGAGCGCCTTGATGCGCCGGGCGCGGGGGCTGAGCTGACGGTCGTCGGCCTTGAGCAGGAAGCGGTCCAGCCCCTCGTTGTGATCCACCGAGCGCAGGGTGGATGCCGCGATCCGGAAGCGGATCTTCTGGCCCAGGGCATCGCTCCACAGCCGCACCGTCTGCAGATTGGGCTTGAAGCGCCGCTTGGTGCGGATGTGGCTGTGGCTGACATTCATGCCCGTGCGCACCCGCTTGCCCGTCAGTTCGCATACCCGCGACATGGCCTTCGATCCTCGTCTTCCCGGTTCACTTTCTCATGATGAGAGCCGTTCACCACCATCCTGGCAGGAATGCCGGCACTCTTTCACTGTGGGCTGCACAACCACCCTTTCCGGCATCATCCCCTGCGGGACGGCCGGCAAGTCCGCCGCCCCTTAAGCCAAGCATGGGACCGCCGTCAAGAGCATTGCCGAGGGGAAGCGGAAGAAAGACCGACAGAAGAGGAGCGGCAGGAAGAGGTGGCGAATCCGGGCCGGACAGCGCGACAAGCCGGCGGATGTCCTTCCTCGGGGCTCCCGCGTCGCGCGGACCGCCGTTCAGGCGGAAGACGGGCCGGGCTCCGCCGGTTCGAGGATGATCCGCACCCGCATCCCCGTTCCTTCCGCATAACGACGCAGGGTTCCCAGCGACGGCGTCAGCCGCCCGCTCTCCAGCCGCGCAATGGCCGACTGCGTCGTGCCCATCCGCCGCGCCAGAGCGGCCTGCGAGAGGCCCGCCCGAATGCGCGTGCGGGTCAAGGCCGCCACAAGCGCTCCCTCCTCCTCCAGAGCGACGCATTCCCGCACGGGTTCCAGATCCTGCCCGCGGCGTACCGCCCGCCTGGATGCGGAGGGCTTGTCCCTGTTCGTCATGCCAGCCACCTGTTCATCCCTTCACGCCTGCCGCAAGTCGCCCCCCTTTCCGCCATGCGCCCCGCTCCGGCTATATCACCAGAGCTATCGATGGCGCAAGGATGGGAGAAATGGATCACGGAACACGGTGCGCCTGCCGGAGGGTCCCTGCATGGACAGGATATGGCCCGATCATCCTGGCGGAATGATCTGGCGGAGCGGGTGGGATTCGAACCCACGAGGGGCATTGTGGCCCCAACACGCT
>CAYYGH010000021.1:0-36280 GCA_964471405.1 uncultured Sphingomonadales bacterium | reverse complement strand
CGGGCCGGCGGCGGGCGAGGAGGGCGGCGGTCATCGGCGGCGGCGTCTGGCGGGGCGGGGCTCTTCGGCCTCCTCCTCTTCCGGCGGGCAGGGCCGTTCGGCGAGCAGGATGGGGCTGAGCAGCTCCGCCTCCTCGATGGCGCCGGCGGTCGCCAGCAGGAGCCGGCGCGCATCCGCCGACAGCCGGCGCAGACGTTCGGCAAGACGCCGGATTGCCGCCTCCTCGTCCTCCTCCATCCAGCGGGGCGGCGGAGCGGGCTCAAGACCCGTGAAGAATTCGGAAAGCGGCACGTCAAGACGCACGCCCGCACAGTAGATCTCGCGCGCCAGCAATGGCCGCACCCCCTGTTCGCTCGCATAGAGCTCCTCTTCCGTCAGCCCCAGGGCGCGGGCGCACAGATCGAGCGCCAGACAGCGCGCCGCCCGCGCCCCGGCCAGCCGCCGGCCGATCACCCGGTCGACAGGCAGCGGGCGTGATCGCCATTCCTTCCCGTCCATGGCCTTCCCCTTATGGCCTTCCCCTTCCGGCCGGCCACCCCGTTTGCCGGCGACACCGGCCCCGTCTTCCACCGATCGGCAATCTACGATCAGCCGGAGCGAACGAACAGGAAGTTTTCTACGAATCTTCGGCCAAGAATCGTATTTTGCTCGGTTTTTCCCGGCACCAATCGCTGCGATACTGTGTCCATGGGGGTTCGCCTCATGGTCGGATACCGGATGCGCGCGATACGCCGCCGACGCGGTCTGACCCAGGCCGCGCTGGCCGAGCGCGCGGGGCTGTCGCCGGAGACCGTCTCGGCGCTCGAGCGCGGCAAGCATGCGCCGCGGGCCGATTCGCTTGCGGCTCTGGCCCGGGCGCTGGGCTGCCCGCCCGAGCAGCTGCTGGGCCTGGATGCCGGGGTGGAGACCGGCAGCGGAGCGCCGCCCGGCTCGCCCCGGCGCGAGGCCCGGATCGCCGAAATCCTGGCGATCCTGCGCACGCTCGATGACCGGAATCTCGACCTCGCCCGCCGGCTTCTGGCCGTCCTTGCCGAAGAGGAGCCCGCCTGCTAGCCGGCCTTCCCGCCCGCAAGCGCGGCGACATCGGCTGCGGTGCGAAGATGGCGCACGACGTCCTCTTCCGCCGGGCGCGGACGCTCGGACGGGGTGCGCCGGGGCGTGCCGAGGAAGATGAAGCCCGCGATCCGCTCGCGCGGGGCGAGCCCCAGGACGCGGGCAAAGCCCCGGGAATAGGCGGGCCAGCCCGTCAGCCACTGGCCGGCAAAACCGCTCATATGCGCGGCCGCCAGCAGCGCGAATCCGGCCGCCCCGCAGGACAGCTGCTGCTCCCATTCGGGAATCGGCCGCGCGCTCGACGGGCTGGAGACGAGGATCACCACCACCGGCGCTTCGAGGAAGAAGCCGGCAAGCCCCTTCGCCACCGCGGGATCGCCCTGCGGCTCCTCGGCCTGCCGGCAGGCGGCAAGCTTCTCGCCCAGCGCCGCGCGCGCCTCGCCGCTGACGACGATGAAGCGCCAGGGCGCAAGCTTGCCGTGGTCCGGCACGCGGCGGGCGGCCTCCAGAATTCGGCGCAAGGCCTCGCCCTGCGGGCCCGGCTCGCCGAGGTCGCGGGTCCTGACCGAGCGGCGCGACAGCAGCGCCCGCAAGCCCTCTTCGCTTTTGATGTTGAGCGGCGGTCCATCCTCGCCCATTGCTTCCGCTTCCTCCTCAACCATGGTCTCAAAGCGGCGGCCGGCTCTTCCGATCCCGGCCCCGGCCTGCCATAGTGAAGCCGGGGGCCGGCTGGCAAGACCGCCGCGGCCGGCTCCGGTTTTCGCGAGCAAGAGGGAGGAAGGGCACGCAGGCATGGGCGAACATCTTGCAGGCAGCAGGCCCCGGGTGCCGCGGGAGAGGAGGCGGTGCGATCCGGGTGACGGCCGGCCGGGCCGGCGGCGGGAGGGGAGGCTGCCGCTTTCCTCATCGGCTGCAGCGGCAGGTCTTCTGCTGGCCGGCATGCTGGCCTGGACCGGGCCGGCGCCGGCGAGCGAGCCGCCGGCCAATGATCCGGGCACGCCGTTTGCAGCGGCAACAGGGGTGAAGGATCCCGCAACCGGCATCCGCGTGCCGAAGGGCTTTCGCGCGACCGTCTTCGCCGACGCGCTGGGCCGCACCCGCCATATCGTCGTGCGCGCGGACGGGACGGTCTATGCTTCGCTCGCCCGCCGGGTGAAGGGCGGCGGGATCGTGGGGCTGAAGGATGCGGACGGCGACGGCCGCGCGGATGTCATTCGGTATTTCGGCGATGTCGCCGGCACCGGGATCGCGATCCATGACGGCCATCTCTATTTCGGCGAGGACACGCGCATCCTGCGCGCGCCGCTCGCGGAAGGCCGGATCGAACCGGCCGGGCCCTTCGAGACCATCGTCACCGGCTTTCCGGACCAGGGCCAGCATGCCACCAAGCCGATGGCCTTCGATGAGGCGGGCAACATGTATGTGACGGTGGGCGCGCCGTCGAACGCCTGTCAGGAGCGCATGCGCACCGCCGGCAGCCCCGGCATGCGGCCCTGTCCGCAGCTCAAGCTCCAGGCCGGGATCTGGCGTTTCGACGCGGCGCGGCCCGGCCAGGTTCACGGCCGCGACGGCATGCGTTACGCCACCGGCATCCGCAACGCGCTTGCGATCGCCTGGAACCGGGCGGCCGGAGCGCTGTTCTTCGCCACCCACGGCCGCGACCAGCTCTACAGCCTGTGGCCGCAATACTACACGCCGGAAGAAAGCGCCGAGCTGCCGGCGGAGGAATTCCACCGCGCCAGGCAAGGCGCGAACTACGGCTGGCCCTATACCTACTGGGATCAGATCCGCGACCGGCGGATGCTGGCGCCGGAATACGGCGGCGACGGCCGCACGCCGGCGCCCGACGCCGCGCGCTACGAGAAGCCGCTTTACGGCTTTCCGGGCCATTGGGCGCCGATGGCGCTCGCCTTCTATGAGCACGACGCCTTTCCCGCCTTCTTCCGCCATGGTGCCTTCATCGTCTTTCACGGCTCCTGGAACCGCGCGCCGCTGCCGCAGGAAGGCTATCTCGTCGCCTTCGTGCCGATGGACGAGACAGGAGCGGTGACGGGCCGGCCGATCGTCTTTGCCGACGGCTTCAAGGGCCGCGAGCCGCTCGCCTCGCCGCGCCGGGCCGCCTTCCGGCCGAGCGGGATCGCCGTCGGGCCGGACGGGGCGCTCTATGTCTGCGAGGACAAGACGGGGCGCATCTGGCGCATCGTCCATTCGGGGTCATGATCGGCAGATGACCGGCGCGGGAACGGGCGGGGTCGGCCTTCTTGGGGGAGCTGCGATTCTGCTGGCGGCTCCATGCGGCCTTGCGGCGGAGCAGAACGACGGTCCGATTGCGGAGATCGTGATCACCGCGCGGCCGGCTGCGCCCGGGCCGGGCGGAAGCTTTCCGCCGCTTGAAGTGCGGGCGGACGAGCTGGAAGCCGGGCTCAGGATCGACGAGGTGCTGGCCGACCATCCGTCGTTTTCCGCCTTCCGCCGCATGGATTCGCGCACGGCGCATCCCACCACTTCCACGGCCCATCTTCTCGTCAAGGGTCCGAATGCGACGAGCCGGGCGCTGGTGACGGTGGACGGCATCCCCTTCAATGATCCCTTCACGGGCGCTGTGGCCTGGGGAGCACTGCCGCCGCCTGTCGTCGATTCGCTCACCCTCACCCCGCAGCCGGCGGCCGGGCCATTCGGCGATCTCGGCGAAGGCGGCGTAGTGGCCGTGCGCACGCGGCTTGCCCGGCCCGAGCCTTCGCTGGCCTTCTCCGCGGCGGGGGGAAGCGAGCAGGATGCCGCCCTCGCGGGCCTTGCGGCGACGGGAGGAGACGGGCTTGCGCTTGCCGCCTTCGGCTATGGCGACCGCAGCGGCGGCTTCCATCCCGTCCCGAAGCGCCTGAGAGGCCCGGTCGACCGGCGCGCGGATTCCCGCATCGCCGGTGGCGGGGCGGCGGTCTCGGGCGCACTCGGGGCCGCGCACCGCTGGCGCTGGCAGGTGAGGGCCCTCGGCTTCCACGATGCCCGCAACAACGGTCTTGCCGGCGCCGGGAACGCCACCCGCGGCATCGAGACGGCCGCGATCATCACCGGTGCGCCCGGCCCCCGGCTCAAGATCACGGCGGCCGGCTTTCACCGCCGGCGGCTGTTCCGCAACCGCTTCGTCGCGGTGCTGGACGAAGAGCGCAGCCTTACCCGGCCGGTGCTCGACCAGTTCCGGGTGCCGGGCCGCGCAAGCGGCGGCAATCTCGATCTCGCCTGGACGCCGGCGGGCCCGCTTGCCCGCCTGACTGTCGGCATCGACGGCGAACGGCGCACCGGCGCGACCCATGAGCGCTTCCGCAATCTGGGCGACGGCTTCACGCGCCGGCGGCTTGCCGGTGGTGCGACCACGCGCCTTGGCGGCTATCTGGAGGCCGCGCTCGTCCCGCTGTCGGGCTGGACGGTGACGGCCTCCCTCAGAGCCGACGGCTGGCGGATCGGGCCGGGACGGGAGGTGATCGCCGCCCTTTCGACCGGCGCGGTGCTGGAGGAGACCCGCGCGCCCGTCCGGCACGGGGCGGTCGTGACCGGCGGGCTGACCGCGACCGGCCCGATTGCGCCGGGATTGCGGCTGCATCTGTCCGCCCGGCGCGGCTGGCGCCTGCCGACACTCAACGAGCTCTTCCGGCCCTTTCGCGTCGGCAATACCGCAACCCGCGCCAATGCCGGCCTTGCGCCCGAGCGGCTGGAGGCGGTGCAGATCGTGCTCGCCTCTCCCCGGGATGCCCTCATCACCTGGCGGCTCGGCGGCCATCTGGGCCGGCTCGTGGACGGCATCGGCAATGTGACGATCGGTAGCGGGCCGGGGCGGTTCCCGAGCGTCGGCTTTCTGCCGGCCGACGGCATCCTGCGCGAGCGGCGGAACATCCCGCGCATCCGCCTTGCGGGGGCCGACTTCCGCATCGCCATCCGGCCGTGGCGGCAGGGCGAGCTTGTGGCTGCCGGCCTGTTTCGCGACGAGCGCATCACCCGCGCACCCGCCGTCGCCCCGGCGCTGGCCGGCCGGCGGGTGGCTCAGGTCCCCCGGTTTTCGGCCCGGATCGCCTTCACCCAGGACGTCGGCCGCCGGCTGTCCCTTTCCCTGCATCTGAACCATCTGGGACGCGCCTTCGAGGATGACCGCGCCAGTCTCGTGCTGGCGGGGGCGACGGTGGTGGGAGCGGGGCTCGTCTGGCGGCCGCGGCCCCACTGGCGGCTGATTCTCACGGCCGAGAACATCTTTGATCGCACGGTCATGAACCGGATTGCGCCGGACGGCCTCATCACCCGGGCCCGGCCGGCCCGGCTGCTTCTGCGCCTTGCCTGGCGGTCATGACGGCCGGCGCCGCGCCGCCGTCCCTTCGCTGCCGTCCCTTCGCAAAGGCGGCAGATGCGCGCATCGCACTCATCAGGCCCCGCGCGGCCCGGCACGGTTTCCCCCGTTCCTTCCCGCCTCGGGCCATCCGTCTGGCGGATGGACGGGTCTTCTGTGGAGGAAGGGGCCTTAAGAGCCGTTCTTGCCGGCCGCCTTCTTGTCCCCCTTGTCCTTTTCGGCAGGCGAGACGATCCGATCCTTGTGCCTGAAGATGTCGTCACCGACATGCTTGGAGATCCGGATCAGCCAGCCTTCGCCGAGAAGCTTCAGCCGCGCCAGCTCGGCGGCGACATCGGGCTTGCCGGCCTCGGCCTTTTCGGTCCCGTCCTCTTCCGCCTTCTCCTTGCCCTTCTCCTTGCCGGCCTCGTCCTTTTCGGCGGTCTTCTGTGTGGCCTCTTCTGAGCCGGGGCGGCGACTTGCGCGGATGCGCCACCATTGATCCTCGCTCTCATCGCCGGCCCAAAACGCCTCGATGGTGACCACAAGGCCGTCAAACGTCTCCAGACGCAGCCGCCCCACGGGCTTGCCGGGTGCGGTGCCGTCGTCGCGGCGTACGTCCTCGATCGCGACATAGGAGAAGGCATTGGCGATGTGATCGAGCGGACGATAGCCCTTGAACACCTCGTCCTTCTTCATCTCGGCGAGCACGAAGTCCGCACCCGGTTCGGGCCGCGAGATGGTCAGCGTCTCTCCATCGGCATGCCGGATGGTGATCGCGGCTATGCGCGAAAAGTCGATGGAGAGGATCGAATCGGGGTACCAGGGTTTCGGTTCGGCCTTCGGCTCCTCGATGCCGGTGACCAGATAGACCCGGGGGTCGCCGGCCTTGCGCAGGAAGGTCTCGAAGCGGCGGGCCCGGAACTTGAACTCGCGCTTGCCGAGGAAGGCATCGACGATGGGCTTGCCCCTGGCGTCCGAGACGACGAGATGGGCCGCAGAGGCCTCATCCAGCTTCAGGCGGGGATAGTCGGCCGGGCGGTCGGTCTTGCGGGCGAGAATTTCCGTGCGCACGAGGCTGGTCAGAAACCGGCGGACCTTGGCGTCATCAGCCGGATAGCCCTCCTTCTGTTCGATCCGCCAGACATCTCCATCCCGTCGGATGACGAGATTGCGCCCTTCATGGCTGATCGCGATCCTGGCCGCATCATTGATGCGGGTGGCGAGATCCGGCCACAGCTTGCCGGGTTTCTCACGCGGCGGCTGCTCCTCGCCGAGCGTGAGCCAGATCGCGACCAGCACGGCGATCAGTGTCAGCCAGCCCAGGATTGTGGTCGTGCGTGGATTCATGGCTCCATCCTCGCCTTGTCGTCCGGGATCCGCCCTCCGGTCAGTGCGTCGTCTGCCGGCGCCGACGGAGGATCGCCGCAGCCAGGGCCAGCAGCACCAGCAGGGCCGGCACGAGCAGGATGTTGATGACGGCAAGGCGGATCTTGAGCCGCTCGATATCGGCCACCAGCTCGTGCTGCACGGCTCTCAGCTGCTGGCGGATCTCCAGCACACGGGCGCGGAAGCGTTCGATCTCCTGTTCCTGCTCCGGCGTCAGCACGCCGCCGCCCTTCGGCTTCTGCGACTCCAGCTGGTCGAGGCGCTGCTGGGTGCGTTCGAGCTCGTCCTCCAGCCGGCGTTCCTCCTCCAGCAGCCGCGCTTCCGCCCGCCGGCGCAGATTTTCGACCACCACGAAGGGGCGGTCCTTCACGCGCCGGCCCCGCAGGCCGATGAGCGCCTCCGAGCCCGCGAGATTGTCGATGGCATTGAGCAGCAGGGCGCCGTTGTCCGCCATCGGCACGCTCACCCGCCGGCCGAGCACATTCTGGACCTGGATCCAGAAGCGGTCGTCGAACAGGTCGCTGTCGGCACCGAGAACCACGTGAATGGGACCGGTGGACCGGGCCAGATGGCCGGTAGCGGCCGTCTTCGCTTTGTCGGCCTTCGCGTCCGCCTCTTTCGGGGCGGTGCCGCCCTTTCCTTGCGGGTCGTCCTTGCCGGCCGTGGCAGGCCGACCCTTGTCCTCGGCGGCCTGTCCGGGCGCTTTCCGGTCCGCCTTTTCCTTTTTCGCCTCCTTGCCGGCGGCATCTCCGTCTTCCTTATCCCGAGCATAGGGCGGGCCGTCGGGGAAGGCGGTATCGACGATCCCGTCCAGCCGCACAAGCAGGGCATAGCTTTCCGGATCCGGCTTGAACTCCTCGCGCCAGTAGCTGTCTATGTCCGGGATGCCGCGCCCCAGATTGGCCGCCACCAGCATGGAATCCGTGCTGGAGCGCAGGAGGACCTCCTCCTTGAGCGGGCTGTCCTTCTTGAGGCGGATCGCGCCGACACTGGCCAGATTGACGGTCTGCAGATTGGCGGTGATGGGATCGTCCGCCGCCATATGCGCATGATCCACCCGCAGCCAGACGGGATAGTTCTTGATGGCATCGGGCCCGATACCGCCCGTCGTCACCCGCTGGGCGAGCTGGCGGTCGGCGACGATCTTCTCCGGCACGATCTCCACGCCCCAGGCGGTGAACAGCCTGGACAGCGTGGTCTCGGAGGCGATCGGGACGAGTCCGGGCATCTGGCCGGACGGCCGGTTGACGGAGGCTTCCGAGAAGGGATCGAGGAAGATCACGGCCCGCCCGCCTTTGAGGATGAACTGGTCGATGAGATAGAGCTGGGTATCATCCAGCTTGGGCGGATGGATGATCACGAGAATGTCGGTGCCCTTCGGAATCTTGCGGAAACCCGGGGAGAGATCCTCGATCGTGAAGAACTGCCGCAACTGGTCATAGATCGCCCAGCCGGGGTTGCTGTTTTCCGAAAAGCCGGGCAGGCCTCTCGGCTTCATCGGCAGGCTGGTCAGCAGGGCCACCGTCGCCCGCCGGCCGAGCGCGACATTGTTGATGATCTTGGTGAGATCGTATTCCAGCAGGTCCTCGCGCTGGGGATCGAAGAAGGGGATGACGGCCTCGCGATCCGTCATGTCGCGGACCACCAGCCCCAGATAGATCTTGCGCCCGTCGGGGGTGGTGAAGCTTTTGAGCCCCGCCCCCATCGCCTCGTCCTCCTCCTTCGAGAAGGGCTCGGGGTCGAGAATGGTCAGCCGGATCCTGCCGCCGGAAAGCTCCGCATAGGCTTTCAGCATGTCGCGCACCCGCCGGCCATAGGCGAACAGCTGCGGATACTCGCGGGCGGCGTCCTCGCTGAAATAGAAGGTGACCTCGACCGGCTGGTCGAGCGAGGCCAGCAGCTTCTTCGTGCTCTCGGAGATCGTGAACAGGCCGTCTTCGGTCAGATCGACCGTCGCCCGGCCGCCCAGCCGCTCGACGATCGCGTTGAAGGCGAAGAAGAGCACGACGGCCAGCAGAATCGGCACGCCGATCGCGGTGCGGGATTTCAGCGACATCATCCAGCCTCCCTTTTCGCATCCACGATCACGGTCGCAATGAACAGCCACAGCGCGATCACCGAGGCGAAATACAGAAGATCACGCAGGTCGAGGACTCCCTTGGCGATCTGCTCGAAATGGGTGAGGAAGGAAAAGCCTGCGATCAGATTGGCCAGCGCAGGCGGCATCCATCCCTCCAGAAAGGACAGCACGATCGGCAGGCCCGAGACCGTGAACAGGAAACCGACTGCCGCCCCCAGCACGAAGGCCACGACCTGGCTTCTGGTGACCGCCGACATGGCCATGCCGATCGCCAGATAGCCGCCCGCCATCAGAAGGCTCCCCAGATAGCCGGCCAGGATCACGCCGTTGTCGGGATCGCCGAGATAGTTGACCGTCACCCACAGGGGGAAGGTGAGCACAAGGGCGATGCCGGCAAAGGCCCAGGCGGCCAGATACTTGCCGAGCACGGCGGCCGAAAAGGGAATCGGCAGGGTCAGCAGCAGCTCCAGCGTGCCGGATTTCCGCTCCTCCGCCCACAGCCGCATGGCGATCGCCGGAATGAAGAAGAGATACAGCCACGGATGGAAGACGAAGAAGCTTTCCAGATCCGCCTGACCGCGCTCGAAGAAGCCGCCGACATAGAAGGTGAACGCACCCGAGAGTACGAGAAAGATGACGATGAACACGAGCGCGAGCGGTGTCGCGAAATAGGCCATCAGTTCCCGTTTGAAGACCGTCCATGTCGCCCGCATCATGCCGCCTCCCGGCTGTCTTCCTCGCTGCGCCGTTCATCTTCCGAGCGCGTGAGACTGCGGAACACGTCATCCAGCCGCCCCGGATCGAGCGCGATCTGGCGCGGCGTGATCCCGGCCTCGGCGAGCGCGGCGCGGGCCGGATCGAGCAGCATCCGGCCGTCGGCCACCACCAGCACGAATTCCACGCCGTCCGCCGAGACGCGTTCCTCGACCGCCGCAACTCCCTCCAGAGCGGCCAGCCGCTCGCGGGCGGCATCCGCCTCGGCCGCGCCCACCTCCACCAGCACGGCAAGGTGATAGCGCGAGCGGGCCCGCAAGGCCGCCGGCGTGCCGTCGGCCACGATCGAGCCGCGATCGATGATCACCGCCCGCGTGCAGATCGCCTCCACCTCTTCGAGCAGATGGGTCGAGATCAGAATCGCCTTCTCGGGCGCCATCTCGGTGATGAGCGTGCGCATGTCGTGCTTCTGGTTGGGATCGAGACCGTCCGTCGGCTCGTCCAGGATCAGCACGTCCGGATCATGCAGGATGGCCTGGGCGATGCCCACGCGCCGGCGGTATCCCTTGGAAAGGGTCTCGATGCGCCGCACGAGGACGGGAGCAAGGCCGACCGCATCGATCGCCCGTTCGAGCGCCCGGCGCCGGGCCTCGCCGTCCAGTCCGCGCACCTCGGCGATGAACGCCAGAAAACCCTCGACCGTCATGTCGTCATAAAGCGGGGCGCCTTCCGGCAGATAGCCGAAACACCGCTTGGCGGCGAGCGGCTCCCGTGCGATGTCATGCCCGGCGATCGCCGCGCGCCCGGCGGTGGGGGCGAGATAGCCGGTCAGCATTTTCATCGTCGTGGTCTTGCCCGCGCCGTTGGGGCCCAGAAAACCCAGAACCTCCCCGCGCGGGACAGTCAGGCTGACATTGTTCACCGCCGTAAAGCGGCCGAAGCGTTTGGTCAGCCCCTCGGCCTCGATCAGCGGTGACCCGTCACGATCCCGTGGCTGCGACGCCATCTTGCCATTCCCTCATTCCCACGATTTCCCCTGCTCGGCGTGGCTGAAGATGCCCGCCGCAAGAAAATGGTTTGCCCCGCCCGACCCGAATGCCCGCTTCCATTAGCGGGAAATGCCGCATTTGGAAAGACTTGTGTTGGCATAATGTCAGGATGTGTCAGCCGATGCGGCAATCGCCTGCGCAACCAGACCGTCATAAAGGGCGAATATCCGGTCCCGCCAGCGGGCAATGGCGGAATCGGGAACGAGCGGATCGAAGTCCCCCGTGATCGCCGCCCAGATCAGCGGTCCGGCGACGGCATAATCGGCGTAGGACGGGTCCCGGCCGCCGAGAAAGTCCTGAACCTTCAGCGTGGCCTCAAGCGGTGACAGCGCCCGGCGCATCGCCTTCAGCTTCGTTTCCCGGTCCCGCCCGGCCTCTTCCAGCGTCATGCCGAGTCGCGCCTCGCGGCTTTCCCGGAAATAGGCCCGGGATTCGGGATCGAGCAGCGTCCAGATCCGGGCGGCCAGCAGCGGAAAGAGACCGAGCACGAGGGTGCGGTCCGCCCAGGCGTTGATGAAACGGGCGTGGGCCCGGCCCGTTGCGCCGCCAAACAGGCTTGCCCCTTGGGGATAGGTGTCCTCCAGATAACAGGCGATCTCCCAGGAATCGGCCACCCAGCGGCCGTCATCCCGGATCACCGGCACCGTCTTCGATCCGGATTCGGCGAAGGCCTCCTTTTCCACGAACCGTACGGGCACCGTTTCATAGGCCAGCCCCTTGTGGTGGAGGGCCAGTCGCGTGCGCCACACGTAAGGCGAAAACCGGCAGTCCCGGTCCGCCCCGCACAGCTCATACAGCGTGATCATGATCCGCGTCCCTTCGCCCTTGCCCGAGGAATGCCCTCTCATCCCCTCATGCGTCAATGGCCGGCACGGCCTTCCTCGCCGCGGCGCAAGGTCCGCCCCGCCCGGATCCGGCCGCCCGGACAGGAAGGGCGCCTCTTACGGGCCGCCCAGCTCCGTCCGCCAGCGCCGGTGCAGCGCGAGGAAGGCATCGAACACCGCCTGGGGTGCCTCCACCTGCGGATAATGGCCGACGCCGGCAAGCCGGATGACGGGTGCCTCCGGTGCGAGCTCCCGGAAACGCCGGGCGATGCTCTCGCCCGAGATCGGGTCTTCCGGCCCGTAGATGAGCGCGATCGGCACGGGTGCCTCGGCGACGGCGCGCGACCAGCGTTCCTCATGGGCCGCGCGCTCGCGAAGATACTGGCTCAAGGCATGGAGCACCCCGCGGCCGCCGCCGGCCGTCACGAGGTCGAAGAAGGCATCGAGCTCGGCGCGGCACGGCTGATGCGCTGCGCCGAAGATCGCCGCGAACTGGCGGCGGAAGCGGCCGCGGGTGATGAGATACTGCAGCAGGCGGCCGACCGGATCGCGCAGCCGGATCTGCATCGGCGACAGCCGGATCGCGGAAAAGAACATCCCGCCGTTGAGGAAGACGACGCTCTCAAGCCGGAACGGCAGCTGGCCGGTGCGGGCGCGCACGAGCAGCTCCTGGGCGACGGTGTCGCCATAGTCATGGGCCAGCACATGCACGGGCACCCCGTCCGCCCAGCCGGCTTCGCGGACGAGATCCGTTAAGAGCTCCGCCTGCTCGAAGAGGCTGTAGCGGTGGGCACGCGGCTTGTCGGAAAAGCCGAAGCCCAGCATGTCGGGGGCGATCAGCGCCGCGCGCGCGGCCAGCGCCGGCCACAGCCGCGCCCAGTCGAAACTCGCGGTGGGAAAGCCGTGGATGAGCACGAGCCGCGGCGCATCGGTACGGTCATGGCGTCTGAGAAAGATGTGGTGCCCGCGCCAGCTCACCGTCCCGCCGGCCGCGCGCCAGGCGGCGAGCGCCGTGCGGTCCATCGGGATCGCGCCGGGATTTCCGCTCATGCTCTCATCCCGTCATGCAGCCCCCTGCCGGGCGGCGCGGGCGATGCTACATGCCCCAGGCGACGGCCTTCTCGTTCGCCCGCCTGAGCCGCCGGTAGCGCGCCAGCGCCCACAGGGGGAAATAGGCCGGATAGCCATGATAGCGCAGATAGAAGACGCGCGGAAAGCCGACGGCGGTGAAATGCGGCTCGATCCAGCGGTCGCCGTTCTCCTCGCGCGGGGCCCTGAGCAGCCATTCAATGCCGCGGCGCACCGCCGGATGCGCCACCTCGCCGGCCGCCATCAGCGCAAGCAGCGCCCAGGCCGTCTGCGAGGCGGTGGAGGGTGCGGGCTTGGCGCGCCGGTCCTCCCAGTAGGACTCCCCCGACTCTCCCCAGCCGCCGTCGGGGTTCTGGCGCGCGAGCAGCCAGTCCACCGCCTTGCGGACATAGGGCTGGCTCATGTCCTCACCCACCGCATTGAGCGCGCACAGCACCGACCAGGTCCCGTAGATGTAGTTCGTCCCCCAGCGCCCGTACCAGCTGCCGTCGGGCTGCTGGGTCTTCTTCAGATAGGCGATCGCGCGATCCACCACCGGATCGCCCTTGCGGTGGCCGAGCTGGGCGAGCAGCGACAGGCAGCGGCCGGAGACGTCCTCTGTCGGCGGATCCAAGAGCGCGCCGTGATCGGCAAACGGGATGTGGTTGAGATAGGTGTCGTCGTTGTCGATGTCGAAGGCGCCCCAGCCGCCGTTCGACGACTGCATCCCCCGGATCCACACCTCCGCGCGGCGGATGTTTTCCCGATAGGCCTCCGGATCGGCGCGGTGGAGCGCCATCGCCACCACCGCCGTATCATCGACGTCGGGGTAGTAGTCGTTGCCATACTGGAAGGCCCAGCCGCCGGGCTCCAGATCCGGGGCGTTGACCGCCCAGTCGCCCTTCACATCCAGGATCTGGCGGTCCTTCAGCCAGTCCAGCGCGCGTCTGACCGCCCCCTCGCGCGCGGGCTCGCCGGCCTCGATCAGCGCGTGGGCGGCAAGCCCCGTATCCCACACCGGCGAGACGCAGGGCTGGACGAAGGTCTCGCCTTCACCCGGGGTGACCAGCAGCCGGATCGACTTCTTGGCGGTGACAAGCCGCGGATCGTCCTTCGGATATCCCAGCGCCTCCATGGCCATCACGGCGTTCGCCATGGCCGGGAAGATGGCGCCGAGCCCGTCCTCGCCGTTCAACCGCTCAAGGAAGAACTCTTCGGCCGCCTTCATCGCGCGGGCGCGGGTGCGCTTCGGGAAATGCGGCTCCACCACCCTGAGCACGCGGTCTAGCCACAGGAAGAACTCGCCCGTCCAGCGGCCCGTCGGGTTCTGCTGCCAGTCGTCGATCTCGGCCGGGTCGCGGCGGAAGAGCTCGCGGATGCCGGCGCCGGTGGGATTCTTCGCGACAGGCTTCAAAGCCGCAAGAATCAGCAGCGGCGCGATCACCGTGCGCGACCAGTAGGACATCCGCCAGATGTTGACCGGGAACCAGCGGGGCATCAGCATCAGCTCCACCGGCATCACCGGCACCGCCTTCCACGGCACCTGCGCGAACAGCGCCAGCGCGTAGCGGGTGAAGACGTTGCTGCGCTCGGCCCCGCCCATCTCCAGAATCCGCGCCCGCGCGCGGCGCATGTGTTCGGCCTCGGGATCGTCGCCCACCATCTTGAGCGCGTAATAGGCCTTCACGCTGGCGGACAGATCCGTCGGCCCCTCATGGAAGAGCGGCCAGCCACCGTCTTCCTGCTGCTGCTTGCGGATGTAGCGGGCGAGCTGCTCCTCCAGCTCCGGCTCGCGCTCGTCCAGATAATGGTTGAGGAAGATGTATTCGGCCGGGATCGTGACATCGGCCTCCAGATCGAAGACGATGTGCCCGTCCGGCCGCTGGCGGCGCTTCAGGCCTTCGGTGGCCTCGGCGATCACGCGGTCGAGATGCGCATCCAGAGCCGCCTGGGCGGTCGTCTCGCGTGTGCTGGGCGATGCGTCCATGACGGTCTTCCTCCCATGAGCCCGGCCCTGGCCTTCCGGCGCCGGGCCGTCCTCGTTCCTGCCCTCATCCGGGGGCGGTTCTTTGCCTGATGGCCCGCGCGGCCGCAAGCCCCGAGCGCACGGCGCTCTCGATCGTGGCGGGCAGGCCCGTCGCGGTCCAGTCCCCGGCAAGCCAGAGATTGCGGGCAAAGCCCTGCCCGCCGTCGGCTCCCGGGCGGGTGGCGAGCGCGCGCGCATCGGCGGCAAAGGTCGCCCGTTTCTCGCGCACCACCCGCCAGGGCGGCAGATTCGCACCGCGCCCGCCCTCGCTGGTCCATAGCCGGGCAATCTCGGCAAAAATGCGGCGCGCAAGGCGTTCCTGGTCGACGTCCAGCAGATGATCGGCCGCCGAGATGGTGACCGAGACGAGATCGTCGCGCACGAACACCCATTGCGCGAGCCCGCCGACAAGGCCGAAAAGCCGCACGCCCTGTCCGAAGGGCGCCTCCGGCAGGCGGTAGTGGAGATTGACGATCGCCTCGCCGTCGTCGGGCGTGGCAAGGCCGGGCACCAGCCGGCGGGCGGCGTGCTGGGGCACCGCGAGAAGCACCGCGTCCGCCGCACCCACCGGGATGGGGCCCGAGGCGGTCCGGAGCGCCGTGATGCGCCCGTCCTCCCGCTCCAGCGCGCGGATCCGCCGGCCGGACCGGATCTCGACCCCATGCGCCGCCAGCCAGCGTACCGCAGGGGCGATCAGCGCATCTTCGAGGCTCCGCCGGGCGATCAGCGGCTCACAGGCCCGCCCGCCCTTCATCAGGGTCTCGCGGATGACGGGTTTCAGAAAGCCCGCTGCCGCCCTGTCCGGTGCGCGGTTGAGGACGGCGACGGTGAAGGGATCGAGAAAGGCGCGCATCAGCGGGTGTGCGGCGGGCAGCAGGTCGCCGACGGGCGCGGTGTCCGGTACGCGCATGAGCGTCAGGAAGAGCCTCAGATGGGCGCCCGGCCCGGCTCCCGGCACGCGGCGCGCGGGGTCAAACAGCCACAGGGGAAGCCGGCCGCGGCCGAAATCCAGCCGCCAGCGCCGGCCGGTCTTAAGATCGAGGAAGGGAAAGACGGCCGCGCCCGGGCCCGCAAGCCCGCCTTCAGCCCCCAGCGAGGCGAGCCAGGACAGCGTCGTCCGATTGCCGGACAGCAGCAGATGATTGCCGTTGTCGATCACATGATCCAGCACCGGATCATGATAGGAGCGGCAGCGTCCGCCGGCGCGCGGGGCAGCCTCGTAGACGCGCACGGCTCTTCCGGCGCCGACCAGCGCAGTGGCTGCCGCAAGCCCGGCGAGCCCCGCCCCGATCACATGGACCGTGCCGGCGCCGCGAGCCATCATCCTCCTCCCCCCGGCCGCAGCAGAGCCTTCAGGGCGATCGCAAGCTTGCGCAGCCGGCTCTTGAGCTTCGCCCAGCGCCCCTCCTCCTGGCGAAAGCCCCTTCCGATCAGCTGATAGAGACTGTCCTCATAGACCGCGAGCATGGCCCAGGCCGCCCGCAGGTCTCCCTCGCGCGCCTCCGCCAGCACCGCGCGGGTCGCCGAGAACTCGGCGGCCGCGCGCTTGGCGAGCCCCAGCAGCAGCTCCGGCAGGGCGGGATGGCGGGCGACCGCGCGGGGGTCGCGGGTGGTGATGCCGTAGCGATCGAGCAGCGGACCCGGGATGTAGAGCCGCCCCAGCGCCGCATCCTCGGCAACATCGCGCAGGATGTTCGTGATCTGCAGCGCCCGGCCCTGATGCTC
Source organism: uncultured Sphingomonadales bacterium (assembly GCA_964471405.1). GTDB lineage: Bacteria > Pseudomonadota > Alphaproteobacteria > Sphingomonadales > Rhodothalassiaceae > J084. Next base: position 20,040 of record CAYYGH010000021.1, on the reverse strand, counting down.
GGCAAGCGCAGGGCCAAGATGCGGCTCGATCCCGAAGACCTTCACGCACAGCCGGCCGACCGCGCAGGCGACCCGGTCGAGGTAGAGATCGAAGGTGTCGAGGTCGGGGGCGACGATGGGGCCCGCCACATCCATCTCCATGCCGGCGATGATGGCGGCGAAATCCTCCTCCCTCAGCCCGAAGCGGTCGATCGCCTCGGCAAGCGCCCGCTCGAGCGGGGTGGTGCCGGTGGCACCGCGCACAAGGGCGGCGATCCGCTCGCGCCAGGCGGCCAGCGCGCGTTCCTTGTCGGCCCGCGCACCCGGCTCGTCGGCGATGTCGTCGACCGCGCGGCAGAAGGTGTAGATGGCGAACAGCGCCCGCCGGCGGTCACGGTCCATCATCCGCATCGCCCAGTAGAAGGAGGTCCCCGCCCGACGCACGGCGCGCGCCACGCTGCGATGATCGGCTCCCGTGGCCTGCCGCAGATGGCCGGCCCGTGCGCTTCTCGCGCCCGCCTCCATCACGAGCCCTCCCCGTTCAAGCCGCCATAATGCCGGCCCTTCCAGCCGCCGCGGCGGCCGCGGTGATGGTCGAGCGCCGAATGAATCGTCATCGCCAGAAACAGCCCGGCCGCAACCGGCAGCAGCGGTGCGAGCCAGCCCGGGGCGCCCTCGCGCGCAAGCGAGGGAGCAAAGGTGACGGCCATGATCGCCCAGCTTGTCCCGCCCAGCGCCGCCAGGGCCGGACTGACGGTCGCAAGCACCAGCACGGCTGGCAGGATCATCAGCCAGGCCATGGCGACCACGGTGCCGACAAGCCGCAGGAAAGACAGGCCGAGCTCGGTATAGGCGGTGCGGCGGACCATGTTCCAGATGTCCGCAAGGCCCCGGTAGCTTCTCAGACTGATGCTGGTCGGTGACAGCTGCAGCCACAGCCGTGCGCCCCGGGCAGCCAGCCGCCGCGCCAGCGTGCAGTCATCGATCAGGGCATCCCGCCAGGCGGCAAAGCCGCCGGCCGCCTCAAGCGCCGATCGGGAAACCAGAATGGATCCGCCGGCAGCAGCCGGTCTTCGCCCCGTCTTCACCCAGGGGAAGGGATAGAGCAGGCGGAAGAAGTAGACGAAGGCCGGGATCAGCAGCCGCGCGAAGACGCCGCGGGCATCGAGCCGCACCATCTCCGAGACCATCTCGCGGTCATGGGCCTCGGCAATGGCGACGAGCCGCGCCAGCGTGCCCGGCGGGTGCCAGATGTCGGCGTCCGTCAGCCACAGCCGGTCGGCATCGCGCGCGAGCGGATGGCAGCGGCCCTGTTCAAGCGCCCACAGCTTCCCGCTCCAGCCGGCGGGAAGCGGCGCGCTGCGCACAAGGGCGGTCTCCACCCCGGGCGGCGCGGTCCGGAGCACGGCCTCCGCCCGCTCGGCCGTGTCGTCGGTGCTCTCGTCGTCGACGACGATGATGCGCAGCCGGAAGGGCCCGGACTGGGCGATGAGGCCGGCGAGGGTGGTGGCGATCGAGCGGGCCTCGTTGCGCGCCGGCACCAGCGCCGCGACCACGGGGCCGCGGCCGCCCCCATCCGGCATCGTGGGTGCGGGCGCCTCGCCGCCGTCCCACCAGAAGCGGCCATGGGCGAAAAAGAGATACGCCCAGGCCAGCAGATTCGCCAGGGCGAGAAAATGAAGTGTCGTCATGCCCCGCCCCTTCGTGGGCGCATCCGCCGGAGCAGGACCCGGATCAGCCCGGCCGCGCCCGCCCGCAGGAAGCCGGCGCGCGACAGCTCCACCCGCTCGGCCAGGGGATCCCGCCGGGCCAGTGCGGCCGTCAGCCGCTTCGCGATCTCCACGATCACGGCCGACTCCGCAGCCAACCGCCATGAACGCAGACCCGGCGGCAGGGCTTCGGCCTTCTCGTTCAAGGTGGCCGCGCCGGCCGCACAGCGCCGGATGACGGCCTTCAGCGGCTCCGGTGCCGCCGGGCGGCCCAGCATCGCGACATCCGCCCCGGCCTCGCGCATCCAGTCAAGCGGCAGATAGACCCGGTCGAGCCGGCGGTAGTCGGCACCGCAGTCCTGGAGATGGTTGATCACCTGCAGGCTGTTGCACAGCGCATCGTTCGCAGGCCAGAGATCCCGGGATTCGCCGTGAAGGTCGAGAAGGTAGCGGCCCACCGGCGCGGCCGAGCGGTCGCAATAGTCGATGAGCTCTTCCCAGCTCTCGTAGCGGTTCTTGACCGCATCCTGCTTGAAGGCCGAGATGAGGTCGAGACAGTGGCGCACCGGCACGCCGGTCTCCTCCAGGCTGGCCCGCATGGCCCGGGCCTTCGGGATCTCGGGCGCATCCGGATCTCCGCGCACGGCGGCCGCGAAGGCATCGAGCCGGCGGCATTTTTCCTCCGGTGCGAGTTCGGGATTGTCGGCGATGTCGTCGATTGCCCGCGCAAACGCGTAGAAGGTCGCCACATGCGGCCGCAGCCGGCGGGAGATCAGAACCGAGCCGACGGGAAAATTCTCATCCTCCGCCCCCTTGCCCGAGGGAGTCTCGAGCGCCGATGGGCGATGTCCGTCCGTCATGGCTTGTCGTTCGGCGGCCATTGCGCTGCCTGTGCCTGTCATCGCCTGCCCCGCTTCTGCCAGAAGGCGGCATATCGGAATTGCCTCGGCTGCCGCAAGCCTGCAGGGATCGATCTGCCGGCATGGTCGCAATCTTGCCAGAGATCTCCGATATGGCAATGCTCGGACATGAGACGGCGAAGACGGGGGACCGTTCCGCCGGAATGCCTGCGGCGGGTGAAAGGTGAGCGGACGATGACAAGAGCGCTGGTAACGGGAGCGGCCGGTTTCGTGGGCTCGGCCGTGGTGCGGGCCCTGCTGCGCGAGGGGGTGGCCGTGCGGGCACTCATGCGGGCGAGCTCCCGCTCCTGGACGCTGGATGGCCTTCCCGTGGAGCGCGTCGTGGGAGATCTGCGCGATCCCGCCTGCCGCCGCCGCATCCTCCGGGACATCGACGTGCTTTTCCATGTCGCGGCCGACTATCGCCTGTGGGTGCGTGATCCGGCCGCCCTTTACGCCACCAATGTGGACGCCACCCGGGCGCTGTATCGCGAAGCCCTCGATCGGGGGGTGGCCTGCATCGTCCACACCGGTACCGTTGCCACGCTCCGGCCCCGCGCGGACGGCACACCGGCCGACGAGGGGGACCGCGGCCGGCTTTCCGACATGATCGGCCACTACAAGCGCTCGAAATTCCTGGCCGAAGAGGTCGCCCTGGATCTGTGCCGGCAGGAGAACGCCCCGATCGTGATCGTGCAGCCCTCCTCGCCGGTGGGGCCGCGGGATGCGCGCCCCACGCCGACGGGCCGCATTCTGGTCGAGGCCGCCTGCGGCCGCATGCCGGGCTATGTGGAGACCGGGCTCAACATCGTGCATGTGGATGACGTCGCAACCGGACACATCCTGGCCTGGCGGCGCGGCCGGCCGGGTGAGCGCTACATCCTGGGCGGAGAGAATCTCTGGCTTAAGGACATTCTCACCCGGATCGCCCATCTGACGGGCGCCCGTCCGCCGCGCTGGCGTCTGCCGATCGGCCTTGTCCGGCCGGTGGCTCTTGCCTGCGAGATGGCGGCCCGCGTCCTGCCGGCCTATGAGCCCTTCGTCAACCGCGAGGCGGTGCGGATGGCCGAGTACTGCATGTTCTTCTCCAGCCGCAAGGCCGAAAGCGCGCTCGGCTACCGGGCACGACCGGCCGACGAGGCGCTCCGCGATGCTCTCGACTGGTTTCATGCCTTCGGCTACATTTCCTGCGCGCCGCACGGCAGGCAGGCGGCATGAGAGGCGAAGGAGACCGCAATCCCATGTCTTCCCGACGCTCCGCACGCGGCGGCCGCCGTTCCCCCTTCCCCTCTGCGCAGGAAGACCGCAAGCGGGCGCGCAAACCGCCATTCCGTCTGCCGCAGACCCGTTCGCCGAGCTATCGGCTGGCCTTTGACGACCCCCGCTTTCTTGCCCGGGACGAGCTGCGCGGCATTCGTCTTGCCCTGGAATACGAAAAGCCGGAACTCATCCTGGAGGATGCCGGCATTGCGGCGACCATCGTCATCTTCGGCTCCGCACGGGCCCCGGCTCCCGAGTCCGCGCAGGCGGACGACCCGCGCCGGCACGACTACGAGGCGGCGCGCAGGCTGGCCCACCTGATCTCAGCCCATCGCAGAAAGCACAGGACCACCCCCGTGATCATGACCGGCGGCGGACCCGGCATCATGGAGGCGGGCAACCGCGGCGCCGCGGAGGCGGGCGCACCCTCGATCGGCCTCAACATCGTCATTCCCCACGAACAGCTGCCCAATCCCTGGATCACGCCGAAATTCTCCTTCCTTTTCCACTATTTCGCGATCCGCAAGATGCATTTTCTGATGCGGGCACGGGCGCTCGTGTTCTTTCCCGGCGGCTTCGGAACGCTGGACGAGCTTTTCGAAACCCTCACCCTGCTTCAGACCGGGCGGCTGAAACCCACGCCCATCCTGCTCTTCCGCCGCCGCTTCTGGGAGGCGGTCGTGGGCTGGGACCGTCTGGTTGCGGAAGGCATGATCGACTCTCAGGATCTTGCCCTCTTCCAGTATGTCGAAACACCGGAAGAGGCCTTCGAGATACTTCAGGAGGCCGGGGCGCTTGACCCCGACGGCGGCTGATCACACGGCCATGGCGTGGCGGCGCGGTGCTTCCCGGCCCGTCTTTTCGCTGAACAGGGGCGCCATCAGGGGATCGATGGCGGCCGCCGCCCAGCGGGCCAGAGGGCGTGCCTCGGGCCGGATCCGCACCCGTCGACCGGAGAGCGTCACAAGGCCGTCCCGGGCCAGGATCTCCAGCCGCGCCAGCGCATCATCAAGCGCGCCGGCATCCCGGCCATGGGCGCAGGAAAGAGCCGCCAGATCCGCCTCCTGATAGCAGAGAAGCTCCATGATCGCCTGATGACGCAGGCGGTCTTCCGCCGAAAGCGCCATGCCGCGGGCGGTTGCCAGTCCGCCCGCGCCGAGCCGGCGGCGATAGTCGTCGATCCGGACGCAATTCTGGACATGGCCCTCAGGCAGCTGCGAGATCGCGCTTGCGCCGAGCCCCAGCACGATGGCGGCCGGATCATCGGTAAATCCCTGAAAATTGCGCCGCAGACGGCCCTGGGCGAGTGCTGCCGCAAGCCCGTCCTCGGGCCGGGCGTAATGATCGAAGCCGATGGGAATATAGCCGGCGGACTCCAGTTCGGCCGCGATTGCCCGCGTCTGCGCCCAGCGCATCCGGGCATCGGGGAGGCTTTCCTCGGGCAGAAGACTCTGGTGGCGCTTCATCCAGGGCACATGGGCATAGCCGAACACGGCGATCCGATGGGGCCCGAGAGACGCGGCCAGGCGGGCCGTGTGCGTGACCGTCTCGACAGTCTGATGCGGCAGCCCGTACATCAGGTCGAAACCGATTCGCAGGATCCCGGCCGCCCGCAGGAGGGCGCAGGCCTTGCGCACCTGCTCCAGGGGCTGCACGCGGTTGATGGCAAGCTGAACGCGCGCCTCGAAATCCTGAACCCCGAGCGAGACGCGGTTTACCCCGACCCGCACAAGGGTTGCGGCCTGAGCCGCCGTCACCAGCCGGGGATCGAGCTCCATGGCGATCTCATCGGCCGAGTCCAGCACAAAATGGGCGCGAAGAGCCGCAAACAGCCGTTCCAGCTGACGAAGCGAAAGGGCGTTCGGCGAGCCGCCGCCCAGATGAAGGCGCGCCACCGGCTGGCGCCGGCCGAGAGCGCGGGCCAGCGCGGCCATCTCGGTGATCAGCGCATCCAGATAGCGATCCACGGGAGCACGCTTGTGCGTGATCGTGGTGTGACAGCCGCAGTACCAGCACAGCTGGCGGCAGAAGGGCAGATGCACATAAAGCGAGACCGGCTCGCCGGCCGGAACCGCCGCCAGCCAGGCGCGATGATCCGCCTCGCAAAGCGGGCCGAAGCGATCGGCCGTCGGATAGCTGGTATAGCGCGGCAGCCGCGCCGTCAGATAGCGCTGCGGCCAGAAAAACCGGTGCTGCTCTGTCCATGCCGTCGTCTTCATGGCGCCCACTGTGACACAGGCGGCCCCCTGCCGCTTTGACATGGATCAAGCCGCTCTCCTGCCGGCCGCCCGGGAGAGGACTCTCATTCAATGCCCGTTGAATTCAATGGACATTGAAGTCCGTGCCCGCTAGAAATCCCGGCGCGGGTCGCCCACAGGGGGCTGATGCGGAAAGACGCGTTCATGGGGTCCTGGCGCACACTGCTGCGAGTCGTGCTGTGTGGAAGTCTGCTGCTTGCGCTTCCGGCTGCCTGCGGCCGGTCCGGGGGGACGGCCGTGCGGCTGTCCGGCTCCAGCACCATGGCGCCCGTCATTGCCGAGCTTGCTCTGGCCTGGCGCACCCGCCCCGACCTGCCGCCTCTTTCCGTGGAGGCCGGCGGCTCCGGGAAGGGGCTGGTGGATCTGGCCGGCGGCCATGTCGAGATCGCGATGGTCTCCCGCCGGCTGAACGCCCAGGAGCGGATCGGGCGGATCGTCCTTCCTCTTGCGCAGGACCGGCTTGTCGTGATCGTTCACGCCGACAACCCCGTCTCGCGGCTCGATGCCGATTCGCTGCGGGCGATCTACAGCGGTCGCATCCGCCGGTGGGATCGGCTGGTGCCGGGATTTGCAAGGCCCGTCATCGTCATCGAGAAGGCCGCCGGCCGCGGCACCCATGTCGCCTTCCACAGGGCGCTGGGCCTGGGAGAGAAGGCCGTGCGGGCCGATGCGATCGTGGGAGCCAATGCCGAGGTCATCGATGCCGTCAGCCGCAGCCCCGGGGCCATCGGCTATGTCTCGCGCAGCATGCTCACCGGCCGGGGCGGTCCTCCGGCCGGGGTACGGGCGGTCCCGCTTCCCGACCCGCTCGCAAGGCGGCTGTCGCGTCCGCTTCTGCTGGTTGCGCGCCGGCCGCTTGCACCGGCGGTCCATCGGGTGCTGACCGCCTTCTGCGGGGCGCAGGCGGCAGCGCATCTTGCGCGCTGGGGCTTCCGACCCGATCCGCATTGCCGCGACCGCCTTCCCATGCCGCCCGCACCGGAACGAAAGCCCTAGAAGGATGGCCGGCCGCCCTCCTCGCCCTGCCCTTCTCGTGATGCTTGCGCCCCTGGTGGTGACGGCAGGTCTTCTGCTGGGTGCTCCCCTGCTGGGGCTTCTGGCCACGGCCCGCTGGCTGCCGGAAGAGGATCTCTTGCGGCCTCTTGCCCAGATGCTGTCCGCCAGCCTGGTGCTCGCGATCCTGGGGCTGGGGATCGCAACGGCGCCTGCGCTGGTTCTGGCCGGCTGGATCTTCCGGGCCCATGACAGCCGGCCGGGCCGTCTCGCCCATCGTCTGCTGGCGGCCACGGCGGCTCTCCCATCGATCGTGATCGCTCTTGCGGCGCTTGCGGCCTTCGCGCCCGTGCAGGCGGTGGCGGGAGCCGGGCCCTATTCCCTGCTGCTGGCCGCCCTGGGGCTTGGGCTGTTCGCAACACCCATCCTGGCCCTTGCCCTGCTGGCGGCGGCCCGCAGCGGCCGTGCCCGCGCCGAGCCGGCAGCGGCCGCGCTGGGGCTGTCGGCGGAAGGAAAGGCCTTCCCACTTTATCTGCGGTGTGCCCGGGGCTGGACCCTGGCGGCCGGTCTGTGGACGCTGCTCAGGCTCGTCGGCGAGACGATGGTGGTGATGATGCTCTCCGGCAACCGCCTCGCCTGGCCGGTGCATCCCTGGGAAGCGGTGCGGGCGGCCAGCGCCGACATCGCCTTGCGGGCCGGCGAGACTCCGCCCCGGCTCTGGGCGCCCCTGCATGGAGAGGCCCTGGGTCTCATCGTCCTGGCGGCTCTTCTCTCCTGGCTTGCCCGGCGGCTGCGGCGGCCCCTCATTCGCTTGCGGGAAGGGGAGGGTTCGGGATGACGGCCGTCGGTGCGATCCGCCCCGTTCTTGCAGGCACCCTGCGGCTGGGAGCCGCTCTCCTTGCCTGGGGTTTCCTGGCGCTCGCATGGCTTCCGGTCGGCCGCGGTCTGCCGGCCGGGCTTGATGTGCATTTTCTGCTTGCCCCGCCCCGGCTGCTGGGTGCGGGAGGAGGAATCGGCTCCGTTCTTCTTGCGACCGGGATCCTGCTGGTGCTCTCCGCAGTCCTTCTGGTGGCGGGCGCCCTGCCCGTCGGGATCGGTCTGTGGCTTGCCCGGCGGGAGAATTGGCGCTGGCCGGATGCGCTTGCGGACATGCTGCTGGCCGTGCCCTCGATCGTCTTCGGGCTCGTCATGCTGACGGCCGCCCGGGCTGTTGATCTCGGTCCCTCCCTGATGCTGGGCGCCGCGACACTGAGCATCATGGTCCTGCCCCTGTTCGCGCGCGGCATCGGCGAGGCCCTCTCCAATCTCGATCCTCTCTGGCACCGCGGGGCGGCGGCCCTTGGTCTGCCGCTTGGTCTGACGATCCGGCGCATTCTGCTGCCCCGGGCGCTGCCGGCGATCCGGGAAGCCTTTCTGCTTGCCCTGGGCCGTGCGGCGGGCGAGACGGCGGCGCTGCTTCTCGTGGTCGGCACCGGGTTTGCCACGGACTGGTCTCCGCTCTCCCCCCAGCGGGTGCTGAGCGTCCATATCACCGAGCTGGCCCTGCATGTGCCCGGCGGCCGTCCCCAGGCCTTCCGGGCCGCAGCCGTGCTCGCCGTGCTCGTGCTGCTCATGGAATGGCCCCTGTTTGCGGGAAGAAGGTCCGATTCATGACGGCTCCGGATGGACGCCCCCTGTTCGTGCTGGAAAATCTTTCGCTGTCCTATGCCGGGCGGACAGCCTTCCGACCGGTGAGCGGAACGATCCGGCACGGCCGTCTGACGGCCATTCTCGGCCCGTCGGGATGCGGCAAATCCTCCCTGCTGTCCGCCCTCAACCGGCTCGACCTGACCATTCCGGAAGCGCGGGTGGCGGGCCGCCTGATCTTCGACGGCCGGGATCTGGTGACGGCACCGGGCGATCTGCGCGGCCTGCGGCGGCGCATCGCCCGCATCTTTCAGACACCGGCGATCCTTCCGCTGTCGATAGCGGAAAACTTCCATCTGCCCCTCAAGGCCCATGGCGTGCGGAATGCGCGGGAACGGGAAGAGCGGATGCGTCAGGCGCTCGACTCGCTTGGCCTGCTTGCGGAGATCGACGGCGATGTCCGCCGGCCGGCCGAAGATCTCTCCGGCGGCCAGCAGCAGCGGCTGTGTCTTGCCCGTGCCCTGGCTCTCGCCCCTGACGTTCTGCTTCTGGACGAACCCACAAGCCATCTCGACCCCCTCTCGGCCGAACGCGTGGAAGCCACGATCCGGCAGCTCAAGTCGCAGCTCGACATCGTGCTGGTCACCCATGATCTGGGCCTTGCCCGCCGTCTGGCCGAGGATGTCTGGTTCTTCTGGAACGACGGCTCGGCCGGCTACTGCGCGGAACAGGGACCGGCCGAGCGCCTCCTGCACACCCCCGGCAGTCCGGAGCTTCTGCGGTTCCTGACGGCTGCTGGCCTCGCCCCGGCCGGCCGGCTATACTGGGACTTCCGGCACAGCGGAGGAACGTCACCGTCATGACGGCCGAGATCCCGAAAACGCCTGCAGGAGACCGGGCCGGCGGCATGCGGCAGGCCGGCGATCCGCAGCCCGAGCTGTGCGCCGAGCGGCTGCGCACGGTCGGGGAGCCGACCCGCCTGAGGATTCTCCAGCTTCTCCAGGAGCGCCAGCGCACGCCGGCGGAATTGCGCCATGCGCTCGACCTTCCGGCCAACCTCCTCTCCCATCATCTCAAGGTGCTGCGCAAGGCGGGGTTCGTGACGGTGCGTCGCGAGGGACGTCTGCTGCACTACCACCTCGTGCACCCGCTGGCGGAATCGGAGGACGGCCGGATGACCATCGATCTCGGCTGCTGCCGGCTCGACTTTTCGTGACCTCACGACCGGCCGCGCCGGCCCCGGCGCAGGAGAAGATAGAGGGCACCCTCGCCGCCGTGACGAGGCGCCGCGCGATGGACGGTGTGCACGAGCGCCCGGAAATGCGGCTCTCCCAGCCACAGCGGGAGCAGCCGGCTCAGCACCCCTCGCTCCTCGCCCTCGGCATTCCTTCCGCCCCGTCCCTTGCCGGTGACGACGAGCACCGTGCGCGCACCCGCTTCCTGCAGGGCCCGCAGGCGCGCCAGCAGATGATCATGAGCGGCCAGGCGGTCGAAGCCATGAAGATCGATCACCGCATCGAGCGGACGGCTGCCCTTCCTGAGCCGGCGCAGCTCCCGCCGGGACAGCTCCCTTGCGGGCGCGGCGGGCATGGCCGGCAGGGGCGGCCCGCCAGAGCGGACGGCAGATCTGGCGGCGGGTGACGGCCTGCGCGCGCCGGCAGATCCGCCCGCCCTCTTCTCCGGGGCGGCCGGCGCCTTCCCGCTTTCATGAGAGTCGGCGTCTTCTTCGCGCAACCGTCGCAGACTGGCCGTCACCCGTCGCCAGAGAGCAAGATCCTCGGCCGTCAGCGCCATTGCGCGCCCGGATGGCCCGGCTCCGCGGCCATCCGAGCCTCCCGAGGCCCGCCCGCCTTCAGCCATCGTCCTCGGAATGGGTGGCGGCGAGAGTCCAGTTGGGATCCGGGCTGCCCAGGCGACGGGTGAGGGTCCACAGATCCTCCACCCGCTCGGCCTGCTCCGGATCACCGGCAAGAATGCGTCCCTCGCGATCCATGGTCACGACCGCGATGGTCGCGACGATCCGCAAATCGACCTCGGCCTCCGCACCATCCACCCGCACATCCTCGACCGTGATGTGATCGATGCTCTCGACCCGCCCCCTGATCTGCTCGCCGGCCTTTTCCCGCTCGTCGATGGCCTTGACGAAATCCTCATATACCTCGGGGGTCAGAAACTGCCGCAGGGTTTCGCGATCACCGGCCCAGTACGCCTCCAGCACCATGGGGTAGAAGGCCCGTGCCCCCTCAAGGAAGCGGGAAAGGGAAAACTCGGGCTCGATCCGGCGGATGGCGGCGATCATCTCTTCCAGCCCCCGATGGGCGAGAGCGGCGCGCTCCTGCGGGGTCAATCCGCTTTCCTCGCCCCCGCCTTCCCGGTGACCGGATCGGGCAACAGGCGCCTTCACGCGCTCCCGGCGCGCAAGATCGGCCTCGTCCGTACGCCCGAGAACCGCCCGCAGACGCAGCAGCAGAAATCCCGCCACCAGGGCCCAGAAGACCAGATCGAGAGGAAAACCGCCGCCGTTCATGGATCCGTCCTGTCCGTTCTGCGGCCCGCCCGGCCCGAGACGATCCCGGAAAAAGGTGCACGAGCCGCCGGCTTGTCATCTGGTGATGCGTCTCCCATCTAGCAAGGAGCAAGAGATCGCCGTGGCGAGCCGGTCCCGGGCCCCGATTTCGCGTTTCCGGCCGAAAGGGCCGGGCCGGAAGGCCCATCCGGCACGCTTCCGTTGTAGAAGGACCGCAGGAAAAGCTCAAGCATGGCCCGTTTTCTTTTCGCTCTCATTCTCCTCGTATTTACGGAAATCGTCGTCTTCGTGAAGGTGGGCGAGCGCATCGGGGCCTTCGGGGTCGCCGGGCTGACCTTCCTGTCCGCCATCGTCGGCCTTGCGATCGTGCGCCATCAGGGACTGAAGCTGCTCGAACGGGCCTATCGGGTGCTGGCCGTGGGCGAGCTGCCGCTGGCCGCGCTCGGAGAAGGCACGCTGCTGGCCGTGGCCGGTCTCCTTCTTCTGCTTCCGGGTCTTGTGACGGACACGGTCGGCGCCCTGCTGCTGATCCCGCCGCTGCGCCGGGCCATTCTGGCCGCCCTGGCCGCTCCCACCCGCGATCCGGTCGCCTGGGTGGAGCTGGAGCCCGAGGATTACGACATCGACCCCGCCCGCCCGGATCCCCGCCTGCCCCCCTGGGATGACCGGCCGTAGCCGGGCCGGATGACGGCAGATCGGCAAGGAGGCTTGAGAGACCGCACAAGCTGTGCTAGCCGCCAGCAGGATCGGGGGACCGGGCGGAGGATGACCGGCGCCCGTCGGGCCCGGGCCGCGGCTGACCACCCCCCATTCGGCAAAAGGAAGGAAACGGACCACCATGGCTGACGAGAACGAAAACAGGAAGAGCGGGGCCGACGGCGACGGCCCGGCAACCCCGGGTGAGGAAAATGCCCTCGGCTCGGTCTCCGGCACCACGCAGTCAAGCGGGGGAGACAGCGCAGCCCAGCCCCAGACCGCCGCAGCCGGCGGTGAGGCGGCCCAGCAGGGTCAGAACGCCCCGCAGATTGCGCTGCTTGCGCAGTTCGTGAAGGATCTGTCGTTCGAAAATCCCAACGCTCCCCAGATCTACCAGATGCTCGCCGAGGCCCAGCAGCAGCAGAAGGGCCCCACGCCCAGCATCCAGGTTTCCGTCAACGGCCGTCAGGTCGCCCAGGAGGCCTTCGAATGCGAGCTCAAGTTCAATGTGATGATGAAGCTGGACGAGACCACCATTTTTGCGGTCGAGCTCATCTATGCGGGGCTGTTCGGCATTCGCAATCTTGATCAGCGTCTGCTCGAACCATTCCTGCTGGTCCAGGCGCCGCATCTGCTCTTTCCCTTTGCGCGCCGGATTCTCGCCGATGCCGTGCGGGATGGCGGATTTGCCCCGCTTCTGCTGGATCCGATCGACTTCAATGCTCTCTACCAGCAGGAGCTGCAGCGCCGCGCCCAGCAGAGTCAGGGCGAGCAGGGCCAGACCCCGGGGGCCATCGATCTCGACATCCCGCCCCAGGGCAACGCCTGAAACGCCTGAATCCCTTCCGGCCCGCAGCCGGCCGGCCTGGCGGCTTTTCCCGAACCGGCAGGAGGCTCTCTTCTGCCGGGCATGCGGGTGGGTGGGCCTCTTCCGGCGTCAGGGGCGCTTGACCTCCAGCCAGAGCGCATCGGTAAGCGCCTGGGCGATGAAGGCTTCGTGCCGCGCGCGCTCGGCTTCGCTCGGCGCATGCGGCCGGGGCGGACGCGGTGCCGACCGGGGCGGGGCCGCGGCGGATGTCGGCGCGCCGGAGGCAGGAGCATCGGCAATGAGATCCAGACCGGCCTGACGGCCGCCCTTCAGTTCGAGATAGACCCGGGCGAGCAGCCGGCAGTCCACCAGGGCATCATGCTTCTCGCGTTCGCTCAGATCGATGCCGAAGCGCCGGCACAGATGGTCCAGGCTGTTGCGCTGGCCCGGAAAGCGCTGCCGGGCGATGACCAGCGTATCCACGAAACGCTCGGCCGGCAGCGGCTCACGTCCCAGCCGCATGAGTTCGGCATTGAGAAAGCTGCGATCGAATTCCGCATTGTGGGCGACCAGCGGTGCGTCACCGACAAAGCGCAGGAAGTCATCGACGACTTCGCCGAACGCCGGCTGATTGCGCACCATCTCGTCCGTGATCCCGTGAACGGCCATCGCGCCGGGATCGATCGGCCGCTCGGGATTGACGAGCGTCACATATTCCCGGCCGCTCGGCATCAGATCGATCAGCTCGACGGCGCCGATCTGGATGATGCGATGGCCTTCCTCCACCCGGGTCCCGGTGGTTTCGACATCGAAGACGATTTCACGCGACATGGGGATTGCGTCTCCTCTTCTGGCGGCGCCGCAGGAGCCGGCGACGGGAAGGAATGGGGCGGCCGGCTTTCAGAAAGCGGCAGATTTCGCGAAAGGTGTAGCGCCGGCCCTGTCCCGTGGGCAGGAGAATGTCGGCGCGCAGTCGCTTTTCCCGATCGGGCAGCTGGCGGGCGAGAATGGCGGCAAGCCTGGCCGGTGTCATGCCCGCGCGGGCAAGCGCACGCCGTTTCTGGATGAAGGCCGGCGCGGAGACGACAGCGATCCAGTCCACCCGCCGCTCACCGCCCGTCTCGAAGAGCAGCGGGATGTCCAGCACCACCAGCGGCCGCCGCATGGCCTGCTGACGACGCAGGAAGGCGTGGCTTGCCGCCCGCACCCGGGGATGCAGAAGCCGCTCCAGCCAGTTGCGCTCATCCGCATTCCGGAAGATCCGGGCACCGAGGCAGTGCCGGTCGATGGCCCCGTCGACCACGCATTCGGGGTGACGTTCCGCAATCGCCCGTCGCACCTGCCGATCCCGGGCAAGCAGCAGATGAACGGCCGCATCCGAATCGAACACCGGCACGCCCAGCCGCCGGAACATCCGGCCGGCCTCGCTTTTTCCCATGGCGATCGAGCCGGTCAGTCCCAGGATCTTCACGCCTCGGTCTCCCGATCCGCCTGAAGATGCCGATGCAAAGCCTGCCGCGCGCCGGCCACGTCACCGGGCGGGCGCCCGTAGAAGGCCGCAAAGGCCGGCACCGCCTGATGGATCAGCATCGCCAGACCGTCCACCGTCACCAGTCCCCGCCTTTCTGCTTCCTGCAGCAGGGCTGTCCGCAGAGGGCGATAGACGAGATCAAAGACCACCGCACTCGCCGGCAGAAGCGAGAGATCGAGCGTCAGCGGCGGGTGCCCCTGCATGCCCAGACTCGTGGCATTGACCAGCAGGCCGGTATCGACAAGGGCATGGCTGCGTTCATGCCAGGCGATCGCCTTCAGGCGCGAATCATCCATGCCCGCAACCAGCTCTTCCGCCCGCTCCCGGCGGCGGTTGGCGATGACCACGGTCTTCATTCCAAGATCGAGCAGGGCCACCACCACCGCCCGGGCCGCGCCGCCTGCTCCCAGGACAAGCGCCTGCGTGGAAGAGAAAGCCGGATCCGGAGCGGCATGGCACAGGGCCTCTTTCACCCCGATGACATCGCTGTTCATCGCCAGCCAGCGGCCGCGACCGTCGCGCAGGACGAGATTGGCTGCCCCGACACGCCGGGCAAGGGGATCCACGCGATCCACGAGCGCCAGCACCTCCCTCTTGTGGGGAATCGTGACATTCGCTCCCGCAAATCCGAGGGCGGCAAGGCCCTTCATGGCCTCTGCAAGCTCACCGGGCCGCACGGCCAGCGCCACATATTCTCCCGCGATTCCTTCCGCCTGCAGCCAGTAGCGGTGCAGCGGCGGCGAAAGAGAATGGCCGATCGGCCAGCCGATGACGGCCGCGATCGGTCCATATTCTCCCCGCGCGGCAAAATCCGGCCTCATCGCGCCAGCGCTCCATGCTCTCTCAGGGCATCAAGAAGCGCCAGCAGCGGAAGTCCGCGAATCGTGAACAGATCGCCGCTGATCTCCTCCATCAGCTGGATTCCCGGACCTTCGATCTCATAACAGCCCACCGATGACGTCAACGCGGCACCGGCCCTTTCCGCGTACCAGCGCAACACCTCATCCGAGAAATTCCGCATCCTGATCGTCGCCCGGGCCGCGCCGCGCCATATGATCTCGCCATCGCGGGCAAGAACGGCTGCCGTCACAAGCTCATGCGTGCGCCCGCGCAATTGTGCAAGCAGCGCGACCGCCTTCGCCTTGTCGGGCTGCTTCTCAAGGATCCGTCCCCCGAAGACGAGCAGCTGATCGGCGGCAATGACGAAGGCTTCCCGCAAGGGGGCATGCTGCGCAAGGGCGGCCTTGGCCTTGGCCTCGGCAAGAGCCATGGCGATCACGGCCGGCTCGTGGCCGGAAAGCCGCGCGCGCAGGGCGGCTTCGTCCACATCGACGGGGCGGACATCCACGGCCAGGCCGGCCGCCTGCAGCATGGCCGCCCGGGCCCGACTGCCCGATGCGAGCAGGATCGGCGCCTGCTGGATGTCCTCACCCGCCGGCATGTCCGCCCTCTTCCTTCTTGCGCTCCCCATCGGCCTGCATTCTTTCCGCCCGTTCCTGATACAGCTTCAGGATGGCTGCCGCCGTTTCCTCGATGGACCGGCGTGTCACGTCGATCACGGGGATCCGCCGGGCCTCGCAGTAGCGCCGGCAGGCCCGCACCTCCTCGCGCACCTGCTGAAGATCCGTATAGCCGTTTCCCGGCCCGATCAGACGCTCTCCCTCCTCCATCCGCTGGCTGCGGATCTCGACGAGCCGCTGCGGGCTTGCCGTCAGTCCCACGCGCAGGGCCGGAAGGGCCGGGTCGTCCAGGACCGGAGGCATCGGCACACCGGGCACGAACGGCACATTGGCCGTCCGATACCCCTTGTTGGCAAGATAGATGCTGGTGGGCGTCTTGGAGGTGCGCGAGACGCCGATGAGAATGATGTCGGCTCGCCGGAGATCCTCCTGGGCGAGACCATCATCATGCGCCATGGTGTAGTGAAGGGCCTCGATCCTCTGGAAATAGGCGGCATCCAGGGCATGCTGCCGGCCCGGCTGGCCCTTCGGTGCCCGCCCCAGATGATGCGCGAGCGCCGTGATCACGGGATCCAGCACCGAAACATGAGCGAAGCCGAGCTGGTCGGCCAGCCGGACGAGCTCGGCCCGCACCTCGTCATTGACAAGGGTGTAGAGGATCAGCCCGGGCTTTTCCTTGATGAAGGCGAAGATCTCGCGCATCTGGCGCGGCGTGCGGACCATGGGCCAGAGATGCTTTTCGGCTTCCACGCCCTCGAACTGAACGAGGGCGGCGGTGGCGATCGCCTCAAGCGTCTCGCCCGTGGCGTCCGAGACCAGATGCAGATGCACGGTCCGGGTCTCGGCAGGCCGCGCGGATGATGATATCCCCCGATCGGTCATGAGACTTGTGGACAATGCTCCGCTGCCGTCACCTTCCTCCGGCACTGTGCCGTGTTATCCCGATCTTGTGAAGGCCTCCCGCGCATCTCGTCCTCCTGTGCAAAACCGGAACCGCAAGGCCGGAAAAACGGGGAGAACCGGCCGCACCACCGGCTCGTGCTTCCCCTCAAAGCCGGCTGTTTCCCGCCTGCACAGGCGATGGCGGGCATCCTTTCAAGGACGGTGGCCGAGATGTGGACGGATTCGGGGAAAATCCGGTATCCCCGTTTTCCCCAGCCCATCTTCCTTTACTCCAACCTTCTTTTTTTCTTTAAGACAGGAGAGGAAAGGACGGGGAAAGATCCCGCCAGCTGGAGTGCGGTCATGACATCCAGACTCCTGCGCGTGCTGCATGGTGAAGTGCTGCATCCGCCCCCCGTCTGGCTCATGCGGCAGGCCGGGCGCTATCTGCCGGAATATCGCGCCGTCCGCGCCCGGTTTCCGGATTTCCTCAGCCTCGTTCATGATCCCGAGCAGGCCGCGGAGGTGACTCTGCAGCCCGTCCGGCGCTTTGATCTGGATGCCGCGATCCTGTTCTCCGACATTCTCGTCGTCGTCGAGGCGCTGGGCTGGGAGCTGCGCTTTGCCGAAGGCGAAGGCCCTCTTCTTGCGCCCCTGCGCGCCGAAAGCGACCTTGCGGGGCTGTCTTCGCGGGAGGAGGCGCTGCAAGCCCTCGATTCGATTTTCGCCACCGTGCGGCTCGTGCGCGCGGGGCTGGATGCGGACAAGGCGCTGATCGGCTTTGCCGGCGGGCCATGGACGGTGGCGACCTACATGCTCGGCGGCGGCGGTGGGGAGAAGCGGCGGGCCGAAGCCTATCTGCGGGCCTTTGCCGAGCCGGCTCTCGTTGACCGTCTCCTGGCCGTGCTCACTCCGCTTACGGCCGACTATCTTCTCGCCCAGGTCGAGGCGGGAGCGGATGTCCTGCAGATCTTCGAATCCTGGGCCGGCGAGTTGCCCGAGCCGTTCTTCCGCCGCTGGGTGAGCGCCCCGACGGTCGAGATCATCACCCGCATCAAGAGACGGTTTCCGGATCTGCCGGTGATCGGCTTTACCCGTGGCGCCGGCCTTGCGCTCCTGTCCTACTATGCCGACAGCGGGGTTGATGCGCTGGGCCTGGAGCAGAATGTTCCGATCCCGCTGGCGCGACGTCTGCTGGGCCGGAATGTGCCGCTGCAGGGCAATCTCGATCCCCGGATCCTGCGCACGGGTGGCGAGATCATGGCCGCGGAGGTCCGCCGCATTCTGGAGGAGGCGGCAGACGGCCCGCATGTCTTCAATCTGGGACACGGCATCATCAAGGATACGCCGCCCCGGCATGTGGCCGATCTTGTAAGGCTCGTGCGGGAAGGGTGATCGGCCGCGAAACCGGGCGGAGCGCAAGGAAGGGAGAAGACCATCATGGACGGCCTGCTGGGCGAGGCCTACCCCTGGGTCAAGGCGGCCCATGTGATTGCGGTGATCTTCTGGATGGCGGGCATGCTGATGCTGCCGCGCTATTTCGTCTACCACTGGCAGGCGACACCCGGTGGACAGGAGGACCGGGCCTGGCGGCAGCGCGAGAAGCGGTTGCTGAGGATCATCATCAATCCGGCGATGGTGCTGGCGTGGATCTTCGGTCTGCTGCTTGCGGCTCATCTGGGCTTTGATGGCGGCTGGCTGCATGCGAAGCTCGTGCTCGTGCTGGTGCTGTCGGCCTATCATGGCTGGCTTGCCCGCATGAGAAAGGCCTTTGCCGGCGGCCGCTATCCCTGCAGCGAGCGATTCTTCCGCATTGCCGGGGAGGTCCCGGCGGTTTTCGTGATCGCGATCGTCGTGCTGGTTGTCGTCAAGCCCTTCTAGCGGAGGCGCAAGGCGGGAGATCGCGGCTGATGCGATCCGTCCTTGCGGCCCTTGACAAAGCCCTGCGAGATGTTATGTGACCAGCAAGAATCTCCCAGCACCGCCAGGTGACCTTGCCTTTCGGGGCGCAGATCTCCGACCGTGGGCATATTCTCGATCAGGCCAGACGGGACCTTCCAGACAGGAACCGGAACATCAGGATTGAGGGAAGGGGCGAACCGCCAATCAGGGATGGGCGGGTGCGTCGGGAACAAGGACAATGACGATGAATCTGAAGGAATTGAAGAAAAAGACGCCGCCGGAGCTGCTCGCGCTGGCGGAAGAGGTCGGTGTCGAGGATGCGAGCAGCCTGCGCAAGCAGGACATGATGTTCGCGATCCTGAAGAAGATGGCGGAAAAGGGCGAGGAGATCTCGGGCGGCGGCGTCATCGAGGTCCTGCAGGACGGCTTCGGCTTTCTGCGCTCGCCGGAGGCGAACTACCTGCCCGGTCCTGACGACATCTATGTCAGCCCCAGCCAAGTGCGCCGCTTCGGTCTGCGCACGGGCGATACCGTCGAGGGCCAGATTCGCGCGCCCAAGGAAGGCGAGCGCTATTTCGCCCTCGTCAAGGTCAACACCATCAACTTCCAGGATCCGGAGCAGGCGCGCCACCGGGTGAATTTCGACAATCTCACCCCGCTCTATCCGAACGAGCATCTGAAGCTCGATCCGGAGGATCCGACGGTCAAGGATCTCTCGCCCCGGGTCATCGATCTCGTCGCGCCGCTCGGCAAGGGCCAGCGGGCCCTCATCGTCGCACCGCCCAGGACCGGCAAGACGATGCTCCTGCAGAACATCGCCCAGTCCATCACCCGCAACCATCCGGAGGTCTATCTCATCGTGCTGCTGATCGACGAGCGGCCCGAGGAGGTGACCGACATGCAGCGCTCGGTCAAGGGCGAGGTGATCTCGTCCACCTTCGACGAGCCGGCCGCACGCCACGTCCAGGTGGCCGAGATGGTGATCGAGAAGGCCAAACGTCTCGTCGAGCACAAATATGACGTCGTCATCCTGCTCGATTCCATCACGCGGCTGGCGCGTGCCTACAACACGGTGGTGCCGAGCTCCGGCAAGGTGCTCACCGGCGGTGTCGACGCCAATGCGCTGCAGCGGCCGAAGCGCTTCTTCGGGGCCGCGCGCAACATCGAGGAGGGCGGCTCGCTGTCGATCATCGCCACCGCGCTCATCGATACCGGCAGCCGCATGGACGAGGTGATCTTCGAGGAGTTCAAGGGCACCGGCAACTGCGAGATCGTGCTCGACCGCAAGGTGGCCGACAAGCGCATCTTCCCGGCGATCGACATCCTCAAATCCGGCACCCGCAAGGAGGAGCTGCTGGTGCCGAAGGAGCATCTGCACAAGATGTGGGTGCTGCGCCGCATCCTTCAGCCCATGGGCACGCAGGATGCGATCGAATTCCTGCTCTCCAAGCTGAAGGAGACCAAGTCCAACGAGGAATTCTTCGCCGCCATGAACCAGTAGGCGGGCGGC
>CAYYGH010000020.1:6329-36754 GCA_964471405.1 uncultured Sphingomonadales bacterium | reverse complement strand
TCGTCATCCGCCGGCCAAGACCGGCGGATCCAGCGAAGGGGAAGCCAGCGCCCGTCGCTGGGGATGTCACCCCATCGGGTCTGGCGGAGGTGGCAGGAGGTGGGGACAACCTCATGCACCCAAGGCTCTCCTCCATGCCTGCTGGATTCGCCGGTTGAACTGGCGAATGACGAGAAGAGGGGGACGTCGCCGGCGGATTTGCCGCATTGGCCGGCCAATGACGGGCAAGGGAGCACCAGGAAGAGGAATTTCATCTGCCCCCGAATGACGCGAGGGAGGGATCCTATGGCTTTTCCATTGCTCTGCCGAGAGACGATATCGCTCAAAGAGGCCCTCTTGTCGGCGGATGACGGGGAGGCCCCCCCTCAAGGGGCCCTGGAAGCATGGCCGGGCGGCCCTCACGCAGAAGAGGGGCGCGGGCCGACGGCGAGATTGTCCAGCAGGCGGACCCCCTCCAGCCGGGCGGTGGCAAGCAGACGCACCGGGCGCTGCAGGTCGGTTACTGGTGCCAATGTTTCGGCATCGCGAAAGGTGAGATAGTCCACGGCCTCAAACCCCGCCTGCAGAAGGCTCCGGCGGCCTTCCTCTTCCAGCCGGTGGAGCGGTGCGGTTCCGGCCTCGGCCGCCTCCTTGAGCCGGCGCAGCGTGGCATGGAGCCGGGGAGCGATCCGACGAGCGGCCGGCGAAAGATAGACATTGCGCGAAGACAGGGCCAGCCCGTCCTCCTCGCGTACGATCGGGCAGGGAAGAATCCGCACCGGCAGATCGAGGTCGGCAACCAGGCGACGGACGATGACGAGCTGCTGATAGTCCTTCTCGCCGAAGACCGCGAAATCCGGCAGGCTCTGGATCAGCAGCTTCGTCACCACCGTTGCGACGCCCGTGAAATGGCCGGGGCGATGCTCGCCCTCAAGGGACTCGCTCAGACCGCGAACCAGCACCTCCGTGGCAAAGCCTTCTCCATACATTTCGGAGACGGCCGGCAGAAAGGCGGCATCCGCCTCTTCCTCGTTCAGCGCATCAAGGTCCGATTGCAGTGTCCTCGGATAACGGGAGAAGTCTTCATCCGGTCCGAACTGCATGGGATTGACGAAGATCGAGACGATCACCCGGTCAGCCCGCTGACGCCCAAGACGCACAAGCGCCCGGTGGCCGGCATGGAGTGCTCCCATCGTTGGCACCAGTGCGATCCGTTCTCCCGCCTTGCGCCATTGCCCGACCACCTTGCGCAAGGCTGCGACGGTTCCGATCTGCATGACCATCCGGCTGTCGCCTCCTGCTGTCTGCTCTCACCTCACCCGTTTTCCCTGATGCGGTTCACGGCCTGCTCCATTGCCGTCGGGAATCCATCGTTTACATGGACTTCACAGAAAAAGGCCAGCACATTACGGTCTCGGAGAGGAGAGAGACCACCGGCGCGCCGGTCGCAGCAGCCGGCCGCCATGGCGGCAGCGGGGAAATGTGAGGTTCGCTCTTGAAGACGATGAAAGAGACCGCAAGCGCCGTCCCTCCGTCCCGGCTGAGGCGCGCAGGGAGCTGGGTGCGCGCGCATCCCTTTCTGACCATTCTGCTGGTTGTCGGGGTGGTCGGACTGATCTGGCTGTTCCTGCCGACGGCGGAAAGGGGCAAGCCGATCGTTTTTGAGACGGCACGCCTGACGCGTGGCGACATCCGGCGGGTGGTTACCGCTACGGGCAAGCTGTCCGCGGTGCGAACCGTTGATGTCGGCTCGCAGCTTTCCGGCCAGATCGATCGCATCTGGGTGGATTTCAATTCCCGGGTCAAGGCCGGTCAGCCGCTCGCCCGGATCGATCCCTCCCGCTTTGCCGCCGCCAGGCGCCAGGCCGAGGCGGAGCTGGCGGTCGCCCGCGCCAACATGCAGATGGCCGAGGCCGAACTGGCCCGGGCCCGGGCGGCCTTGCGGCGCGAAGAGCGTGAGATGGACCGGCGCCGCCGGCTGCGCAAGGAAGGCCATCTCTCCCAGGCCGACCTTGATACCCAGGCTCTGGCGCTGGAGAATGCGCGGGCCCAGCTCAAGACGGCGGAAGCCAGACTGGCTACGGCGCAGGCCGAGATCACCCAACGTGAGGCGTTGCTCGAACAGACGAAAGTGGATCTGGCGCGCACGATCATCCGCGCCCCGATCGATGGCATCGTCATCGAACGTGCCGTCGATCCCGGTCAGACGGTTGCCGCCAGCTTTCAGACGCCGACCCTGTTCAAAATCGCGGAGGATCTCACGCATATGCAGGTGGAGGCTTCCGTGGACGAGGCGGATATCGGAGAGGTGCGGGTCGGGCAGAAGGCGGAATTCACTGTCGATGCCTACCCGCAGGAAAGCTTCGGCGGGGAAGTCGTCCAGATCCGCAAGGCTCCGAAGACCGAACAGAATGTCGTCACCTATACCGTCATCATCTCGGCCGCCAATCCCGAGGAGAAACTGCTGCCGGGGATGACGGCGACGGTTGCCATCCGCACGGCCGAGCGCCGGGACGTTCTGCGGGCGCCGGTGGCGGCCATGCGCTTTCGTCCGCGGCCGGCGTTGCGTATCGCTCGCGACCGGCAGGCTGCGCAGGCCGAGCCTCCTTCGCCCGGGCGGAAGTCGGGAGGTGATCTGTTGTGGGTGCGGGCGGATGACGGCCGGCACCTCAAGCCGGTTCCCGTGCGCTTCGGCATCAGTGACAGCAGATGGGTGGAGGTGATCACGGACCGTCTGCATGCCGGGGACGAGATCGTCATCGGGGCCCGCCGGGCATCATCGGACAGGCCCGGGGAGCGCCGCCGCGGCGGAAGCGTGCGCGTGCGCGCCCATTGACGGAACCGGACGGAAAGGCCGCAGCCATGGACACGCCGATCATTGCCGCCCGGGGGCTTTCCAAGGATTATCGGCTGGGTGCCACCGTCGTGCATGCCCTGGTCGACATCACGGTCGATATCGCTCCTGGCGAATTCGTTGCGGTGATGGGGCCTTCGGGATCCGGCAAGTCCACCTTCATGAATCTTGTCGGCTGCCTGGACGTGCCGACGGCTGGCGCGCTGCTCATCGATGGTGTCGATACCGGCAGGCTGGACAGTGATGCCCTCGCCCGCTTGCGCAACCGCAAAATCGGTTTCGTTTTCCAGCAGTTCAATCTGCTCGCCCGCACCAGCGCCCGCGACAATGTCGAGGTGCCGCTGATCTATGCCGGCACGCCGCTGGGGGAGAGGCGGCGGCGTGCCATGGCCGTGCTTGAACGGGTGGGGCTGGCGGATCGGGCCCATCATCTGCCCAATCAGCTCTCCGGCGGCCAGCAGCAGCGGGTGGCGATTGCGCGCGCTCTTGTCAACGATCCGGAAATTCTGTTGGCCGATGAGCCGACCGGAGCGCTGGACAGCCGCACCGGGCTTGAGATTCTGGCATTGTTCCAGGAGCTGAACCGCGAGGAGGGACGGACCGTCGTGCTGGTAACACACGAACCGGAGATTGCGCGCTGCGCCCGGCGGATTCTGACCTTCCGGGATGGAAGGCTCGTAGACGATCGCATGAATCCCGATCCCCTGGATGCGGCAGCCGCCCTGGCCGCCCTGCCGGTGGAAGAGTCCGGGCCGCATGAAGAGGTCCTGGGCGGATGAAGGGAAAGGGTGGCAGAGGCCGGTGGCGATGCTGCGGTTGATCGCCAACATCAAGGTCGCCCTTGTCGCTCTGCGCACGAATCTCATGCGCAGCCTGCTGACCATGCTGGGCATCATCATCGGTGTCGGCGCGGTGATCGGTGCTGTCTCGGTGGGCAAGGGTGCCCAGAAGATGATCGAGGACCGGATCAATGCCCTGGGCGCCAATCTGCTGGTGGTCTTTCCCGGCGGCGGATTTCGTGGGCCGGTGCGTGGGGGAACCCAGGGACGTCCCCTGCTGTTGTCCGATGCCGAGGCGCTGGCTGCCGGCATTCCGGACGCTCTTGCCGTGGCGCCCATGGTGCGCGGCGGCGTGCAGGCGGTGGCCGGCAATCTCAATTGGGCGACCCAGCTGGCCGGCGTGACACCGAGTTATCGGGTCGCCCGGGATCTTGAACTCGCAGAAGGCCGCTTCTTTACCGAGGAAGAAGACAAGGCGGCCGCCAAGGTTGCGGTGCTGGGTGCGCGGGTGGCGCGGGAGCTGTTCGGCGAATCCCTCGTCGCAGGTGAGACCATCCGCCTCAACAAGACGCCCGTGACCGTGATCGGCGTGCTGAAGGAAAAGGGCCAGGGCGGCCTGGGCGCAGATCAGGATGACATCGTCCTGGTGCCCATTCATACCGCCATCAAGCGCCTCCTGGGCGGGCGCCATGGCCGGGGTGATGCGGTGAACATCATCTATGTGAAGGCGCGCAGCCGTGAAGCGGTCGCGAAAACCGAGGAAGAGGTGCGGGCGATTTTGCGCGCCCGCATGCGTGTGCGGCCGGCAGAAGAGGATCCCTTCCGGATCGCCAACACCGCCCAGATGCAGGCTTTCGGCGATCAGGCGACCAGCATCTTCAGCATGCTGCTCGCTTCGATCGCCTCGATCTCGCTGCTCGTGGGCGGCATCGGGATCATGAACATCATGCTGGTCTCCGTCACCGAACGCACCCGCGAGATCGGTCTGCGGATGGCCCTTGGAGCCCGTCGGCGGGACATCCTCTCGCAATTTCTCGTAGAGGCCATCGTGCTGTCGGTCATTGGAGGTGCGATCGGGGTGATGCTGGGGCTGGTGCTGGCCCGCGCGATTGCCCGTTTTGCGGGCTGGCCGGCGCATGTCGATGTGGTGACCATCATCATTGCCGTCGCCTTCTCGGCGCTCTTTGGCATTTTCTTCGGCTTCTATCCCGCGCGCAAAGCCGCCCGCCAGAGTCCCATCGACGCCCTGCGCTATGAATAACCAGGCCGTCTTTTGGAAGAGGCGATTGACATCGATCGGCCCGGCCGGCTTTTCTGCCAGCGAACCGTCAGGGCCTTCGGCTCGTGCTCGCCGGCTTTCACCCTTCAAGAGCCGCAGCACTCACAGACAGCAAAGGGGAGGATGATGGCATGATGGGATGGAAGAAAAGGGATTTGCGCATCGTTCCGCTGGTCTTCGGCTTCTCGCTCATTGCATTGGCCGGCTGCGATCGGCCGGCCGACGAGCAGACCGCGCCCGGCCAGGAGCAGGGCGGAAAGGTGCTTGCGGGCGACAGCGGCCCCGGTGAGGCCGGCCATGCCGCCGGGGGAGCAGCTCTTGCGCTTGATGATTCCGCAGCCATGGCGGTGGTGGAAGAAGAAACCCGCGCCTTTCTGGCTACCCAACCGCTCATGGCAAGCTTCAACGATCTGCCGGAAGATGCTGTCGGTGGGCCCTATAATGGCCGGTTGACGGACTATTCACCGGAAGGGTTCCGCCATGTGCGGGCCGTCGCCGGGGCGGCTGCCGATCATCTGCACCGGATCGCGCGCGATGGCCTTTCAGAGAAGACCCGCACCAATCTGGACGTCATCGAGCGGGTCTTCCGCTACTATGCGGGAGCGCCGGGAATCGAGTATGGGCTGATCGACAGCTATTTCGGCCATGTGCCCTATGTTGTCAGCCAGATCTCGGGGCCGCATCTCGACATCCCCAAGTTGATGCAGTCCCAGCAGCGTGTCGCCTCGCGCGCCGATGCCGAGGCCTATATCGCCCGGCTTGCGGGTTTCCGGAACGGCTTTGCCGGTATCATCCGCAAGATCGAGGCGGATGCCGAGCTGGGGGTGATCCCGCCCCGCATCCTGATCATGCGCACGCTCGTGCCGCTGCGCAATTTCATCGCCGAGCCGCCGCGGCGCAACCCGCTCTACCTCGCGCTGGCCCGCAAGCTGGGCGAGATCGACTCCTTGAGTCCGGCCGAGCGCGCCGCCCTGCTGGAGGATGCGGAAGAGGCTCTGCGCAATGCCGTCTATCCGGCTTATGCGGATCTGCAGGCCACACTTGTGAGCCTGCTGCCGCGTGCCCCCAAGGCTGCCGGCATCTGGGCGCAGCCGAAGGGGCGGGCATTCTATCTCCATGCCGTGAAGATGCTGGGAGATACGGATCTTGATCCCGACCAGATCCATCAGATCGGCCTTGACGAAGTTGCCCGCATCACGGGCGAGATGGACGCAATCCTGCGCAAGCTGGGCTATACGGAAGGCACTGTGGGGGCGCGCATGGCAAAGCTGGGAGAGGATGAATCCCAGCTCTTTCCCGATACGGATGAGGGGCGCCGGGCCATTCTGGCGTATCTGCGCGGCCTCGTCGACGAGGTCAATGCCCGCATTTCCGACTGGTTTGCGACCATTCCGCCCCAGAAGCTGGAAATCCGGCGGATCCCCAAGTTTTCGGAAGCGGGCGAGGCGGGGGGCTTCTATACGAATCCCTCTCTGGATGGCAAAAGGCCCGGCATTTACTGGATCAATCTGAGAGACATGAAGGCCTGGCCGAAATGGAGTCTGAAGACGCTCACCTATCATGAAGCGGTGCCGGGGCACCACTTCCAGATTTCGATCCAGATGAACCAGGGTGAGCTGCCGCTGATGCGCCGTCTGGCTCCCTTCAATGCCTACACCGAAGGCTGGGCCCTTTATGCCGAGCGCCTGGCCTGGGAGATGGGGCTTTACAAGGATGATCCGCTTGGCAATCTCGGCCGTCTGCAGGACGAGCTGTTCCGGGCCGTGCGGCTTGTGGTGGACACGGGGCTGCACTGGAAGAAGTGGTCGCGCGAGCAGGCGATCGACTACATGCTGAAGACAACGGGGTCCGCCAAATCCGAAGTGGTGGCCGAGATCGAACGCTACATGGCCTGGCCCGGCCAGGCACTGGGCTACAAGCTCGGCCAGCTCAAGATTCTGGAGCTGCGTGAAAAGGCGCGCAAGGCGCTGGGCAAGCGGTTCGACATCAAGGCCTTTCATGATGTCGTCCTGAAGGCCGGTGCCGTGCCGATGAGCGTGCTGGAACGGCGCGTCAATGCCTGGATCGCCGCCCAGCAGGGAAAGCCTGCCGGCTCCGGCGAAAGCCCGCAAGCGCAGCCGCGGGGTGGGGCCGGAAATCAGTGATCAGTAATCGGTGATTGGTGGGCGGCTGTTGGTGGGGGGCATTCCCCCGGCCGCGGAGATCTGTCGCACCCGCCTTCTCCACGTCGTCATCCACCGGTTTGACCGGCGGCACCCGGATGAGGCTGGATTCGTATGGGGCCTTGCATTTGCGGGCTGCGTGGCCCATTTCGCGCCACGGCACAGGTGACGCATCGCCCTGCAATCGAGCGGGCCGTGGTCGGAATCGCCCCTGATGGGACAAGAGGATCAGCCAGGATGAGACCCAAAGTGGCCATCGTCGGCCGAGCAAACGTCGGGAAATCCACCCTGTTCAACAGGCTGGTGGGGCGACGGGCGGCCCTTGTCGATCCCACGCCCGGGGTCACGCGGGACTGGCGGGCGGAAGAGGGGCGTCTGGGCGATCTGACCTTCACGGTGATCGACACGGCCGGTCTGGCGGACGGCGGCCCGGATGATCTGGCCGGTCGTCTGGCTTCGATGACCCGCCGGGCGGCCGAGGAAGCGGATGTCATCCTGTTTCTGGTCGATGCCCGGGAAGGTCTGCACCCTTATGACAGCGAGATTGCGGACTGGCTGCGGCGGACCGACAAGCCGGTGATCCTGCTCGCCAACAAGGCCGAGGGGCGGCTGGCGACATTCGGTGCGATGGAAGCCCACGCCCTGGGTCTGGGCGATCCCATCCCGATTTCGGCCGCCCATGGCGATGGTCTGGCGCTGCTCTATGAGGCTCTTGCGCCGCATGTCCCGCAAGAAGGCGAGAAAGCGGACGCAGAACCGGTGGTGGCGCTGCAGGAGGAGGCCGAATCCGGGATCGGAGAGGAAGAGGCGGGCGACGATCTGCCTGCAGCCGCGACACATCTGCGCGAGGGAGATCTTGATTTCGACTTCGCTGCCCAGCCGGCGGCTGAAGGGACCGAGGAACGTCCCCTGCGACTGGCCGTGATCGGCCGGCCGAATGTCGGCAAGTCCACCCTCGTCAACCGTCTGCTGGGCGAGGAACGCATGCTGACCGGTCCCGAGCCGGGCCTTACCCGCGAGCCCATCGCTCATGATCTGGAATGGGAAGGCCATCCCTTCGTTCTGATCGATACGGCCGGGCTGCGGCGCCCGTCCAAAGTGGAACCGGGTCTGGAGCGCAGTTCCGCCGGTGCCAGTCTCGATGCCCTGCGCGAGGCGGATGTGGCTCTTCTGCTCATCGATGCCTGTGAGGGGGTGACCCATCAGGATCTGCGTCTGGCCGAGCGGATCGTGGAGGCCGGACGGGCCGCCGTGATCGGCTTGAACAAATGGGATGCTGTAAGCGATCGCCTGACGCGCGAGCGGGAACTCAGAGCACGCCTGGAGGCGCGACTGCCGGCGCTCAAGGGAGTGCCGATTCTGCCCATGTCGGGATTGGAGGGACGAGGGCTGGGGCGCGTGCTGACGGCTGCCGAGGAGGCTTTTGCCCGCTGGAGCGCCCGCATTCCCACGCCCGTTCTCAACCGCTTCCTGACCGGCGTGGTGACGGATCATCCCCCGCCGGCCTGGCATGGCCGCCCGACGAAAATCCGCTTTGCCGCTCAGGTTGCCACGCGGCCGCCCGGCTTTGCGCTGTTCGTCAACCACCCCAAGGCCGTGGGCGAAGGCTATCGCCGCTATCTTGCCAATGCCCTGCGCCGGGAGTTCGACCTGGCAGGCGTGCCGATCCGCTTCTTTCTGCGCAAGTCCGCCAATCCCTACGCCACCGGCCGGCGCACCAAGCGCCAGCGGCTCCAGGCGGCCGGCAAGCTGGGTGCGCGGCGGAAGTCGCACCGCCGCCGGCGCTAGCATGAGAGCGGGCCGGGCTGGTCGCCTCGCGCCGGCCCCCGCGCCCGTCAGCTCTTGCGCCGGCGCTGGCGCCAGTCCAGAAACAGGCCAAGAACGATCCCGATTCCACCGCCGATGAGCGCGCCCGGGGCGGGGCTGGCGAAACCGAAGCCGCCGATCGCTCCTCCCGCCACCAGCCCGATGGCCATGAGAATGCCAATGGCGCTGGTTGACGGTGGTCGTGCAGGGGGCTCGTTTCCGGTCATGATCCGCTCCGCCTTTCACCTTGCATGCGAAACCCTTGCCGTCGCGATAGCGTTCGCAGCAGGGCATGGCAAGCCGGCATGCTTGCCAAGAGCGGGAGAGCGGAGTAGGGAAGACAGGGAATGCTGCAGCGCAGCACAACGAGGGAGAGCGATCATGACGAGCGAGAAAGACCCCATTGTCATCGTCGGAGCGGCCCGCACGCCGATGGGTGGACTTCTGGGCGATCTGGCGCCGCTGCAGGCCTGGGAGCTGGGCGCGGCGGCGATTCGTGCGGCGCTGGAGCGGGCCGGCGTGTCTGCGGAGGATGTGGACGAGACGATCATGGGCTGCGTGCTGCCGGCGGGCCAGGGGCAGGCGCCGGCACGCCAGGCCTCGAAGGCGGCCGGCATTCCGGACAAGACGGGGGCGGTCACCGTCAACAAGATGTGCGGCTCGGGCATGAAGACGGTGATGATCGGCCACGACTCGATTCTGGCCGGCACGAACCGCATCGTCGTGGCCGGCGGGATGGAGAGCATGACGAACGCTCCCTACCTGCTGCCGAAGGCGCGCGCCGGCTATCGCTTGGGCCACGGCGAGGTGAAGGACCACATGTTCCTCGACGGTCTCGAGGACGCCTATGACCGCGGCAAGCTTATGGGCGTGTTCGCCGAGAATACGGCCCGCCACTACCAGTTCACCCGCGAGCAGCAGGATGCCTATGCGATCGAAAGCCTGCGTCGGGCCCGCCAGGCCAGCGAAGACGGCAGCTTTGCCGAAGAAATCGTCCCCGTCACCGTGAAGACCCGCAAGGGCGAAGTGGAAATCACCCTGGACGAACAGCCGCGCAAGGCGAAGCCGGAAAAGATCCCGCAGCTCAAACCCGCCTTCGCCAAGGACGGCACGGTGACGGCGGCGAATGCCTCCTCGATCTCCGACGGGGCGGCGGCGCTCATTTTGATGCGCCGGTCAGAGGCCGAGCGCCGCGGTCTGCCGATCCTTGCCGAGATCCGCGCCCATGCGACCCACTCCCAGGAACCCGAATGGTTCACGACGGCTCCCGTCGGCGCCATCCGCAAGGTGCTGGAAAAGGCCGGCTGGGAGAAGGACGAGGTGGATCTCTACGAAATCAACGAGGCCTTCGCGGTGGTGACCATGGCGGCGATGAAGGAACTCGGCCTGCCGCATGAGAAGGTCAACATCTATGGCGGCGCCTGCGCGCTGGGGCATCCGATCGGGGCGTCCGGGGCGCGGATCATCGTGACATTGCTGAACGCCTTGAAGCGCACCGGCGGCAAGCGGGGCGTCGCCTCGCTGTGCATCGGCGGTGGCGAGGCGACGGCGGTGGCCGTGGAACTCGCCGCCTGAGGCGGGATATCGCCGCGTTTCGATCTTGCACCCACGGACGCGGAGACGTCATCAGGACCGGCCGCGCGCCCGGATCATCGGCAGTTGCGGCCGGTCCTGCGAAGTGTTTGCGCGAGCGTTTCCCGCATGCCGACGCGTTCGCGATTGGCCCGGATCTCGTCCGGGGGAACCGCAGGCAGCAGCCGCGCGCCGCTCGGCGTGCAGGCGACCTGTGTGCCATAAAGCTGGGGCCTGTCCTGCATGAGCCGCAGGCGATCGACGAAGGCGGCGTATTGCCAAGGGCTGAGGATTCCCTTTCGCAGCGCGCACAGCAGCGAGTCGGAAAGTCTCGTCCGCAGAGACACAGCATCGGGGTCGTCGTCCAGATGTTGCACGAGGTACCAGAACTTTTGCTGGGCTGAAGATGCCAAGGGCGAACAGAAAGGGGAGCCGTTCTCGGCGATGAAGGCCTCGACGAATCGGCGATTGCTTTCGTCCACGCGAATCATGTGTCCCATGTGGCAGCCGCGATCATCCGCAAACCCCAGCCGCCCCAGGCAGTTGCCGCGAACGAACGAGGGGTCGCGGACCATCTGATCGAGGCGATGGCGGGCGATGATGACCCGTTCGAGACATCTCCAGTCACTGCGGCCGCAAGAGACGGCCGCGACGCGGCGAAGCTCGGCATCGACGTGTTCCACCAGTTGCCGATAGGGTCCCAGAGGACCGGCGGCGGATGCCTGCCTTTTCGCACAGCCCTCCGCGGTGAGGGCAACAAGCAAGAGGCAGGAATAGAAGACCAAGACATGCTTGCTCGACAGAAAAACAGCCCTCCACTCGATAGATCGTCGTCTTGTGCTCACGGGCTGATGACAGTGTGGGGCCATGGAGAATCGCAAAATTTTCTGGCATCCTCCCATAGGGAGGACCACGACTAGGAGCTGGCCGATTTCAGCCTTGGACGACGTTGATACTTCCCGGGCGTGTCTCCGGCATGTCATGTTCCTTTAGTGGGAACTCATGATATCGTGATCACGCAAAATTTGCGAGGGGGCTGACGGAGGACGCATTCTCCTGCAACGGATGCCGAGTCCGCACAGGGGAAGCTGGAAATGCCATCAGCTTCTGGTCACGCAGGCAGCCAGTCAACGAGACCCTCATCCCGCATCGGCGGTGGCGAGGCGACGGCGGTGGCCGTGGAACTCGCCGCCTGAGGCGGGATATCGCCGACATGAGCCTCCGCCCTTTTGAGCCAGAAAAGGCGATCATGGTGTAACGTTTTGAAACGGTCATACAGCTGACAATTGCGGAAAGCCCGCGCCCACAAGTCGGCGCGGGCTTTTTACATGGTAATTGTGGAATAGAAATAGGCCGAGACCCGCCGGCCGGCACACGAATTATTAACATTTTTATCGTTCTTGTACGGAAACAGAAAGTCGGCATGCGCGCAAAGGGGCAGGCAGGCCGAGGGCGGTCCGCAAGGGGGCGGCCGGAGCGCTCTCCCATCGGTGGTGATGATGTGAGGTGGATCATGAGCAAGCTGAAGGCCATTTTCCTGCGTATTTCTTCCTGGAAGCTGTCGGCCAAGCTGTTTCTCGTCTTCGGTCTTCTGAGTCTGGCCTTTCTGATTCTCGCTTTTTCCACGGAAGTGGCATTGTGGGACATCGACGAGGATGTGGCCGAGATTGAGAAGACCTCCGATGTCGTGGGTCTCAATGTCGTCCCGCTCATTCGGGCGATGGGTGAGATTCAGCGCTCAGTCATCCAGGTGCAGCAGTTTCTGACGGACATTTCCGCCACGCGTGGCCGCGACGGTCTTGATACCGGTTTCGACGAGGCGGCAGAGAATGCCGAGCGGTTCCGGCGCGCAATGGATCAGGCGCGTCAGATCGCCCGGAATCTGGGATTGGCCAGCCTTGTGGCCAAGCTGGACGCGGTCGATGAAGCCTTTCCGCCCTTCTACGAGATGGGCCAGGAAATGGCGCGCCGTTACATCGCGGAAGGACCGGAGGGCGGCAACAAGCTGATGGGGCAGTTCGATGCGACGGCCGCCCGCCTGGACAAGGCCATGGGTGAGCTGATCGCCGAGGGCAACCGTTTCTCGGATCAGCAGATCGACAAGCTGCGTACGAGCCTTGATAACCTGATGGTCGAGACGGACGATCTGTCCCGTCGGACGCTGCTCCTGGCCGTGGCGGGATTGCTGGTGGCGATTCTGGGTGCCCTCTTCCTGCGCCAGAACATCGCCCGGCCCATGGCCCGGATGACGGAGACCCTCGAAGCCGTCATGGGCGGGGATCAGGATCGCCGGATCCCCTATCAGGATCGCGAGGATGAAATTGGCGCCATGGCCCGGGCCTTGAAGCGGTATCGGGAGATGCTGGCCGAGCAGGCGGAGCTTGAGGCCGCCCGGGCCCGTGAGGAGGCGGCAAGGCGCGAGCAGGAGGCGCGTCTGGAGCGTGAGCGTCGTGAGGCGGAGCTGAAGCGCCAGCAGGAGGAGGCTCGTCAGCGCGAGGAGGCCCGCCGCCGGCGCCGCGAAGAGCTTCTGGCTCTTGCCGACCGTTTTGAAAGCTCGGTCAAGTCGGTTGCCGAGCATGTCGCCAGCTCGTCCGCACAGATGCGGGGCTCGGCCAGGCAGATGGTCACGCACAGCGAGGATGTCGCAGAAGCGGCCAATGGCGCCCGTCAGGCGACCGATCAGGCGGCCAACAATGTCACCGTCGTTGCGGCGGCCGCCGAGGAGCTCAGCTACTCCATCAATACGATTCTGGAGCGCGTGAAGGAGGCGGCCCGGGTTGCCGGCGAGAGCACGCGCAAGGCCGATCAGGCCAATGAGCGGATCAGCCATCTGAATGAGGCTGCCCAGAAGATCGGTGAGGTCATCGAGCTGATCAACGACATCGCGGCCCAGACCAATCTCCTGGCTCTCAACGCCACCATCGAGGCCGCTCGTGCCGGCGAGGCCGGCAAGGGCTTTGCCGTGGTGGCGGGAGAGGTGAAGAACCTGGCGGCCCAGACCGCCAAGGCCACCGAAGAGATCTCAAGCCAGATCGCGGCGATCCAGGAGGCGACGCGGGATGCCGTAGGCGGAATCGGCGAGGTGACGGAGGCCATCCGCTCCCTCAACGAAATCGCCGGGGCGATCTCGGAGGCCGTGGAAGAGCAGAGCGCCGCCACCCGGGACATTTCCCACAACACCCAGCAGGCCGCGGCCGGCGCCCAGGAGGCGATCCAGACGATCGACAACGTCAGGCAGGCTGCCGACACCACTCGCGGGCACGCCGGTCAGGTGCTGGAGGCGGCAGAGCATCTCGTCAGCGAGGCCGAACGCCTGCGGCAGGAAGTGGACGGTTTCCTCGATCAGGTCCGCAGCGAGGACGCGGCCTGACCGGGCAGGTGCGCCCGCCTGTCCGGGATATGGGCGGGATCGCGCGCCACAACCAGCAAGGATCACTCGGCAGGCCGATCGGCCGGTAGAGCAGGAGAACACCGGCGTCCTCCATCTTCCTCATGGAGCGACCGGCTTGCCTGGGCAGGAATGGTAAACGAATGTCATATCTCGATAAAAACTTCCCCCTGATGAACGACCGGCCGGGCAGTGGCAGGCGCGTGAGAGCATTTCTGATCGGCTGCGTGGCCGGCCTTGTCACGACCACCGCCGGGATGCCGGGTCAGGCTGCAGCGGCCGATGGCCCCGCGGCCCCTCCGCCCACTGGAGAGCAGCCCGAGCTGCTGGCGGCTGCCACCCCGGCCGCCGATGAAGCGTTGGCTGCCGATGAGGCGGATGCTGCCGCGCCCGCACCCGAACCGCAGCGCACCACCA
The DNA here is from genome assembly GCA_964471405.1 of uncultured Sphingomonadales bacterium. Classification (GTDB taxonomy): domain Bacteria; phylum Pseudomonadota; class Alphaproteobacteria; order Sphingomonadales; family Rhodothalassiaceae; genus J084. The sequence continues at coordinate 22,518 of CAYYGH010000020.1, read as the reverse complement.
AGGGCCGCGAGGCCGCGCGCGACCGGGATGTCCGCGTCAAGCACTGGTATGATCCCATCGAATTCGAAATCACCTATACCGGCGAGATCTGGGGTAATCTCGACGGCGGAATCCGGCAGGATGCCCGCTACCTCGACAATCTCGACCTGATGCTCACCGTGCCCTCGGAAAGCTTCGGGGCCGAGGGCGGGACCTTCTTCTTTTACGTGCTCCACAACAACAGGACGACGCTTTCAGACATCGTCGGAGATCTTCAGGTCGTCTCCAACATCGACAACGACCGCATCTGGCGGATCTTCGAGGCGTGGTATGAGCAGAATCTCTTTTCCGATCGGCTCAGCCTCAAGGTCGGCTTCATGGATCTGAATGCCGAGTTCGACGCCATCGAGCCGGCCGGGCTGATGATCCTGAGCTCGCATGGCATCGGGCCCGACTTTTCGCAAAGCGGCCGGAGCGGGCCCTCCATCTTCCCGCTTTCCATGGCCGGCGTGCGGGTACAGTTTGCTCCGGACGAGCACTTCCTGCTGCGCTTTGCCGCTTTTGACGGCGCCGCCGGGACGCGCAACCACCCCCGTCGGGCGGCCCTGAAGCTGGGCAATGGCGAAGGGGCGCTGCTTGTAGGCGAATTCGATTTGACGGGCAAAGGCGGATGGCATCTGGCCGTCGGTGTCTGGGGGTATACGGCACGCTTTTCCGGCATTGAGGAAACGCTGGGCCTGCCGGCCGAGCGGCATCGCGGCAACAACGGCCTTTATGCCTTCCTTCATGGCCCGCTCTACCATGAGCGGGGGGACGATGATCAGGGGCTTCAGGGCTGGATCCGCTTCGGGATCGCGGACGGCCGGATCAATCAGCTCGACCAGTATGTCGGCGCCGGCCTCGTCTATACGGGGATCCTGCCGGGTCGCGATGCAGACCAGATGGGGCTGGCGGTTGCCGCCGCGCGCAATGGCGACAGTTTCCGGCGCTTTGCTGCTCTCACGGGCAATCCCGTCGAAAAACGCGAGGTCAATGTCGAATTCACCTATCGGATCGAAGCGACCGACTGGCTGGCGCTGCAGCCGGACTTCCAGTGGGTGATCCACCCGGGCACGGATCCCGCCCTGAAGAACGCCTTCGTGGCGGGCCTGCGCTTCGAGATCGGCTTCCAGCTCTTCTAGAAACCGGAGGCTGCGCCCCTTCCAATTCAGCTGCCCGTGCTTTTCGCTCATCACCTGCCGGCTCCTCCTCTCTCGTCATCCACCGACCCCGGGTCAAAGCCCGGGGCGGGCTTGATCGGCAGATCCGGCGGGAGGTGGGAACAACCTATTGCGAAAGAAGCGGGCGGCCTCTGGCCGGGCAGGGGGGAAGGTGAGGGAAGGCAGGCCGATTTTCTGATGGTGCGTGAGGAAATGTCCATCCGCTTTGCGGGCCGGTTGGGCGGAAGGGGTTTCAGAAAAAGACGGCCATCATCAGCCCTGCGCGGCCGACAGCCAGCTCGGCGCAGCGGCTGTGAGCAGGGATTCCGGCAGAGGCATCAGGCGGGGGACGGCCGTCCACAGCAAGGCCGCCTCCACCGGGCGATCGGGAAAGGCCTGGCGCAGGAGCGCGTGATAAAGGGCCATCTGCCGCAGATAGGCTCCTGGCACCTGGTCAGCCGTTCGAGGGGCCGGACGCAGACTCTTGTAATCGACAAGCAGGATGCGTTCATCCGTGATCAGAAGCCGGTCGATGCGCCCCGCCACCGGCCGGCCGGCAAGCATGCCGGTGATCGGCACCTCGGCCTTGGCCTCCGGTGAGAACAGCGGTGCGAAGGCGGGATCCGTCAACACGGCCATGGTCTCGGCCAGGATGCTCTCGCGCTCGGCAGCGGGCAGCCGCTCCCCCTGCTGGTTGAGAAAGCGTTCGGCGGCGGGCTGACGTTCCTCAGGCGGGAGGGCCGGCAGATGCTGAAGCAGGCTGTGGAGCAGGCGGCCCCGCGTGATTCCGTCTCCCCCGCCCGTGCGGGGCGAGAAGGGGGGCATGGCATCCGGGGCATCCTCCTCGTATTCGGCCCGTGAGGGGGAAAGCACGCGGCGACTGCCCGCCTCCGGTGGGGGAGGCGTCCTCATCCAGGAGGCAGGGACGATGCTGTCCTGCTTCGTGATCGCCGCCTGCCTCCGTCCTTCCTCGGCCGTGCGGGGCAGGCGGTCGGCAGGATAGCGCAGGACCGTCCATTCCTCCTCATCAGCCAGATCGAGCAGGCTGCGCATGGCTTCCTCAAGGCGTTCATACCAGCAGCCGGGAGCCGGTCTGCTGCGGGACCAGCCGCACAGATACAGACGGTCACGGGCGCGGGTGAGCGCCACATAGAGCAGCCGCCAGTACTCCTCGCGCTCGCGGGCGATGCGCTCGGCATCCAGGGCTTCAAGACGGGCGGGCAGCGCCTTCCTGCTGCGGGGCACCACCGCCAGCAGAGGCAGACCGGAGAGATCCTCCGGTGCGCTGTCAATCCAGAGCAGGCCCCGGTCCTGATCCGCCTTCGGCACGCTGCAGGTCTCCGGCACGAAGACGATCGGTGCTTCCAGTCCCTTGGCACCGTGGATCGTCATGATCCGGACCTCGTCGCGCCCCTCTTCAAGATCGCGCTTGATCTCCTGACGTTGGCGCGCGAGCCACTGGAGAAAATGCTGCAGGCTCGCCGGGCCCCGCTCGCCGAACTGGTGCGCGCGCGCCAGAAATTCCGTTATGGGATCAAGGATGTCGGGGCCAAGGCGCCGGATCAGGCGCGCGAATCCGCCTTGTGCGAACAGAATGCGGGAGAAGAAGCTGGCAGGAGGCTCGCAATCGGCCATCTCCAGCCAGGACTCAAGGCGGGAACGGAGTTCCGCATGGCCCGTTTCTTCGGCCCATCTCCGCAAGGCCTGCCACAGGCTCGCCTCGCGCTGCGGTGCGAAGGCGAGCAGATCCTCGTCGTTCAGGCCGCATAACGGGCTTTTGAGCAGAGCGGCAAGATTGAGATCGTCTTCAGGAAGAAGAGCGAAGCGGGCGGCAGCCATGAGGTCCTGCACTGCAAGCGAATCGGTGATCACCAGGCGGTCGAGCCCGGCTACCGGTACCCCCCGCGCCCGCAGAGCGCTCATGAGCTTGTCCACGAAGGCTTCCCGCCGCCGCACCAGCACGAGGATGTCGCCGGCGCGAATGGGGCGGTTTTCGGACTCGAGCAGCTCGCCTTCCCCCAGCATCCGCGCGATCCGGTCCGCGATGCGCGCGGCCAGCCGATCGGCGGGATCGTCCACCCGGGTGATCCCTTGGGGAAGCTCGTAGGCCGCACCATCCGTCGGGTTTGCGTCCCCTTCCGCAGGAGCCTCCGCCGCCCACAGCTCAACCAGTCCGGGCGCATCCTGCCGGTGGGCCTGGTGAGAAATCGGCTCTTGCCCGAGCCCGAGCAGAGCCCGGCCGGTGTCGCCCGCAAACACGGCATCGACAAAGGTGAGAATTTCCGGCGCCGATCGGAAGGAGGTCGACAGGCTCAGGCTCCGGAAGGATTGGCGCACGGCAGCGGCGCGCTCGCGAAAATCCTCGCGGGCGGAGATGAAGGATTCGGGCTCGGCTCCCTGGAAGCGATAGATGGACTGCTTGACGTCCCCGACGGCAAACAGGGTGCCCGGCTCCTCCTCCCTTCCCCCGCGGCCGGAGAAGGTTTCCTCCAGCAGCGCGGCAATCAGCGCCCATTGGCGACTGTTGCTGTCCTGCGCCTCGTCGACCAGAATGTGCGCGATCCGCCGATCGAGCTTGTAGAGGACCCAGGGCGCGATGCCGGGAGTTCCAAGAAGCGCCTCGGTACGGGCGATGAGGTCGGCAAAATCCAGCATGCCCTGGGCGGTCTTGATCGCCTCGTAGAACTGGATCAGCTGCTGGGCGACGATGAGAAAGGCCCGGGTGAGGCGCCAGATCGAGACGGCCTTCTTCTGCGCAAGGAAGGCAAGCAGGCGGTCACAGGCCTCCTCCCAGATGCCGGCGATCTCGGGATGGTTCTTGGCGAGCTGCTGCTGCAGGCGCCGGTTCCGCGCATCCTCTCTGGTCAGGAAGATCCGTTTGTAGGCGGCAAGGCGCTCATCGGGGCGCTCGGGGGAGTGCGCCAGGAAAATGCGGATGGCTTCAGCACAGTTCTGCAGGATTTTTCCGCCCGCTGTCAGACGCTGTGCCCATTGTGCCAGGCGGGTGTCATCAAGCGCTTCTTGCGCGAGAAACCGGGCAAGCAGGGCGGTTTCGTCCGGATGCCCGTCCTCCAGATCGAGCAGCCGCCCAAGGGCGGCCATGTGGCCATCGATGCCGCGACCGGCGAGGGCCTCGGCAAGGCGATGCCGTGCTCCCACGGCCTGGTGAAGGCGCCAGGTAAGGTCCCCATCCGGAAATTGCGTGGCCAGCTCTCCCAACGCATTTGCCAGACGCGGATCCTGGGTGCTGGTGGCAAACAGCTCGTTCATGGCCTCATCGAAAGCGAGCCGGGCCTCGGCTTCATCGGCCACGCGGAAATGGGGAGCAAGACCGGCTTCCAGTGGAAAGCGCGCAAGCAGGGACTGGCAGAAGGCATGCATGGTCTCGATCCTGAGACCTTCCGGCAGCTCCAGAACCTGCAGAAACAGGCGGCGGGCCCGGCTGCATTCTTCAGCCGTGGGCTTGCGGGCGAGAAGAGTGGCAAGTTCGTCGGCAAGCGCTTCCGGTCCACAGGCGGCGAGCCGCCGCAGGCGGTCAAGCAGACGGTTGCGCATTTCGGCTGCCGCCGCCCGGGTATAGGTGAGGCACAGAATGCCCGCAGGATCAGCACCCGCCAGCATCAGCCGCAACACGCGACCGACCAGCACATGGGTCTTGCCCGTGCCGGCAGACGCCGAGACCCAGGCGTGCACGCCCGGATCCACCGCCTGCTGCTGCTCCCCGGACAGGGCGGGCGATGCGGGCTGGCCGGATGAGGGTGGTGCGGCCTCCATCACGGCTTTTCTCCTGCAAGCAGCCCCCGCCATTCGGCTTCGCGGGCCAGATGGATGTATTCGGGATAGGCCGGAAACTCGGCATGCGGGGCAGGATAGAAGGGGGGGGTGCCAAGAAGGTAGCGTTCAAGAAAACCCGGCGCCCGACCGGCGGCATCCGCGATCCGCAACGCGGCGTCCTTGACCTCCTTGCGTTCGAGCGGCCGGCTGCCATAGCCCTTGAGCTTCCAAAATTCCAGGCGCGCCACCCGGCCTGAGAGGGGCCCGTCATCATCAGTGAACCCTCCTTGCATGAAGATCCAGCCTTCGAGCGGCAGCTGGGGGGCGAAACCGGCCCGCATACGCTTGTCGTCAGGTGCAGATCCGGTCTTGTAATCGATGATGGCGAAGGCCGGATCGCTGTCGCTGTCTGCGAGCCTGTCGATCCGGTCTGCCTTTGCCGTCAGCAGGATGCGGCCGTCGAGAAGGGGCAGGCGCCCCTCCCGTTCCAGCAGCACGGGATGGCGCCCCCGTGCTTCATCGGTCGTAAGCTCCTCGATGAAGATCCGGGCCAGCCGCTCAAAGCGCGGCCACCACAGGGCCCGGACGAGGGGGCGCGAGGCGAAGGCAGCAAAGGCCTTCTCGGCCATGGCGAGCAGCCGTGCATATTCGCCCTCCGGCGCCTCCGGCCGTCGCCTCAACCGGTCCGCCAGATAGCGGTGGAGAATGTCATGCAAGAGATTGCCGCGTGCAAGGGCATCGGGTTCGGCGTCAAGCGGCTCCAGAGGCTGGAGCTTCAGAATGTGGCGGGCGTGAAAGGCGTAAGGATCGCGCATCAGCCGTTCGACGGCGGTCACCGAAATCTCTTTCGGTCTGAGGGCAGGCGGCGGTGCCGGGGCCGGCACGGAGCAGGGCGTGATGCGCTCCGGACGATCAAGGGCGCGCAATTGTGTCAACAGGGGATGGCGGCGGGCCGAGACCTCCAGTCCCGGCAGAAGGACGCTCAAGCGCTGCAGCCATCGCGCCGGCGTGGTCTGGACGCCATCGATTTTCTCCGCTCGCAGGAGAAAAACCTCCGGCCCGGCCGCCGCAGCGTAGAAATCATGGGCTGACTGACCGATCCGGCGCTCGGGCTGAGGCAGGCCGATGGCGGCGCGCATGCGGCGGTTGAGCCAGGGATCGATGGCCACGGCCGGCGGCCAGGACTCTTCATTGAGTCCGGCCAGAATGAGGCGATCGGGATGCAGCAGTCGCGCCTCGATCGTGCCCAGGATCATGAGCCGGGGGTGGCCGCCATAGGGACGGCGGACCACCGTATCCGCCACGAGGCCGGACAGAAAGCCGCGATACTGATCAAGCGTGAAGGTCGGGCAGGCGCCGCAGACCGCCTGGCTGACGTCCGCCATCAGGCGGGAGGCGGCCTCTCCAGCTTCCCGGGCCCAGAGAGCGTCGCAACGCCCGCGCTCGTCGGCAGCCAAAGCCTCCAGAACGGCCAGATGCGCCTCGGCCCAGGAGGAGAGGGGGGGATGGTCATCCCCTCGTCCTTGCAGCGCAAGAAGGGGCGAGAACACATCCCGGAGGCGTTGCAGACGGCCGATGTCTTCTTCCGCGAGGGAAAGCGCCCCGGCTTCGTGGATCAGACCCGCCAGCCCGCCGGCCACGCGCGGCCCCCGCAACAGCCATCGGCCATTCCTTCTGTGCCGGTCAAGCCGGCGGGCGAAGCGGCGGATGGCGGCCGGCCGCTCTCCCAGCCGCACGAGAGGATGCTTGAGAAGAGCCAGAAGCGGCACGGGGGCAAAGTCTTCCGCCACCACTTCAAGAACGAGGGTCATGAGCGTTCCGACGGGTGTGGTGGCCAGCGGCCGGCCGGCACTGTCATCAACCTCGATTCCCCAGCGCATGAGCTGTGCATGAACGGCTTCCGCCAGGGCGCGATCCGGGGTGACGAGGGCGGCCGTGCGATCCGGCATCTCGAGGACCTCGCGCAGCAGGAGGGCGGCGGCAAGAGCTTCCTCACGACGATCGTGGCAGGTGATCAGCGCCAGTCCGTCACGGGCCCGCTCCGCGATTGCCGGATCGCAAGGCGCAAGATGCTCCGGATGCAGAGCGGCGCTGAGCAGCGCCAGACGGGCCCGATGGCCGGGACGGCTCATGGCGGCGGCCACGCGCGCCGATGGCCAGTCCGCCACATCCGCGCGTCTTATGCCGATGCGCGTGAGCAGCTTCGCCAGCTGATATTGGGGGTGGGTGAGGTGGTCTTCCGCCAGCAGCGCCTGCCAGGCCTGATCGTCGAGATTGCGGTCGAGGGCCGGGAGCACCACACATCCTTCGGGCAGACGGGCGACGAGAGCCAGGAGTTCGGCCGTCGCCGGGACCGAGCCCGTCGAGCCGGCAGCGATCACGGGAAAGGATGGCGGCGCGGCGGTCCATGCCTCCTTCAGGGCACGCAGCAATGCCACCTGCCGGGCTCCGGGATCCAGCCGCCCCCTCTCGGCCAGGATCGCCGGCCAAGCTTCGCGCAGGATCTCCAGAAATGTGGCGATCCTCTGCCAATGGGCGGACAGTTCCGCGGGCACGATGCTCTCCAGGCCGGCCAGATCCGCATCGCCGAGTGCCAGCGCATCCGCCAGTCGCGCAAGAGCAGCCGTGAGCGCATGGATCTGGGTGCCCGAGGGCTTTGCGGCCTGCGTCTTCTCCAGAAAGGCGGCAACCAGCGGGGCGAGCAGCAGCAGCCGCTCCACCTGACCGATGGCCGGTGTGGCAAGCAGCTGGTCTTGGGGCTGGGCAAGGGTCGCCTCCAGCACTTCCTCCTCAAGATCGCCAAGCACTTCGATCCGCGGCAGCAGGAGTGCAGGGGTGTCGGCATGACGGAGGAAGGCCGCCTCAAGCGCCCGGGCGCTGCGGCGATTGGGCAGGAGGATCCGGAGCTCCGCCAGCGCCATCGGGTCGGGGTAGCGGGCAAGCACCCCTTCGGCCAGGGCATCGAGAAAGGAGACGCCCGCCGGGATCGTATAGACGACGGGCTTGTCCCGCAGGGTGGAGGCGGTCTTGCCGGCGCTCATGCCTCCTCCCTTGCCGTGGCCGTCTCTTGCGACAGGTCGATATCCGGTGCGCCCTCTTTCAGCAGGGCCGCGGCTTCCTGGAGTGCCCGGGGGTCACCGAGATGGGCCCAGAAACCATCATGCACCAGGCCGAAGAGCCGTCCTTTGCGGGCAATCTTGCGCGCGCAGCGAAGAAACGAGAAGCGTCGTCTTCGTTCCCTTGCAATGATCTCGGGCTTGAGGATCTGGATGCCGGTAAAGGCAAAGGGGGTGACCCAGCGCTCATCGGGAAAATGCACCCGTCCATCCGGCGCACAGATCACGTCTCCCCGGCCCCGGTAGCCGATGGCCGTCACAGTGGGTGCCAGCAGCCACAGCATGTCCATGGCCATCGGGTCCCAGAAGCGGGCGAGTCTGGCAAGAGCGGGCGTGTGGGCATCCCGCCAGAAGCTGTCACAGTTGATCACGAAGACGGGCGATTCACCCAGCAACGGGGCCGCCTTCCTGATCCCGCCACCGCTTTCAAGCGGCTCATCCTCTTCCAGCGACAGCGCAAGGGTGAGCGGTCCTTCATAGCGGGCTGCAAAGTCGGCGATCTGATCGGCGTGGTGATGGGCATTGATGACCACACGCCTGACCCCGACCTCCGCCAGTCGCGCCAGGATATGGGCGAGCAGGGGCTGCCCCAGGAAGGAGACGAGCGCCTTGGGACGATCGGCGGTCAGAGGTCGCATGCGGGTGCCAAGACCTGCAGCCAGCACCATTGCGGTCTCAGGCGGAGACGCTGTGGAAGCGGGTGCATCCCGGCAGGACTCGCGGCTGGCGGGAAAGGTTGACGGCATGGCGATCACCCCTTGGCTTCCGGTACCTCCAGGCGCAGATTGCGCGGTACCAGGTGGTCATACCAGGCGGCAAGGTCATCAAGGCCGGCGGCTGTCAGATTCCGTTCCAGCAGATTCCAGACGCGCGGGATCATGCCGAGATAGCGACGCTTCGCATCCCGTCGCCACAGGCGGGCAAAAATGCCGATGATCTTCGTCGCCCGCTGGGCCCCGAGCAGGGCATAGTGGCGCTCGAAAAGCTCGCGGCCTGCATGCCCGGCCGGCCATAGCCCCCGTTCCTGGAGCATGACAAGGAATCGCGTCCGCAAGGCTTCCTCGATGGCTGGTGGAACGTCACGGCGGGCGTCCTGCAGCAGGGAGACAAGGTCATAGGCCGGATGGCCGCGAAGGGCATCCTGAAAGTCCAGCAGACCCACCCGCTTCAGCCCTCCTGCGTCCGCAATCCAGACCAGATTGTCGGCATGGTAGTCCCGCAAGGTGAGAACGGTGCAGCATGTGCCGATTTCCGCGATCAGCGGCTCCCACAAATCCCGGAAGGCCGCTAGGGCGGATGCATCGGCCGGGCGGCCGAGGAGCGGCAGATACCATTCCGGAAACAGGGCAAGTTCCGTCCACAGGGGGTCCCGTTCATAGGGAGAAAGGCCGTGCCGTTCCTCCCCTTTTGCGCCGGGTATCGGCAGCATGGACGGAAGGCCTTCAAAGGAGCGCTCGGCCACGGCCACCAGCACGTCCACGGCCGCCTGATAGAGGCTTCGTTCACGCTGCCGGTCCTGCTGCCTCAGCAGGCGGGTGAAAAGTGCATCGCCCAGATCCTCCAGAAGGACGAATCCCTGCGCGATGTCGGCGGCAAGAACGGCAGGCGCATGAAGCCCCCAGTCTCTCAGCAGCTGATCCACGGCCAGGAAGGGGCGGACATCCTCCATCGGTGGTGGCGCATCCATCAGCACCAGCGTGCCGTCTTTCCGCTGCCCCGTGACGCGGAAATAGCGGCGAAAGGAGGCATCGGCCGCCAGTGGCCGGATCCGGGCATCCGCCAGCCCCTGCGCTGCAAGAAAGGCAAGGCGCGCCTGTTCACGGGAGGCATCCGCCCGGTCCTGCCGGGCAGGGGCCGGAGGCAAGCGCGTCATCGCCCGCGTGCTCCTGCCAGGGCCGACTGGTCATGGGGTGAGAAGAGGTCTGCCAGGCGCTCCCGCCAGGCGGGGTGAAAGGCCGTAAAGCGGAAGCTGCGCTCGCTCTCTCCCAGCAGGTGAATGCGGGTCCACAACAGCCGCGTGCCCCGCAGCAGTCGCCGCATGCGCTCCGGCCATTCGATGACGAGCGTGGTCTGCTCGGCAAAGGCATCGGCGAGCCCCAGGGTCCAGACGTCATCGCCAGCCGAAAGACGATAAAGGTCAAGATGCCAGATCTCCGTGCCGGATGGGGTCTCGTATGTCTGGAGCAGGGGAAAGCTGGGGCTTGGGACGGTCAGGGCCGGATCGTCCGCCAGAGCACGGATCAGATGGCGCGCAAAGCTCGTCTTGCCGGCGCCCAGCCCGCCCGAAAGCGCGATGACGTCGCCGGCCGTCATCACCTCGGCGAGATTTTCGGCCAGGCGCCGGGTGTCTTCGAGATCGGCGACGGTGGCCACGCGCACAAGCCCGGTCATGGCCGCTCCGCCAGTGACTGACTTTGCGAGACGTCGGCATGGGCTGCCGGCGACCCGGCGGCCGAGCGCGGCTGCGGCTGCCGATGGGGAAGGGTGAGGATGACGGTCGTGCCGTGCCCGGGGGCGGAATCGATGGTCACGGTTCCGCGATGGAGTTCGACGAAGCTGCGCACGAGCGCAAGTCCGAGGCCGGCTCCGCCACGCTTTCTGGCACTGGTGCCGCGGTAGAACTTTTCGAACACGCGGTGCCGCTCTTCCTCGGAGATTCCGATCCCCGTATCCCGGACGCCGATCTCCATGCCGGCAGCCATGCCCGGCCGGGCGAAGAGGGTCACGCAGCCGCCTTCCGGCGTGAACTGAATGCCGTTGCGCACGAGATTGTAGAGAGCATGAACGAGCCGGCGCCGATCGCCCTCGATCCGCTCCAGCCCCGATGGCACTTCGATGGCAAGCCGCACACCGGCCTTGCGGGCGGCATCCTTGGCCATCTGGCGCACCGTCTCAAGCAGTGCCGGCACATCGATCGGCTCGATCGCCAGCTCGAAGACGCCCGCCTCAATCGTGGCGAGATCGAGGATGTCGTCGATCAGCCGCTTCAACTCGCTGGCCGCCGCGATCACATGGCCGAGGTATTCCCTCTGGCGGGCGGACAGGGAGCCGGCAATGCCGTGCGAGAGCAGCTCGGCAAACCCCATGATCGTGTTAAGCGGCGTTCTGAGCTCGTATGACATGTTCGCAACGAATTCCGATTTCAGGCGGTCGGCCGTCTCCAGGGCCTCGTTGCGTTCGCGCAGGGCCTGTTCGATGCGGAAACTGTCCGTGACGTCCATATGCGTGGTGAGCACCCGCCCGTCCGGCAGGGGCACCACGGCATAGTCGAGCACCCGTCCATCCGGCCGGTGCCACCGTCCGGACAGTGGAATGTGGGCGATTACCTGATTGAGCAGATTGTCTTTGAGTGCAAGAATCTTGTCACCCTGGGCGGGCGTGGGCGCCTGTTCGGCCCACAAGGCCAGAATCTGGTCCAGCATTTCGCCGAAATGCGGCTCGCCTTCGAGATAGGCGGGGTCCAGTCCCCAAATGTCCACATAGGCCGGATTGAACAGCTTGAGCCGCGCATCCGGTCCAAAAACCGCCACTGCTTCATGAAGGTGATTCAGGGTTTCGCGCTGCACGGCGATGAGCGTGTTGTAGGAGCGTTCGAGGGCGAGACGATCCGTGACGTCCTCAAAAAGAACGAGCAGCCCGCCTTCGGGATGCGGCTCGGTGAGAACGCGCAGGGATGTTTCATCCGGCAGGTGCCAGAGTTCCTCGCTGCCTTCCAGCTGTCTGTGGCGCTCCAGCTGGGCATGTTTCCAGGCCTGATAGTCGGCCTGCTCCGGGATCCGGCGCCGTTCGCGCAGGGCATCGAGGACTTCCCCATGAGTGGGATGCGTGGCCAGCCAGTCTTCATCCAGCCGCATCAGGCGCAAAAAGGCGGCATTGAAAAAGGCAAGCCGCTGATTGGCATCGAACAGCAGAACCCCGGTGGTCAGACGGTCAAGCGTGGCCGCATGGCTGCGGATGAGCTGATGCACCTCCGCGCGCAGATCCTCGATCTCTGTCACATCGAAGGCGACGCCGAAGCTGCCTGTAGAGCCCAGCGGGATCTCGATCAGGCGCAAGGCCCGCCGCTCGCCCGCCAGGACGGCGAAGACCCGCTTTTCGCGTGCCGCTCCGCTTCGCATCGCTTCTTCGGCAAGCTCCCGGGCCGTGCCATGAAGCTGCTCTTCGACAAGCTCTATCTGGTTCGCCAGGACCTCTTCCCGTCCGGCGCCCACGGCCCGGCAGTAGGACTCATTGACCGCGATCAGCCGCCCTGTCCGGTCCCGGCGCCAGGCGGGCAGGGGCCAGGTATCAAGAGGAATGTCCTGATGCCCGTCGGCGCCTGCCGGCTTTTCCGGAGGATCGGCTGCGGCCATGCGGGCAGGAGGCTCGGCCACCAGGAGCCAGTGACCATCGGCAAGGGGCATGATCCGCTCGAAGCGGAGCACTGTCATGGCGGCCGGTCCGGCGGCTTCGTTCCCGTCCCGGCAGGAGGGGGAGGCAAGGATCTCCGCCAGCGCCGGCACGCTTTCCTGCAGCAGGGACGGGAGCGGAGCGGCTTCCGCCCGCAGACGCCGGGCGATCAGGGCCTCGGCCAGACGGTCCAGGGAGAAGGGTTGTCCGGGCGGCAGACCCAGCAGATGGCCAAGAGCGGCATTTGCCGTTGCCCGGCCTTGTGCATCCAGCAGCAGAGCAGGGCGATCCGGGGCGGTGAGGGCATGGAGCAGAAACCGTTCCCGCGCGCCGGCCGCCCGCAACCGCCTGAGACTGCGGGCCCACAGCACGACGGCAAGGCCGGCCGTACCCAGCGCAAGCAGCAGGATGAGGAAGACCGCCCCCGCCAGCAGGGGAGATGTCAGGATGCCTGCTTCGAACCCCGTCAATGTCACAGGCCGTTCTTGCCCTTCCTGCAGCACCGTTGTGATGCGCTGTGCACCGGAGACCGCCTGCGTCCGGCGCATGGTGGCCGGTGCGTGCCGGGATTATCCCGCCTTGGGAGGGATGACGCAAGCCTGGGAAAGGATGCCGGCCGGTCCTGGGGCGGGGACCGGCCGGCTGGCACAGTGGGCATCGATCGGGAGGGGGGCGGATCGATGCCCGGGGCGAGAAGGTTCCGTCAGTTGATGCTGTATTTGACCTGGAGGCCGAACCAGCGCGGGGCCCGGTAGCTGACCTCGTTGCAGCCGCACAGTGTCGCAAGGTCAAAGCCCAGCACGCCGGCCTTCTCCTGGGTCAGGTTGCGGATGTTGAAGGCCACTTCCCAGCGCTCGCTCGCGCTTGTCCAGGCAAGACGCGAATTGAGAAGGAAATAGGAGCCGAACTTGTCCGCATCGAAATTCCGCAGATTGTAGAAGAAGCTGCTGGAATAGCTGCCCTCGCCCACGATCCGCATCCGGCCGCCAAAGGCCGGCCATTCATAGCTCGCCATGATGTTGCCCTGGAACTTGGGGGTGTAGGTGGGGCGAACATTGCGCGAGATCGGCCCGCCCACGCGCAGCGGCACGTTCTTGACCGTGGCATCAATCCAGGCCGCGGACAGCCGGACATCGAGACCGGTGACGGGCGAGACGGTAAGGTCTCCCTCGATCCCCTTGTATGTCGCATCATTGTTGATGACGACACCGGAGACGCCGGTAAACAGGAAGGCCTGGTAGTCATTGTAGTCATAGTAGAAAAAATTGGCGTTGAACCGTCCCAGACCGTCCAGGATCGTCGACTTGAATCCGGTCTCATAGGCATACAGGACTTCGGGCCGATAGGGGATGGCGCTGGTCGGCACCGGCAGGCCGCCGGCAAGCTGGGCGTTGAAGCTGCCCGCCTTGACCCCGCGCTTGACGGAAGCCCAGAGCATCAGGTCCGGCGTGGCGCGGTATTCCACACGGGCCACCCCGGCCCAGAGCGTATCGGAGGTCTTGGCCGTAAAGGGCTCGGGCCCGCCGGCGCCGAAGACGGGACCAATGACGAACTTCGGCCCCTGCTTGATCGCAAAGCTGCTCTGGGTGGGGTAGATCGCCTGCTCGAAGAAGTAATCCTTCTTCTCCTGAATCAGCCGCACGCCCAGGATCAGCGACAGCTTGTCGGTGGCGTCATACTGGACATGGACGAATCCCGAGTAGGAATTCGTTTCAAGGTCGGCTTCCGAGTTCAGGTCGAAGGGCGATCCGGGCACGACGCTGTTGATGGGGAACTTCAGGCCGTCATCGGAATCATTGGTGATGTTGAGGTAGAAGAAGCCGGCCACCCAGGTCAGGGGCCCATGATGGCCGTTCAGCCGCAGCTCCTGGGTGACGCTCGTCGCATCGATGGCGGCATAGTTGGCCGACTGATTGACGGGCGCGGCGTCGACGTCCAGCAGGAGCAGTTCGTCATAGCTCTTGAAATCCCCGATCCAGGTCAGCGTGATTTCGGAGCTCACATCCCAGCGCAGCCGGCCGTTCCAGCCCCAGCTGCGGCTGAAATTGTGATCCTTGAAGGCGAAGTCGGCCGATGTCCGCCAGCCAGGACCGTCGGGGTCACGATAGCCGAAGAAGTCGCCTCCCGGCGCGAATCGGCCGAACAGTTCGGTGCCGGGGGCATCCTGATTGCCGAAGAGTGCATCGTTGTCGAGATCGGTACCGAGATCCACCCCGCCGGGGCCGATGGTGGCGCGGGTCTCATTGGGTCCGACATCAATGACATTGATGAGCTCCAGGCCGCCGCCCACCTGGTCGAACACTCCGATGGTGGGTTTGGACTGATAGGGGGAGGAAGCCGTGCGGGTGCGGGTGAAATTGCCCGTCAGGCGCAGCTGCAGGCGGTCGGTCGGCTCGAATGTCAGGATGAGGCGACTGCCGAAGGTGTCGTCATCAGCCATGTTCGCACCCGCGCCCGGCCCTGCCGGGCCACCGACCGCACCCAGCGGGTAGAGATTCTTGAGATAGCCGCCGTGCCGTTTCCAGTAGATGGCGGCACGCGTGGCGACCTTGTCGCTGAGCGGGCCGCCAAGGGCTGCCGTGATGCGCCCGCCATAGGCGTCGGCCGGCGAATCGAAAAGGCCGAACTCGCCGTCCACATAGCCCTCCCAGCGATCAAAGCTGGGCTGGCGGGAGAGATAGTGGATGAGGCCGCCGGTCGCATTACGGCCGAACAGCGTGCCCTGGGGGCCCTTGAGGATCTCGACCCGCTCGATGTCGAACAGGCCGAAGTTCTGACCCGGGAGAGCGGCAATGTAGGCCTCGTCCAGATAGACGGCATTCGGTGTCTCGACAACGGGGTTGAAGTCGTTGTTCACGACACCGCGGATGCTGAACTGAAGTTGCTGGCCGGCATGGCTGCCCGCCACATGGACGCCCGGTGAGATCGTGGCCACGTCCATGCTCGTCTGGATGCCGAAGTCGTCAAGCTGCGCACCCGAGAAGGCATCGATCGCCATGCCGACATTCTGGATGTTCTGCTCGCGCTTCTGGGCGACGACGGTGATCTCTTCCAGCAGCCGGCCGCTGGCCTGGGCCGAATTGTTCTGGGATTGCTGGGATGCCGTCTGCTCGGGCGCATTCGGGGCGGCAACATCGGCGGCCGAATCCGATTCCGCAGCGCGGGCCGTGACGGACGCTGACCACAGCGTCATGCCGGTCAGGGCCGCCAGAACGGCCAGGGCACTGACGGCTGTGCGCATGCCTGTCTGGGCGGAGCCTGACGGCAGGCGGGGGGCTGTGCTCCGAGAGGAGACAGGACGATGAACGGGCATGGATGTTCTCCCTCTTCCGACAACGCAGGCCGACCATCCGGGGGCAGCAGGGGGACGACTGTTGTAATTGTTCTCTGACTCCCCGGTGGCGACGCTAATAGTTTAAGCTTGAAATGATGGCTTTGTCAAAGGCTGATTCACCACGGGGCGGGAAGGGTCGGAAGGCCGCGCCTGCCGCATGGAATTACCGGCACGGATCCTCCGCGTCCGCCGGCCAATGGCAGTCTGAAAGCGGATCGGTTGGCGATGCTCGGGGATCGGTGATCCGGGCGCGGGGAGGAAGTCTCGTGCAGAGGGCGCAACCCCATCACGTCGCCCCCGATCGGACCGGGGCGGGGCCGCTTCCTGTCGTCATCCGCCCCCCTCGTCATCCTCGACACTCTTCCTTCTTTCATCCGCTAACATCCCCTCCCTTCGTC
>CAYYGH010000020.1:0-6229 GCA_964471405.1 uncultured Sphingomonadales bacterium | reverse complement strand
GAAGGCGGAGAGAGCCTCCACTGCCGGGGATGCCGTGCCTGGCGGGGTCAGCGGCAAGTGGGAGCAATCACCAGCATCTGGACTGTCCCCCATGCCTGCTGGGTTCGCCGGTCAAGCCGGCGAACGACGAGAGGAGGGCGTTGCTGGGGAAACCTGCCGGTCGAGCCGGCGAATGACGCGCAAGGGGGAACGTTGCCGGCTGAGCTCACCACGCCCGTGGGCGAATGACGAGATGAAGGTAAGGCGTCGCCGGCTGGAGTTGCTGCCTCTGTTGGCGAATGACAAGGCAGAAGTGCTTCACCGGCTGGAGCTGCCGTCTCTGCCAGGAGATGGCGGGATGGAGGATGTGTCATCCCCCAACATGCCGCATCTGTCAGGGAGAGGGGGCGTTGCCGGATGGCGCTGCCTCGTCTGGCGGCGCATCTGGCGGCGCATGACAGGTGAGGCAGGGGCAGCGGTCATCATCAAGAAAGGGCAAAAAGGGCGGGCCGGATGATCACATACGCCTTCCTGCTGGTTTCCCGGCCTCACCGGTCGGTCCCCGCCTTTTCCTTCCATCACCGACCCCACCGGCGAATCCGGCCGTGTGCGAACACAATCCCGACACCGGCGACCGGTCACCGCTTCCGCTCACCCAAGCCGCTCACCGGGAAGGGGTGCGGAGTGCGATCCTGCCGGCCTTGCGCCTGCCCCTCCTGCGCCAGCTGCCAGCTGCAGGTCCTGGTCGTCGCTTCAGGGACGGGCGTTCCATTGGGGATGTCGAACAGGGCCACGGTCCGATCCTGCTGAAGCGGCCCGGCGCGCACCACCAGACGGCCCGCCCCGGCCGGCCTACTGACGCTCGATCGGACTGATCTTGGTGCCCTCAAGCGAAATCCCGGCCATCAGCCCCTTGTGATTAAGGACAAAGGCCATGATCGGCGTCCTGGAGATTTCGGTATTGATGTCTGCGCTTGCGCCGATCTCGACAAGGGTCACATTCGCGTCCACACCGATTGCCCAGCCATCCGAGCGGCGGAAGCGCTCGAGCGCATCTTGGCTCAGGAAGACGAGGATGAGCGATTTCGTCTGCAGGCCGAACTGCAGGCCGATCGAGGGCGAGGCGACGGAATAGTAGCCCACCGTCGTGCCATCGACGATCAATGCTCCCTCCCCGTATTCGCCGCCGATGATGAAGCCGCCCTTCGTGATGCGCGGAAAGACGAGCACGCCCGCGGCCTGATCCAGAATTCCTTGAGCCGATTTGTACTTCTTCGTGAACTGGGCGAGCGTTTCGGCCACGCGGGCATCGATCTTGGCCTTGCTCGCGGCCTGCACGCCGCTTATCGCCCCGAAGGCGAGAATCAGCATCACCGCTGCGATCGCAATGGATCTGGTCATCCGCATCGGTCCTTTCTCCTTCCCGCGCGTACTTGGCCTTCATAAGGGACGGCCGCTCATCGCTTCCCGCCTTGTCGCGGATGGCGGCAGGAGGCGGCCCGGCAGAATACCCCGCCTTGATCCTCCGCCACAAGCTGGCTAGACGAAACGGGAACGATCCACGAGGCCGATCTATTCCGGCCTCTGCCGATAAGGGGAGGATGATCAGGATGACAACCGACAGCACGACCGGATCGCGGACACGGATGGTCGCCCGCCTGGGCCGCCGGCTTTCGGCGATCGCGCTGGTGGCGGTGCTGGCTGCAGGGCTTGCCGCCTGCGAGCGCAAGCCGGCCGAGCCCACGGTGGAGGAGGCGAAGGCCTTCCTCGATCGCGCGGAGAGCCGGCTGGAGGCGATGGAAGAGGAGGCAAGCCGCATCGCTTGGGTGAACGCCACCTTCATCACCTATGATACGGACTGGCTGAACGCGAAGATGACCGAGCGCTACACCAAGCTGCTCGTCGATCTTGCGCATGAGGCGGCGCGCTACAAGGATCTCGATCTGCCGGAGGACATGGCCCGCAAGATCAAGCTCCTGCGGCTTGCCCTCGTGCTGCCGGCGCCGAAGGGCGACGAGGCGGCAACACGCGAACTTGCCCGCATCACCACGGAACTGCAATCGGCCTATGCCACGGGCAAATATTGTCCCGGCGAACAGACGACCCTCAAGGACTATGCGCGTGCGGACGGCTGCCTGACGCTGACCGAGCTCGAGCAGGTGATGGCGAAATCCCGCGATCCGAAGCAGCTTAAGGAGGCCTGGGAGGGCTGGCGCACCATCGCCGTGCCCATGAAGCCCAAATACGCGCGCATGGTCGAGATCGCCAATGCCGGCGCGCGCGATCTCGGCTTTCCGGATGTGGGGGTGATGTGGCGTTCGGGCTACGACATGCCGCCGGATGCCTTCGTGGCCGAAGTCGAGCGGCTCTGGCAGCAGGTCAAGCCCTTCTATGATTCGCTGCACTGCTATGTCCGGGCGAAGCTGAACGAGAAATATGGCGACGAGGTCGTGCCTCTCGACCAGCCGATCCGCGCGGATCTGCTTGGCAACATGTGGGCGCAGGCCTGGGGCAACATCTATGATATCGTCCAGCCGCCCGGTGCTGCTCCTGCCTATGATCTGACGGCCCTGCTCAAGCAGAAGAACTACAAGCCGCTTGATATGGTGCACACGGCCGACCGCTTCTTCCAGTCGCTCGGTTTTGCCCCGCTGCCGGAGACCTTCTGGCAGCGCTCGATGTTCAAGAAACCCGTGGACCACGAGGCGGTCTGCCATGCCTCGGCCTGGGATCTCGACGGCAAGGACGACATCCGCATCAAGATGTGCATCAAGGTCGATGCGGAGGATTTTCAGACCATCCATCACGAAATCGGTCACAACATCTACCAGCGGGCCTACAAGAACCAGCCCTATCTCTTCCGCAATGGTGCGAACGACGGCTTCCATGAGGCGATCGGCGACATGATCGCGCTCTCGATCACGCCGGAGTATCTGAAAAAGATCGGGCTGCTCGAGGAGCTGCCGCCGGCGGATGCGGATCTGGGGCTCCTGATGCAGCAGGCGCTCGAGAAGATCGCCTTCCTGCCCTTCGGCCTGCTGGTGGACAAGTGGCGCTGGGAGGTGTTCTCGGGCAAGGTCGATCCCGCCCATTACAATGACGCCTGGTGGCGGTTGCGCACCCTCTACCAGGGTATCCGGCCGCCGGCCGAGCGCCCGGCGGATGCCTTCGACCCCGGTGCGAAGTATCACATTCCGGCCAACACGCCCTACATGCGCTACTTCCTGGCCCATATCTACCAGTTCCAGTTCCACCGTGCCGCCTGCCGCCAGGCGGGCTGGACCGGGCCGCTGCACCGCTGCTCGATCTATGGCGAAAAGGAGGTGGGCAAGCGCTTTGCGAAGATGCTGGAGATGGGCGCATCGCGCCCCTGGCCCGAGGCGCTGGCCGCCTTTACGGACGAGACCCGGGCTGATGCCAGCGCGATCGCGGAATATTTCGCGCCCCTGAAGGCCTGGCTGGATGAGCGGAACAAGGGCCGCCAGTGCGGGTGGTGAAAAAGACGCTCGGCCCGCGCTGCCGGCGGAAGTGAGGGGCTGCGGCGCGTCTCGGCCCCATCGCGATGATCCGGTCCGGCCGGCGGGCATTGCGGCCGCCGGCAGCCGGGGAGAGCGACATCATGGTTGCGGACGCAGGAGAAGACAGGGATCGCGAGGCGCTGGTTGCGCATTTCCGGCGGATGGCGGAAGAATCGGGGAACGACCAGCTTTTCACCTGGCCCGAGCTCGAACATCTGCCGGAAGTTCTGCAAGGCGGCGAGCAGGTGCTGGCCCTGGTCTCCGGCACGATGGACGGCGTATACTGGCTTGTGGTGTTGACGGACCAGCGGGTTCTTTTCCTTGACAAGGGCCTGCTCTATGGCATGCAGCAGCGCAGCATTCCGCTTGCCCGAATCAATTCCGTCTCGAGCAGAAAGGGATTGCTGCTCGGCGACATCATCATTTCCGACAATGTGCAGGAATATCTGGTCGAGAGCGTTGCTCCGCAGGCGGCCGAGATTTTCGTCAGCCGCCTGCAGCAGGTGCTCGCGGATCTGGCTGCCGGTGGAAGCGCATCTGCTCGCAAGTCTTCCACCGCTCCCGGTGATGTCCGGCGGGATCCGGAGCGGCAGCAGGCGGATCCGGTCGATCGCTACGAGCAGCTGGAAAAGCCCTTTTCTCTCAAGCAACGCAGCATCCTCACCGAGGAGGAATTCGAACGGGCGAAACGCAAGATTCTCGGTTGAGCCCGCCCTTGCCGTGGTCGGCAAGATTTGCAGCAGGCATCTCATGGAGGGGGACAGTCTGCGAGCGGACATGCCTTTCCCTTCTGCCGGCCGGGGCGGATTGGTCGTGCTCCTTCCCGAGAGAAGCAGGCGGGCATCTACCGATGGCATCTACCGATTTTGCCGGTGGAAAAGGGGTTGACCGCACGGGAGGGAATGTCGTCACGATGCCGGCCGGTGGCCGCATCCCCTCCGCACCAGACGGACAGATCAGCGGGATCGGGCCGGGCGGATCCTTGGGCAGAGTGATGCAGGTGCGTAAAACCGGACAGGCCGGACGAGAAAGGTGCTGCTCATGAGCGAAGGATCCCCGACCCTCCGCCCCCGCCGCTCGGTGCTCTACATGCCGGGCATCAACACCCGCGCGATGGAAAAGGCGAAGACGCTCGACTGTGACGGCGTCATCCTCGACCTTGAGGATGCGGTCGCTCCCGATGACAAGGAGCGTGCCCGTCAGCTTGTTGCCGATGCCGTGCGCGCCGGCGGTTTCGGGCATCGCGAAGTGGCGATCCGCGTCAACCGGCTGGATACGCGCTGGGGGCGGGAAGATGTCGCAGCGGCGGTTGCGGCCGGTCCCGACGCCATTCTCCTGCCCAAGGTCGAAAGTGCGGCCGAGCTTGCGGAGCTGGCCCGCCTGGTTGACGAGGCGGGTGGCGAAAATCTGGCCTGCTGGGCGATGATCGAAACGCCGCGCGGAATCCTGGCCGTGCCCGAGATCGCGGCCCATCCACGCCTTGCCGTGCTGGTCATGGGGACATCCGATCTGGCAAAGGAGCTCAACGCCCGTCATGTGCCGGGGCGTGAGCCCTTCCTCTATGCCCTCGAGCGGGCGGTTCTGGCCGCACGCGCTCATGGACGGGCAATTCTGGACGGCGTCTTCCTGGACCTTGCCGATGAAGAAGGCCTGCGGGCTGAATGTGAACAGGGCCGCAATATGGGCTTTGACGGCAAGACCCTCATTCATCCCCGGCAGATCGCAGCGGCCAATGCCGCCTTTGCTCCCACCCCGGAAGAAGTGGAGGAGGCCCGCGCCATCATCGCCGCCTATGAGGAAGCCCTTGCGGCGGGCCGCGGCATTGCGGTGCTCAGGGGGCGCCTCATTGAAAATCTCCATGTGGAGACGGCACGCCGCACCCTGGCGCTGGCCGAGGCGATTGCGGCCCGCTCTGCATCCTCTCCGGCCTCGTGAGATGGCAGGCCTGTCGGTTGGGGTGGAAGAACCCGGCGTCCGGCATGATCGGCCCCAGGGGTGTCCGACCTTCCGTGATCTCGGTGCATGGGGGGAGGCGGCTTTCCATGCCGCGGAGCTGAAGGGAGGCTTGCCGGACCGCTTGTCGGAAATTCGGCGCAGCGGATGCCCGGAACGGAGATGATCGGGCCAGAGGTGACTGATGCGGGTGCGGACGGAAGGGGTGTGCTGGGCCCGCTCTTCCTTGCCCCTTGCGGGCCTCAGCCTTTCCCGGCAACTGGCTCCCGCTCCCGACAGTGGGAGTGCCCCACGGAGATCCTGTCGGCAGGAATGGTAGCGGAGGAGGGACTCGAACCCCCGACCCACGGATTATGATTCCGCTGCTCTACCAGCTGAGCTACTCCGCCATACCGCGTGCGGCATCAGCCGTGCCCGTCGCGCAGCCTGATATAGGAGAGGGCAGCCTGTCGTCAAGCAACTGTCTCCCGTTGCCGGGCCGTTTCCTTCCCCGCCTCTCCGTGGCCGGTTGCTTTCATCCGCCGTGTCGGAACGGGGATGGCCCGCACGGTGCTTCATCGTGTGGTGGGGTGGCAGCTGCTGCAGGCTCCGGGGTCGGGGAGAGGGCGGTGAGATCGCATGACGATTGCGTGTGAAAACGGATATGCTCTTGACAAATTGGAACGGGGAGAGAGGCACCGGGTGGTTCGGGGGAGGGGAAGAGGGGCGCCCGGATGACGATCGTGGGGCATCTCCCTGAAGAGGCGGCAGGGACGCCCGGCCGGGCACGGGTGGTCCGG
>CAYYGH010000019.1:0-37096 GCA_964471405.1 uncultured Sphingomonadales bacterium | reverse complement strand
AAAATCGTCGCCCAAATCCAGCAGGCCGAAGGCCTCGTCCTCGACGCCAAAGCGTAAGGAAAGAGCGGGCGGCGGAGGCCTCCCCTCTCCCGTTGCGGGGGAAAGAGGAGGCGATTGTCATCCCCCCTTCCTTCCATCGCCCATTACCGTGCCATGCCCTCTTCCTTTTGCGGCCCCTGGCGGAGAAACGGCCTTGCCGGGAATTCCGGCACCCAGCCGCACAGGCCGTGCCTGCCCTGCCGGAAGAGGAATGGAAGATAAGACCGTCAGCTCCCCGTTCGGATGGGGTGACGTAGGGGAAGGCTTGTCTTTTGTGCGGCGCAACGTAAGCTGCAGCCATGACGCGCTCGGAAACCATCACCAGCGTTCATGAGGCGCAAGCGGCCCCGCCGGGCATGGATGCCCCGGGCGGTGATCATCGTCTGCCATCCCGAACGGAGGATGGGGGCATCGATTACCCCTGGGTCGAACCGCCGTCACCGGGCGGTATCATCTGGCTTGTCGATGGAATCGGATGGGTGCGGATGCCGCTTCCATGGGCGCTGGATCACATCAACCTCTATCTGCTGCCGGATTCCATGGCCGGAACAGCCGGCCGTTTTGCGCTCGTGGATACGGGAATCCGCTCGGCCGAGACCCGACGGCTGTGGCGGCACCTGGCCCGGCAACTGGGTGCCGCCCATCCCGGCGAGCTGTTCACGCGGGTGATGCTCACCCACCACCACCCGGATCATCTGGGGCTGGCCGGCTGGTTTGCGGAACGCTTCCGCCTGCCCGTTCACGCCAGCCGCATCTGCTGGCTTTATGCCCACAGCCTGTGGCATCACAAGAATCGCAGGGTGCCGGAGGAAGTCATTCTTTTCTTCCGCCGCGCCGGCTTTTCCGAAGACAGGCTGGAAAAGGTCCGGGCCGGCGGTTGGGGGCGTTATCGCCAGGCAGTGGCGCGCCTGCCCATCGGCATGCGCAGACTTGTCCCGGACGATCCCATCGTCCTGCGCGATACCGTCTGGTGGCCGATCGAGACCGCCGGGCATGCCCCCGGACATATCAGCCTCTACTGCGCGGAACGGGGCATTCTCGTCAGCGGTGACCAGTTGCTGCCGGAGATCAGCTCGAACGTCTCCGTCTATCCTGGCGAGCCCTTTGGCAATCCGCTTGCAGAATGGCTTGTCTCTCTGGCCCGGCTCAAGGCGCTGCCTGAAGACACTCTCGTGCTCCCGGCCCACAATCGCCCTTTTCGCGGCCTTCATCATCGCGTGGACCGCCTGATCACCAAGCATCTTGATCGGCTGGCGGCAGTCGCCACTCTCTGCCATAAGGAAAAGTGCAGTGCGGTTGAGCTGTTTCCCGCTCTCTACCGCCGGCGGGTGCAGGGCATGGAAGTCATGATGGCAGCCGGTGAAGCCATCGCGCATCTCCACTTCCTGGAGGCGGAAGGTGTCGTGACCCGAGAGGAAGGCGCAGATGGCATTGCGCGGTTCCAGGCCCGGCGGGAATTCGATCCCCGTCCCGTATTGACCCGTCTTACCAGAGCGACGGACAAAGAAAGGAAAACGGCGCCATGGGCGAAGGTTCGCTGAAGGACAAGGTGCTTTTCATCACCGGTGGGAGCCGCGGCATCGGCCTTGCGATCGCCAAACGGGCGGCGCGCGACGGGGCAAAGGTGGCAATCGCGGCCAAGACCGCCGAGCCTCATCCGAAGCTGCCCGGCACCATTTATACGGCCGCAGAAGAAATCCGGCAGGCCGGCGGCGAGGCTCTGCCCATCGTCTGTGACATCCGTCATGAAGACCAGGTGGCCGCCGCGATCGCCCGCACGGTCGAGCAGTTTGGAGGCCTCGACATTCTCGTCAACAATGCAAGCGCCATCTCGCTGACCGGCACCCTCCAGACACCGATGAAGCGATTCGACCTGATGCATCAGGTCAATGCCCGCGGTACATTCATGACAACGAAGCTGGCCCTGCCCCATCTGCTGGAGGCCGAGAACCCGCACGTTCTGATGCTTTCGCCGCCGCTGTCGATGAAGCCGCACTGGTTTGCGCCCCATGTGGCCTACACCATGGCCAAATATGGCATGAGCATGTGCGTCCTGGGCATGGCGGAGGAATTCCGCGGCCGCGTCGCCTTCAATGCGCTCTGGCCCAGGACCGCGATCGCAACCGCTGCCGTCGCCAATCTGCTGGGCGGCGAAGAGATGATCCGCCGCTCACGCAAGCCCGAGATCGTGGCCGATGCGGCCCATTGGATTCTGACGCAACCGGCCCATGAAACAACCGGCCATTTCTTCATCGACGAGGAGGTCCTGCGGCGCGCCGGCGTTACAGACTTCGACGCATATGCCGTCGAACCGGGGCAGGCGCTGGTGCCGGATCTGTTCGTGGATCTGGACCCGAAGTGAGCACGGTGCGACAGAAAAGATGGCGCCTCCAGCCGGAAGCCGGACTCGGACAGCGGGGAGAGAGGGGATGACGACCAGCCCGGGCAACGGAATTCCACGACCATGGCTCGCCCACTATCCGCCCGATGTGCGCTGGGACAAACGCTATGAGGGCTGGCCCGTGCCGCGAATTCTGGAGCGCTCGGCCACTCGCTGGCCGGAGAAGGTGCATCTGGAATTCTTCGGCCGCACCTGGCGCTATCGCGAAACATGGCGGATGGTCCGCGCGCTCGCTGCCGGCCTGCAGGCTGAAGGCCTCAAGAAGGGCGAGCGGGTCGCGATCTTCCTACCCAACTGCCCGCAATACGTGATCACCTATTACGCCGTCCTGCTCGCCGGCGGGATCGTGGTCAATTCCTCGCCGCTTTATGCCGCTGAAGAGCTTGTGCATCAGTTGGAGGATGCCCAGGCCCGCTTTCTGGTGACCATCAATGTCGGCGAGCTGATGGCAAAGGCCGAGGTAGCCCTTGCGGCAGGTGTCGTGGAGCGGGTGATCGTGACCCGGCTGGAAGATTCCCTGCCCGCGGTCAAGGGCTGGATGTTCCGGCTGTTCGGCGGCAAGCGGCGCGCCATGCGCCCCGAGGACGAGCGATATGCCGACTGGGACCGCCTTCTCATCGATCCGGCCCGCTATCGACCCGTTAAGATCGATCCCATGAAGGATGTCGCGGTGCTCCAGTATACCGGCGGGACGACCGGGCGGCCCAAGGGAGCGATGCTCACCCACGCCAATCTTACCATCAACGCCCAGCAGAACCGGGATTTCGCCCCCACCGCCCGACCCGGTTTCGAGGTCATGTTCGGGGCCCTGCCGCTGTTTCATGTCTACGCCATGACCATCGTCATGAATACGGCGACGCTGCTGGGGTCCGAAATCGCCCTCCTGCCCAAATTCGAGCTGAAGCCCGCCTTGCGCCTGATCGAACGGCGCAAGGTCACGATCCTGCCCGGTGTGCCCACGATGTTCGCCGCGATGCTGGAATCGCCTCTTGCACGCCGGACCGACCTGACAAGCGTGCGGCTGTGCCTGTCAGGCGGTGCCCCCATGCCGGTCGAGCTCAAGCGCCGTTTCGAGGAATACATTCCCAATCTTACGATCAACGAAGGCTACGGACTGACCGAAGCCTCGCCCAGCGTCTCCTCCAATCCCACCACCGGCGGCGGCAAGCCCGGCTCGATCGGCGTGCCGCTTCCGGCTACCGACATCGCAATTGCCGATCTTGACGATCCTTCTCATCTCCTGCCCATTGGCGAGACCGGCGAGATTCTCGTGCGCGGACCGCAGGTCATGAAGGGCTACTGGAACGCGGACGAGGCCACGCAGGCGGCGCTGGTGAACGGATGGCTGCGAACCGGTGATGTCGGCTACCTGGACGAGGACGGATACGGCTTCATCGTCGATCGTGCCAAGGATCTGATCCTGGTGGGCGGTTTCAATGTCTACCCCCGGGTGATCGAAGAGGCTCTCTACAAGCACCCGGCCGTCGCCGAAGCTGCCGTGATCGGCGTGCCGGATGCGCGTCTCGGCGAGGTGCCCAAGGCCTTCGTGGTGCTGCGCGAAGGATGCACTCTTTCCAAAGACGAACTGAAGGCCTTTCTCAAGGAGCATGTCGGCAAGCATGAAATGCCGCGGCTCATCGAATTCCGAACGCAGCTGCCCAAGACGCCGGTGGGCAAAATCTGGCGGCGGGCCCTTGCCGAAGAGGAAGGCGGGAGCTAGAAGCCTCTTCCAGCAGCCGGCGCGGGAGGCGAATATGGCCCAGGATCAGGACGACAACACCCCGGAATCCCTGCCAGCCGAGATCGCGAAGCTGCGCTTTGAGGATGCGCTTGCCGAACTGGAGCGGATTGTCGGCGAGCTTGAGCGCGGTGATGTCGGGCTGGAGGAGTCGATTTCGCTTTACGAGCGGGGAGCCGCCTTGAAACGCCATTGCGAGGCCAAGCTCAAGGAGGCGGAGCTCAGGATCCAGAAGATCATGCAGCTGGCCAACGGGGATGTCGCGCTTGCTGACCTCTCGGCGGATGGCCAGTCCTCTTCCGCTTCTGCCGATCGGAAGGAACAGGCCGGCGGCGACTCCGACAACGAGACCCCATTCTAAGAGGACGGACCCAGTTCATGCGCAATGGAGACGAGGCGGGTTTCGCCGCGCTCAAGGCTGCGATGCAGGCGGTTGGAGAGCTGGTCGAGCAGGTGCTTGACGAGCTTCTGCCCGTGCCCGACGGTGATGAACGGCGCGTAGTCGAGGCCATGCGCTATGCGCTCTTTGCAGGGGGAAAGCGATTTCGCCCCTTTCTTGTGGTCACGACCGCTGATCTCTTCGGCGTTGCTCGCCGGGCCTCGCTGCGTGTGGGAGCGGCGCTGGAATGCATCCACACCTATTCTCTCGTCCACGATGATCTGCCGGCCATGGATGATGACGATCTGCGTCGCGGCCGCCCGACGGTGCACAAGGCCTACGACGAAGCCACTGCGATTCTGGCCGGCGATGCGCTGCTGACCTTCGCCTTCGAGATTCTGGCTGACGAGGCAACCCATGGAGACCCCCTCGTGCGGGCCGAGCTCGTGCGCGTGATTGCCCGTGCAGCCGGGCATCGCGGAATGGTCGGCGGCCAGATGATCGATCTCATTGCCGAGCACAAGACCCTGGATCAGGCCCAGGTGACCCGCCTGCAACGGATGAAGACCGGAGCCTTGATCGAGGCCTCCGTAGAAGCGGGAGCGATCCTGGGCAAGGCGGCCCCGAGCCTGATTCACCACCTGCGCAGCTATGCCCGGGCCGTGGGTCTTGCCTTCCAGATCGCTGATGATCTGCTGGACCGGACGGCGACCACGGAAGAGCTCGGCAAGGCGGCCGGCAAGGATCAGGCGGCCGGCAAGGCGACGCTTGTTGACATCCTCGGTCCCGAGCGCGCCTATGCCCATGCCAGCGCCATGGTTGATCAGGCGGTCGAAGCCCTCAACGTTTTCGATGAAGGAAGAACGCGCTTTCTGCGGGAGCTGGCACGCTATACCCTCGAACGCCGGCACTAAGGACCGGACCTGTTGGCAATCAGGCGCCGCAAAGGATCATTGACGCCGTCTGAAAACGCTCTAAATCCCTCTTTCGGGCCGCAAGGAAACGGGGTACCGGCTTGTGGGGAGACCATGAGCGCTTGTATGCGCCCCGACAGCTGTCTAGACTGCGGCAGGATGGCCGGTGTGCCATGATTTTGCCCCAACTGTGACGCAGTTTTGGCACCGGTGGGGAAAGCAAGCGGGAAGAATGAGACATGAGTGCGGAATATCGTCCGGAAACGCCCTTGCTTGACAAGGTGACATGGCCAGAGGACCTGCGCAAGCTGTCGCCCAAAGACCTGCCGCAGCTCGCCGAAGAGCTGCGCCAGGAGATGATCTCGGCGGTCTCGCAGACCGGTGGCCATCTGGGCGCGGGGCTCGGGGTCGTCGAACTGACCGTCGCGCTGCACTACGTCTTCAACACCCCGAAGGATCTGCTGATCTGGGACGTCGGCCATCAGGCCTATCCCCACAAGATTCTCACCGGCCGGCGGGATCGCATCCGCACACTGCGCCAGGGGGGCGGCCTGTCCGGTTTTACCAAGCGCGCGGAAAGCGAATACGATCCCTTCGGTGCGGGGCATTCCTCCACCTCCATCTCGGCCGCTCTCGGCATGGCCATCGCCCGCAAGCTCAAGGAGGAAGACGGCAAATGCATCGCCGTCATCGGTGACGGGGCGATGAGCGCAGGACTGGCCTATGAGGCGATGAACAACGCCAAGCAGGCGGGCAATCGTCTGATCGTCATCCTGAATGACAACGACATGTCTATCGCCCCGCCGGTGGGCGCGATGAGCGCCTATCTTTCGCGCGTGCTGTCTTCAAAGGAATTCCTCAAGATCCGGGATCTCGGGCGCAAGATTGTCGACCGGTTGCCCAAGCAGCTGTCCACGGCCGCCCGTCGGGCCGAAGAATACGCCCGCGGCATGGCCACCGGCGGCACATTGTTCGAGGAGCTGGGCTTCTATTATGTCGGGCCGATTGACGGCCACAATTTCGACCATCTCCTGCCCGTTCTGGAAAATGTCCGCGATGCCAAGGAAGGCCCCATCCTCGTCCATGTCGTGACCGAGAAGGGCCGCGGTCATCCCTTCGCCCAGACGAATGAGGAAAAATACCACGCCGTCCCCAAGTTCGACGTGATCACCGGCGAGCTCAAGAAGCCGGCGGCCAAGGCTCCCACCTACACCAAGGTCTTCGCCGAAAGCCTCATCAAGGAGGCGGAAAAGGACGAATCCATCGTGGCGATCACCGCGGCGATGCCCTCGGGAACCGGCCTCAATCTGTTCGCCAAGCGCTTTCCCGAGCGCTGCTTCGACGTCGGGATCGCCGAGCAGCACGCGGTCACCTTTGCGGCCGGACTGGCCTGCGAGGGCATGAAGCCCTTCGCTGCGATCTATTCGACCTTCCTGCAGCGCGCCTATGACCAGGTGGTTCATGACGTGGCGATCCAGAAGCTGCCCGTGCGATTTGCCATCGACCGGGCCGGGCTGGTCGGGGCCGATGGCCAGACCCATGCGGGCTCCTTCGACATCACCTATCTTTCCTGCCTGCCGGGCTTCGTGGTGATGGCAGCCGCTGACGAGGCCGAGCTCGTCCACATGGTTGCCACTGCCGTTGCGATCGATGACAGGCCCTGCGCCTTCCGTTATCCGCGCGGTGAAGGCGTGGGTGTTCCCCTCCCCGAGCAGGGGGTGCCGCTTGAGATCGGCAAGGGGCGGATCGTCAAGGAAGGTGGCCGTGTTGCCATTCTGTCGCTGGGCGGCAGGCTGCAGGAGGCGCTGCAGGCCGCTGCCGAGCTGGATGCGCGCGGGCTGGCTACGACGGTCGCCGATGCCCGCTTTGCCAAGCCGCTCGACCATGCGCTCATCCGCGATCTCGTGAAAAACCACGAGGTCCTGATCACCATCGAGGAAGGAGCGATCGGCGGATTCGGCGCCCATGTGCTGGACTGGCTGGCTGGCGAAGGCCTGCTGGATGCGGGCCATGTGAAGGTCCGCACGATGAAGCTGCCCGATGTCTTCCTGGACCAGGACAGCCCGGCCAAGCAGTATGAAAAGGCGGGGCTGACCGCGCCTCATATCGTCGACACGGCTCTGCGTGCCTTGGGGCGCAATGATCTGATGCTGAAGACCGGCACGGCCTGATCGGCGCCTTCGCCGCCACGAATTCCGGCCGGAACCACTCACGGAGCGGGAACGGGCCGATGGCGGGCCGGCAGGCGGAAACCGGTGCAAAGGCGAAGCGACCGGCAAAGCGGCGGGCGGATCAGCTGCTTGTCGCAGCTGGTCTTGCCGAAAGCCGTGCCCGCGCCCAGCGCCTGATCATGGCCGGCCGGGTCTTCATCGGTGACCGGCGCATCGACAAACCCGGCACCCTCCTGCCCGCCGATGCCCCGCTTGTGCTAAGAGGAAGCGACCACCCCTGGGTTTCACGCGGCGGCATCAAGCTTGCACACGCGATCGCACACTTTGATCTCGCTGACCGGATCAGGGATGCCATTGCCATCGACGTGGGCGCGTCGACGGGCGGCTTTACCGACGTTCTGCTGCACCATGGGGCAATGCGCGTCTATGCGGTGGATGTGGGATACGGCCAGCTGGCCGACAAGCTGCGCCGCGACCCGCGCGTTGTGGTGCTGGAACGCACCAACGCCCGCCATCTCACGGCAGCAGATGTTCCAGAACCGGTAGACCTGCTGGTCTGCGACGCTAGCTTCATCTCCTTGAAGACCCTGCTGCCTGCTCCTCTTGGCCTGGTGAAACCCGGCGGCCTCATCGTCGCGCTCATCAAGCCGCAGTTCGAAGCGGGCCCGCAGCATGTCGGCAAGGGTGGGGTCGTGCGCGATCCCGCAGTGCGCGAGACGGTGGTGGCCGACATCCGCAGCTGGTTCGAAGCACAGGGCCACCGGCTGCTCGGCATCACCGAAAGCCCGATCACCGGGCCGAAGGGCAATGTCGAGTATCTCCTTGTGGCGGAAAAGGGGCGGACACCGTGAAAAGAGCTGATCGCTCACCCCCGGCTCGTCACACGGACCGTCTGCGTGCCACCGTCACGGCCCTTGGCAGCCGGGGAGAAGGAATTGTCGACAGCCCGGCCGGTCCCCTCTACCTGCCGTTCACGGCACCCGGGGATGAAGTGGAGATCTGCTGGGAGCCGGACGCGAAGGGGCGCATGACCGTCCGCTCCTGGCAGCTTCTCAAACCATCTTCCAGACGGCAAGAGCCCGGCTGCCCGCATTTCGGTCGCTGTGGTGGCTGCATGCTGCAGCATCTCGATGAACAATCCTATGCCGATTGGCTCGGCGAACGGATTGTCCGGGCACTCAACACGCAAGGACTTGCCCGCTTTGCCGACCGTATCGCTTCTCCTGCCGTCTCTCCCCCCGGCAGTCGGCGCCGCCTGGTGCTGCATGCCGCTTCCTCCGGCGGGGGGCACGGCATTCTCGGCCTTCACGCCCGCCGCAGCCATGCCATCATCGATCTTGACGAATGCCTGGTGGCGCGACCACCCCTGTGGAGAGCTCTCCAAAGTTTGCGCCCCCTTCTTGAGCAACTCGTATCAGGGGAACCACTTACCATCACGGCAACGGAAACGGCCACCGGTATCGACATTCTGCTGGCCGGTCCCGGCCTGCCCGATGATCCGGGTCTGCTGGCGGACCTTGCGGCCTGGGCTGAGGAGGCGGATATCGCAGCACTCTCCTGGTCGGACGGCGGGCGGCCCCAGCGCCTTATCGAACGCCGCGAACCGCTCATCGTGATGGGGGGCATTGCGGTGCCCTTTCCCAGCGGCGCCTTCCTGCAGGCAACGAAAGAAGGAGAAGCAGCCCTGCAACAGACCGTCCGGGAATGGACCCCGGAAGGCGCTCGGCTGCTGGATCTCTTTGCGGGGCTTGGCACCCTGTCCCTGCCGGTGGTCCACAAGGCCCGGGGTGTCGTGGCGATGGAAGGAGACGGCCTGGCGGTGGAAGCGCTGCGTCAGGCGGTCACGGCGGCCGGAATTGAAAAGGCATACGCCGTCAACCACCGCGATCTGTTCCGCTCTCCGCTCGACCCCAAAGCCCTTGCCACCTTCGATGTCGCCATCCTCGACCCGCCCCGATCCGGAGCAAAGAGGCAGGTGGGCGAAATGGCCAGATCGACCATCCCGCGCGTGATCCTGGTGTCCTGCAATCCCAATACCTGGGCACGCGATACCCGGATACTCGTGGATGCGGGATTTGAAATAGCCGAAATCCGCCCGATTGCGCAGTTTCTATGGTCGGATGCGGTGGAGGTCGCCTCTCTTCTTATCCGCGAAGACGGGGCGGGCCGGTAAAATCCTTCCTGCGCAGGCGCCAGAACAGCAGCAGCCAGCCGGCAAGCGCCATCAGAAAGGCTGTGGGTGCCGCCACGCGCAGCAGCGGATTGTTGAAGTTCTCCCGTGTCGCGTAATCCATGATGTGGAGCATCCAGAAGAAGTCATAGAAGCGCCACATGTCGTTGCGGACATCCAGAAGCCGGCCCGTGGTGGGCGACAGATAAAAGCGCGTGCCTTCCTCATCGGCAAAGATGGCCTGCCAGACGGGCAGCGGTCCGCGATACTCCTGCGACACCGTCTCCGGATCCGCGAGCAGAGCGAGCGAAGAGATGACGCTGCTGCCGCGGTACTGCTGCTGCGCCAGCCGACGCACCGCCTCCTCTTCAAGGGGTGGAAGCGGGGCGCCGGTGTGTGCATCGAAGACGGCCGCGTGGACACCCGCCCGGGGTACTGCCCACACCAGCCGATCGTCCCGCCGGATGAGCCGCAGGCCCTCCGCCTCCTGCACACCCGCGGGCAGCACGAGCGGTCGCGTCGCCTCGCCTTCGGTGGGGGCAAGCCCGGGATACGCCGCCCGCCTGTGATCGCCGCGGACATCCTCAAGCGGCAGTCAGCTCATGACGATGCCGCCCATCGTCCACAGCAGAAGCTGGATTCCGATCACCAGCCCCAAAATTCGATGCAGCCAGGCCAGCCAGACATGCAGCCGACGGGTCATGAAAACATCCCTTCCTTCTCTCCTGCTGCTCAAGCCCCCTGCCCTATGCGAACAGACTGGCGATTGCGATCCCTGTCAGAATGACTGCACCCAGCGCCTCGGCCAGCGGGCCGAGAAGGCGCCGGGCATGGCCTCCCATCAGCAGGCCGATCAGAGCAGCCAGCAGACTTGCTCCGCCGATGGCCGGCAGGGCCAGCGCCATCATGCCGCCCAGGGCCTTGAGGGAAAAACCGGCGGCCAGGGAATCGAGACTGGTGGCCACGCCAAGGGCCAGCAGCCGCCACCAGCCGGCCCGCATGTCCCTGCCTTCGTCTTCTCTCCCGGCCGCCGCGCAGGTCGTGTCTGCAGCCTCTTCCTCCTCTTCCTCCTCTTCCCGCCATTCCTCCCAGGCCTCGAAGGCCATGTGGGCGGCCACCGCCAACAGCAGAAGCACCCCGAGACCCTGCGTGAAACGCGCAAGCAGGGACAGGCTCGCCGCCCCCACGAGCGAACCGGCCAGGGCCATCGCCATCTGCATGCCGCCGAAGACAAGACCGGTGCGCAGCCCCTCCCGCCATCGCACGGCCCTCACCTGCGGCAGAGCGGCTCCCAGTGCCAATGATACGGCGAAACAGTCGGCGGCAAGAGCGATAGCAAGCAACAGCAGGGCGGACAGCGACATGAAATGACCTCCTTGCCAGGAGGGAAATGGTTCACGCAGGGTTCAATGCGCTCCCGACGAACGGAGCAAGCGTTGCACAGTCTCAGCAATGACTGCAGCCGAAGGGCGCCAGGCGGCCTCCAGTGCGGGGGCGAAGGGAACGGGCGCATGCGGCGGGGCAAGCGCAACCGGCGGGCCTGCAAGCCCCTCCCAGAGCGCCGTTGCCAGCCGCGCGGCCAGCGCATCGGCGAGACCGCACAGCGCCGCCCCCTCATCCACGATCACCACATGCCGGCAGCCTTCGAGCGCCGCAACAAGCGACGGCAGCGGCAGAGGAGCGAGCCAGAGCGGTTCGATGACGGCCGCCTCCATCCCGTCTTCGGCAAGCCGCTCTGCTGCTGCCAGCGCTTCCGGCACCATCGGCCCGATGGCGACAATGCCGACCCGTCCACCCCTCCGCCAGATCCGAATCTGCCCGTCCTGAAGAGGAGGGGCATTCGGCTCCACCGGCCCGACCGCATCATAGAGCACCTTCGGCTCCAGCAGGATGACAGGATCGGGATCCGCAAGAGCCGCCTTCAGCGCCCGCAGGGCATCACCGGGGGCTGATGGGTAAAGACATTTGAGGCCGGCTGTCGCGGCAAAGACATGGGCCGGATTCTGACTATGGTGGAGGCCGGCCGCAATCCCCGCGCCAGCCGCCATCCGGATCACGATCGGCAGAGGCCGCCTGCTACCCGTCAGATACCGCCATTTCGCGATCTGGTTCACAATCTGGTCCATGCCGACGGCGGCGAAATCGGCGAACATCACCTCGACGACGGGTTTCAGACCCGCAGCCGCCGCGCCAAGCGCCGCACCGAGGAAGGCGGCCTCCGAGATCGGCGTATTGCGCACCCGCTCGCGCGAAAAACGGGCGACAAGACCGCTCGTGACGCCGAAGGGGCCTTCCTCGACATCCTCGCCCATCACGATGATGGTGGGATCAGCCCCCATCGCGTCAGCCAGACCGGTCCTGAGGGCCTGTGCAAGCGTCATTGCGGGGGCTTCATCGGAAAAAGTCCGCAAGGGCTCGGGACAAGCCGGGCTTTCAGCCGGTGGAACCGGCACTGGTGATGAAGAGGCGGGATCGGCCGCTGGCGCAGCCTGCGCCGTCTGGAGAGCGGCTGCAGCTGCCTTCTCGGCCGTCTCCTCGATCGAGCGCCGGGACGCGCCAGGACCGGTCGCATCAAGGAGCCGGGCCGCACGGACCAGAGGATCGGCCACACTCTTCAGGCGTGGTGCCTGCCCGGACCGATAGCCCTGTGCATCCGCACTGTGATGCCCGACAAGGCGGGGGACGGCGGCAATGATCGCCCGGGGACCGGCACCATTGCGAATGGCTGCAATGGCTGCGCCGGCCGCCTTCCAGACGGCGGGAAGATCCCCGCCATCGATCTCTTCTGCCGGAATGCCCACCGCGGCAAAGCGTGAAGCAGGCGTGCCGGCCGTGACCGCCTCACGCGGCGTGAATTCATGCCAGCCATTGTCCTCGACAACGAAGAGCACCGGCAGCCGCCAGACGGCCGCGAGATTCAGACTTTCCAGAACCGCGCCCTGGTTCAGCGCTCCATCACCCATGAAGGCGACAGCGATTCCTCCGCTGCCCTGCATGCGTCTCGCCAGGGCCGCACCGACCGCTGATGGCACCGATCCGCCGACGATCCCGTTCGCGCCGAAGAAGCCCTGCTCGGGAGCCAGGAGATGCATCTGCCCTGCGCGCCCGCCATTGAGGCCGGTGGCCCGGCCCATGATCTCGGCTGCAACCGCCGCCATCTCCAGCCCGAAGGCGAGCGCATGGGCATCGGGGCGATGGGTGGAAGTGACCACATCTCCGCAGGCCGCATCACAATGGGCGAGGACACCGGCCGCAAGCGCCTCCAGCCCATGAGCGGAATGCAGAAGACCCGGGACGCTACCGGCACGCCACAAGGCAAGCAGCGCCTCCTCGAAGGCACGGATGCGGCACATGACGGCATAAAGCGCCTCCAGCGGCGGCGTGTTCTCACCCATCGCGCCATCTCCTGCTGCGAGATGTCCCTCACTGGACCACGCGCCGATCCGCTTATTAGAACTGAACCCGGCGCGTAAAGCCGCCGTCGATGACGAGATTGGTGCCGGTGATCATGGAGGCTGCAGGACTGGCCAGAAATGCCACCGCCCGGGCCACCTCCTCGGGCCGGATCATGCGCCCCAGCGGAATACGCTGTTCCACCTCGCGGAAGAAGGCGGGATTTTCGGCCCGGATCCGGTCCCAGCTGCCGCCCGGGAAATGAACGGGGCCCGGCGAGACCATGTTGACCCGGATCCCATGCTGGCCGACGGCTTCCGCCACCTGCTTGCCATAGGCGATGAGTGCCGCCTTCAAAGCACCATAGGCATGGGGCGCAAACAACGCCTCGACCGCCGCCACCGTATTGACCAGGATGACGGCCCCACCACCCGCACGGGCCATATGCGGCAGGGCCGCTTCCGTCCCGAGCACGCTGTGCAGCACATCGACCTCGAAATTGGCCCGCCAGGCTTCCTCCCCGGTCAGCCCCGCGCCGGCCGAGACATTGGGAATGAAGATCTCAAGCCCGCCGAAGATCTCGGCCGCCTCGTCGATGAAGCTTTTGAGCCGGGCATGATCTGCGACATCGAGCGCGCGCGCGTAGACCTGAGCGCCGCGTCTTTCAAGCTCGGACCGGCGCGCCGCAACTTCATCCTCACGCCGGGCACAGAAGGCGACCGCCGCCCCTTCGGCGGCCAGCACATCGACGATGGCTGCTCCGATCCCGCGCGTGCCACCCGTAACCAGAGCCCGCTTTCCTTCCAGTCCCAGATCCATCTCCGTTCCTTCCCTGCGAGCCGCCACCTATGCCTGCCGGTCGAACAGACGTGCAACCGCCAGATGCTCCAGGAGATCGCGCAAGGTGAGCACACCTTCCAGCCGCCCATCACGCAGCAGCAGCACCCGGCCCTCTCCATTTTCCTGCATGCGCGCGAGCGCGGCATCGGCGGTCTCATCGGGATCCACGACATCGGTCGGCCGCAGCCGGCGCATGATGGCGGACACGGGCGTCGTCCTCCACGCTTCCCGTGGAATTCCGGCTACTGCCCGGGTGCGCAGGCTGCCAATGACCCGATCATCCTCGACGACAGGAAAATGGCTGAAATGGTAGCGCAGCGCGTAGTCATCCACGAAGCGATCGAGCGGCAGGGCTGCCGGCACGGCAATGGGAGGCTGCGCCACCAGACGGCGCACCGGCAGATGACTGAAGAGCTGCCGCATGCTCTCGCGCTCAACGGCCTGGCGGGCGGCCCCCTGCAGAAACAGCCCGATCAGGACCCACCACAGTCCCGTCACCGCACCGCCGAAGAGCACAAGCCCGGCGCCGACCGCAATCAGCAGAAAGCCGAACGCCTCGCCGGCCCGCCCGGCCTGGCGGGTGGCCCGCACGGGATTGCCGGAGCGCGCCCACAGAGCCGCCCGCAACAGTCGGCCGCCGTCGAGTGGAAAGCCGGGCACCAGATTGAACAGCGCCAGCACAAGATTGACGGCTGCCAGATAGGAAAGCAGCACGGCGGCCTCCCCACCGTCAGGAAAGATGCCGGCGAGGAGAGCGGACAGGCCGGCAAGCGCAAAGCTCATCGCCGGTCCCGCCGCTGCGATCAGGGCCTCGTCCCGGGGGCGGGCCGGCATGTCCACCATCTCGGCGACACCCCCGAAAATGAACAGCGTGATCCCGGCTATCCTCAGTCCCAGCCGCCGCGCCACCGCAGCATGGGAGAGTTCATGCAAGAGCAGAGAGATGATCAGCCCCAGCATGCCGAGGAAACCGAGGACGACATAGACCGTTTCCGTGCGGCCGGGCAGCACATGGGGGAAATAGCCGGCCGCCAGAGACCAGGCCACCAGCACGGCCAGTACCAGCCAGCTGGCGTTCACCCTGACGGGAAAGCCCAGCACCCGAAACAGGGTGACCGATCCACCGAACACGCTGCGCTCTCCTTTCCACGCGCTGGCCGCATCCGCCGCCCGGCGGTGCTCAGGCAAAGCGATAGTTGTCAAGATCAAGATGGCGCATGCGCCAGGCGAAGGAAAGGGTGGAATAGGGCCAGTTGGTGGGGCTGGTGCCGGCTTCGGTGACATACCAGCTGTGACAACCGGCCAGCCAGACGGAGCGCTGAAGCGCAGCATGCATCTCCGCAGCAAAGCGCCGGGCCGCCTCCTCGCGCACCTCGACCCGGACCGCCTGCCGCCGCCGTGCCTCCCGGATCAGCCGGGAGATGTAGGTGATCTCGCGCTCCAGCATGAAGATGATGGAATTGTGCCCGAGATTCGTGTTGGGGCCGTAGAGCATGTAGAAATTGGGGAAGTTCGGCACCGTGACCCCCCTGTGCGCAAACGGCGCCCCGTTCCAGACTTCCTGAAGACTGCGCCCGCCGCGGCCGATGATCTCCATCGGCGCAACGAAGGCATCCGCCTCAAAGCCGGTCGCATAGACGAGCACGTCAAGCTCATGCGTGCGCCCATCCTGCATGCGCACGCCCGCTTCCGTGATCTCGGCGATCCCGGCCGTCTCCAGCACAACGTGATCCAGCAGCAGACTGTCGTAGAAATCATCAGAAAGCAGCACCCGCTTGCAGCCGATCGGATAGTCCGGTGTGAGTGCCGCCAGCAGATCCGGCCGGTGCT
Source organism: uncultured Sphingomonadales bacterium (assembly GCA_964471405.1). GTDB lineage: Bacteria > Pseudomonadota > Alphaproteobacteria > Sphingomonadales > Rhodothalassiaceae > J084. Next base: position 21,221 of record CAYYGH010000019.1, on the reverse strand, counting down.
TCATCTTTTCCTCAAGATAGCGCCGGGCCTGACGTTCGAAGAGCGGGCCAAGAGTGCGGTAGCTGCGGAAGGCCGGCCAGCGCAGCTCGAACAGCCAGTAGAGAAGCGCGCGATACGCGGCAATGGCTCCCGGCATGTGGGCGAACAGCCACTTTTCGAGGGAACGATAGGGGCGGTCCTTGCGCGGCACGATCCAGTTGGGCGTGCGCTGGAAGACAATGACGGACGCGGCCTTCCTGGCCACCTCGGGAACGATCTGGATTGCGCTCGCGCCGGTACCGATCACACCGACGCGCCTGTTTTCCAGATCCAGATCCCCCGGCCAGCGGGCGGAATGAAAAGCCCTGCCCCGAAAGCGCTCCCGGCCGGGAATGGAAGGCAATTTGGGAACCCTGAGCTGGCCGGTTGCCGCCACCAGATGCCGGGCGGTGAGAACCTCGCCGCCTTCAAGTTCCAGCTTCCACCGTGCGTCCCGTTCCTCATAGACGGCACGCACAACCGGGGAACGCAGCCGGATATGCGGCTCAAGGCCGAGCTCCTGCACCGCATCCTTCAGATATTGCAGGATCTCGGGCTGACTGGCGTAGCGGCGTGACCAGTCCACTTTCGGAAAGAAGGAGAAGCAGTAGAGATGGCTCGGGACATCGCAGCCGGCTCCGGGATAGCGGTTGGCCTGCCAGGTGCCCCCCACCTCCTCGGCCGCTTCCAGAATCACGAAGTCGTGGATGCCGGCGCGCGAGAGGGCATGGCCCATGCCAATCCCGCCAAAACCCGCTCCCACAATGGCCGCCTCATAAGTCTGCGTCATGATTGTCCTGCTTGCGCTCCTCTGTCCCGGTGGACGGGCCTCCACGCGCCAAACACGGGGACTCGGGAAAGAGCTTAGCCTGCCGGCGGCTTCGGGAGAACCGTCGAGACCTCCCGACCTCCCCTTTGTGAGAAGGCACGCCCCTTACGAATCGTGCAGGGCCATCGTCTCGGAAAGGATCAGCGTCAAGGCGACCCGTTCCTGATCTGCACGCACCAGTTCGGTCCTGCCTCCCTGGGCCTCCACAAGGGCGCGAGCGAAATTGAGAGGCGATGTCAGCCGCCGCCCCCGGGCGATATAGGAGCCTTCCTCGCCGCCCTCTTCCACTCCCTCGGCCAGAAGCTCGTCGGGTCTGCGAGCCGGCCCCGGCCGGATGAGGAATGTCAGCCGGGCACCGCCACGTTCTCCATCGAGGTGGAACGTGACCGCTCCCTTTGCGCCGGCCGCCGTGATCGCCCAGAAACCGGCTGCCAGCACCGCCTGCCGCAGCCAGCGCGGATCTGCATGAATGCGCCTGCCGGAGCCGTCCCTGCTGCCATCGGCCTCGCCTTCCACCGTAAAGCTGACCTCATGGCGCGCAGCCGTCGCCCGCATGCGCGCAACCGTGCCCAGCGCCACCGCAACCGGATCCACCGCGATGACATCCTCCGGCACACCCAGATCCGGGCGGTCCGAAATCGTCAGCAGCTCTTCCAGCATCGCCAGAAGGGAGCGGGCTGCCCCGACAATATGGTGGAGATATTCCCGTTCCTTTTCGCGATCGACCGGCTTGCCCGCCGTCAGCAGCTCACCGAATCCGATGATGGCATTCAAGGGGGTGCGCAACTCGTGACTGAGTTCCGAGAGAAATTCGGCCTGAACCCGCTGGGCCCGTTCCATGCGCCGCAGAGCGTCCTGAAGCTCCAGACGCAAACGCGCGATCTGTCCGGCCTGAATTCCCAGCATGAGACTTCTGGCCACCGCGGACAGAAAAGCCTTCTCGGCTTCGTCAAAGGGAGGACGACCGCGCCGGCGGGCAACGACAAGCACGCCATCGAGAGCCCCGTCCCGATGGATCGCGCAGGCGAAAATCTGGCGACTGACGGGAAAGCCCGCCTCGACCAGCCGGTGCACATCCTCGCCCAGAAGGGTCAGTGTCTGCCTGTCCTTCAAGGCATCCAGCACAGTCGGGATGGGAACCGCTTCCTGAAGCGCTGGAGCATCCGTCTTCAGCCGGGGTGCATGCACCGCCAGCGGACGCAGGTGCCCATCCTCCAGCCGCCACAGCCCCGCCCAGGAAAACAGCAGGAAGCGATCGAGACTGCGCAGAAGAAACGGGGCAATTTCCTCCAGCTCGGCCAGATCATCGGGAGCCTCTTGCAGCGCAGCCCGCAGCTGCTGGGTAAAGCGATCCAGAAAGGCCAGCCGGCGATTGGCAAGAGTCCGGCTGCGGCGGAGCAGATGGCGTCCCAGCCTCTCCCGCCAGAGCAGACCGAGGGCCAGCACGCCCACGATCACGGCATTGCCCCCGATCACAAGCTCCAGCCACGGCAGTGCATCCTGCTGCCAGCCGATCGCAACCTGGCGCACGCCAAGCAGCATCTCGACCACGGCCAGAATCCCGAATGTGCCGGCCAGAGCAAAGCGGGATCCCTGCAAGCGCCGCACCCGCAAAAGCAGCCGCCGATCTGTCAGACCGGCCATCAGGCGATGCCAGCCGTCCTCTCGGCGCGCCGAAAAATTCTCACCCCCCTCATCGCCCGGAGATGGTGAAGCGGAAGACGACTTCCCCCTTCGGCCAGAGGCCGAAGATTCGCGTGATGCGCCCATGACAGCCTCAAGACGCAAAAGACGTAGCGATCCACCCGCATGCAACTATAGCATGGCTGCGACATTTTATCCATATCGGCCATGAAGATGCCTGCATGCGGTGCATCCAGAGGCGTGATCCAGCGGGCCGGGAGGAGCGGATAAAGCGGCTGTTGGCTGCTCGGTTCCACAAGCCGTTGACAGCCGCCCGGCTTTCCAGTAATAGCCGCCATCGCCCGCGGGCCAATCGCGGCTTGCCGGCCCGGCGGGGGTGTAGCTCAGTTGGTTAGAGCGCTGGCCTGTCACGCCAGAGGCCGCGGGTTCAAGTCCCGTCACTCCCGCCATTTCCCTTTCCCCCCTTCTCTTTTCCTCCCAGATGCGCATGAGCGGAGTCCGTGCCACGAGCGGAACAGGGCAGCGGGCAGGCATTTTCCCGTGGTCTGCTTTGCTCGCAAGATTATGGATCCGTCCGATTGGCCGTTGCGTGGCGGGATTGGCACCGCTATATAGGGCGCGCCGGCATCGCCTGCGCGCAGCTGGCGGCTTTCGGAGCGTAGCGCAGCCTGGTAGCGCACCACACTGGGGGTGTGGGGGTCGTGGGTTCAAATCCCGCCGCTCCGACCACATGCGTCACTTTCGGTGATTCTCGTTTTTGCAAGCTGCAGCCTGCAGCTTCCATTCCGCCCATTCATGCGATCCGGCTTGTCTGGCCGTGTTCGCCTCGCCATGATGGGGATCTCCGGCCGTCAAGCGGAGAGGCAGGCGCGCATGGCAAAGAAACACCCGGAAACGGCAGCCGATCGCCGTCGCCCCGGTCGTCCGCGGGGCCGGAGCGACAGCCGCTTGCGGGTGCTGACGGCGGCCGAAAGCCTGTTCGCCCGGGAGGGAATCGATCGTCCCGGCTTGCGCCGCATCGCAGCGGCAGCCGGCATACGGGCCTCAAGCCTGATCCATCTGTTCGCCAGTCGCGATGGGCTGCTCGATGCCGTTGTCGAACGGGCGGCCCGCGATCTGGACGAAGCCCTTGCGCATGCCCGGGATGGCAAGGATCTGCGGGCGCGCCTGCTTGCCTGGGCACGCGCCCATCCCGACCGCCTGCGCCTGCTCGTCACCGTCATGCTGGCAGGCGAAGCCCCTGCTGAGGCGTCGGAGAACGCCGCGGCCAGACGGCGGGCGATGATGGCGGTCTGGCCCCTGCGCAATGCGCTGCATCGCCTGCGCAGCTCTGCAGGACTGGCCGGCCAGGTGGAACTGGCGCTCCTGCTGTCCACCCTCGCCTTTGCGAGTGCCACCGCCCCTCTTTTCGCCCGGGCGGCCGGAGTCGAAAACCGGCGCTGGCTGGCCGAGCTGGAGCGGATGCTGGATCGCCTCTAGCGCATGAAGGCGGGGATCCGCACCCTCGCCCGCTCACGAAAAGGCGAAATAGACGAGCAGCACGAGGGCGATTCCCGTGCCGATTACCGCAAGCAGCCGGTAATCGGGTCCCGTCCGTTCCTGGCGACGCCGATAATGCCGACGCGGATGCGGATGCCGTCTGCGTGTCATCCCCTCTCCTCCCCTGACCGGTTCCGTCTCCGGGACTCCTCCTCCAGAACAGGGCGCAGCCGTGGCGGCAGATGGAGGGTGACAGCCACCCCGTCCGCCTTGCAGGCCAGCTGTCCCACCGGTGGCGGACCGCCAAGCGCCTCGATCCGACACAGGGCCCAGCCGACGCCATGGCGGCCGGGCGCAATAACCTCTCCGACAAGAAGACCGTCTTCCACCCGCTCAAGCCTGCTGCCCGCCGCAGGGGAATCTTCCGACCCCGTGAGGAGGAAGGGCAGCAACCGCTTTTTGATGCGTCCGCGCCGGTAGCTGCGGGTGGTTACCTCCTGGCCCACATAACAGCCCTTGGAAAAGGAGACGGCATCAATGCAGTCCAGATTGGCCTCAAGCGCGAACAGGCGCCCGGGCGGCAGCTCGACCGGCCCTTCGGCAATTCCCTCTTCGGCACGCAGCCGAATATAGGCTTTCGGTGCCGCTCCCGGGCGAATCGGGCCGGATGGCAGTTCAGGCCCGCCCGCCAGGGCATAACAGCGCATGAGGCGGCCGGGCGCACGCGCATCCTCTACGACGAGGATATCGCTCCTTGTCTCATCATCCAGCCCGGCACGCACCAGCGTGTGCGGGTCTGCCGCAAAAACCGTCCCCTGCTCCAGCACGGTGAAGGCCACATCCGCACGCAGACGATACAGTGTCAGCAGGCGCAGAAGGGCACCGACCTCCTCCCTGCCGGTTTCCAGCAGAATCCGTCCATCGGCCACGGCCGTCAGCAGGAACAGATGCTGAAGCTTGCCCTGTGGAGTCAGAAGGGCCGCAGGCACCGCCCTGCCGGGGATGACCTTTTCCATGTCCTGGGTGAGGATGCGCTGGAGAAAGTCCCGGGTGTCGCGGCCGGCCAATGCGATCAGAGCCCGATCCGCCAAGGTGGTCAGCAGCCCGGCGTCCGGCGCCGAGGCAGGAGCCTGCATCGTCGTCCTCGCCATGTGTTCACCCCACATCCGCAGCTGGTGAAGGGCGATTGCCCGCTTCTCTTTCGCCGCCCGCCCTTGATCCCGCGCCGACACGCCTCTAGACCGGCGCAGAGAGCGGGCAGGCCTTCGCGAAGACCCGCTCCATCATCTAGCATGGGAGCCCTCATGACCGCTACCAGCTTCGACATGCTGCTGATTGCAGGCCGGGTCGTCACCCCGGGCGGAATTGTCCGCGCCGACATCGGTATCCGGGCAGGGCGAATCGCGGCCATCGGCGATCTCGCGCATCATGATGCCGGTGAACGGCTTGATCTGCGCGGTCTGCACGTCCTGCCCGGCGTGATCGATACCCAGGTCCATTTTCGCGAGCCCGGCAACGAGCACAAGGAAGATCTGGAGACCGGCTCACGGGCTGCCGTGCTGGGCGGCGTTGTGGCCGTTTTCGAGATGCCGAACACCAGCCCGCCCACCACCACCGCCGAGGCATTGGCCGACAAGTTGAGGCGCGCCAGAGGGCGGATGTGGTGCGACCATGCCTTCTATGTCGGAGCGACCGCCGAGAATGTTGCCGCCCTGCCCGAGCTGGAACGCACGCCCGGTGTTGCCGGGATCAAGGTATTCATGGGCTCGTCCACCGGCTCGCTGCTGATTCCCGATGATGCCACCCTGGAACGGGTGCTGACCGCCGCCCGCCGGCGTGTGGCCATTCACGCGGAAGACGAGGACCGGCTGATCGCCCGCAAAGGCTTCATCCAGCCCGGCCAGCCGGCCAGCCATCCCGTCTGGCGCGATGAGGAAACGGCGCTGCGTGCGACCAGAAGGGTCGTCGCCCTGGCGGAGCGCCTGCATCGGCGCATCCATGTGCTGCATGTAACGACGGCCGAGGAAATGGCCTATCTCGCCCGCCACAAGGAATGGGCCAGCGTGGAGGTTACGCCTCAACACCTCACGCTGGAGGCGCCCGACTGTTACCGCCGGCTCGGCAGTCTTGCCCAGATGAACCCGCCAATCCGCACGCGCCGGCATCGGGCGGCCCTGTGGCAGGGTCTGCGGGATGGCGTGGTCGATGTCATTGGCTCGGATCATGCCCCCCACACGCGCGAGGAAAAGGCCCGCGCCTATCCGCAAAGCCCCTCCGGCATGCCGGGCGTCCAGACGCTTCTGCCCCTGCTCCTTCATCACCACGCACAGGGGCGTGTAACCCTGCAGCGGCTTGTGGATCTTACCAGTGCGGGACCGGCCCGGCTCTTCGGTCTGCTCGGCAAGGGTCGAATCGCCGTGGGCTATGATGCGGATTTCTCGATCGTCGATCTCAAGGCGCGCTGGACGATCACGGAAGACTGGCTTGCTTCGCGCGCAGGCTGGTCACCCTTCACCGGCATGACGATCACGGGCCGGCCGGTCGGCACCATCATCCGCGGCCAGCGTGTCATGTGGGAAGGAACATTGGTGGGCGAACCCGTCGGTCGCCCCTTGCGCTTTGCCGAAGCGGTCTGAGGGTCGTCCGCAAAAGAAGACAGGCCGCTGGCACCGCGCCCCCTCCTCCTGCCGGAGCCGCAGCCCCCGCCACCGCCCGGAGCCCGGAGACGGGACCGATCTGCTCTACTATCCGCCGGCCGCAGCGGCGACGACGGTATCCTCCGCATCCGAAGGCAGGTAGAGCCCCCGCTGACCGCGGACCGGCCGGAAGGCATCCGTGATCCCGAGAACGGTCTCCGCCGCGCCCAAGAACAGCACACCGTCCGACGGCATGATCCGCCGCATGCGCTCCAGCACGTCCTTTTTTGTGGCCTGATCAAAATAGATCAGCACATTGCGGCAGAAGATGATGTCGAACTGCCCCAGCGGCGCAAAGGAATCGAGGAGATTGAACTCCTTGTAGCGCACCATGTTACGGATCTCGGGCGCAATCTGCCACTGATCGCCCACCTGGGTGAAGTACTTGATCAGCAGCTGGATGGGCAGCCCGCGCTGGACCTCGAACTGGGAATACAGGCCGGCTTCGGCCTTCTTGAGAACGGGGCGCGAGATGTCGGTGCCGAGAATCTCGATCGACCAGTCCTTCCACTCATGCCAGCGATTGCGGAGAATCATCGCCAGCGAGTAGGGTTCCTGGCCGGATGAGCAGGCTGCGCACCAGATCCGCAGCTTCTTCCTTGCTGCGCGACGGGCTCGCAGCATCGGCAGCACCTGCCGTTCAAAAATCTCGAAGGGAGTGCGATCACGGAAAAAGAACGATTCATTCGTCGTCATCGCCTCCGTGATCTCACGGGCCAGCGTCTCGGAATTCGTGCGCCGCAACTCCTCTACGAGACCATCGATGCCGTCAAGTCCGCGACGGCGCGCCAGCGGCGTGAGCCGGGATTCCAGCAGATAGACCTTGTCGGGGTTGAGGGTCAGTCCCGAACGTTTCTTGAGCAGGGCGCTCAGAAACTCGAAATCCGCCGTCTTCATCGCCCGCCTCCCAGCAATGCATTGAGCTTGCCCGCCATCTCGTCGAGTGGGACCACGGCTGCACACAGTCCGGCCGTGGCCACGGCGCCCGGCATGCCCCAGACTACGCTGGACGCCTCATCCTGAGCCACGATGGTTGCCCCTGCCGCCACCAGCTCGCGCGCGCCTCTCAGCCCATCATGCCCCATGCCGGTCAGCACGACGGCCAAAGTGCGGGCCGCATAGGTGCGGGCCAGTGAGCGGAACAGCGGATCCACGGCCGGCCGACAGAAATTTTCGGGCGGATCCTGATTGAGCCGCAGAACGGCCCCCTTCTCGTCACGCTCGACAACCATGTGATAATCGCCCGGCGCCACATGAATGCGCCCCTTCTCGAAGGGCATCCTGTCGGTGGCCTCGACCGCCGGCAGGCCGCTCACCCGCCCCAGATGCTCGGCCAGAATGCCCGTGAAGGTGGGAGGCATGTGCTGGACGATCGCAATGGGGACGGCCGAAAGCCGTCTGCGATCCATCGCGCCCAGCAGCTTCATCAGAGCCTGCGGTCCACCCGTCGAGGAGCCGATCGCCAGAACTTCAGGCGGAAAGAGCGAAGGCTCGCGCAAAACGATGCGATCGCCTCTTGCCGGTGTCTCGGGCTCGGCGACCGGAAGCTCCTTCTGGCGCCCCCGTGCCACCACGACGACGGGAGCCCGCCGTCCCGTGCCGGCAGAGCGGACGGGGGCAGCGGTCCGTGCGGTGGCTGCACGGGGCTGGCCGGAGCTGTTCAGCCCTTCCGGCTGGGGAATGCCCTGTTCCCGCCGCCGCTGGGCCGCGTAGATCTTGACCTTCTCCACAAGCTCACGACGGAAATCCAGGCTGGCATTCACCGCCCTCAGCGTCTCAGGCTTGGGCACATAATCGCTTGCCCCCAGCTGCAGGGCACGCAGGGAAATCTCGGCATTCTTCTTGGTCAGCGTCGAGGCCATCACGACCTTGACGGTTGGATCCTGTTCCCGGATCTTCGGCAGGGCCGTCATGCCGTCCATTTCCGGCATCTCGATATCCAGCACGACGACATCGACCGGTGTGCGCGCCAGATTTTTCAGCGCCATCACGCCATTGGAGGCGCTGGAGACGACCTTGATTGCCGGATCCTCTTCAAGATAGCGGGTCAAGAAGCCACGAATGACCGCACTGTCGTCCACCACCATGACGCGATAGGGACCGCCGGTGGCAGGAGCCGATTTCAACGAGGATGACGATGCGGAAACACCCACTGTCCTGCTCAAGGTAATCGCTCCACTACACGAGCTTGTTGGTATCAGGCTGTTCTGCCGGCAGACACACGCGCACTGTGCCGACCTACACCAGGCCGACCTGGGCGAATTTCGCCTCAATGATCTCGCGATCGAAGGGCTTCATGATGTATTCGTCGGCTCCCGCCTCCATTGCCTGGCGAATATGGGCCATGTCGTTTTCCGTGGTGCAGAAGACGACGACGGGCTGTTTCACCCCTTCCATCGCGCGAATCCGCTTCAGGAATTCGAGGCCGTCCATGACCGGCATGTTCCAGTCCAGCAGCACAACATCCGGCATGTGCACCTGACAGCGCTCGAGGGCATCCTTGCCATCGGCAGCCTCGTCGATCTCGAACTGCAGCTCTTCGAGGATCCGTCTGGCCACGCGTCGGATGACCTTGGAATCATCCACCACAAGACAGGATTTCATCGCCGCGCTCCCATCAGCTTGTCCATCCTCTCGTATCCATCCCCCATTTCAGATCGGCATCCGCCTCTCATGCCCTGCCTCATGCGGCCACGACCGTCTGTTGATCGAAATCCAGGAGCTTTTCGACATCAAGGGCAACCAGCAGCTCGTCATCAAGCCGGTAGATGCCCTTTGAAAGCTCGCGCCAGCGCTGATCCAGCGTGACGGGATTGCGCTCAAGCCGGTCGTCCTCCAGCCGGAGCACGTCTCCCACTTCGTCGATTTGCAGGCTGTAGGGTTCGCCCCGGAATTCGAGTACGACGCTCATGTCCTCCTGGCCATCATCCCGCGGAGGAAAGCCCAATCGCTCGCGCAGATTGATCGCCGTGACGATCCGCCCACGCAGATTGAGCACACCCGCCACCCAGGACGGCGCCAGCGGAATGCGGGTGAGCTGCTGCGGAGACAGCACGTCATGCACGGCGAGGACCGGAATGCCCAGCAGCTGACCCGCCAGCCGCACCGTCACGAATTCCTGCGCGTCTTCCTGCAGGAGAAGCTTGTTGGTATCCGTCTCGGAGCTGCTCATGCCGCGTCTCCCTGCATGTTGAGCTGCTGCGACAGGCTGGCCAGCAGCGCCTTACGATCGAATTTGGCGATGTAGTCATTGAAGCCCACGGCCCGCCCGCGCGCGAGATGCTTCTCGCTGGCGAAACTCGACAGCGCAACAAGAGGCGTGTGCTTCCAGCGTCCGCCCGATTTCACGATCTGGGCAAATTCGAAGCCGTCCATCCCGGGCATGTCGATGTCAGAGATGATAAGGTCGAATTCTTCGCCCTCCTCGCGCAGCTCCAGCGCCTTTTCGGCACTGTCCACCGCCACCAGTTCGTAGCCTGCTGCTGCCAAGAGAGGCCGCAGCATGTTGCGGAAGAAGGAGCTGTCATCGATCAGCAGGACACGGGTCCCGCGCTTGGGGGAGATCTCCTCATTGAGATCGCGCGAACGCATCCATTCCCCGAACGCCTTGCCGAGGTAGTAGGAGACATCGATGATCTCCGTCGCCTTGCCGGCAATCACGGCCGAGCCCACGATGCCGGGCCGCTTGGAGCCGAGCTTGATATCGAGCGCATCCTCGACGATGTCGAGAATCTCATCCACGGCAAGCCCCATGGTGTAATCGCCATCGGTAAACACGATCACCGGCTGGCGGCCTTCCGTGCGCATGGCCTCAAGCCCGTCGATCGGCACGATCGGCATCAGGGCGCCACGATACTGGACAACAAGCTGGCCGTCGGATTCCTCGATGCGTTCGACCTCGATATCCTCCAGGCGCGCAACCAGAGACAGCGGCACCGCCTTGCGGCCATGCTCGCCGGCACGCATGAGCAGGAAGGTTTCCTTCTCACCCTCGCGCCGACGCCCGGCAGCGGCTTCGCTTTCGGCCTGGTGCGCCTCGTCATCGGAGACCTGGGAATTCGCAAGATTGGCGATGCCGTTGGGATCCAGGATCATGATGACGCTGCCGTCACCCAGGATCGTGTTGCCGGAGTAGACGGACAGATGCTTCAGAATCGGCGCCACCGGCTTGACCACGATCTCTTCGGTATCAAAGACCTGATCCACAACGATCCCGAAAGTGAAGGCGCCGACCTGGGTGACGACAATGAAGCCGCTGTGCGAGGCCTCCTCCGCCATGATCTGCTCATGGCTCTTGAAGCCCAGAATCTCGTTCAGATAGACGAGCGGCAGCAGCCGGTTGCGCAAACGCAGGACCGGCGTATCCTTGATCCGCTCGATCCGGCTGTCACTGTTCGCACCCACCCGCACCAGTTCGAGCACGCTGATCTGGGGAATCGCGAACCGCTCCCCGGAAGCCTCCACGATCAGCGCCGAAACGATGGCAAGGGTGAGCGGAATCTTGATCCGGAAGGTCGTTCCCCGGCCTTCGGTCGAGACCATGTCGATGGTCCCGCCGATCTTTTCGATGTTGTTGCGCACCACGTCCATGCCGACACCGCGGCCTGAAACGCTGGTGACCTTGTCGGCCGTCGAAAAACCGGGGTGGAAGATGAACTTCTGGATCTGGTTTTCCGACATCTCGGCGAGTTCCGCCTCGGTCGCAAGACCCTTCTCCAGAATCTTCTTCCGAATCTTGGAAACCGAGATGCCGCGCCCGTCATCGGAGATTTCGATGATGATGTGACCGCCCTCGTGCATCGCGTTGAGATGGATGGTGCCGGTCTCCGGCTTGCCCATCGCCACGCGCTCGGCGGGGGTCTCAATGCCATGGTCGGCCGAGTTGCGCACCATGTGCGTGAGCGGATCCTTGATCAGCTCGAGCACCTGGCGGTCAAGCTCGGTCTCGGCGCCATGCATCTCGAGCTGGATCTTCTTGTCCAGTTCATGAGACAGATCGCGCACGATTCGCGGCAGCTTGGCCCAGGCATTGCCGATCGGCTGCATGCGGGTCTTCATGATCCCTTCCTGCAGCTCCGTCGTCGTCTGGGAGAGCCGCTGGATGGGAACCGTGAATTCGCTGTCCTCACGCTCGCGCACCATCTGGAGAAGCTGATTGCGCGTGAGCACCAGCTCGCTGACCAGATTCATCAGATTTTCAAGCAGATCGACGGACACGCGAATCGACTGCGCCGACCGCCGCTCGATCCCGCCGCCTTCCCCGCCGGAACCGGTCTTGCCGCCCGTCTTCCTGTCCTCGGCCTTGGCCTGGCGTCGCGAGCTTTCAAGCGCGGACTCGCGCACCATCTCGAGCGTCATCGAGGCGTCGTCACAGGTCTCCGGCTCCAGCTGGATTTCCTCGAACACCGATTTTGCGAGCCGGATCAGACTGTCGAATTCCTTGTCACCAAAGCCGCCCTTGCCGATCATCTTTTCCATGACATTGCGGGCGGCCCCCTCGTTTTCCTTGAACAGGGCCGTCATCAGCCCCTGGAACTGGGCCTTGCGACGGTCTTCCGGAACATCGGCGAAAAATCCCTGCAGCACCGGATCGCGCACGATGCGCTTGGCCATGAGATGGGCCGCCACGGCAATCGAATCGTCGCCGCCCACGCGCTCGAACAGGCGCGTGCCGCTTCCCTCGCTGGCGGCGGTCCTGGGCTGCTCGTCAGCAGATGCGGCAGCTCCATTGTTGTCATTGGCTCCGCCGGCGGAGGCGGTGGCCTCCTCATCCTCGGGACCGGGCGCCTCCTGGAATGCCCGTTCGAGCTCCTCCAGCGACACTTCCCCAGGCTTCAATCGCCGACCGAGTGCCGGATCATAGGGGCCTTCGCCGTCCTCGCCGCCGTCGTCGCCTGCCGGCGCCGCCCCGGACTCACCGGACTCATCTGCATCCTGGGCCGGCTTCTGCTCTGCAGCCGGCGCCGCCGACTGGCCGGCAGCGATGGCATCAAGGCGGGTGATGAGATCGCTGTCGTCTCCTTCCGGCTCCTGGCCGGTCGCCTCCAGCCCACGCAGGATCTCCTTGATTCGATCAAGGCTTTCGAGGACCACGGTAACCGCGTCCGGGGTGACCTCCAGCTCACCATCACGGAACTTGCCGAGCACGTTTTCAGCCGAATGCGCCACGCTTTCCAGACGCGGCAACCCCAGAAACCCGCATGTGCCCTTGATCGTGTGCACGAGGCGGAAGATGTTGTCGAGCACCTCGCGATTGTTGGGATCCTGTTCGAGCTTGACCAGCTCGACGTCCACCACATCCAGACTCTCGTTGGTTTCGGTCAGGAATTCGACGAGCAGATCGTCCATGGCCGGCTCCTTGTTCGTGGCGCGGTCCGGTGTGATGCCCATTCCCAGGGATGATGGCGGCGTTCCGACCGCAATGAGAATGCGACAACCGGGACAGTCCGCAGCCCACTCAATTGTCCGAGGCAGACTTTCGACGAAAAGCGTTAAGAAGCTGTAAAGTGCACGCTTTGTGGGAAGGCCCCGAATAGGCCCTCTTCGCCGCCTTCCTTACAGCCGCCGGAAAGAGGCGGTGGTGCAAGTTCATTCAGGCCTGATCGGGTGCGGCGATCGCCACCCGAAGACAGCCTCGCCCCCCATCCTGGGGCGAATAGCCGCCGCTCGCCCGCAACTCTTCGAGAGTGACAAGGCGCCCGCGCGCCCGGGCCGCCATCAGCGCCAACAGGACCGGCGCATTCCGAGGACTGGGAGTGACGGGCGCATCCGGCAGCTTGAGCAGGCTTTCGATATCATCCGGAATGATGATCCGCTCTCCCTGCCCCGTAATCGTGAACCGGCCATGTTCGTCCTTGATGAGCAGGTCTCCACCCCGCACCAGACATTCGGCGACCACAAGGGCAAGATTGAGAAGGATCCTGGCTTCCTGCTTGGCGACAAGAGGGGTGGCAACGGCCCAGGAAAGCGTGACCCGCATATGGGCAAGAAGCTGGGAGAGGCTCTTCTCAAGCAGGCGGCCCTCCAGCTCTTCCCCCAGGCCCGTAGCCATCCCGAAAGCCAGCCGATAGAACTGCAGGCGGGCATTGAGTGTGGCCGCGCTCTTTTCCAGCATGGCCGCAATTTCCTGGATGCCCTCCGGATCCGCCTCCTCGCGCAGCAGCTCAAGGCCGTTCGCCACCGCCCCTGAAGGTCCGACCAGATCATGGGCCATGCGTGAGCACAGCAGACCTGCCAGTTCCACCGACTCGCCAGGGGCAAGATGATGCGCCATGAACCCTAACCCTTCCACAACCTCAAGCCACTCCACCCCGACACCCGGCGCCCAGCATAGCCGTCTCGCTCGTCCATGCCAACGGAGGGCATCGGACCGCCTTGCCTTCCGCTCTCGTCTCAGGCACAGGAGGCCGCGCGAGCAGCCACCGGGATACGGGACGTTCCTCATCACCACCCGGGGCAGACAGGGATCGAAAAATGAGCCACGCGAAAGACGCAACCGACGACAGCCCGTCCTGGCAGGATCTCCTGCCCGATCGCGCATCCGATCTGCTGGCAGCCGTGGCCGCCGCCTGCCGGGCGATCGAGGATGTCGCGCGCACGACCGTTGCGGTACGCGAGAAAGGGGACCGCTCGCCCGTCACCCTGGCGGACGAGCGGGCGGAAGATATTCTGGTCGCGGCGCTGGAAAAATCCTGGCCGGATATTCCCATCATCGCCGAAGAGCGGGCCGCACGCGCGGGACTGGACGCAGCCGCGCCGGAACGGTTCTTCCTTGTGGACCCTCTTGATGGCACAAAGGAATTCATCCGCGGCGGCGAGGATTACACCGTCAATGTCGCGCTGATCGTCGAAGAGCAGCCGGTTTTCGGAATCGTGGCGGCTCCCCGCCAGGGCCGCGTGTGGATCGGGCGGGTGACGAGGGGGGCGATCACCGCCCGCCTGGCCCAGGATGGCCGGCTTTCGGAAGCCCGCCCCCTGGCCGTGCGACCGGCGGCCGATCCTCCCGTCATCGTCGCCAGTCGCTCGCATCGCAATCCGGAAACCGAAGCCTATCTGGCCCACTATCCCGGTGCGGAGACGGTCGCCATCGGCAGCTCGCTCAAATTCTGTCTGGTGGCCGAGGGCCGTGCCGATCTCTATCCGCGTCTCGGGCCAACCATGGAATGGGACACGGCTGCCGGAGATGCCGTGCTGCGCGCGGCCGGCGGGCGGGTGCTGGATGAGGCCGGCACTCCCCTGGCTTACGCAAAACCCGGTTTTCGCAATGGCTGGTTTCTCGCCGTAGGGGATCCGGATTTCACGCCGGTACCCTTGACGGTCGTGCGAGAACGCTGAAGGGTTGCCGGAGGCTGCGCTTCCCTCCGCCCGCTGCAGGCCCTATATCACCGACATGGTCGTGATCTTCGATTGTGACGGCACGCTTGTTGACAGTCAGCACGCCATCCAGGCGGCGCTGCAGGAGGCTTTTCGTGCCGAATCGCTTACCCCGCCTGCTCCAGCGATCGCGCGCGGGATCGTCGGCCTGTCGCTGGAACCCGCCATGACCAGACTGCTGGACCTGACGGGTCAGGAAGGCGATCCCGCCCGGCTTGCCCGGCATTACCGGGAAGCTTTTGTCTCCCTGCGCCATCGCCAGGAGGCGGAGCCCGATTTCGAGCCTCTGTTCCCCGGCGTGCGGGAAATGCTGGAGGCACTCCAGGCCGAAGGCTTCCTGCTTGGTATCGCGACCGGCAAATCCCGACGCGGTCTGATGGCGACTCTGGAACGCCACGGCCTTCGCGACGTCTTCACCGCCTGGGCCACGGCCGACGATCATCCCTCAAAGCCGCATCCGGCCATGCTCGAAGAGGTAATGGCCGCTCTTGGCGGCACACCGGAGGAAAGCGTGTATGTGGGGGACACCCGCTATGACATCGAAATGGCGCAAGCGGCAGGGGCCCTGCCGGTGGGAGTCTGCTGGGGCTATCATGAGCCGGCGGCCCTGGTCGAGGCCGGTGCTGCCGCGCTTCTGGAGGCTCCGATGGAGCTGCCACCCCTCCTGGATGGCTGGCGCGGGCCGCGCTTGCCGGACCGGCGGACAGCCGAGAGCAGGCCGGATCTACGGGAAGATGCAGGATGAGACAGGATACGCCGGACCTCCATCGTCTGCGCATGCGCTTTCTGGGACTTGCTGCCGGCATGCTGGCGGCTGCCGTCATCGTCTACCTCGTGATGGGGGCATTGCCGGCGGTGGATCCGACCGGGCTTGTGGCGGCGCTCCAGACCGCGTTCTCTCTGCTGCTTCTGCTGCTTGTGATCTTTGCCCTGCTTTTTCTGCTTGCGGCCTATACGCCCGCCCTGGCGCGGTTTCTGGCAGACCGCGGACAATATGTGCGCGATCTGTGGCGCGTGCCTTTCCGCTTCCTCAATTTCGGCGGCTTCTTCGATTCGGACATCCGGCATGAAAAGGAGCTTGCCTCGGCCCGCAAACGAGCCCGGGTCGAACGGCGCAAGCTTGCCCGCCAGACGCCCATGAAAACCGACTCATCCCCGCAGAATGGCAAGGACAGGACAGAATGAGTCGCCCTCCCCTCCAGACGGCAGCAAGCCGCCGTCATTTCAGGCAGGCCCGGGCACAGGCGGAAGACGACGGCTGGCTCATCTTCCTGGATGATCGGCCTCTGTCCACTCCCCGGCGACGGCCGCTCCGCCTGCCGAGCGCATCTCTTGCGCAGGCAATCGCCGCGGAATGGAACGCCCTTGATGACCGGATCGATCCGCGCCGTCTGCCGCTTACGGCACTTGCCAATGCGGCAATCGATCTGGCGCAGGGGCAGGAAGAGGAAATCCGGGCCGAACTGCTGGGTCATCTTGACAATGATCTTCTGTGCTACCGGGCGCCTTGGCCGGAGCGCCTGCAACAGCTCCAGGCGCAGCATTGGGATCCTCCCCTTGCCGCACTGTCCGAGAGACTGGGCGCCTCCTTTCTCGTGGCCGAAGGCATCCTGCCGCAACGCCAGCCCGAAAGGCTGCGTCAGGCCGTCGCCGCTCTTCTGGCTGCCCGCGACGCCTGGTGGCTGACAGCCGTGCGCGCTCTTGCAGGGGCCGCCCACTCGCTCGCCCTCGCCCTGGCTCATGCCGAATGCGGCCTGGCCATCGAATCGGTGATCGCTGCCGCCCTTCTTGATGAGACCTTCCAGTCCGAGCAATGGGGTGTGGACAGCGAGGCCGAAGCCCGCCGCCGGGCCCTTGCCGAAGACATGCGGCTGGCTGCCCGTTTCCTCTCTCTCCTGCAGACTGCCTGAAGTTTTCCTGCGGCCCCTCCTTCTTCTGCCCAGCCAGCCCGCCCCCCTGATCTTTCTATGTAACCGGTTACAAAATGGATGTCGGATAGAGAGACATGACCCTATGAAGCCTAATTAACGTCATAATGACGCAGGCTGTTGCATTGTGCCTCATTATTGTGTAAACGGTTCCATGATGTCGCCCCGAATCGGCCATGCCTCGGGCGGCGTCCTGCCCGCTGGGGATGGGAAATCCGATCCGCACACCTGCAGGCGGATCGTCTTGGCAAGGGAGGAAACAGCCAATGCGAAAAGCCACAGATCGACTGATCCAGCATCTTCTGAGAGGAGCGGCGGCCGGCACGATCGCGCTCGCGATGACGGTGAGCGCGGGCGGAACGGGAGCATGGGCCGCACCGCATGCGAAGGATGCGGCGGCCCAGACGGATGACGGCAGCAACGAGGAAAAGGCCAGCCAGCCGATCGAGACGCTCGAGGAGATCGTCGTCACCGGCACCAGTCGCGCTCGCCGGGCCTTCAGTGCTCCGAACTCGGTCACCCTGATGGATGAGGAGGAGCTGTCCCGCTACAGCTTCAACAGCCAGGCGGACATCCTGCGCAACATCCCCGGCCTGCGGGCCGAAGGCGGCGGTGGTGAGGTGGCGACGAATGTCTTCATCCGCGGCATGCCCTCCGGCGGCCAGTTCCAGTTCACGCCGCTTGAATATGACGGCATTCCGGCCTTCTCGACCTTCGGACTCAATTCCTCGGCCTTCGATGTCTACTATCGCAATGATTTGGGGATCGAGCGCCTCGAATTCGTGCGGGGCGGCGTTTCCAACCTGTTCGGTCCGGGCTCGGTGGCCGGCATCATCAACTACATCTCGATCACCGGCTCGGACACGCCACAAAGTGCGCTGCAGCTGGAAACCGGCACGCCCACGGAGGGGCCCAGCGCCTTCCGCTTCCGGGCCGACTTCATGAGCGCAGGCCCCTTGAGCCGGGACAACGGGCTCTATTACGCCATTTCCGGCTACTATCGCTATGACGAGGGCCCCATCAAGACGGGCTTTCCGACGCAGGGCTTCCAGCTGCGCGCCAACATCAAGAAGGAATTCTCGGACGGCTCCGGCGATTTCCGGATCTTCGGCCAGGTCATCAATGACGACGTCCAGTTCTTCCTGCCCTTCCCGCTGGATGGCGCAACGAAGAAGCGGGCGATCGGCAATGACGGCAAGCGTGTCTTCACCGTCCAGACGGATGATGCGAACTTCCTGAGCTTCGACCGCCCGGATGGCCGGTATCGCACCCGCATCCGTCATGGCGTCCGGACGGAAGGAGGGGCGATCGGCTTTGCGCTCAACAAGGAGCTGGGCGATGACTGGTCGCTTGACGCCAAGGGCAAGTATGCCCGCTACAGTCATGAATTCAATCTCTTCCTGGATGGTGACGGCATCGTGAACGTGCCGGAAACACTGGCCGGCTTTCTTGAGGCGCGCGGCCTGCCCGATCTTGCCAACGCCAACTTCACCTTTACCGAAAGCGGAGAGCCGGTCCCGGCCAACTTCCTGCTGTTCGCGAACCGCATCCTCGATCGTTTGCGGCCGGCGAACGACTTCACCTTCGAGGCCAATCTGAAGCGTGATGCCGTCACGGGAGAGGTGGATCACACCTTCACCCTTGGGGGCTTCTTCGCCCGCGCGGAAGCCGATGACGTGGACACCCTGTTCACCTACCTGGGCGAATTTTCGAATCGGCCCCGACTGGTGGATCTGACGGTCACCCTGCCGGACGGTTCCGAACAGATCGTCTCGCAGAATGGTCTGCTCAACGCCGGCACGGGCTACAGCAACAACAAGCACACGGCCACCCGCTTCGCCTTCTATGCGGCCGATCAGATGGTCTCCGGCCCCTGGAGCATCGATCTGGGCGTGCGGGTCGAGCGCATCATCGGCGACATCCTGCGTGAGAAGACCGGCACCTTCATCATCAGTGACGATCCCATGCTCGCGCCGGACCTGCGGGATGTCGTCTTCGGCACCGGCGACTTCCTGAAGGGCCGCGTCCATACCACGGCCTGGGCGGCGGCTGCCGCCGTAGGTTATGAGGTCAGCTCCGATCTCAGCCTGTTCGCCAACTTCTCACGCGGCTTCTTCTTCCCGCAGATCCGCTCGGTGCGGTTCTCCTCGCTGGGTCAGCCGAGCAGTTATGACGCCGAGGTCATCAAGCAGTCCGAAGTCGGCGCCAAGTACCAAAGCGGCATTCTGAGCGCCCAGCTGACCGGCTTCTGGGTGAAACTGTCGAACCGCGCGAATGTCGACTTCGTGAACGCGCCGGGCGGCGGGGTCATCGAGCTGAGCTTTCTGCAGTCGACCCGCACCTTCGGGTTGGAGGCCACGGCGGACGTGGCTGTCACCGCCAATCTGCACATCAACGGCAATCTCACGCTTCAGGACCATCAGTTCACGAAGTTCGAGGGCGCGCCCCAATTCGTGGGCAATGAGCTGAGGCGCCAGCCGAATGTGCTGGCAAATGTCGGACTCGTCTATGACGACGGGCGTTTCGATTTTGCCTTCTTCAACACCTTCGAAGGCTCGGCCTTTGCCAATGATTCGAACACCGTCAAGCTGGGGTCCTTCAACATTGCGCGGCTGGAGGCCGGCTATCGCTTCGAGATTGCCGACGGGCAATCGGTGCGGGCGTCGATTGCGATCTTCAATCTCTTCAACAGTGATGGGATCACCGAAGGCAGCCCGCGCGTCGGCAACGCCCAGTCCTCTGCCGGTGCATTCTTCGTGGGCCGCCCGATTCTGCCCAGACAATTCACGTTCCGTGTGCGCTACGACTTCTAGGAAGTCACGCAATGGGGGCGGGGCTGCGATCCTCCCTTGGCCGGCCCCGCCCCTCCTTTTTCCACGCCGCATGGCCGGCCATGCCAGCCTGACATGCCGCTGGCGGCTCGCCCGCGGAAGGGATGAGGCGGCCCTTCATTGAGGACGATGGCAAGTCAAAGGGACCGATGGCAAAGATGGCAACAGGGCAACGGGATGATCTCGATGCGCAGGCGCGCCGCATCCTGCATGAGAATGACCGTGGCGGCTATACCGTCCCCAATCCCCAGGTCTATCCCTTTCAGTGGAACTGGGATTCGGCCTTCGTTGCGCTCGGCTGGCAGGAGATCGATCCACGCCGCGCCTGGCAGGAGCTTGCAACCCTTTTCTCCGCCCAATGGGAAGACGGGTTCCTTCCCCACATCGTCTTCTGGCAGCAGGATCCCGGCTATTTCCCGGGCCCGGACGTCTGGCGCGTAGAGCGCACGCCGGCCACATCCGGCATCACCCAGCCGCCCGTGGCAGCCAGCGTCGTGCGCTGGATGTGGGAGCGACAGGGACCAGCCGCCGATTCGATCGTTGCAGACCTCTACCCCCATCTTCTGGCCTGGCATCGATGGTTCCGCAACGCACGGGACCCGGAAGGCTTCGGCCTGCCACTCATCATCCATCCCTGGGAGAGTGGACGTGACAATTCGGTGGAGTGGGACTCCCCGGGCGAGGCCGTGGACACGAGCGCGATCGAGCCCTATGAGCGCCGGGACATCGCCAAGCTTGAACACGGCATGCGTCCCACCAAGCGGGACTATGATCGCTATCTCGCCCTCCTTCAGTACGGCCGCGATAAGGGCTGGGATCAGCGCGCCATTGCCGCGCACGGCCCCTTTCGCGTCATCGATTTCGGCCTGGCCGCCATCTTTCTGCGCGCCGAGCGGGATCTTGCCGAAATCGCAATGCGTCTCGGTCGCAGGAAGGAGGCGGCGGAGATCCAGGCGGCCATCCATCGGGCCGAACAGGCCATGGATCGGCTGTGGCAGGAAGAGCCGGGTGCCTTCTGCTCTCATGATCTGAAGGCCGACAGACCCATCCCGATCATCACCAGTGCCTCCTTTCTCGCCTTCTATGCCGGTATCGGAACGCCTGCGCAGCGCGAGCGGCTGATCGCCCATCTTGCGGACATCGCCGAGCACTGCCGGTTCCTCGTGCCCAGCCTCGACCCGCGACATGAGGCCTTCGATCCCCTGCGCTACTGGCGCGGGCCAGTGTGGGCCGTCGTCAACTTTCTGATCGCCCGGGGACTGGAAGAGACGGGATACGGCCAATGGGCGGCACGCATCCGCGAGGACACGGCCCGGCTGATCAGGAACACCGGCTTTTTCGAGGCCTTCTCGCCCATCGATGGCGCGGCAAGCGGCGGCGGCAACTTCTCCTGGACGGCGGCCATCTGGCTCGCCTGGGCCGG
>CAYYGH010000018.1:0-42985 GCA_964471405.1 uncultured Sphingomonadales bacterium | reverse complement strand
CCGGCCGGGTTCACCGCATCTGCGGCGAATGACGCTGGGGACAATGCATCACCAGCTGAATTCACCGCGTCCGTCTGTGAATGCCGCGGGAAAGGAGCGGCGCATGATGCGGGGAGTGCGGCGAAGGACGCAGGAGGGGCATCGCCGCCGGATGCCCCGTGCAATGAGTGATGACGGGCGGCCGCCGGCGACCGCCGCGGCAGGTCTTCCCCACCATCGGCGTCCCGAAGGGCGGTCCCTCCTGCGCAGACCGCCCCTCAGCCCTGCTGGGTTTCAGGTGCCGGCAGGGCAATGGGTTCCTTCACGCGAAGGATTTCAGTCACCCCATCCGCACGCTCGACCTCGGCCGCCACGAAATGCGGTCCCGACTCCTCGACCCAGATGCGGGAGGGCTTGCGGATCAGGTGATCCACCCCTTCCAGCGCCACTTCGAGCACATCGTCCTTGTGATCATAGGTAATGCCGATGAGGGGCACCCAGCTCGCCTCGACCTGATCACCCAGCTCCAGGCTTTCCACCTCGATTTCGGCCGGATGCCCGGCGATCACCTTGGAGAGGGCGTCAAAATACTCCCGCCAGACCTCCCGCGGCAGTTCACGCGTGCGCTCGATCATCTCACATCTCCCTTTTCTCGAAGACCTGCCCGAGGCGCTCCGTCCGCCCCGGCCCGCCCGGAGAGCGGTCAGGCCCGGCCGTCGGGCCGGGCCCGGCGCGGCTGCGGCAGGAATTCGACCCCCTGCTGCGCCCGCACCGGCTGGGGATAGAGCGCCATCAATTCGAGAACGCTCTTCGGCAGGGAAGTGTTCACATTGAGTCCCAACTCGCGCGCGGCATCTGCCGTGATGGCGTAATCATGCGTCCAGCGCCCCTCGGACAGCATGCGGGCGACCTTGCGCGCCTTCGCCCGCTCCATCCGGCCCTCCAGCAGCTCGGCCGCAGCCTCCCGGATCTGCTCCACGGCCTTCCTGCTGACATCCGCCAGGATGAGCGTCTGGTCATCGACCTTCTCCACGGGCTTCTGATCCACCGCTCGGAGAATGGAAGCGGCGGGCCATTGGCCGAGCTGCGGATCGATGGGCCCCAGGACCGCATGGTCGCTCATGATGATTTCGTCGGCGGCGAGCGCGATCAGGGTGCCGCCGGACATCGCCATGTGCGGCACGAAGACGGTGACCTTCGCCGGATGCTTCTTGAGCGCGCGTGCGATCTGCAGCGCCGCGAGTACGAGCCCGCCGGGCGTGTGGATGATGAGATCGATCGGCACATCCTTGTCCGTCATGTCGATCGCCCGCATGATCTGCTCGGAATCGCTCATGTCGATGAAGCGCATGAGCGGAAAACCGAGCAGACGCATGGTCTCCTGACGGTGGACCATGAGGATCACGCGCGAGCTGCGCTCCCGCTCGATCTGCGCGATCTTGCGCTGACGCATCGCCTCCAGCAGACGCTGCTGCAACACCGGCTGCAGGGCCGAGAGAATGAAGAACAGCCAGAACAGATCCATCACCGTCATCGCACGCGCTCCTCTCCTGTCATCGCCTGCCCTTCTTCAGTAGCGCCCGTGGGGCGGGAATCCCAGCCAGCCTTCATCACGCTGCGGCCGGCGAGGGTGATGGCGTCTGCTCACCAGAATCGGAATGATCAGCCAGCCGAACAGAAACCCTCCGATATGCGCCCACCAGGCAACTCCCCCCTCAAGCGGCCCTGCCACCAGACTCCCCAGCCCCTGGATGAGCTGGAGCAGAAACCAGAAACCGGCATAGATCGCCGCCGGCATCGCAAAGAAATAGGGGATGAACAGCAGCGGGATCAGCACGATGACGCGGGCCAGTGGAAACATCCGCATGAAGGCGCCGATCACGCCCGCGATCGCACCCGAGGCTCCCAGTGCCGGGATGGTCGAGTCCCAGTTCACCGCCGCATGCGCATACGAGGCCCCAATGCCGCAGATGATGTAGAAGACGAGATAGCGCAGGCCGCCCAGCCGATCCTCCACCGCAGGGCCAAAGATATAGAGCGTCCACATGTTGGCGATCAGATGAAACCAGCTGCCGTGGAGAAACATGTTCGTGAAAAAGGGGGAAAGGTCCCCGGGATCGAGGCCGCGCGCCAAGGCGAATCCGGGCACGAAATAGCGCGCGGGCACCAGGGCATGCTCATGCAGAAAGGCCTCCAGCACCGGCGGCGGAAGGGAGGCTTCGTAGAGAAAAATGAGCACATTGACGGCAATCAGCGCCCAGGTCACGACCGGCACATAGCGCAGCGCCACGGATGTCTGGATCGGGAACATCCTCCCCCCTTTCCGTTCTAGCCGCTCTCTGCCACGGCCCGCCCCGACCGGCGGCCATCCGCCTTCCGGTCTGCGACCTTTGCAAGCATGCGCAGGTAATGCAACGCCAGATCGAGTCTGTCCTTCAGACGGGCGGTGCGGGCGTGGATGACAAGGCTGTGATCCGGTCTCACTCTGGCTTGCGCCTTGCCTGCCGACAGCCAGGCCACCAGTCCGCCGGGATTGGGGAAGCGCCCCCCCGCAAAGCGGATGACGAAGCCCTTCGGCCCGGCCTCCAGCCGTTCCACATGGGCACGCGCGGCCATGAACTTGATCTGGACGATCCTCAGCAACTGCCTGACCTCAGCCGGCAGCGGGCCGAAGCGGTCCGCGAGTTCGGCGGCAAAGGCCGGAATCTCGCGTTCCTCGCGGATCTGGCCGAGGCGGCGATACAGCTGAAGG
This sequence comes from uncultured Sphingomonadales bacterium, assembly GCA_964471405.1. Lineage (GTDB taxonomy): Bacteria > Pseudomonadota > Alphaproteobacteria > Sphingomonadales > Rhodothalassiaceae > J084. The sequence continues at coordinate 40,254 of CAYYGH010000018.1, read as the reverse complement.
CGGAGGTTAAGATCCGCCACATAGCTCTCGGGGATCATCACCTTCGCGCCCAGCTGAATCTGCGGCGAGATGTCCTCCTCGGCTTCCACCGGCTCTTCGCCGACCCCGGCCTTGAGCTCGGCGATCGCGGCCTCCAGCATTTCCTGATAGAGCTCGACTCCCACCTCGCGGATATGGCCGGACTGCTCTTCGCCCAGCAGATTGCCGGCGCCGCGAATGTCGAGATCGTGGCTGGCAAGCGTGAAGCCCGCACCCAGGCTGTCCAGCGTGGAGAGCACTTCGAGGCGCTTTTTCGCCTGCTCGGTGACCCCGCCGCGGGTCGGCAGCATCAGATAGGCGTAGGCCCGCTGGCGTGAGCGGCCGATGCGGCCGCGGATCTGGTAGAGCTGGGCAAGCCCGAAACGGTCTGCGCGATGAACGATGAGAGTGTTGGCGCGCGGAATGTCGAGGCCGGACTCGATGATCGAAGTGGACAGCAGCACATCCACCCGCCCCTCGTAGAAGGCCTGCATGCGCTCTTCGAGCTCCCCGGGACGCATCCGGCCATGGGCGACGACGAATCGCACCTCGGGGACCTCCTCTGTCAGAAAGCGCTCAAGCTGCGGCAGATCCTCGATGCGCGGCACCACGATAAAGGACTGGCCGCCACGGTAATGCTCCCGCAGCAGCGCCTCGCGCAGGATCAGCGGATCGAACTTCAGCACGAACGTGCGCACCGCCAACCGGTCAACCGGCGGTGTCGTGATCAGCGAAAGATCGCGAATGCCGGCAAGGGCAAGCTGCAGCGTGCGGGGAATGGGGGTGGCGGTGAGCGTGAGCACATGCACCTCGGCCCTGAGCCGCTTCAGCGCCTCCTTGTGGCGCACGCCGAAATGCTGCTCCTCGTCCACGATCACGAGCCCGAGCCGCTTGAAGCGCACGTCCTTTGCAAGCAGCGCATGGGTGCCGATGACGATGTCGAGACGGCCCGCGGCGAGCTCCTCCTTCACCTGCCGCGCCTCCTGCGCCGAGACAAGGCGCGACAGCTGGCCGATGCGCACGGGAAACCCCCGGAAGCGCTCCAGGAAGGTGGCCATGTGCTGGCGGGCAAGCAGCGTGGTCGGCACGATGACGGCAACCTGCCAGCCGCTCATCGCGGCAACGAAGGCCGCCCGCATGGCCACCTCCGTCTTGCCGAATCCCACATCGCCGCACACCAGCCGGTCCATGGGCGTGCCGCTCTTCAGATCAGCGAGGACCTCGGCGATGCTGCGTGCCTGGTCCTCGGTCTCGGCATAGGGAAAGCCGGCGGCGAATTCCTCGACAAGGGCGGGCTCCACCTCCATGACGGGTGCCGCGCGCAGCTTGCGGGCGGCGGCGATGCGGATCAGCTCGCCGGCGATCTCGCGGATCCGCTTCTTCACCCGGGCCTTGCGCGCCTGCCAGGCGCTGCTGCCCAGCCGGTCGAGCTCGACCGCCGTCTCCTCGCCACCGCCGAAGCGCGAGATGAGCTCGATGTTCTCGACGGGGACATAGAGTTTGTCGTCGCCCGCATAGGCGATCACGAGGCAATCATGCGGAGCGCCGGCAACCGTAATCGTCTCCAGCCCCAGAAAGCGCCCCACCCCGTGGTCGCGGTGGACCACCAGATCACCGGGGTGAAACTGGGACAGCCCCTCCAGAATTGCCGCCCGCTTCGCCCGCCGGCTCGTGCGCGGACGGGCCCGGCGGGGGCCCAGGATGTCCTCTTCGGTGATGAAGGCCAGATTTCCAGTCACGAATCCATGCGCGAAGGGCAGCGCGGCCCGGGCGAGAGCACCTTCGGGAAGGGTCGCCAGCGCAGCGGGACCGTCAACCGGGACAGGCTCCGCAAGACCATGATCGACCAGAACACCTGCCAGCCGCTCCAGTGCCCCCGCGGCCGTGCCCGTCAGCACGACGCGCATGCCGCTGCGGCGCAGCTCCTTGATGTGCCGGACCGCCGCCTCGTAGACATTGCGCCCACGTTCCGCCCGCTCGGGTGCGAAGTCGCGGCCTGCTTCCACGGGGAAGGTGATCCCGGCATGCATCCCGGGATCGAAAGGCGAAAGGGCGATGGCCGCCTGCCTGTCCAGCCATTCCGCCCATTCCTCCTGCGCAAGATAGAGCGCCTCCGGCGGCAGCGGCCGGCCGGGCGGCCGCGATTCGAAGGCGCTTTCGCTCCCCTTCTCGAACAGGCTCCGCCGCGATTCATACGCCTGCTCGATCTGCTGCCGCCGTTCGACGAACAGCTCATCCAGATCCTCGGGCAGGGTGATGATCGCGCCGGCGGGCAGATGGGCAAAAATCGGCGCCAGGCTGTCATGAAAAAGCGGCAGCCAATGTTCGAGTCCCGGCAGATGCCGCCCGGCGCTGACGGCCTCATAAAGCGGGTCCTCGCGTGCGGCACCGGAAAAATGCGCCGTATAGGCCTGACGGAAGCGGCGGATCGATTCGGGCGCAAGCAGCAGTTCGCCGGCGGGCAGCAGGCGGAATGAATCGACATCGCCCGTCGAACGCTGGTCAAGAGGATCGAAGCGACGGATGCGCTCCAGCTCATCGCCGAAAAAATCCAGCCTGAGGGGGTCGCTTGTCCCGGGCGGGAAGATGTCCACCAGCCCGCCCCGGCGTGCGAATTCGCCAGGCGCCCGCACCTCGCCGACGGCACGGTAGCCGGCCGCCACCAGGCGGCGGATCAGCTCGTCCATCGCGATCCGCGCGCCGGGCCTGAGAGCAAGGGCATGAGCCGCCACAAAGGCCGGCGGAGGCAGGCGCTGGATTGCCGCGCCAAGGGTTGTCAGGATGAATGCGGGCCGATCTTCGGCTGCCAGCTCCGCCAGCCGGGCCAGAGCCGCCACCCGCGCCCCCATGACATCGGCACTCGGCGTATTCTGATCATAGGGCAGATTGTCCCAGGCCGGCAGCGTGATGATTTCAAGGCCAGGAGCAAAGAACCGCAGCAGCCTGGCAAGCCGGGCCATTTCGCCGGCATCGCGGGCGACATGGAGAAGGCGCGGCGGGCGTTTTCCCGTCTCGCCCGCGCGGCGCACGAGCGCCGGCAACAGAAGTGCTTCGAATCCCGGCATGATGCGGCCGGCCGTGATCCGCCGGTCGGCGGCCAGCAACCGGTCAAGCGCATCGGCGGGCAGGGCGACGATTCCCATCGTGTCGTTATTCGCGATCGCCGGTATCCAGACGCAGGGCGGTTGCATGCTCGCGGGTGAAGCGGCGCAGATCCGCCATCATCGCCGTCTCGAAGATCTCCGGTGTCGGCTCCGCACCCATGATCCAGGCGAGAATCGCGCGGTCCGGCTCCTCCATCAGCCGCTCCCACCAGGCAAGCTCGTCCGGCCCCCAATCATGCACATGCTCGGCGACATAGCGGCCCAGCACGAGATCCGCTTCCAGTATCCCGCGGTGCGTTGCGCGAAAGAGAAGACGCTTGCGCCGGGCTGCCAGATCTTCCTGCATCGGTTCGCCTGCCTTGCTGTGGGCCTTCTTCGGTCGCCTGCCTAGGCGCTTGCGGCCTCGCTGTCCAGAGGCGAGGGACGGTTGCGACATGCTCCGGGATCGGGTCAAATGACAGGCATGAGACCACGGATCCTCTTTCCCCTCTTTGCCGAGCTGGCCAGCCTGCCCGGGATCGGACGGCGGCGCATGCATCAGTTCGCGCGCCTTGGCATCACGCGCGTCAAGGACCTGCTCTTCCACCAGCCGAAGGACGTGGTGGACCGGCGCCTGCGCACGGGCCCACTGGCTGCCCATCTGGGCGAGGATGGAGCCTTTGCGCTGCAGGTCCTGCGCCATGAACCTGCTCCCGCCGGGACACGCCGTCCCTATCGCGTCGTCACACGCGCGGCGGAGGGCGAACGCGTGGACATCGTCTTCTTCCATGCAGACAGGGCGCAGGTTTCCAGCCGTCTGCCCGTGGGCAGCGAACGGGTCGTCTGCGGGCGGCTGGAGCAGTTCGGTGCACGGCTGCAGATCGTCCATCCCGAGCTCGTCCTGCCACCGGAGCGCGCTGCCGGCCTGCCCCCCTTCGCGCCGGTCTACGGAGCGACGGAGGGCCTGGGCCAGCTTGTCATTCGCGAGGCCGTCTCCGTGGCGCTCGCACGGCTCCCGCGCCTGCCCGAATGGATCCGTCAGGACATCCTGGCGCGCGAAGGCTGGCCCGGATTTGCCGAGGCCTTGACGGCCGTCCACAGGCCCGCCTCGGCGGATGCGCTCGCCCCCATGGACCCGGCGCGTCGCCGGCTTGCCTATGACGAGCTGCTCGCCGATCAGCTTGCGCTGGCGCTGACCCGTCGCCAGTTCCGGCATGAGGCGGGGCTTGCCCGCCGCTTTGCGGGAACCCTGCGCGAGAAGATCGTGGCCGCCCTGCCCTTTCCCCTCACCGGGGACCAGCAGAAGGCGCTGGCCGAGATCGAGACGGATCTGCAGGCTGAAACCGCCATGCTGCGGCTGCTGCAGGGGGATGTCGGCTCCGGCAAGACGATCGTGGCGCTGCTGGCGGCGGCCGATGTCATCGAATCCGGGGCACAGGCCGCCCTCATGGCGCCGACGGAAATTCTCGCCCGCCAGCACATGGCCACGGCCGAGCGGCTGCTCGCGCCCCATGGCATCCGCATCGCCCTGCTGACGGGCCGCCAGACTGCGGCCGAGCGGCGCCGACTGCTTGCGGCGCTCGCCGCCGGTGAGGTCGATCTCGTCATCGGCACCCATGCGCTGATCGAAGACCCCGTGCGGTTTGGCGACCTCGGTCTGGTGATCATCGACGAGCAGCATCGCTTCGGTGTCGCCCAGCGCCTGAAGCTTGCCGAAAAGGGCCGGCACCGGCCCGACATGCTGGTGATGACGGCCACCCCCATTCCGCGCACCCTGATGCTTGCCGCCTTCGGCGACATGGATGCAAGCCGCATCGTCGAAAAGCCGCCCGGCCGGCAGCCGGTGGACACCCGCGTCGTCTCGCTCGCCCGGCTGGAGGAGGTGGTTGCGGCTCTTGAACGGGCGCTGGCCGGTGGCGAGCGGGCCTACTGGATCTGTCCGCTGGTCGCCGAATCCGAGGCAAGCGACCTGGCTGCCGCCGAAGAACGCTTCGCAATGCTCAAGGAGCGGCTGGGCGATACCGTGGCCCTCCTCCACGGGCGCATGAAGGGGGCAGAGAAGGACGCCGCGATGGCCGCGTTCGCGGACGGGCGATGTCGGCTGCTCGTTGCGACCACGGTGGTCGAGGTCGGCGTCGACGTGCCGGAGGCCAACATCATCGTCATCGAGCATGCCGAGCGCTTCGGGCTCGCCCAGCTCCACCAGCTGCGCGGGCGGGTCGGCCGCGGCGGAGGCCGCCCCCGCTGCCTGTTGCTCAGAGCCGAGGATCTGAGCGCCACCCAGCGCGAACGCCTTGACGTTCTGCGTCGCACCGATGACGGCTTTGCCATCGCGGAAGCGGATCTGAAGCTGCGCGGTGGCGGCGAGCTGCTCGGGACCCGCCAGACCGGCCTGCCGGACTACCGCCTGGCGGATCTCGCCGCCCATGCCGATCTCCTGGCGCTGGCCCATCGCGATGCGCGGCTCGTGGTCGAGCAGGATCCCGATCTTGCCGGCCCGCGGGGCCGGGCGCTCCGGATTCTGCTCCACCTCTTCGAAAAGGACGAGGCGGCACGCTATCTGACCGGGGGGTGACCGGAAGAGACGGCCATGTCCACCGCATCCCGCGCATGGAAATTGCCGAGTCTCGCAGCAGGCCGCATTTGCGCTCAAGCACGGGCTGCCAAATTTGATAGCCCATTTCACACCGGCTTTGGCATAATGCGCCTCGCGACTCGGTTGTGACGCGTTGCCCGTGCCGTGTCGGGTTCGTGGATGGGGAGTATGCCTGAAGGGCAGTTCTTCAGGGCCGAGCGCAGGTTCGATGACGCCCGCCCGACGTCCGGCAAAATAGCCGGCAAAACAGAATGAGGGCGCATCGAACGACCCGGCCGTGGTCGGGATCCTTGGGAAGGGTGGCCGCGCGATCTTCGACCACCCATATGAATTCGGACGGTAAGGAATTGGGGATTGGTCACCATGCCCGTCTTTTCAAGCCATGCGTTTTCGGATCATGAGCAGGTCGTCTTCTGCAGCGATCAGGAAACGGGGCTGAAAGCGATCATCGCGGTCCACTCCACGGCCTTGGGGCCGGCGGTCGGCGGCTGCCGGTTCTGGAACTATGCCGCTGCACACCGCAATGCCTGCGTCGAATTTGCCGCCCGCCGCACGGAAGAAGACGCAATCCATGACGTGCTGCGGCTGTCGCGTGGGATGAGCTACAAGAATGCGATGGCCGGCCTGCGCCTTGGCGGCGGCAAGTCCGTCATCATCGGCGATCCCAAGACGGACAAGACGCCTGCGCTGCTGCGCAAGTTCGGCGAATACATCGACCGGCTCGGCGGCACCTATTTTACGGCCGAGGATGTCGGCACCTCGCCGGAGGACATGCACTACATTCGCGAGGCGACGGAGTATGTCGTGGGCCTGGACGAGGGCCCGTATGCGACCGGCGATCCTTCGCCGCACACGGCCAAGGGCGTCTTCTACGGCATCCGGGCCGCCGTTCGTCACAAGCTGGACCGTGAGGATCTCGAAGGCCTGACCGTCGCCATTCAGGGTGTCGGTCATGTGGGGCGGCTGCTGGCGCGACATCTGCGCGAAGCCGGCGCGCGGCTCGTCATCGCCGACATCAGCCGGGAAAATCTGGAGGCCTGTCTCGCCGACGGTCCGGCCGATGTCGTGGACCCGGCACGCATTCACGCCGTCGAGGCGGACGTGTTTTCTCCCTGTGCGCTGGGCGGCATCCTGAATGCGCGCACGATTCCCGAGATCCGGGCACCGATCGTTGCCGGCGCCGCCAACAATCAGCTCGATGACGAGGAGAGCGACGACTGGGCGCTCCTGCGTCGCGGCATTCTCTATGCGCCCGATTACGTGATCAATGCCGGCGGCATCATCTCGGTGGAATCCGAGGTCTACCGCGAGAAGCTCGTGGAAGAGGAGCGGGCGGCGAAGGTCCGCCGCATTGCAGACACCCTGAGCGAGGTCTTCCGCCGCTCGGATGAGACCGGCGAACCGACCGGTCATGTCGCAAACCGCATGGCCGAGGAGCGCATCGCGGCTGCGGCCGAGGCGAAGCGGCAGCGCGAGACCGCACGCGAGCATGTGAGCGCGTAAGACCGCACCACGCCGCCCCATATGCTGGTGGCTGGCGGCGCAAGGTGGTCCTCTCTCCGACCGGCCGAAAGCACGGGGCCTCCTGCTCCGCCTCTTCCGCCGGGCGGGTCATGCCCGTCCACCGGCCTGCCTTGGAGCTCCCCCTCCCGCCGCCGACGGGCAGCTGGCAGCCCAGCCCGGCGGATGATGAAGGAAGGATGCACCGCTGGATTCGCCTCACCCACCCGTCAATGACGGAAGTGAGGGGAAGGCGTGGCGGGCATGGCCTCGGGAACACTTCCCCGCGCGGCGGTCAGTAGAGCCCGCCCGTGCCCTTCTTGATCCGGCTCTGGTCAAGGGCAAGGGCGCCGTCCAGCACCGGTCGATCGCCGAACTTCGGTTCGGTGCCCGGGATGAAGGCCTCGAGAATCGCGTTCTTCGCATCGGCCGGGGCCGGCAGACCGGTTTCCGGATCGACCCGCACCAGCCGGATCCCGGGAGGAATGCGGAAGGGGATGGGCGGCGTTCCCTCAAGGGCGGCGGCCATGAAGTCCTTGAACACCGGCACGGCGGTGGACGCGCCCTGCTCGCCCGGCCCCAGGCTGCGCGGCCGGTCGAAGCCGATGAAGACACCGACCACGAGATCGGGCGAAAACCCGACGAACCAGGTGTCCATGGCCTCGTTGCTCGTGCCGGTCTTGCCGGCGAGCGGCCAGGGCAGGTCCCGGATCGCCCGTCCCGTCCCGCGCTCGACCACGCCTTCGAGCATGTGCACGATCTGATAGGCGATGCGCGGATCCAGCACCTGCTCGCGGGTGTCGGGGATCTGGGGCGGCGGCATGCCGGGTGACCAGAAGACCGCCGAGCAGCCCGGACAGGGGCGCCGGTCATGGCGGTAGATGATCCGCCCGCGGCGGTCCTGGATGCGGTCGATCAGCGTCGGCGTGATCCGCTTGCCGCCATTGACCAGCATGGCATAGGCGGCGGTCAGCTGCAGCGGTGTGACCGTGCCCGCCCCCAGCGCATAGGCCAGTGTGGGCTCCATGCCGTTGTCCAGGCCGAAGCGGCGCGCCATGGCGATCACCCTGTCCATGCCGATATACTGGGCGATGCGCACCGTCATCAGATTGCGGGACAGCTCAAGCCCCCGACGCAGCGTCGAGGGCCCGTAGAACTTGCCGGAATAGTTGCGGGGCTTCCACTTGCCCTGCCCCTCGCCCTGGTCGATCACGAAGGGAGCATCGAGCACCAGCGAGGAGGGCGTAAATCCCGCCTCCAGCGCGGCCGCATAGACGAAGGGCTTGAAGGCCGAGCCCGCCTGCCGGAAGGCCTGCGTTGCCCGGTTGAACTGCGAGCGCCGGAAGGAAAAGCCGCCGACCATGGCCAGCACATGGCCGGTATGCGGGTCCAGTGCAACCAGCGCTCCCTCGATTTCCGGGATCTGCTCCAGCGCATACTGCGGCACGGGAGCGAGCGGCGCCCCCGTGCGTTCGTCGAAGAAGCCGGCGATCGTTACCGGCGGACGCCCCTTGCGGGGGGAGACCACGATCACGTCGCCCACCCGCAGGACGTCCTCGGGCCCCTTGGGGCGGGGGCCGACCCGCTGTCCCGGCCGCCAGGGCCGCGCCCAGCGCATCGTCTCGAACGGCACGAAGCCGAAGCTGCCGTCCTTGAAGCCGACGACGGCCCCTTCGGCCCGCACGTCATGCACGAGGGCAAGCCGCCAGCCCGGCATGCCCGGCTCCACGGCCACCTTGGCCAGCCGGTCCGCCCAGTCTCCCGCGATCGAGCGCCGGGTGATCGGTCCGCGCCAGCCATGGCGGCGGTCATAGGCCACGAGCCCGCGGCGCAGCACGCGCTCGGCGATCGTCTCCAGCCGCGGTACGAGAGTGGTGTGGACGACAAGGCCGCCCTTGTAGACGGCGTCCGCGCCGTAGCGGCGCACGAGCTCGCGACGCACCTCTTCCTCGAAATAGTCGGCCCGGAAGGGTTCCACCGGCCGTGCGCGGCGCGGCGCAAGAGGCGCCGCCTTGGCGGCTTCGAGGCTCTGGCGATCGATGTAGCCGTTCTCGTACATGCGCTCCAGCACCCAGTTGCGCCGCGCCAGTGCCCGCTTCGGATTGCGCCACGGGCTGTAGGCGGACGGCGCCTTGGGCAGGGCGGCGAGCAGCGCCATCTCGGGCAGCGTCAGCTCGTCAAGCGCCTTGTCGAAATAGGTGAGCGCGGCCGCCGCCACCCCGTAGGAGCCTTCACCGAGATAGATCTCGTTCAGGTAGAGTTCGAGAATCTGGTCCTTGGTAAAGGCACGCTCGATTCTGAGCGCCAGGATCGCCTCCTTGATCTTGCGTGAGAGCGAGACCTCGTTCGACAGCAGGAAATTCTTCGCCACCTGCTGGGTGATGGTCGATCCCCCCATGGGCCGCCGCCCGGTGAGCACATTGCGGACATTAAGCACGGCCGCCCGCAGGATGCCCTGCCAGTCAAGCCCTCCGTGCTCGTAGAAATTCTTGTCCTCGGCCGAAAGGAAGGCGGCGATCAGCGGCCGGGGAATGGCACCGATCGGGACGAACAGCCTTTTCTGGCGCGCATATTCCCGCAGCAGCGAACCGTCGGCGGCATACAGCCGGCTGGCCACCGGCGGCTCATAGTGGGCAAGCTGGCGATAGTCCGGCAGATCGCGGCCATAGATGAGGAGAATGGCCAGCACCGCGGCAGCGGCTGCAACCCCGCCGCCGATCAGCAGTCCGATTCCCCACGCCAGCACCCGCCGCCACCGGCGTCGGCGTTGGGGCTGCGGGGAATGCCGTGCCTGAGCGATATCCGAGTCTTCCGCCATCTCGGCCCTGTTCGCCCTGTCCTGTCCTGGCGCGTGTCCCGTCCGTCTCCCGGCCCCATATTGGGCGGCAATGTGGCCAAGGCAAGGCTAGCGCAGCCGGCCGGCGCGCAAGGCCGCAAAATACCGGTCGATGGCTGCCAGCAGCGCCTCGGCAATCCGTTGCTGTCCCCGGCGGGAGGCCAGAAAGGCGGCATCCTGCCGATTGGAAAGATATCCCATCTCGACGAGCACGGAGGGAACATCGGGAGCCTTGAGGACCACAAATCCGGCATACCGATGGGGATTGGAGCGCACCCGCACACGCCGCCTGAGCTCCGGCACGAGAAGATTGGCGAAATGGGCCGAGCGGTTCATGGCCTCGCGCTGGGCAAGGGAGATCAGAATGCCCGCCACCTCCGGCGGCTGGTCGTCCAGATCCAGACCGGCCAGCACATCCGCCTTGTTCTCGCGGCGGGCGAGTGCGGCCGCTTCCTTGTCGGAGGCGGTCTCCGAGAGCGTATAGACGGTCGCCCCCCGCACCCGCCGATTGCGGATGGAATCGGCATGCAGAGAAATGAAGAGGTCCGCTCCGCCGCGCCGGGCAATGCGGATCCGCTCGCGCAGCGGCAGGAAGACGTCCCGGTCCCGCGTCAACCGGGCCCGGTAGCGGCCGCTCTGATTGATCACCCTGGCCGCCCGCCGCGCAACAGCGAGCGTGATCACCTTCTCCGGCACGCCGAGCGCCCCCATGGTGCCGGGGTCCATCCCGCCGTGCCCCGCATCAAGATAGATGACGGGCCTGGCCGGGACCGGCATCCCCTTCATCTGCCGCACGGGCGGAGACCGCCCCGGCGGTGGATCGGCCTTCGCCGGAGCCCGGGCAGCCACGAGCCGGGCAAAATGCCCGGCATCGGTCGGCGCCAGGTCGAAGACGAGCCGGTAGCGTCCCGTTCCCCGTGGTGGCAGGGTGAACTGCCGCAGCAGCCTGGCGGGGCCGGCGAGCTCCAGCACGACCCGCGAAACGCCGGGCTTGAAGGCGCCATAGCGCAAGGCCTTCACAAGCCCCCGGGGGGTCGCCTTGCGCATCGTCTTTGCGAAACGCAGTGGCGGCAGATCGATCACCATCCGGTAGGGATTGGCCAGAAAGAAGACCCGCGGCGCAAGCTTGCGATCGACATCGATGACAAAGCGGGTAAACCCCGGATTTTCCCCCAGGCGCAGACCGTCAACATGCGCAGGCGTGCGATCGGCCGCCTGGGCGGCCGTAACCGCCAGAAGCATCAGGACCGCCATCACGAACGGCACCGGCCTCCGCCCGCCTGCAGAGCTGATCGTGTCGCCGTCCCGGCCGCGGATCACCGGGATCCTCTCCATGAGTCGCCGCCCCGTCATCCGGAAAGACAACCGCATTGCCTGTATTTGTCAGTCATCCTGCAACTCACAAAGCTTGTTGTGTTTTTCCGATCCGGCCACTAGATTGGGTTCGAGGCCGAATGTGCATCGACGTCAAGGTGTAAAACCGCTGAAACGGGGAATGCAAGTAAGGGCTTGGCTCTTCGCGTCTTCCAGCCGTGGTGCCACCTTGGTCGTCGAGGGCGAAGAGGCATGGCACGCAAGAGTTTGGACAGCCTGAGGACGATCATCTTCATGACGGGACGACAATGCCCGGCAGCCCGATCGCATCCCGATGACCGGACCGGCATTCTGCCGGCGGCTGGTCGGGTGGGTCGCCCCCTCCTCTTTTCTCTTGTGGCCTGAGCCGGCTTTTCCACGCAGCATTCCGGCCTCGGGGGTGAAAGCCCCGCAATGCCCATGCCGCGGATCACGTGATCCGCTGGATGGTCGAGGACGAATGATGTCATCACGAGGTCGGATGAGAGACGCCACCAGGTCCTGCGCGAGTCAGACGGCAGCCGTCCCGATGCGGCTTTCGCGCCGGCATCCTGCGCAGAGGGCGCGATCCATCGTGTTGCCCGCGCTGCACCTTCTTGTGTCCCGTCCGGCCTTGCAGAGCAGATCGAGAAGCTTTTGGAACGATATTCCGCCTTCGCCACGCGAGGGAAGCGATGCGCGAGGGCTCGTGAGGAGTGGGAAGTCATGTCGACGAGAATGCTCATCGACGCCCGTCACCCGGAAGAGACCCGGGTGGCGGTCGTGCGCAACAACCGGGTAGAGGAATACGACTACGAATCCGTCACCAAGCGCCAGATCAAGGGCAACATCTATCTTGCGAAGGTCACCCGCGTGGAGCCCTCGCTTCAGGCGGCTTTCGTGGACTTCGGCGGCAACCGCCACGGTTTCCTGCCCTTCAGCGAAATCCATCCCGACTACTACCAGATTCCCGTGGAAGACCGGGAAGCCCTTTTGCGCGAGGAGAAGGAGGAGGCCCGCGCGGATGCCGAATCCGAGGAGGCCGAGGGTGACGCCCTGGCTGCAAGCGCTCCTGACGAGGGAGAAGAGGAGGTCGTCTCGGTCGGCGGAGAAGATGAGGAAGACCATCGCCCGCGCCGGGCGCTGAGACCGGGAGCCCTGCGCCGGCGCTATCGCATCCAGGAGGTCATCAAACGGCGCCAGATCCTGCTGGTCCAGGTGGCCAAGGAAGAGCGCGGCTCGAAGGGGGCGGCGCTGACCACCTATCTGTCGCTTCCGGGACGCTACTGCGTGCTGATGCCGAACAGTCCGCGCGGAGGCGGCATCTCGCGCAAGATCACCAATCCCAAGGACCGTCGCCAGCTCAAGCAGATCCTCAATACGCTGGACGTCCCGGAAGGCATGGGCTGCATCATCCGCACCGCCGGCCTCAAGCGCACGAAAAGCGAGATCAAGCGGGACTTCGAGTATCTTCTCAGATTGTGGGACGAAATCCGTGAACGCACGCTCAATTCGCTGGCACCGGCTCTCATCTATGAGGAAGGCGATCTGATCAAGCGGGCCATCCGCGACCTGTATACCCGCGACATCGAGGAGGTGCTGGTCGAGGGCGAGCAGGGATACCGCACTGCCAAGGAGTTCATGGGGCTGCTCATGCCCAGCCATGCCCGGCGGGTGAAGCATTACAAGGATTCGATCCCCCTGTTTCAGCGCTATCAGGTCGAGCAGCAGCTCGAAGCGATCCACAGCCCCGTCGTGCAGCTGAAATCCGGCGGCTATCTGGTGTTCAATCCGACGGAGGCTCTGGTGGCGATCGACGTGAACTCGGGCCGCGCCACCCGCGAGCACCACATCGAGGAAACCGCACTTCAGACCAACCTCGAGGCGGCCGAGGAGATCGCGCGTCAGTTGCGGCTGCGGGATCTGGCCGGTCTCATCGTCATCGACTTCATCGACATGGAGAACCGGCAGAACATCCGCGCCGTCGAACGCAGGCTGCGGGAGGCTCTGCGCAGCGATCGGGCGCGCATCCAGCTCGGGCGGATCTCGTCCTTCGGCCTGCTTGAGATGTCCCGCCAGAGGCTGCGCCCCAATCTGGTCGAGGCCAGCATGATCGTCTGCCCGCGCTGTGCGGGTGCAGGGGTCGTGCGGTCGATGCAGTCGGGAGCGCTGACGGTTCTGCGTGCCATCGAGCAGGAAGGCGTGCGCAACCGCTCGCAGGCCGTGCGGGTCGAGGCGCCGGCCGATGTCACCCATTATCTGCTCAATGAAAAGCGTGCCGTGCTGGCCGATCTGGAAACCCAATACGATCTCAAGATCACGATCGAGGCCTCCGAGACGCTGGGAGCCGAGCCCTATCGGCTTGAACGGACGCCCCGCAGCACCACGCCATCACAGACAAAGGACGAGCAGCCCCTCTCGCAGACTGCCTCCGCACAAGCAGCTCCGGCCCAGGAGGAGGAAGAGGCCGCCCGCACGGAAGGCGAGGCGGAAAAAGCAGCCTCCTCTTCCCGGCGCAAGAGTGAATCCGGACGGCGCCGCAGTCGTCGGAGCCGCAGCAGAAGCACCGCGCGCGAAAAGGAAGATCAGGCACCGGAAAAGACGGCCGCAAGCGGCCAGGAGAAGGAAGCTTCCGGCTCTGCTGCGCCTGCCGTCGCCCAGGAGGCCGCGGATCGCGATGAGGCGCCCGTGACGGCCGAGGATGGCACAGAGGCCGAACAGGCGCGCCCTGCGGCCGAAAAGCCCCGCCGACGCCGCACCCGCCGGACGCGGACCGCCACGGCCAGAGGCAGGACGGCGACCGAGTCGGCAGGTGAGGATCCCGCCAGGGCACCGGAAAGCGGAACGCCGGCTGAAGCCGAAGACGCAAGCCATGGTGACGGGCAGGAGCAGCCCCGGACTTCTTCCGACGAGGCCGCGAAGGAGGCGGCCTCATCCTCCTTTCGTGGCCCGGCTGAAGAAGCTGTTCCGGCTGAGACCGTAACTCCCTCGGCACCCCCGGCGTCCGATGAAGAAAAGCCGGCCGCCGTTTCCGAGGATGCGCAAAAGGAGACGGCCGCCGGAAAGGAAACGGACGGCACGGCACAGGAACGCCCAAAACCGCGCCGGCGCCGTTCAGGCACGACGAGCCGGCGCACATCGCGTGCCGGAAAGACGCCTGCTGCCAAGTCGCAAGCAGAGGACTCCTCCGTCTCCCAGTCCGAAACGCCTCCGGTCCGGGATCGGAAGGAGGATGATGAAACGCCGGCCCGGGGCCGGAAGACGGATGACACACAGGAAGAGAGCCTGCTGCCTGCAGGAGCAACTCCAGCGGCCGGATCCGCCCCCTCCCCTCTCGCCTCTGCCGGAGAAGCTGGAGAACCGGCCGCTCCGGCCGGGACAGGCGCCCAGGACGCTCCGGCGCCGGATGCCGATCGCCGGGAATCCTCTGGCAGTGAGCAGGAAAACCGGGACCAGGCAGGGCGCAGAAAAAAGGGCTGGTGGCAGCGCGCTCTCGGCGGCGGCTTCTAGCATCGCAGGCCTTCGCTGCCCGATATCGCATCGTGACAGTCGCCCCGCACAGGGCCTGCGGCAGGCATTCTTCCGCGACGGTCTTGCACAGCGGCCGTCGCGCTGCCATCTTTCTGCCGGCAATGGCTGTCAGGAAGCGGGGAAGCGTCGCCGGGAAGGAAGAAGCATCGCTCGGAAAAAGAGGACCGTCTCAATCCGAGTGATGGGAAAGGGCCGGAGTGCGCCGCATCTGTCGGGACATTCTGATCCTCCTCGTTCTGTGGTTCCATCTGGGAGCGGGAGCCACGGCCCAGGCGCAGAACATCCGCATCCTGCGCGACGCCGAAACCGAGGCCTTTCTGCACAAGATCTCCGATCCCCTGTTCGCCGCGGGAGGGCTGGATCCCGGCAATGTGACGATCGTGCTGGTGGATGATACGAGCCTCAATGCCTTCTATGCCGGCGGTCAGACGATCTATGTCCATTCCGGTCTTCTGCTGCAGGCCGACAATGTGGCCCAGCTTGTGGGCGTCATCGCGCATGAGACGGGGCACATGCTGGGCGGCCATGTCCAGCGTATCGGAGAGGCGCTGGCTCCGGCCACCAGCATGACCATCCTCTCCCTTCTGCTCGGGGCCGCCGCCATCGCGGCCGGCGCCCCGGATGCCGGTGCGGGGATCATCATGGGCGGCCAGTCCATGGCGCAACGCAGCGTGCTGCGGTTTCTGCGGGTTCAGGAAGCCTCCGCAGACCAGGCGGCCGCCGAGCTGCTGCGCAAAACGCATCAGTCGGGGCGGGGGCTGATCCAGATCTTCGAGAAATTCCGCTTTCAGGAGCTGGTCGGGTATGGCAATCGCCTCGACCCCTATGTCCTCACCCATCCGCTTTCCAGCCAGCGCATCACGAATCTGGAAGCGAAACTCAAGGCCTCGCCCTACTGGGACGCCCCGACCGATCCCAAGCTTGAGGCCTGGTTCAAGCGGATCAAGGCCAAACTGGAAGGCTATGTCTGGCCGGCCCGGGCCACGCTCGGCAAATATCCACCTTCCGATACCAGCATTCCGGCCCGCTATGCCCGGGTCTATGCCTACAACAAGATGCTGGAATGGAAGAAGTCGCTGGCCGAAGCCGATGCCCTTATCGCCGCGGAACCGAACAATCCCTATTTCCACGAAATCCGCGGGCAGATCCTGTTCGAGAACGGCCATGTTGCCGAATCGCTGGCCGATCTGAAGAAGGCGGCTTCTCTTGCCCCGGACCAGCCGCTCATCCTGGCGCTTTACGGGCGCGCACTGGTGGCCATGGAAACACCTGAGACGGATCGCGAGGCGGTGCGCGTGCTTTCGCGTTCCGTGGCGCTTGACCGCTATGACCCCTTCGCCTGGTTCCAGCTGGCTGAAGTGCACACCCGTCTCGGCGAGGAGGGGCTGGCGGCGCTTGCGGGCGCTGAGCGCTTCATGCTCCTGCACCAGCCGGAAAGAGCGGCCGCCTTCGCGAAAAAGGCCCTGAAAAAGCTCAAGGAAGGATCGCCTTCCTGGCTGCGGGCGCAGGACATCGCCCTGGCGGCCGAGGAAATGGCCAGGACCGAAAAGAAACATCGCCATCGCCGGCGGCTTCGGTAGGTCCGGACAAGTCGGCATCAGGCCGCCCCATTCTGCAGCCGCCCATTCCCCGGGAAAGGCTGCCGGTTCCCCAAGACAAGGATGCCGGCAGCCGGGGAAACCGGCCGGGCATGCTTGCCAGTCTCTTCAATCTCCGATATCTGGACGCAGGGGGAGAGCAGGCGAAACCGACGGGATGGGAGAGGACATGACCACACCACCGATGCAGCTGGCGCGGCGACGGGGCCTGTTGCGGGCCGTCGTGATCCTGACCGCATTTCTGGGGCTGGTGGCGGCACTCGGCCTCAAGCTGCCGCAGCAGACCGCTGCCAGCTCTCCCGACAGCAGCACGGGAGACGACGGCTCCGCGATTCGCCGCTATCTCCTGGCGCATCCCGAGGTCATCCTGGAGGCCATCGAGCGCTGGCAGGCGGCCCAGCAGAAGGCCGTCCAGGAAAACCAGGCCCGGCGCATCGGCGCCGTCTGGCCGGAACTGGCCAATGACGGCTTTTCCCCCGTGATCGGTCCTGCGGATGCGCCGGTCACGGTCATCGAATACTACGACTACCGTTGTCCCTATTGCCGGCGCGCGCATCGGGACAGCAAGCGTCTCATTCAGGAATTCAAGGGCCGGATCCGCTATGTCTTCAAGCAGTTTCCGGTGATTGACCGGCCGGGTGAGCCCGCGATTTCGGCATTCGCCTCCAAGGGCGCGGTCGCAGCCTACCGTCAGGGCTGCTTTCCGGCCTATCATGACGCCTTGATGGAAGCCTCCGGCGGCCTCAGCAAGGAGCGCATCCTCAAGCTGGCGGAAAAGGCCGGCTGTGATATCGCCCGGCTCAAGCGGGACATGGCCGATCCTGCAATCGCAAACTATCTGGAACAGACCATTGCGCATGCCCACACCATCGGCATTGCCGGCACGCCCACCTATGTGATCAACCGGCGCCTGCTGGAGGGTGCGGTGGGCTGGAAGCAGCTCAAGGCGGCCGTGGAAGAGTCCCTCAAGGAAGCCGGGGCCGGCAGGGAAAAGGGGGGCTGACCTGCCGCGCTCCGCAACGCACCCCACGGGGGCGCTGACGAGGGAGGAAGCCGAAGCCCCTCCCCTTTCCTGCCGCCCATCGGGAAGGGAGGAGGCCGGTGTCGTGTCAGATCAGCCCGGCAAGAGGGGATGAGGGATCCGCATACCGCTTCTTGGGCATGCGGCCGGCCAGATAGGCGGCCCGGCCGGCCACGACGGCATGGCGCATGGCGCGGGCCATCTTGACGGGATCGCGCGCCTCGGCGATGGCCGTGTTCATGAGCACGCCGTCACACCCAAGCTCCATCGCGATGACCGCATCCGATGCCGTGCCGACACCGGCATCCACGATGACCGGCACCCGGGCCTGTTCGACGATGATGCGGATGTTGACAGGATTCTGAATCCCGAGACCTGAGCCGATGGGCGCACCCAGCGGCATGATCGCGACACAGCCCATCTCCTCAAGCTCCTTGGCCATGATGGGATCGTCATTCATGTAGACCATGACCTTGAAGCCGTCCGAAATCAGCATCTCCGCCGCACGCAGGGTTTCACGCATGTCGGGATAGAGCGTCTTCTTGTCGCCCAGCACCTCGAGCTTGACGAGATCATACCCCCCGGCTTCCCGCGCCAGTCTGAGCGTGCGCACGGCCTCCTCCGCCGTATAGCAGCCGGCCGTATTGGGCAGGAAGGTATAGCGGTCGGGAGAAAGGTAATCGACGAGCATGGGCCGGGAGGGATCGGAAAGATTGACGCGGCGCACGGCGACGGTGACGATTTCGGCTCCTGACGCCTCCACGGCCCGGGCGGTTTCAGCGAAATCCTTGTACTTGCCGGTGCCGACGATCAGGCGGGAGCGGAAGCGACGGCCGGCGATTTCGAGCGCATCGTCCTCTCCTTCGATTTCGGCCACCGCCTCGCCCCCGCCGATGAAGTGAACGATCTCGAGTCTGTCGCCATCGGCCAGTCGCGTCGTGGCATAGGCCGATTTCGGCACGATCGCGAGATTGCGCTCAACCGCCACCTTCTCCGGCGCAAGGCCAAGCGCGGCAAGCAGGGATTCCACGCTTGCATCCGCAGGCACCCGCCTGCGTTCGCCGTTGATGGTGATCGTGATCTCCTCGGCAACCGTCTCGTTCATGACCCGTCTTACCCCTGGATCCTGATGCCTGCCATCTGCCTCTCTTCCGGCATGTAGCCCTTGTGGCGGGGCGACACAAGGACAACCCTTCACCCCCGGGCGGACCTTCGTCCCCTTCGCCCCCTTTTCCTGGCGCCGCGAAACGGCTAGCGTGGCTGCCGGCCGATGCTGCTCACCCGTCCGCAGGCAAGGGAGGAGGCCCGTGACGCGCATCCATGTCCTCAATGGCCCGAATCTCAATCTTCTGGGCCGGCGCGAGCCGGCAATCTATGGGCACGACAGCCTGGCCGACATCGAGGCGCGGCTGGTCACCTGGGGTGACGCCCGCGGCGTGCGCATGGACTTCCGCCAGAGCAATCATGAGGGCGTGCTGATCGACTGGCTGCACGAGGCGGCGGAAGAGGCCGATGGAGTGATCCTCAATCCGGGTGGTCTGACGCATGGTTCGGTGGCGCTGCTCGATGCCATCCAGGCCATTCCGATTCCCGTGGTGGAGGTGCATCTGAGCAACATTCATGCCCGCGAAGATTTCCGGGCCCGTTCCTTGACCGCGCGGGCGGCGGCCGGAATCATCGCCGGCTTCGGTGCGCTCGGCTACGAACTGGCCGCCGAGGCTCTGCTGCGCCTGCTCAGGGACGATACGGATCGGTGAGCATGGTCACCTGCGCCCTGCGGGCGGCAAACGGCCTTGGCGGACCCTCCAAAAACCGGTAACAGGCTTCCGGTCGCACCACGGTTCATGGCCGGGTCGGAACAGCACCAACAAGAGAAGGATCGACGGGGACATGTCCAAACTTGCCGAGGCGAAGGAGCTCATCCGCGAGCTTGCCGAGCTGCTCCAGCAGTCCGAGCTCAGCGAGATCGAGGTGGAGGAGGACGGCCTGCGCATCCGCGTGGCACGTCAGCTGACCGTGACGGCCCAGTTGCCTCCCCCTGCCCTTCAACCCGCCTCCGCGACCGGGGCGGCACCGGTGTCCGAGACCATCCAGCCCGCAGCCGGCCAGGCCGGTGGACCGTCCGAGCCGCCAGCGCAGGCGGCCTCGGATGCGGCCTCCGAGGAGGAAGACTGGCTGTCCCACCCCGGCCTCGTGACGGCACCCATGGTGGGCACGGCCTATGTTGCTCCGGAACCGGGAGCCAAACCCTTCGTCCAGGTGGGCGATACCGTGGAAGAGGGCCAGACATTGCTGATCATCGAGGCGATGAAGGTGATGAATCCCATTCCCGCTCCCCGGGCCGGGACGGTGCGCCACATCTTCTTCTCCGATGCACAGCCCGTGGAATATGGCGAGCCCCTGCTTGTCATCGCATGAGGCGGCGTGCGGCGTGCGCCATCCCTTTTTCCGTCCCGCAGCAGGGTCAGGCAGCATTCAGGGTGAACGGATTCCATGGCAGAGATTGAAAAGCTGTTGATTGCCAATCGCGGCGAGATCGCCGTGCGCATTCATCGGGCATGCCACGAAATGGGCATTCGCACGGTTGCCGTGCATTCCACGGCCGATGCCGATGCCATGCATGTGCGGCTGGCCGATGAGGCGGTCTGCATCGGTCCGCCCCCGGCCAAGGACAGCTATCTCAACATTCCCGCCATCATGGCGGCCGCCGAGGTGACCGATGCGGATGCCATTCACCCGGGCTACGGCTTTCTTTCGGAAAACCCCCGCTTTGCGGAAGTGGTAGAGGAACACGGGCTCATCTTCGTGGGACCGAAGCCGGAACACATCCGGATGATGGGCGACAAGATCGCCGCCAAACGGGCGATGGCCGAACTCGGCGTGCCGACGGTGCCAGGCTCGCAAGGCGGCGTTCGCGATCTGGCGGAAGCCGAGCGGCTGGCGAACGAGATCGGCTATCCCGTCCTCATCAAGGCCGCTGCCGGCGGCGGCGGACGGGGCATGAAGGTGGTGCGCAAAGCCTCCGAGCTGGAGCAGGCCTATCGGGCGGCCCGCACCGAAGCTCGTGCGGCGTTCGGCAACGATGCCGTCTATCTCGAAAAATTTCTCGATCATCCGCGCCATATTGAAATCCAGATTCTGGCGGACACGCATGGGCATGTCGTCCATCTCGGCGAGCGCGACTGCTCTCTTCAGCGCCGCCATCAGAAGATTCTCGAAGAGGCGCCGAGCCCCGCGATCTCCCCGGCGGAACGGGACGATATCGCCACGCGCACGGCCGAGGCCATTCGCAAGCTCGGCTACCGGGGGGCCGGCACGGTCGAGTTTCTCTATCAGGATGGCGCCTTCTATTTCATCGAGATGAACACGCGTCTGCAGGTGGAGCATCCGGTAACCGAGATGATCACCGGGCTTGACCTCGTGCGGGAGCAGATCCGCATCGCCCGGGGCGAGCCGCTCGGATTCGGGCAGCAGGATGTCGTGCTGCGCGGCCATGCGATCGAGTGCCGGATCAATGCCGAAGACCCGCTCACCTTCGCGCCCTCTCCGGGTCAGGTGAGCGACTACCACCCACCCGGCGGCCTGGATGTGCGCGTGGATTCGGCACTGTTTGCGGGCTACCGCATTCCGCCCTACTATGACAGCCTCGTCGCCAAGCTCATCGTGCGGGGCGATACGCGGGAAGAGGCTCTGCGGCGGCTGCACCGTGCGCTCGAGGAATTCGTCATCGGCGGGATCAAGACGACCCTGCCCCTGCACCGGCGTCTCGTGACGGAGCCGGCATTCCGTGCCGGCCAGTATGACATCCACTGGCTGGAACAGTATCTCGCCAGTCTCCAGCCCTGAAGCGCCGGAGCCCGCCTGTCCGCGCGACAGGCACAAGCCGGCCGGAAAGCTGACGGCCGATGCCCCTGCGTCTCCCCTCCCTCATCCGCCGGCAAATGGGAGAGCTGTCCGGCAACGCCCATCTCTCGTTATCCGCCGGCTTGACCGGTGGGACAGCCGGAAAGGAGGGAGAGCTCCATCGCCAAGAGCTTGTCCTGCGGGCCTAGCGGGAGGAGAGAAAGCACCCAGCACCCAGAATGTCTCCTCTGCCTGCTGGATTCGCCGGTGGAATTGCCGGCTTTCTTGACAGCACCAGTCATTGATGCCGTGATGGAGAGTGGGCCCCGAACGGCCCACTCTCCTCCTTGGTCTGGAAAACATCCGACAAATGGGGGATGGCAGGCGAAAAGGGAGAACGGACATGAAAAAATTCAGCGAAATGAATGCGAGCCAGAAGAAAAAGCATATCAAGTTCATATCACTAATAATACTTATGAATTTGTTTGCAATTATGACACATTTCGTTGATAACGATATTGTTGACGGAATTTTAATAACCATATCTACAATCCTTTTATTGTATATGATTATATGTTCTTCATTAATCGTCTACCACTACCTCCGGAATCATCATTTTCAAAGAAGATCTGAGTAGCCAGGAACGGCCCATTTCGATTGCAAGGGGAGCCAGCATGGAGCGGAACGATCTCCATGGGATCCCGAACTTTTCGGCCTGGTATTTTTGAAGAGGTCTACTGCCCCCTTCTCCGTCACCCATCGGGGTTCTCTCTTGTCTTCCCTTTCCCCCATCCTTGTCACCTGCCACCACGTCCTTTCTCGTCACCCGTCGACGCTCTCTCTTTCCCCGTCCTCTGCCGAGGTCTCTCTCTTCCCGTCACCCGTTGGCCAAGACCGGCAGGTCCGGCTTTGCCACCCGCAGGGGCGGCGGCCACATTCCTGATGACATCTCCAGCGATCCCCCCATGCCGGCTTTGCCACCCGCATGCGCAACCCGCCGGGCCACTCTGGCTAGGTCGGACAAAGAACGGCCGGACCGCTTGGGGCCCGGCCGTCCCTCCCGTGGCATCGGCTCTGTCCCCGACGAGCGGGGGTGGGGGGCAGATGTGCGCGCCCCGCTCGCCTCGTGAGTGAGCCGTGGGAGCCTGTTCACATCCTCCTACTTGACACAGATGGGATCGGGATTGCCGTCAGGATCGTTGTGCGCCGTTCCGCCGGCAAAGGCCGTCCCATTGTTGATGAGCAGGATTCCGGCCACATGGGGTGCCGCCATCGACGTGCCGGACAGGGTCGCATAGGTGCCACCGCGGAAGGTGGAGAAGATGCTCACCCCCGGCGCCGCGCAATCGACCGGCGGATTGCCCCAGTTCGAGAACGAGGCAAAATTGTCGTTCGAATCAATGGCGGACACCGTATAGACGCGGCTGTGATTGGTCCGCGCCGGCGAGACATTCCCGGCAAACTGCGACTCGTTGCCGGCCGCCAGCGAGAAGAACACGCCCATGTTGGCGACATTGATGATGGCATTATCGAGGCTCGAATTGGCCGGTCCGCCGAGGCTCATGTTCGCCACATCACCCGGGATCGAGCCCTGACCGACGTAGTTCACGCCGGCGATGATGTCGGAATAGGTGCCCGAGCCCTGCGCATTCAGCACGCGCACGGCAACCAGCGTCGCCCCGGCCGCAACGCCCACGACACCGAAGCTGTTGTTCTTGGCGGCAATGATGCCCGCGACATGGGTGCCATGGCCGTTGCCGTCATCCGGCGAGCTCAGCCCCGCCACGAAGCTGCGGCTCCAGGCGGTGTTGACGTTGAGGTCCGGATGATCGAGATCGATCCCCGTATCGATTACCCATGCATAGGTGTTGAGACCCGAGCCGTCCATCGAACCACCGACACGGGTGATGCCCCAAGGGGTCGTCTGCGAACCGGAGGTGTGGACAAGCGCACCGAAGCCGCCCTTGGCCTTATGCAGAAGCTCATGGGTATCGATGAAGGCGACGGCATCATCCTCCATCCGCATGACCATCGGATCATTCGCCATGCGCATGGCGCGCGCCCGCGGCAGCTTGATCGCGAAGCCCTTGAGCGCCGTGTCATAGATGTGGAGGATCTTGCCCTTGTAGTCGCGCGCCATGGCCTTCGCATAAGCCTCGACCTCGGCCGCCGGCATCGAATCGACGAAGGTGACGATGTAGCTGTCCTGCACCTTCATCCGCATTTCGGCGGAAATCCCGAACTGCGGAGCCTTCTGCCTGTGAAGCAGTTCATGCGTTGCATGCGCCGCCACCGTCTGCATGGCAAGCAGCGCCACGCCACCGGCAAGAACCGCCTTGATGGAACGAGTGGTCATGTGCCTCTCCCTTTCTTGCTCGTCTCCATTGATGGTTGCGGGCTGGCGCTTTTATCTTGAATATATTTTGATGCGATGGAAACCGGTTGCGGGCACACGCGGAATCACAATCACGCGATCCACCCTCACATTCTCGTGAGCTCTTCGTGAAGAATTTTACATGCCAGTCATGTTTTATGATTAAAGTTATAGTATTGAAACAGAGTCATAGATAATATTCATGTGGTCCTCCGAATGCGTGATCATATGCACTCACGACCCCATCGATCAAAACTCATAAATATTCTTTTTAATAAAATTGATTTTTACAAAGATTTATTTAGAAAAAATCGCAACATAATTCAATAATATTATGAATTAACCATGATATTCATTGGCGTCTTGTGGCTTAAAACGGGTATGTCCTCCAAGTCCATCTGCGGCGTTTTATCGCATTTTCTTCAAAACATCCTTGGAAGATGTTGAAACGGTCGGCAACAGGAGGGAATGTTAGTTAAACTTACAGGAGAGGGACCATGAGCCATACCAAGAAAATGGCGTTCGCTGGAGCGGTGCTTGCCGGGGCGCTGGCGACAACGGCGCTTGCATCTTCCGCCTCGGCGCAGCAGTTCGGGGTACCGGCTGAGACGCGCATGGCGCTTCAGGACCACTACATCTTCGTCTTCACCCACGAAATTCTGCCGGATCAGGCTGCGGCCCGGGCGCAGGCCATCGCCGCCCAGGAAGGCGGACGGGTGGACCGCGTCTACACCGGCAGCATTCGGGGCTTTGCCGCCTATGTCTCCCCCCAGGCGGCCGAGCGGATCATGGCGCGCAACCCGTCCATCGCCTATTATGAGAAGGACCAGCCCGCTTTCGTCTTCATGGGCAACAACCCCAGCGCCAAGAAGGGCAAGCCGGGCGGTGGCGGCAGCCAGCCTCCCCAGACGACCCCCTGGGGAATCACGCGGGTCAATGGCGGGGTGTCGGGTGCCACCGGCACGGCCTGGGTGATCGATACGGGTGTGGACCTCGACCACCCGGATCTCAACGTCGATGTCTCCCGCTCCGTGAACTTCGCCCGCGGCAAGAATACGCCGGATGATCTCAACGGCCACGGCAGCCATGTCGCCGGCACCATCGCCGCCATTGACAACTCCATCGGCGTCGTGGGCGTGGCGGCCGGTGCGACGGTGGTGTCGGTGCGGGTGCTGGATGCGAATGGCTCGGGCACCTTTGCCGATGTGATCGCGGGTGTCGACTATGTGGGCGCGCATGGTCAGCCCGGAGATGTCGCCAACATGAGCCTTGGCGGCGGGTTCAGCCAGGCGCTCAATGATGCCGTGGCGGCGGCGGCCGACACGGGCGTGAAGTTTGCCATCGCCGCCGGCAACGAATCGCAGAACGCGCTCAATGTCTCGCCGGCCAGCACCGAGCATCCGAACGTCTATACGGTCTCCGCGATCGACTCGAACGACGTGTTCGCCTCCTTCTCCAACTGGGGCAACCCGCCGATCGATTGCGCGGATCCGGGGGTGTCCGTGTTCTCCACCTACAAGGATGGCGGCTATGCGACGCTGTCCGGCACCTCGATGGCGACCCCGCATGTGTCGGGCATTCTGCTGCTCGGCCAGCCGCGCACCGACGGCTTTGCCATCAATGATCCGGACGGCAATCCGGATCCGATCTGCGTCCATTGAGGGCGGTCTCCGATCATTGGACCATCCCTTCTTGCTGGATCCCCCCGTGCCCCCGGCGCGGGGGGATTCGTCATGGGGACGAGCGCACGAGACTGACAAGGCGCACCAGGATCGCCGTGGCGGCCGATGTCAGCAGCACGATGATCATGGCCCGCGGGGTACCGTCGAAGGCGGCGGCCGCCAGCGCCGAGACCAGCGCCCCGCCGGCCAGCTGGACCGTGCCGATCAGTGCGGCCGCAAGCCCTGCAATCTCGGGCACATGTTCAAGCGCCAGCATGGTGGCGCTCGGCAGCAGCACGCCGACGCCGAAGATGAACAGGCTCACGAATCCCCAGAACGGCACGAGACCTTCCAGCAGGCCAGCCAGAACCGCCGCCAGTCCCAGCCCCGAAAGGGCCAGCAGTCCGGCACCCGCGCTCAGCACCTGCTCCAGATCCCGATGCCTGAGCAGGCGGCGGGCGATCAGCGAGCCGCCGGAAAAGCCGATGGCTGCGGTGGCGAAGACGACGCCGAACAGGGTCGGTGGCACGTCATAGACCGCCTCCAGCACCGTGGAGGATGCGGCGATGACCGTCAGATAACCCGCAAAGGGCAGCGCCACCAGCAGCAGGCCGGTGCGGCAGGCCGGGATTGCGAGAAAACGGCTCCCCCCACGGACAAGCGCGCCCAGCCCCAGGCCCTGCCCCGGTCCACGGCGCGTCTCCCACAGGCTGTGCCGGGCGGCCGCCAGCAGCACGAGCGCATAGCCCATGCTCAACCAGAACAGCGCCTGCCAGGGCAGAACGAGAAGAATGGCGCTGGCGACAAGGGGGGCAAGCAGGGGGCCGAGACCGAGGAGCGCGGTCAGGCCGGCCATCAGCCGCCCCCCGGCCGCACCTCCTGAAAGATCCCGCACGATCGCGCGCGCGACCACCGGCCCGACGCCGCCGGCCAGTCCCTGGATCAGTCTCAGGGGCAGAAAGACGGCCATGGAGGGAGCCAGCGCAAGGCCGGCGCTGATTGCGGCAAAGGCGACGAGTCCCACCCGGATTGCCGGAATCCGGCCCCAGTGGTCACTCGCCATGCCCCACAGGATCTGGCCGGCAGCGAAACCCGCCAGATAGCTGCTGACCACCCATTGGGCCTCCGTGGCCGTACCGCCGAGATCGGCAGCGATCACCGGCTGTGCAGGCAGCGCAATATCCGTCGCCACCGCGGACAATGCCACCAGTCCACCCAGGGTGGCGCGGGTGGCAAAGGGAACGGGCCGGGCGCCTTCCTCTTCTCCCCTCACGCCCCGCCCCCTTTCCCTGTCAGGAGCGGGGAGAAAGGCCCCGGCATGCCCTGCGGGGCGGAAACTGCCCTGCTCATTGCCCGGCCCGGCCTGCCGCAGCGGTCGGCACATCGGCCCGGACGAGCGCGATGGCCTCGCGAACCACGTCATCATCCCCGATGTGGTTGGCAAGCAGCAGGACGAGCTTGGCCTGCAGCTTCAGACTCTCCTCTAGGCTGCGGCCTTCATGCATGGCCACCAGTTCTTCATAAAGTCCGTCCGGATCCGCGACACGCGGCTCTGTCAACAGCTTGCCCATGAGCGATCTCCTTCCTGCCGGCTCTAGCGCGGGGACCGTTCCGCCAGCCCGGCCGCTTTCTCCAGGGCGGTTGCGACCTCTGCCGGCTCCAGATGCCGGCGCCGCATGGCCACATGCTGGTCCGGGCGCAACAGATAGACGGTCCCCGGTCGCCCGGCATAGCGTTCCTGGACCAGTCCCTCATTGTCGATGACGACGGGGCTTTTCACTCCTTCGGGCGACATGCCCGGCGGCAGAACGAACAGCGGCTCAAGTCCCGGCCTGCCCGTGCTCAGGGGGGCCAGCGCGTGCTCCATGCTGCGCGCCATGGCGGCCGAGGAGGCGAAGACGAGCAACTGGAACCGTCCCCCAAGCTGTCCGAGCAGCCAGTCCTGGCTGCCACCCGCCACCACGGGCGCATCGACTGCCGGGCTGCCGGGCACGAGGCCCGCCTGGAACTCGCCGGGCCGGTCCTCCGTGCTCAGAGGTGAATCCGTATAGATCCGGGGAACCGACAGGCGGCCGGAATTGATGAAGGGGCGTATCCCCTCCACATGCCGGGACAGTTCCAGCACCGCGTCCCGATAGGCCTGACTTTGCGGGGACTTCGGGGTGATGAACTCAGTCGAGCGCGTGGAATTGAGGATGTTCTCGTCAGCCGCCTGCGTCCGTTCGAAATCATAGCTTTCCAGCAGCGACGCGGGGGCGAGCTCCCGGATCACGAGATCGAGTTTCCAAGCCAGATTGTCCGTGTCCTGCACGCCGGAATTGGCGCCCCGGGCGCCAAACGGCGAGACCAGATGCGCGGCATCGCCGGCAAAGATCACGCGGTCATGCAGGAAGCGTTCAAGCCGCCGGCACTGGAAGGTGTAGATCGAGATCCACTCGTATTCGAAGGCCACATCCTCGCCCAGCATGCCGCGGACATACGGTGTCACGTTTTCAGGCTTGATCGCCTCTTCGCGGTCGATGTCCCAGCCGAGCTGGAAGTCGAGCCGCCAGACGTCATCCGGCTGCTTGTGCATGAGGGCGGATTTGCCGGGATTGAATGGCGGATCGAACCAGAACCAGCGCTCATCCGGGTGCTCATGCTGGAAGCGCACGTCCGCAATGAGAAAGTTGTCCTCGAAGATGCGCCCCTTGAACTCCAGTCCCAAAAGGCGTCGGATCGTGCTGTGCGCGCCGTCGGCCGCAATCACCCAGTCGGCATGAAGGCGGTAGGCGCCTTCAGGCGTCTCGACCGTCAGCCACACTCCCTGCCCGTCCTGTTCGAGGGCTGTGACCTTCGACAGCCAGCGCAGTTCGACCGTATCCACGCCGGCCAGCCGGTCGATCAGATATTCTTCCCAGTAATACTGCTGGATATTGACAAAGGCCGGAAACTTCTGGGCGGCCATGGGGCGCAGATTGAAGGAGGTGATCTCCTCGTCGCGGAAGAAGACGCGGCCGATATTCCATTTCACCCCCTTGTCCAGGAGTTCGTCTCCGATACCGAGGCGATCGCTGATCTCCAGCGTGCGCTTGGCGATGCAGATCGCACGCGAGCCGTCGGAGACGATGTTGTCCTTGTCCAGTACGATGACCCGGTGCCCCATGAGCCCCAGATCCAGCGCCGCCGACAGGCCGATGGGCCCCGCCCCGACGACGACGATGGGGGCGGCACCTTCGCCCGTCTCCAGTTCCGGCGGCGGTGTGAATGAAAAGGTGCGCCGTGCTCTTCTGGTCATGCCTTTGGCTCCCTTGCCCTGAGCTTGCCGTTTGCAAGGGTCTCGTCCTCTGATCCGCACGAAGGGGGCTGCCGCCTTTTCTTCGATTATATCCGTCCGTCCGCAGACGGCGGCAGCCGCATGCGCCCTCCGGCCGCCGGCTCAGGCCTCGCCTTCGAGGGCCGCCCACATCTCGCGATCGCGCTCGGCGGTCCAGATCTCGGGATCCGTCTTTCCCCCCGCCTCGTCATAGGCGCGGGCGACATCGAAGGGCATGCAGTGGTCGAAGATCACCCACTGGCCGTATTTGGGCGCGAGCCGATCGTAGGTCTCCCGATAGATCTCTTTCAGCGACTTGCCCGCCGCCCGGCCCGCCGCGACACTCTCGTAAAGATCGGTGATGAAGGCTTTCGTACCCGAAAGCGCCTTGGCGATGTCCTCCGGCCGGGTCAGCGCATCCCCGCGCCCCGGCACCAGCGCCTTCGGCTGCAGGGCCGCGATGCGGTCCAGCGTCGCCGGCCAGTCCCTGAGATAGGCATCGCCCGTATATGGCGTGGCCCCGAATTCGACGAGATCGCCCGAGAACAGGACACCTTCGGCCGGCAGCCAGACCACCGTATCGCCCTTCGTATGGCCGCGGCCCAGATGCAGGATCTGGATCTCCACCCCGCCCATGAAGACGGTCAGCTTCTCCTCGAACACGATCGTCGGCCAGGTGAGACCCGGAATCGTGTCGATGCCCCGGAACAGCCGCGGGAAGCGCCCGGCTTCGGACTTGAAGTCGGCCTCGCCGCGTTCGACGATGAGCTCATACGTGCCGCGGCTTGCGATGATGTCATGGGCGCCGTAGGCCGAAGCTCCCAGTACCCGCACCGCATGATAGTGCGAGAGCACCACATATTTGATCGGCGCATCCGTGACGTCCCGAATCCTGGCGATGACGTCCCGGGCCATCGCCGGGGTCGCCTGGGTGTCGACCACCATCACGCCCTCATCCGTGATGATGACACCGGTATTGGGATCACCCTCGGCCGTGTAGGCCCAGGCATGGTCCGACAGCCGTGCAAAGGTGACCTGCTTGTCCTCCAGATCCGCCGCACTGGCAAAGGCCTTGGCCATCGTCATCTGCTCCTTCTGCTATCCCGACCCATGAAATACAGTCGCAGGTGATATGACACCGCACTTCGTATCATGTCATGTCATTCCGGCCTGCCATCCTTCTTCTCGATGGCAGCGATCCTCTCCAGCAGATCCCGGCGGTAGGCCGCGACTTCGGCACGGGGATTGCGGCGCAGACGACCTACCTCATCAGATGTATAAGGTTTGAAGTTATTTGGAACATGATCTGGGTCAAAGTGCAAGACCAGCCAGTTGAGAAGGGCCGCGATCCGGTCATCCGGCAGGGCCGACCGGGCGACACCCGGTACCTGGACGAGGAAGGCCCGCCCTTCCGGCAGCAGGAGAAACCGCGCCACGTGATCCTTCAAAGGCGGCACCCTGCCGGGCATGCCGCGTCCGTCCGGCAGATGGCAGCCCTGACAGTTGAGCACGTAGTCGAGAGCCGGATCCGCCCGCAGCCCCTTTGCCGGCACGAGCACGAGCACCGCGACCAGACCGGCCACCCCCAGGCGGACAGCGCCGGCGGCACGAAAGAGCACCCACCTCATGATTCCGCGACACCGATCACCACGGCGGTCGAACAGTGGTAGACCTCGCCCACCTGGGTGCCGAGGCACCAGTTGATGTCGTTGGACTGATAGGGGACATAGACCGGCTTGTCGCCCTCGTTGCGATTGCAGAAGCAGCGGCCGCAGCTCGTCTTTCCGCAGCAGTCGTTGTAGGAGATCACGTAGTGCCGGCCGTCCTCGGGATTGAGGCAAGTGCCGATCCAGGTGATCGGCGAGGGCTCGGTGCCCGGCGGGCACTGGCTGGCGGAGCCTCCGCAGCAGGCGCACAGGAAACCGTCGATCGCGCAATAGCGCCAGTAATTGCAGGCGGTGGGATCATCGGCCTGCACGGCACCCCCGCCCGCTCCGTGACCGCCTTCCTGCGCCGCGCCGCGCGCGACCGGCAGCAGCGGCAGCATCGCCCCACCGACGAGCCAGGTCCCCAGCCGCGCGAGTGCGCTGCGCCGGGAGGTCCGGCGATAGAGCCGCCGGGCGCGGCGTTCCATCCAGGCATCGAGCTTGCGTTCAAGCATGGTCCCGCTGTCTTTCCTCTTCTTCTCCCTCACGCCCGGGCCGGGCCATTCCCCTGTCACGGAGAAACTCCTGAAGGCTTGCATAGCCCCGCCGGCGCGCCTCGAACAGGCTTTCGAGATGCTCGCGCGAATTGACGAGCCCCTTGGCGATGAGCACACCCTGCTCGTCCACCAGCGCGGCAGTGGGCAGGCGCCCGACCTCCAGCAGCAGGCCGAGATTGCGCGAGAGCACATAGCGCATGCCTTGGGCGCGCGCCTCCTCGGCCGCACGGCGGTGCTCGGCCGGATCCCCGTCGCTGACCTGGATGACGGCCAGCCAACGGCGCTCCTGCTGCGCGATCATGGCCAGCGTTTCCTTGAGCTCCCGGCAGACCGGGCAGTTGGGAGCCGTAAACACCAGCAGCCGCGCGCGCCCGTCCGGGCTGGCGCCGGAGACCGGGACCGGCTCGCCGAACAGGTCATGGACCACCATCGCGGGAAGCGCCTCGCCGGGCTTCAGGCCGCCCGCAAGCGTCAGCGCGCCGACCGGTGCCACCCGGTCATGCAGAGCACCGATCTGGCGCATCAGGGCGAACAGCAGGAAGGCCATCGCGGCAACGACGACCCACAGCAGCACCTGCGACCACAGCAGCGCATCGATCAGCGTCATCGCACCGCCTCCCGCACACGCACAGGCCGCGGCAAAGCCAGCGCCGTCTCGGCCGCTGCATAGAGGAAGGCGGATGCCGCTACCGCCCCCAGGGCGCTTGCAAGGTCGAACACCCCCAGCGGACGGGCCGCGGCGGGCAGGGCACCCACGACGGCAATGGCGGCCAGCAGGAGATTGCGCAGCACGAGCGGCCAGCCGATCTCCTGACGCCTGCCCGCGAAGCCGCCGCAGCCGCAGTCGAAACCACGCCGGCCGGCGATCAGCGCCGCTGCAATCAGCCCGCCGTAGAAAAGAAGGAGGGTCGCCGCGGCCAGGCCGAAGGCCGCAGACCAGGGGGGCCCCATGCCCGGCACCGCCGCGGCCAGCAGCCCCGCTCCCAGGCCCAGCTCGCCCGCTGCAAGACCGAAACGGGCCGTCCGCCGCAGATGCGGCCACGCCGCCAGAGCCGGCAGATAGCCGATCGCCGCCGCATCGAAGCGCGCGCCGTCTTTGAGCTTCGCCATGCCCGCCGCGAGCAGCAGCAGGGCGAGCAGGCCGCGGGCGGCGATGGCAAGCAGGGGGTCGATCATCGCGCCTCCTCCCCGGCCGGTGGCGGCACGGGCTGAAGGATCGTCGTCGTGATGCCCGTCTCCGGGATCGTGCGGCGCAGGCTGCCGTCCTTCGCCGAATAAACGCGCAGGTTCGGATCGCCGATGAGCGCCGCATAGAGCAGCGGATCATCCGCGTCCGGGCTCACCGCGATGCTGGTCGCAGGCGCGGCAAGCGACCATTCGGCAAGCTTCCTGCCGGATGCCGCCTCGAAGACCCACACCGCCATGCCCGGATCCTTGTGGGTGCCGGGCCCGCCCTGATGCATCAGCACGAACAGCCGCCCGCTCGGTGCATGGAAGGCGAGCAGCTGGATGCCGCCGGGCCGCCAGCCGGAATCCGGTGCCGCCACGTGCCAGCCCAGCGCCTCGCCCGCTGCCTGCCCGTTCTTTAGCGAGAGCGCGTAGGCCGCGCCCGAAAACGACAGGAACAGCCAGCGCCGGCCGTCGAACACGGCCTTCTCGATGAGCGGGTCGCGGTCGGCGTCGAAGAAGGGGGCGCGCGCCTCCTGCAGCACGGGCCGGCCGTCATCGCCGAGTGCCACATCGAGCAGCCCGCCGTCGGCACACAGCATCGCAAAGCGGCGCGCGGCGAGCGGGAAGATCAGGCCGCAGCCGGGCGTGTCGAATTCGGCGAGCATCCGCCCGGCCCGGACATCCGCCACGCTCACCGTCTGCGACGGCGTGAAGTTGTAGACGACGGCAAGCCGCCCCTCGTCCATGAG
Organism: uncultured Sphingomonadales bacterium; assembly: GCA_964471405.1. Lineage (GTDB taxonomy): Bacteria > Pseudomonadota > Alphaproteobacteria > Sphingomonadales > Rhodothalassiaceae > J084. The sequence goes on along the minus strand of CAYYGH010000018.1, from coordinate 7,444 downwards.
CCGCTGGTTGGCGAGCAGCGGCATGGACAGGAAGCGCTTCGGCGGGATCACGATCTCCGACAGCGGCGTCAACTTTCCGGCGTCATAGATGGTGATGACGTCGGTCCGCGCGCCGCGGGTGCCGCGGGCGTAATAGGTCTCGGTGTTGTAGATGCGCCGGCCGTCCGGCGAGAACAGCAGGCTGTTGTGGCCATAACCGCCGGAGATCATGCCCAGCATGCGGCCGGTATCCGCATCCACCAGCATGGCGCGCCCGTCGGGCATGGCCGGGAAGGCGATGTCGTTGACCCACACGAGATGCGGCGACCAGGCGACGGGCCCCGCCACGCCCACCTCCTCGGCCGGCAGCGGCGGCTGCGCCCGGCAGCTCGTGGCCACCAGGAGTCCCAGCGCCGCCAGCAGCGAAACGACCACGGGCCGCATGCGCATCCTCCTCGTCCCGGAATATGACGCGATCATACCACCATCCACACGGTTTTCACCTCCGTATAGAGATTGATGGCCTCGCGGCCGTGCTCGCGGCCCAGCCCGGACTGCTTGTAGCCGCCGAAGGGAAGCGCGGGATCCACGAGATTGTGGGCGTTCACCCACACGGTGCCCGCCTTGATCCGCGGGATCAGGCGATGCACGCGCCTGAGATCATTGGACCAGATGCTGGCGGCCAGGCCGTAGGGGGTGGCGTTCGCAAGCCGGATCATCTCCTCCTCGTCGTGGAAGGTCTGGACCGCCACGACGGGGCCGAAGATCTCCTCTTCCACCACGCGCATGCCCGGCCGCGCACGGGCGATCACGGTGGGCTTGACGAAATAGCCGGGCCGGTCATCGGCCGGACCGCCGCCGCAGGCGATCTCACCCCCCTCCTCGCGCGCGGATGCGACATAGCCCAGCACCCGCTCCTGCTGCGCCTGCGAGACGAGCGGGCCCATGTCCGCCTCCTCGAAGGCCGAGCCGAGCTTCAGCGAGGAGGCGATCGCCGACAGCCGCTCGACCAGCGCGTCATGGGCGGATTCGGCCACCAGCACCCGCGAGCCGGCCGTGCACACCTGGCCGTGGTTGAAGAAGATCGCCTGCGCCGCGCCCTGGGCGGCCATATCGATGTCGGCATCCTCCAGCACCATGACCGGCGACTTGCCGCCGAGCTCCAGCGACACGCGTTTGAGGCCGTCCATCGCCGCCTTGCCGATGATCTTGCCGACAGCGGTCGATCCCGTGAACGCGATCTTGTCGACGCCCGGATGCTGCACGAGCGCGGCTCCCGTCGTCTCGCCCGGGCCGGTGAGGACATTGACACTGCCGGCCGGAAAGCCGGCCTCTTCCACGAGCTCGGCCAGCCGCAGGGCGGACAGCGGGGTTTCCTCGGCGGGCTTGAGCACCACCGTGCAGCCGGCAGCCAGCGCCGGGGCGATCTTCCAGACGGCCATCAGCAGCGGGAAGTTCCACGGGATGATGGCGGCCACCACTCCCACCGGCTCGCGCAGCGTGAAGGCCACATGCCGCGCACCGGGGATGCCCTTGAAGGAGGGAGTGAGCGTCGCCCCCTCGATCTTGGTGGCCCAGCCGGCCATGTAGCGCAGATAGTCGATCGCGCCCTGGATATCGACCATGCGGGCCATGCGCACGCTCTTGCCGTTATCAAGCGCCTCCAGCGCCGCCAGATCGTCGGCCTCCCGCTCGACAAGATCGGACAGCCGCCACAGCAGCCGCTCGCGGTCGGCCGGCGCAAGCTGCGCCCATTCGCCCTCCTCCAGCGCCACGCGGGCGGCCCGGACCGCCCGATCGACATCTTCCGCACCCGCCTCGGGAACCTGCGCGATCACGCTGGCAGTCGCCGGGTCGAAGACGTCGAAGCGGCGCCCCGATGAGGCCTCCACCCATTGGCCGCCGATGAACAGACGCTTGTCGGCCTTCACGAAGGCGGCCACATCCTCCGGCACCCGGGTCAGGGGATCAGCGGCAGAGGGGGTCATCTCATCCATCATTGCTGCCTCCCTGCGGCCTAGAAGTGCACGATCAGCGCGCCGCCCATGCGCCGCGGATCGCCGATGAACTGCTGCAGGAACCCGAAGTCCGGCGTAAAATCGAAGGTCCAGACCTTGTAGACCTTGTTGAAGGCGTTGTTGGCAAAGAGCCTGAGCGTGAGCTTCTCGCTCTCGCTCGTCCAGTCGACGCGGAAATTCCAGATCGAATAGCTCTTCTCGCCGAGAATCGGGTCGTTGGTCAGCGAGAAGAACTGCTTGGAGGTGAAGCTGTATTCCACCTGCATGCCGAGTCGGCCGCGGCCCGCACCCAACGGATGCTCGTAGCGGACGATCCCGGATGACGACACATGCGGCGCCAGCGGCAGCTGGTTGCCGCGAATGTCGATCTGGGCGCCGGCGGGAGCGGACGCCTGCAACGGCCCGCCCAGGACGATCTCGCCGGGCCGCGTCTTGATCTCGGAGTCGAGCAGCCCGAGGTTGAGGGTGATGGTGAGCCCCTCCGCCGGCGCCGCCACCAGCTCCGCCTCACCGCCGTAGATGGTGACCTGCGAGGCGTTGACCGCGACGTTCGACAGCGACTCGGGGTCGAAGTCCAGCAGCTGGGCCTTGTTGTAGTCGTAGTAGAAGGCGGCGAGATTGAGTCTGAGCCGGCGGTTCAGCCATTCGGTCTTGGCGCCGACCTCGAAGGCGTTCAGGATCTCCTTGCCGAAGGATCCGAGCGGCGCGCCGATGGCGAAGCCGCCGTTGAATCCGCCGGACTGGAACCCGCGCGAGAAGGCGAAGTAGTAGAGCTGGTCGGCATTCGGGTGCCAGTTCAGATTGACCCTGGCGCTGACGCCGGAAAAGCTGCGGCTGTCATCCAGGATCCGGCCGGGCGCGACCGGCCCCAGATCGTTGCGGAAGACATCATAGCGGAACTTCTTCTGCTCCGCCGTGAACCGCAGGCCCGTGACCACCGTGAACGTCGGCAGCACGTCGTATTCCACTTGGGCGAAGCCCGCGCCCGATGTCGTCTTCTGCGCCCAGCGGCCGTCAAAGACCAGCGCCCCCGGCAGGCCGATCAGCGCCTGGATCAGCTCGTCGTCAAACAGCGTCAGCTTCAGGCGTCCGCGCGGCGTGTCGCGGTCGTCATGGAAGAAATAGGCGCCGATCACCCACTTGCTGCGCGCGCCCGAACCCGAAAGTCTCAGCTCCTGGCTGAACTGGGTGGCGTTCACCCCGAAATCCGGTTCGATCAGGGCGACCGGGCTCATGTCGGTGTCTTCCTGATGGAGCTTGTTGAAATGCTCCACCGCCGTCTGGGAGACGAGCTCCATGCCGTTCGCGAACCGGTGGGTCAGCGTCATGTAGCCGCCGACATTCTTGATCTGGAGGACGCCGCGGCGGTCGTAGCTGCCGGCAAACGCGTCGTGGTTGTCCTGGTCGGCATAGTCGAAGAAGTCGAAGCAGCCGTTGATCTGCTGCATCTCCTCCGACGAGCAGAAGGAGCGGTCCTCGCGCAGCACGCCCTGATGCTGATAGTAGGGCGCCAGCTGATCCACCCGACTGCCGTGGACGTTGAACAGAAGGTCCGTGTCGTCATCGAGATCGATGGCGATCAGCCCGCGGCCCGCGAAGGTGTTGGTGTCGTTGCCGCGTACGCCGGCGGTGTTGAAGTTCTGGGAGCGGAAGCGGTTGCGCACATAGCCGTCGTCACGGTTGAAGTCGATCGCAAAGCGTGTGCGCACGCGGTCCGAGACCGGCAGGTCCACGCCCGCCGTCAGCCGCACCTGGCTGAACTCGCCGCCGACACCTTCCACGAAGCCGCCAAGCTCGTCACCGGGCTTCCTCGGTATGAAGTTCACGAGCCCGCCCGTCGAGTTGCGGCCATAGAGTGTGCCCTGGGGGCCGCGCAGCACCTCGACCCGCTCGAGGTCGAACATCTGCAGGGTCTGGCCGGCGAGCGTGCCCTGGTAGACGCCGTCGCGGTAGATCGCGACCTTGCCCTCCTGGTTGTCCTCGAAGGGATTGACGAGACCCACGCCGCGCATGGCGAAGGCCGGGTTGTTGCCCTGGCCGACCGGGGTGCCGTAGTTGAAGTTCGGCACCTGCTGGACGATCTGGGTGCTGTCCTTGAAGCCGATCCGCTCCAGCATCGATTCGGTGAAGGCCGTCACCGACACGCCCACATCCTGCAGCCGCTGGGCGCGCTTCTGAACGGTGACCACGATTTCCTCGATCGCACCCGTGCCGGCAGGCTGTTCGCTCTGGGCGCCGGCCGCCTGCGACGTCTGGGGAGCCGCCTCCTCCGCGGCCGGATTTTTCGGCTCCTCCGCCCGGGCGGACGCGGCCATCATGGCAAACGCCGCACATCCGGCAAGCAGACCGCACTTGCGCACGGCAGACGAGAAAGGGACGAGGCTGGTTGGCATCGGTTGTCTCCTCCTTCCGATACGGATTTTCTGATTCTTCCCGAAAATTAGCATGAAATGATCACGGCCGCTTGTCTGAGCGTGCCAAATGCTGCTCCGCACCGCTTCCGCCCGCAGCCCTCCCGCGCCGGCGCGGCAGCCATCGGCACGCCCCTTGTCCCCTGCGCGGCACCGCCGGCCCATTCGTGATCCGGCCGCAGACGCCGCCCTGCAGACACCGCCCCGCCGTCCCGGCACGTCCCGTCCTTTCCGGGCCGGCAAAATGCGCCTTCCCCTTAATGCCCTTTCCGCCTTCCCCCTTTCCGGCCTCCCCAGGCATCCGGATCGGGGCATCCGGCACGGGAAGGCCGCTCCGGGGCAAGTCTGTCTCCGGCCGCGGATGCCGCTGATCTCCCGGAATGTTCTTGACATGTTCGATTGTGACCTGTATGGAACAAAACAGGATCATTCGGGAGAATGCGCATGCTGATGACCATTGTGGCCCATCTTCTGTTTGCGGGCGCTCTTGTGATCTCGGGACGGCTGGCGGGAGAAAGCCTGAACCGTCTGGCCGCTCGGGCGGGGCATGCCCGGCCGCGGTTTGCGATCCGTCACCGCGAAGGGATGTCGGATGGCGAATGCGCCGCCCCCCTGCCGGGCTGCGCCGCCCTGCACTTCCATGCACCATGAGGGCCCGGGCGACGGGCCGGCTCTGCAGCCGCTCCCGGACTCCTGCCGGCACGGCCTCTGGAACCGCCCCGGCTTTCGGAAAATGTGGGGCTTTCTTCCGCATCCCTTCGGAATGGCGAGCGCGATCATTCCGCCCCGGCTGCCCCGGAAAACCGCAGCCCGATCCCTCCAAGAACGAGAGCCGGAGCGCCGGCTGTGCAGGACGCCCGGCAGCACGCAACCGGGCGCTTGCCGCAGCCGCGGCAGCGGCGCGCCCCTCTCCCCAGGCCGGGACGCATGCCCGCCACTACAGGATGGCGCAGGCCCGTTGCGGGAATTCGTATCGGAATGAAACGGACAGCCGCCTTCCTTGACGAATCACATCGTCGATTCACGCCTTCCGGCCTCACGCATCCGCTGGAGAGGTGACGTAACGTCAACTACCGGAATTTTGGGGTTTGAGCCTCACGGTTTCGGCAGGTTTTGATCGATTCTTGCGGGATTGCGCGTGTCCGCAACATTCTCTTGTCGTATCCTGTGCCGGTTGGCAGGTCGGATCCTCCCGACGGCTGGTGCGGTCTTCATGATCCGGGCGCCTGCCTGGGGTGGAGGTGCGATTCCTGCCGGTCTTGACAGATCGAAGCGGACGATCCGCGTACAGCAGGAAGAGAAGATCCCAGACGATGTTGGCTGATCCTACCCAGAAGCTGCTTCAGGAGCTGCCGCAGGCGCGCAACCTGCGGGATCTGTGCCTGATCCTCGCCCATTACACCCGTGCACTGCCGTTTTCGCGGGTGGCATTCGATCTTGATGTCCAGCATTCGCTGCTGCCGGTGGATGAAAACGGCGAACTGCTTGGGGTGGAACTCGGCTGGAGTCCGGAGTTCATCCGCCGCTGGGTGGAGAGCGGCTACAATCTGGCCTGCCCGCTTGTAACCCCCTGCAAGCTGCGCCGCTGGCCCTTCACCTGGGGGCTGGATGAAGAAAATCTCGGTGTCGATCCCAAATGGCTTGAGCGCCCCTTTACGGCGATCGGTCAGCAGACGATCAGCGTGCTCAAGGAAGTGGGCGTGCGCTCCGGCATCATCGTTCCCGTCCACCAGCCGGGCGGCCGCACCGGCTTCGTCAGCTGGATCAGCGAGGAACCGCTGGCGGAGATGCGGCGCTGGGTGCGCCCCTATGAGAGCGACCTGTTCGTCGCCGGCCATGCCTTTCTCAATCGTGTGGAAGAGGTGGTCGAGGCGCAGGGGCGGCGGCTCGTGGACGACTGCCCGCTGACCGAACGCGAGCGCGAATGCCTGGCCTGGGTCGCCTGCGGAAAGACGGACAGCGAAATCGGCATCATCATCGACCGCTCGCCCGAGACGGCCCGCTTCCACGTGCGCAACGCCATTGCCAAGCTCGGCGCCTCTTCCCGCAGCCATGCGGTCGCCAAGGCCATCAAGAAGGGATGGATCGACATCATCGACTGACGGCCCTGCGATCCTTGCCGGCAGGGCGGCGGCCGGGCCGCGCGGACGGGGGAAGTGCTCCCGGCCGGGGCGGTCCGTTTCATGCGGTGCCGTTCCTGTGCCGTCGAGATTTGTGGGCGGGCCTGGTGCCGCTTTCGGCCGCCGGCCCGAGGGTCCAGTCCCCTCCTCCGGCCGAGGGCGGCTTGCGTCATGAAACTGACATCGATTAGAGGGCAAGCGATGTCCGCAGCCGGTCGGGCGGGATCGCAAAGATGGACACGGAACGGACATGATGGCTTCCATGGATGCTGACGGGCTCAAGCGTGTGGCCGCGGCTCTGATTCGGCTGGAACGCCCGGCCGATCGGCGTGCAGCCGAACGCCTTCTGTGCGATCGCCTGGGCGCCTATTTTGACCCGGAGGATGACCCGGCAGCCCTGGCTCGCCAGCTGTGGCGGGAACGGACCCGCAGATAGCCGCCGCCCTCCGTCCTCCCCTTGAAGGCCGAGGGCTGGTCGCGGGTCGCCGACAAGGGGAAACAAGAGGGATGGAGAGCTGAAGCCTGCCCCTTGCCAGCATCCGCTGCGGTCGTTATATACGCGCCGCGGCGCGTCCCATGGTCGGGGAGTAGCTCAGCCTGGTAGAGCACCGTGTTCGGGACGCGGGGGCCGGAGGTTCGAATCCTCTCTCCCCGACCACCTCTTGGTTTCCGGACTGATTCCTCGGTTCCCAGAATGAAGGCGATGGCAACACACAGGTTGTAATCGCGCTTCAATACGAAGCCTGTGCGAGCAAGGCATCCATCTTCTCGGGCCGTTGTCGTCCAGGGAAAAGCACCGTTTGTGTGGGGAAACGCAAGGGGGACGGCAAGCGTGTCGAGGCGCATTGCCTGCGTCCTTCGCACACCTCCTGCAAACCAGGACTGACCGGGAATCGGATGGTGCCCAGGGACGGAA
>CAYYGH010000017.1:0-43435 GCA_964471405.1 uncultured Sphingomonadales bacterium | reverse complement strand
TGATGGACGGGCGAGCATCTGTTTGCGGGCCGGTGATGAGGCTGGGTGTGGGTGTGCTGTTTCTTGCGGGCATGTTGTGGACCGGGCCCCTTCATGCCGCCGGTCTGACCGGGGATCCGGCGCGCGGGGCCAAGCTCTTCAAGCGCTGCCGGGCCTGCCATTCCGTCGCGCCGGGCAGGAACAAGATCGGGCCCTCGCTTTACGGCGTTCTCGGCCGCAAGGCAGGCACGGCCCCCGGCTATCACTACTCGCCCGCGCTCAAGGGGGCCGGCTGGGTATGGACCGAGGAGATGCTCGACAAATGGATCGCGGGCCCGAAAAAAGTGCTGCCCGGCACGAAGATGATCTTTCCCGGTCTGCCGAATCCGCAGGACCGTGCGGATGTCATCGCCTTCCTGAAGCAGCACGGGCCGGCGGAGAAGTAGACCTTCATCGCCGCCACGGCCCGGCCAGTGGATCCGGCACGTTCTCTTCTCGTCATCCGCCGACGTGATCAGCGGATCCAAGGGCAAGCCAACCGGCCTTGGGAGCAGAGGGGATGACGACCCGCGGCCGGATTCGCCATCTTCGCGACGAACGACCACCGAAGAAAGCGTCACGCGCCGACCCCTCTTCATGTCACCTGCCGGCTTGACCGGCGGGTCCGGCGCGAGGGCGAGCAATCCCGGCGTGGGGGTTTGCCCCGTACGGCGGCTGGATCCGCCGCTTTCGCGGCGAATGACGAAAGAAGAGAGCGTCACCCGCCGGCTCGACCGGCGGGTCCAGCCGCCAGCGAAGCCGATCACGAACGCCCGTGTCGGCGTCACCGTCTCACGGGTTCGCCGATCAAGCCGGCGAGCGCCAATTCAGTCATCGCTCATCAGTCTGCGCGGGGATGGGCCCGTCCGCATCGGAAGGGCCGCGAGAAACCGCACGAGGCCGATGAGCCAGAGGGCCGTGAAGCCGGCCCTCGCCGCCCGGGGGAGGACTCACCTCATGAAAGCCGGCGACAGGGATCGGCGATCGGGCCGGATGGTGAGGCAAAGGGAAAAGGAAATGGCCGGCCACGCCCGGCCGATCCGTCATGGGAAGCAAGGCGGGCTCAGCCTTCAGGAAAGAGAGGACCGGCACCGGCGCGCGAGACGGCCCCCGGCAGGGGATGGTCCAGCACCTCGGCCATCCAGCGGGCCGTGGCGATGAGTTGCGAAAGGTCGAGGCCGGTTTCAATTCCCGAGCGCTCGAAGAGATAGACGATGTCTTCGGTGGCCGTATTGCCGGTCGCTCGGGGCGCAAAAGGGCAGCCGCCAAGCCCGCCGATGCTGGCATCGACCACCCGCGCCCCCGCCCGCCAGGCCGCCCAGGCGTTGGCAATCCCGGTGTTGCGGGTGTTGTGGAAATGGGCGCGCAGGGGAATGCCGGGCACGGCTTCGGCCGCCTGCGCATAGAGAGCCTCGACCTCGTCCGGCACCGCGACACCGATCGTGTCCGCGATGCCGATCTCGCGGGGGGCAGCTTCTGCCAGGCGGCGGACGATCTCGATCACCCGCGCGGCCGGCACGGGGCCGTCAAAGGGATCGCCGAAGCAGACGGAGACCGTGACCTGTGCGGACAGCCCTTCCGCCTGCGCCCGCGTGACAAGCCGCTTGGCCACCTCCACCGACTCGGCCCAGCCCATGCCCTGATTGCGCTCGCCAAAGCCGTCGGACGCCACGGCCACACAGCCGATCTCGTCGACACCGCGTCCGTTGGCGTCCCGACAGGCGAGCGCCCGGTCCAAGCCCCGGTCGTTGATGACAAGGCCGATCCAGGTGACATCGCGCCGGTCGGGGAGAGCGGCGACAAGACTTTCCGCATCCGCCATCTGGGGCACACGCTTCGGATGGACAAAGCTTGCCACCTCGATGCGGCGTGCGCCCGCCTCCACCAGGCGGGTGATCATGCGAAGCTTGGTCTCGGTCGGCAGGATTGCCGGTTCATTCTGCAACCCGTCGCGTGGGCCGACCTCGACGATCTCGATGCGCTGCCGGTCCTTCATCAGCCGCCTCTCTTCCAGGCTTGCCCGGCCATCCGATCTGCCGGGCCGTTCCGACCCATGTTAACCGATAAGGCCAGGACAGGCTGCCCGCCTTTCTTTCGCATCCGGACAGGGCCGTTAGCATGGAAGATGTCGCCTGGTCCATGACGACCATTTTGCCGGAGGCCGAATCCGGCATGGTGCCTTCATCTCCGATGGCCGGTCGCTGATGATGGCGAACAGTTCCGCCTCTACTGGAGCGCACGATGCGCAGCCTTGAAGCTTTCCAGGAAGGCCGGGCAGCCCTGTTCGGGCCCTTCTGCACGCCCTAGGGCGGCAAAGGCGTTGAATTCCACCCGGGCACCGGCGATCGCAAGGGGATCCTTGCGGGCCATCGTCGCAAGGCGCGCATGGGCGCGGGCGATGAAATCGTCAAGACGATCCGGTTCCACGCGGCAGTACTCCGCGGCGCCGGCAAGCAGGCCCAGACGCTCCGCCTCGGCCAGAAGCGGGCTCTTTTCCAGAGCGGGCGGGTGCTCTTGCGCAAGTTGGCGGCGATCGGCCTGCTGGGCGGAGACGGTGGTGATCAGGGCCCATGGAAACAGGGTGAGCGCAGCGGCGAGACCTCTGCGCCTCATGCGGCTGCTGCCGGTTCCCTTCGTCTTCACCCATGCCATTTCCGGCCGGCCCTTGTGCATGGCTTCCTTCCTGCCCTCATCCTCTTTCCCCCTTCCTTCCCGACGATCCAGATTTGCCCGCTTTCACGAGCAAAGAAAAGGCCGAAAATGATGCGCCATCGGGAGCATATCACTCTGCATGCCGCCGTCTGCGCGACTTCCCCTTGACGCCACGGTCCGCAAGCCGCCAAGGCAAAGCGGTGCTGGAACGAGGACGGCGATGCCGACAGGAAGTGACCACCGTCTGCCCCGGTTGCATGTGGCGGAATCTCTGGCTGCCGGCAAGGAGCTGGAGCTGGACCGACAGGCCGCTCATTATCTGGGGACGGTTCTGCGCCTGCGCCCCGGTGCCCGGCTGCGGCTTTTCAATGTCCGCAGCGGGGAGGGGGAGGCTGTGCTTCTTGCGCTTGATCGCAAGGGCGCGCGCTGTCGGGTCCTGCAGCTGCTGCGTTTGCCCGATCGGGATCCGGTGGTGGATGTCTGGCTCGTCTTCGCCCCGGTCAAGCGGGTGGCGAATGAATGGGTGGTGGAAAAGGCCACCGAGCTTGGTGTCACCCGCCTCCTGCCGGTGATCACGCGCCGGAGTCAGACACGCCGCATCAATCTCGCGCGCTGGCAGGCGATCGCCCGGGAGGCTGCCGAGCAATGTGAACGATTGTCCGTGCCCGAGATCGCCGAACCCTGCGATCTGGCCACATGTCTTGCGCAGTGGCCCGAAGGACGCCGCCTGTATGTGGCGGTTGAGCGGGCCGGGCGGCCACATCTTGCCCGCCGGCTTGCGGAGGAAGGAGGCCATGGCGCCCCCACAGCCTTGCTCATCGGCCCGGAAGGAGGATTCGCGCCGGAAGATCTGCGGCTTGTCGACGAATGCAAAGAGGCCTGCCCGGTTTCCCTGGGGCCCCGCATTCTGCGGGCGGAGACGGCGGCTCTCTTCGGTCTTGGCCTTCTGGTTGCGCATCGGGACGCGGCCGGCTAAGCCTTCTTCCGCGGGACCAGGATACGGGCAATGACAGACAACGAGCGAGGAGCGCCCCTTGCAGCAGGATCAGCCACCACTGAGCCGGGAGGATCTGATCGCCGCCCTGGCAGCCGGCGAGAAACCGCGTGAACAGTGGCGCATTGGCACCGAACACGAAAAATTCGTCTTCCATCGCGACACGCTTGCTCCCGCTCCCTTTGATGGCGAGCGGGGCATCGAGCGTCTGCTTGTCCGGCTTGAGGGCTTTGGCTGGGAGCCGAAGCGGGAGGCCGGGCGCGTTATCGCTCTCTACCGGCCGGATGGAGCCTCGATCACGCTGGAGCCGGGCGGACAGCTGGAGCTGTCGGGCGCGCCCTTGCGTTCGCTGCACGAGACCTGTCGCGAAATCAACGGCCATCTCAATCAGATCCGGGCCGTGGGGGATGAACTGGATCTTGGCTATCTGGGACTGGGTTTTCACCCTCTTGCCCGGCTGGACGAGATTCCACCCGTCCCGAAGGCCCGCTACCGGATCATGCGCGCCTACATGCCGAAGAAGGGCGCGCATGGTCTCGACATGATGTTCCGGACCGCCACCGTCCAGGTCAATCTCGACTTTTCGGATGAGCGGGACATGGTGCGCAAGATGCGGGTGGCAATGGCGCTCCAGCCCCTGGCAACCGCCCTGTTTGCGAATTCTCCTTTCGTGGAGGGCCGTCCCTGCGGCTATCTTTCCTACCGCTCCTTCGTGTGGATGGACACCGATCCCGATCGCACCGGCATCCTTGCCTTCGTCTTCGAAGACGGCTTCGGCTATGAACGCTATGTGGACTGGGTGCTGGATGCGCCCATGTATTTTGTGGAGCGGGACGGGGTCTTCCATGATGTCGCGGGTGCCTCCTTTCGGGACTTCATGGCCGGACGGCTTGCCCGGCTGCCGGGTGTGCGGGCCGGCATGAAGGACTGGGAGGATCATCTGACGACCGTTTTTCCCGAAGTGCGGTTGAAAACCTTCCTGGAGATGCGGGGAGCCGACGGTGGACCCTGGGCAAGGCTGTGCGCCCTGCCGGCCTTCTGGGTGGGGCTGCTTTATGACGAGGCGGCGCTGGCGGCCGCCGAGGCGCTCGTCCGCTCCTGGCCGGTGGCCGAGATCCTGAGTCTGCGGGAACAGGTGCCCAAGGGAGCACTTGCCACGCCCTTTCAGGGACGCCCCGTGCGCGACTGGTTGAAGGACGTGCTCAGCATCGCCCGTGACGGCCTGAAGGCCCGCGGCATGCGCAATGAGAAAGGCGAGGATGAGACCGGCTTCCTCGATACCCTCGACGAGATCGTGACCGAAGGCCGCACACTCGCCGAACAGCTGCTTGCCGCCTATGAAACGCGCTGGAAGCAGGATGTCCGCCCCGTCTTTGTGGAACAGGCCTATTAAGGAGCGGCCGGCCTGTGGCCGGCCGGGGATGGTTCAGGTCACCGAACAGGCGGACTTCCCGCAAAGACAGGTTTTCCTGACAGGCCTTCTCTTCGGCCCGTCCTTGCCGGCGAATGCGGGAAATGCGGGCGGGGCCGGCCGCAGGGGCCGATTCCCAAGGGAAGGGGGAAAGGGCGGCCTGTCGGCCGTATCCGTCTTGCCATCTGGTGTTGATGGATGGCCCTGTCTCAGGGCTCCTCGGCAGCTACGAGACCGTGTTCGGCAAGCATCATCGTCTGACGGGCACACAGCCGGGCATGTCTTTCGAGCTCGGCGGTCCCGGGCAGGGGGATGAGCCCCAGAAGCCGGCGCAGCAGATAGGGCCCCAGAAGCAGGCTGGTCAGCAATTCCGCCAGGCCGCGCGGGCGACAGCGTCCCTCGATCACCGCACAGCAGCCGGTTGCGCAGAATGCGGTCAGTTCGGCAAGGATGCGTTCCGGCCCCTCCTCGTCGAAGAGGCGGACGAGTTTGTGCTCGCGCTCCGCCGATTCGATCAGGCGTCGCAGCATGGCTACCGAGTCATCCGAAAGCACGAGCGCCAGAAAACGGCTGCCGAACTGGGTGAGAGCGCGTTCCGCATCCTGCGATGATCCGGTCAACACGCTCTTTTCCGGAAAATATTCGGCAATCTTGTGGGCGATGACGGCGCGATAGAGGTCTTCCTTGCTGTTGAAATGGGCATAGACGGTCTGCTTGGAGACGCCCGCCTCCTGCGCGATCCGGTCCATGCTGGTGTGAGCGAAGCCATGGTCGAGAAAAAGTTCGGCCGCTGCATGCAGGATTCGCGCACGCCGTTCCGGATCCGGCGGCCGCCCGCGGGAGGAGGCTGGAGAGCAGGGAGGCGGCTGTTTGGCGCCATTCCCGGGCAGCGGTGAAGGGGCTTCGCCTTCAGCCGCTTCGGGGATTTGCTCTGCGCCGCCTGGGGCGCTGCGCTTCCGGATCACGGCCTGTCATCCTCTCCTTCGATCTGCCTGCCTCATGAGAACCCGTCGCTTCCGGTAGAGGCTCTTGTTCCGGAACCGTCCCTCCCCTAATGAAATACTGGACTGGACGGTCCAGTATGTATATAGTCCGTTTTCAGGAAAGGCAAGCACTCGCCGGCTCGGCCATGCGGGGCAAGCATGGGAGAGCCGGCGGATCGCCATCCCGGGATGGGGGCCGTCCATAAAGAATACCACAGGATCGGGGCCGGACCGATGTCACGACAGCACAGCACAACAGCCCGCCAAGGGCATGAGAAGGACGGAGAGGAAAGGGGGCAGGGCGCCGTCACCCCCTCCTCAGCCCGCAGCAGGCAGGGCGGGCAGGCACGGCCCGTGATCCCCGCGCGATTGAGGGTGGCGGCAATGCTGGCCCTGGCGATCCTGGGAGCCGGTCTGCTGCTGCGCGTGTTCGCCCTGGCGGAGCAGGAGCAGCCGCGTGCGCGGGGTGGTGCCGGTGTGCTCCCGGTTGCGACACTGCGCGTGCATTATCAGGACTCCTATGAGACGACGGTTGCCTTTACGGGCCGGGTGCGGGCGCCTGCTGTCAGCCGGCTGGCCTTTGAGCAGGCAGGCCGCGTTCTCGCCATTTCTCTGCGCGAAGGAGATCATTTCTCAGCCGGCGACATTCTCGCACGCCTCGACGATTCGCGTCTGAAGGCCGAGGAGGCGGCGGCTGCCGCCAGTCTGAAGGAGGCAAAGGCGAATCGCAGGCTCGCCCGGCAGACTTTCCGACGCAGCCAGGCGCTTTTCAAGGCCGGGCATGTCTCCCGCCAGCGGCTTGACGAGGCTGAAGCCCGGCTTCAGGCCGCAGAGGCGGCCGTCAACGGTGCGCAGGCCCGGCTGCGGCGCATTCGTGTGGCCCTGGCGCAGACCCGCATTCGCGCTCCTTTTGCCGGAATCGTCACGCGCCGGCTGGTGGATGAAGGAACCGTGGTTGCGGCCGGCACCCCCGTACTTGCCGTGCTGGCCACGGATGGACGCAGCGAGGTACTCATCGGTTTGCCGGACTCCGAGGCGGGCTATCTCGCCGTCGGTCAGCACTACCCCGTGCGGCTTGAGGACGGGCGGGAGTTTGAGGCCGAGCTTGCCGGGCTCGTGCCACAGCTTCAGCCGGGCTCCCGGGCCGTCATTGCCCGGTTCGCCTTGCCGGCCGGGATCCTGCCGCCTGATGGGATGCTTGCCTCCGTCATGTTGACACGTCGGGTGCGGGCGCGGGGTTTCTGGCTGCCGCTGGAGGCGCTCACCGCCGATCTGCGGGGGCTGTGGCGCGTCTATGCGCTTGAGGAGGACGCCGAACGCGGCTGGCCCTATGCGCGCGTTCACTTTGAAAATGTTCAGCTGCTGCACACGAGTGGCGATCGGGTGTATGTGACGGGCACGGTTCCGGAAGGGGCACGGCTGATCGCGACGGGTCTCCACCGCGTGGTCCCCGGCATGCTGGTGCGTGCCGAGAAGCAAGAGGCCACGCATGCCGGTGGGAAGAACCGCGTTTTCTCGGCAGGCGAGGGGGGAAGCGCTGGATGATCGGCCTTTACCGATATCCCCGGCTCATCATTCTGTTGCTGCTGCTGATCCTGGTGGCCGGCAGTGCGAGCATTCGCACCATGCCCCGGCTTGAGGATCCGCACATGAAGCAGCGCTATGTTTTCGTTCTGACTCCCTACCCCGGCGCGGATGCGGCGCAGGTGGAGGCGCGGGTCACCATTCCCATCGAGCGCAAGCTGCGCGAGGTGGCCGAGGTCAAGGACATCGTTGCGGTTTCGCGTCTTGGCCTGTCCTTCATTTCGATCGAGATGAAGGATGAGGTGGAGGATGTCGATCTTGTCGCCTCACGGCTCAAGGACAAGCTGGCCGAAGTGACCGATCTGCCTCCCGGAGCCGGTCCGCCACGCTTTGACGACAAGCGGCTTTATGCCTTTACCGCGATCATCGCGCTGACATGGAACGGTGACGAGCCCCCCAATTACGCGATCCTCGGGCGGTATGCGAAGGAGCTGCGCACCCGGCTCGCCAATCTCTCCGGCACGGATTTCGTGCGAATCTTCGGGCTGCCACAGGAAGAAATCGCCATCACATTCGATCCGGACCGGCTGGCGGCGGCGGGGCTCAGCCTTGCGGATGCGGCTGCCATTCTGCGCCGGGCCAACCGGGAAGACGCCATCGGTCTGCTTGCCGGCGATCGGCGGCGGTTCGTGCTCACGGTCTCCGGACGCTTTCATGATCTCGACCGGATCCGCGCCGTGCCCGTCACGACAGAGCCTGGAACCGGCAGGCGGCTGACAGTGGGCGATCTTGCCACGGTGACCCGCAGCATCTCGGATCCGCCCGAGGCCCTGGCCCTGATCGCAGGCCGGCCGGGTGTCGCCGTGGCGGCGCGCATGCTTCCGGATCAGCGCATCGATCGGTGGATGATGCGTGTCCGGGATGTGATGACGGATTTCTCGCAGCGTCTGCCGCAGGCGGTCGGCATCCGGATGATTTTCGATCAGTCCCGGTATACGCATCAGCGGCTTGCCGGACTGATGGAAAATCTCGTCTATTCGGCGCTGCTCGTGCTCACCGTGCTTCTCATCACCCTGGGCTGGCGGGCAAGCCTGATTTCGGCATCGATCCTGCCCCTGGCCGCGCTTGCCAGTCTGGCTCTGCTGGATGCCATGGGATTTGCCATCGAGCAGATGGTGGTCACGGGGCTGATCATCGCACTCGGCATCATGGTGGACAATGCGATCGTGGTGACCGACGAGGTGCAATCGCGTCTGCTCAAGGGCGAGCGGCGCTCGCTTGCCGTGGCGCATACGGTCAAGAAGCTGTGGCTGCCGCTTCTGGGATCCACGGTCACCACCATCATCGCCTTTCTGCCCATCATCCTGATGCCGGGCAATGCGGGGGAGTTCGTCGGCGGGATTTCGGGCTCCGTGATCGCGGCGCTGACGGCCTCCTACATCATCTCGTTTACGATCATCGTGGCCCTGGCCGGCCGGGTTCTGGGACGCAAGGGGATCACCCCGCCTCCCGGGGCACCGGACGAGGCGATCCACGTGCTCGCCAAGGCGCCCGAGCGCCGCTGGTGGCAGGAGGGGATTGCGGCACGTCCGCTGGTGCGTCTCTTCCGCCGTTCCCTCATTCTGGCCATGCGTCATCCCTGGGCGACGATCCTGCTGCTCGGGATCCTGCCGCTGACCGGCCTGCTGCTGACCACGCAATTGACCGAACAGTTCTTCCCTCCCTCCGATCGCAATCAGTTCGTGATCGAAGTGACCATGCCGCCCGGCACGGCGATCATGCGCACGCAGGCGGTGGTCGAGGAGCTCAGGCAGCTGCTCGCAGACCATCCGGAGGTGGTGGCGGATCACTGGTTCATCGGCCAGAGCGCGCCGAAATTCTTCTACAGCCTGCTCACCAACAAGGACGGCGAAGCCCAGTTTGCCGAAGGCATGATCGTCACCCACTCCGAGCGTGAGGTGGACCGCCTGATTGCAACACTCCAGCCGCTGGTTGATGCCCGTTTCCCCGAGGCCCAGATTCTGGTGCGCAAGCTCGAACAGGGGCCGCCCTATGAAGCACCCATCGAGATCCGGCTGCTGGGACCGGATCTGGAAACCCTGCGTCTGTTGGGGGAAGAGGTGGCACGCCATGTTGCCGCCGTGCCCGAAGTCCAGCATGTGCGCACGAGTCTTAAGGGCGGCCAGCCGGAAGCCATGGTTGCCGTCAATGAGGAGGGCGTGCGCGACATGGGGCTGGATCTTGCCGCCATCGCCCGGATGCTGGGCGCGGCGGTGGAGGGAGAAACGGCAGGCTCGGTCACCGAGGAGACGGAGAATGTGCCCGTGCGGGTGCGTGCAAAAGCGGCAGCCCGGCATACGATCGACGCACTTGCAGCCCTTGACCTGCCGGCAGGCGGCAGCGGCAGACAAGGGGCTGATGCGGCTTCCAACTTGCCCCTGTCGGCCATTGCGGAAGTCCGGCTGCAACCGAAGGTGACGGCCATCGTGCGCCGCAACGGCGAACGGGTCAACACGGTTCAGGCCTTCATCCCGCCGGACGTTCTGCCCGAGACCGTGTTTGCGAAGGTCCGCCAGCGGTTGAAAGAAGCCGGCTTCTCGCTGCCTCCCGGCTACCACATCGAGATCGGCGGCGAGAGCGAGAAGCGCAATGAGGCCGTCTCCAAGCTCATGGCCAAGGCCGGTGTGCTGGCCGTGCTGATGGTGATCGCGATCCTGCTGACCTTCAACAGCTTCCGTCTGACCTTCATCACCTTTCTCTCGGCCGCCCAGGCCGCAGCCCTGGGTCTGCTGTCCCTGTGGGCCTTTGGCTATCCGCTGGGCTTTCTGGTGATTGTGGGCCTGATGGGGCTTGTGGGGCTTGCGATCAACGCCTCGATCGTCATTCTCTCCGAGCTGAAGAACCGGCCCCTGGCGGCGGCAGGTCAGCAGCGGGCCATCGTACACGGCGTGATGGCAACGGGCCGGCACATCGTCTCGACGACATTGACCACCGTCGGCGGCTTCCTGCCGCTCATTCTGTCGAAAAGCCCGTTCTGGCCGCCCTTTGCGGCCGCGATTGCCGGCGGCACGCTGCTGACCATGTTCGTGAGCTTCTATTTCGCCCCTGCCGCCTTCCAGATCGCGGTGCGCAACAGGCCGCTCGCCGATCCCACGCGCCGGCAACCGTCCGTGCCCGGCGGTCGGGCACCGCAGGAGCGGACCGCCCTCAAGGAGGCGCTGCCACCGGCGGCGGAATGAGCAGCCTCCGTCTACCCCTCAGTCTGCGGGTGGTGTCGCAAAAACTTGCGAAAAGAACAGGCTGTTGACGAACAGGCGTTCCGTGCCGCGGAAGGTGGCGCGAAAGGTCGGCTCGTCTGCGAACAGAATGAGGCGACCGCGGCCGATCCCGTCGGCCAGCAGCATGGGCGTGCCGGCGATCTTGCGGATGTTGTCCGCAGAGGCGAAGCCGGAAAGCAGGGGCGTCTTCTCATCATAGACCGCCACGGCCGCAAAGGGGTGGCGGGGCGGGGGAAGCAGAAGGGTGGTATTCTTCATGCTGGCGATCCGGTCGCGGCCGTAGCCGAAAGCCAGAGGATGCGTGCGATCGATGCGGCTTTCGAAGATCGCGCCGCCGATCTGCCGTTCGGCCAGCCAATGGGTGAGGCGGGCGTAGGGCTGACGGGCCGGGCCGGGTGCGGAGGCGGCTGCCGTCTTGTCGCACTTCCGATCAGACTTTTCGGGAGCGAGCCATTTGTGCGCCGCCCACGCGGCCTGCTGCTTGAAGGCGATGAGAGTTCCCCCCGCGCGCAGGAAACGGCCCAGCACCTCGGCGATCCTGTCCTGATCATCTTCGTGCAGCCGCCCGCCCACCAGGATGACATGCGTATAGGAGCGCAGGTCCCGGCGCGGAAGATCGCGCAGACGCATCATGGTGACGGGGATCTGCAATCGCTGGTCAAGCAGAAACCAGACCGCTCCCCACTCATAGCGCGCAAGGCCGTCGCCAACGGCCAGGAGCACGCGCGGTCGGACGAGGGGAGCAAAGGAAGCCCGCGCGCCGAAATCCTGCCCTGCTTGCGGTGTATGGCCGGACGCGACAGCCGCCACCGCCAGTCCCTTTTCCGTGGTCAGACGGGCCAGGAGCGCATGGGCGCGCTTGCGCCCCGGCTGTGCCCCCCGTGCGGGGACGAAAAGCGTGCCGGCCGGGAAGCGCTGCATTCTGCCGTCGCCGACCGGCGCGGAGAAGTCTTTCGTGGCCGCATAGACTTCGATGCCCTCCTCAAGCAGACGATAGGCCGCTGTGGCGCTGGCCAGATCCCGCCAGTCGAGAAGATAGCCGTAGGCATCTGCCGGCGGCATTGCGGATTCAGGAAGCAGAGTGCGCGGATCCGTGATTTCCGCCCCCAGCAGATCCCGGTCATACCGACGTCCGGTCAGCTGTCCCCAGGTGAGGCCATAGGCATCCGGCAGTGTCCAGGCGGAAACATCATAGAAGATGCTGTCCGAAAATGTCCGCACCCGGCTGAAGAGGCTGCGCAGCATGCGATATTGCGGCTGGTGCCGGGGAATGATGAGAGCCTGCCCGGCCGCAAACCGCCGCCCCTCGACGGTCGCCTCGCGGGCCAGCCGATAGACGCGTATGCGGTGGGCGGCAAGCACGGCGACGAAATCGGCCAGGACCCGTGGATCCGTGCCTGTCACGAGATCCGCCTTGACGGGATCGGCTTTTGCGAGCGCCTCGGTTTCCTGCGCCCAGTCTCTTTCATAGGCGAGCAGGTCATCCTTCAGCGCCACCGCGCCCCGGATCGTGCTGAGGCTGGTGAGGAAATGGGCGCGGATATTGTCAGCCAGGCTCCGCAGCCCCTCCGGGGTTTCCACCAGGCCGCCATTTGCGGTCGCCGCTTCGAAGAGAAAACCCACGCTGCCGTTGAGCTGCGGATAGGTCGAGCCCTTGCCGGGATAGAAGTTGTCAAAGGATTCCTCCGAGTAGTAGAGGCGCCCCTCCCGATCGAGAGTGCTGCGATGGAAGTCCGCAATCCGGCTGGCGAAGCGCCGCAGCGTCTCCGGAATCAGAGGATTGCGGCGTGTCGGCACGCCGGGATGGAAATAGTAGCTGGATGTCCGTCCCATCTCGTGGAAATCTGCGGAGACATGGGGACGCCAACGCTGCCAGGCTGCCTGCCAGGCGCGGGATTCCTGCTGGGTGAGCAGCAGCCACTGGCGATTCAGGTCAAAGCCGTAGTGGTTCGTGCGTGCGTCGATCCACAGATCGTGCAGGATATGCTGAGGATCGGGGTTGGGGATGGTGCTGGACCAGCGCTCGACCCAGTCCACGCGGCGGGCATGGCCATCCGGGTTGAAGGGCGCAACAAGCAGGATGACGGCTTTTTGCAACCACGTGCCGACCTCCCGGCTGCGGGAGGCGGCGAGATAGTAGGCCGTCGGCACCACGGCTTCGAGACCGGAGGCTTCCGCACCGTGGACGCCATAGTTCAGCCAGATGATGAGGGGAGTCGCGGCGGGATCTTCGGGCGCCGCTCCGGTTCTGACCCGCTCGAGCCGCTGCTGCCGGATCTCGTCGAGCCGGGCGAGATTGTCGGGAGAGGAGATGGCAAGCAGCACGATCTCGCGCCCTTCATAGGAGTGGCCGATCACCCGGGCCTTCACCCGGGGCGAGCGGGCGGCCAGCACCTTCAGATAGGCGGTCAGCCGCTCGATCCGCGCGGGGCGCTCTCCCGGTGCGTGGCCAAGGATGGCCCGTGGGGCGGGCACCTGCGGATCGAAGGGAGTGTCTTCATCAAAGCGGAAGGCCAGCGCTGCGGCCTGTGCAAGACCGGCGGCGAGAAGAAAGGTCACAAAGACGGCACCCAGCAGGGCCATCATCACCTGCCCGCGGGAAGAGCGACGGAGATCCATGGTCCCCGGTGCGCTCCGTCCTGGGAACACCTTTGCCCCCATTGGGTCAGGATGGCAGAATTCGGGCTGTCTCATGACCTGTTTCCTCCCCCTGCTTTCGGTCTTCCGATTCCGTAGCTGCATGCTCCCGTGTGAGCGGGTAGATCCTTGCGCGTTCTAAAGCCCGATACGCGCCAGCCAGTCCGTAAACACCTTCTCGGCGACATCCATCAGGGCGGGGCCGAAACGGCCCGCATCCGCCCGCAGCCGTGGAACACTTGTTCCGGAAGTGGCGCGGATCTCGCCAATATGGCCGATCAGCCATCGTTCCAGGTCCTGTGGCCGGACTTCCAGATGAAATTGCAGGCCCAGAACGGTTTCCCCGATCGCAAAGGCCTGGTTGCGACATGCGGGCGTGGAGGCCAGCAGCTCGGCACCGGCGGGCAGGTCGAAGGTGTCCCCATGCCAGTGAAGAACGGGGGGCGCATCCGGCTCGCCCAAAGGGGCGAGGGGAGACCGGCGCCCGGCCGGAGTGAGGGCAATCGGAGCAAACCCCAGTTCGCTCTGCGCGGCCGGATAGACCCGTGCGCCCAGTGCACGGGCAATCAGCTGGGCGCCAAGACAGATTCCCAGGGTTGGCCGCCCGGCCGCAAGGCGTCGCCGCAGCAGCGCTATCTCATCGGCCAGAAAAGGAAACTCCGCATCATCACATGCTCCGATCGGGCCACCAAGGATGATGAGGAGGTGGGCCTCTTCAGGCGGGACGGCCGCAAAATCCGCCAGGCCGGCCTCCAGAATGCGCGGGTGCACTCCTCTTTTTGCGAGGATCTCGCCCAGCAGCCCCAGATCCTCGAAAGCCAGATGCTGGATTACGTCCACGGTGCTGGTGGGCATGGCCTCTCTTGCTGCTTCCCGCTTGCGTCTCTTTGATCCATTCGCGCCCATATTCCTGCCCGGCACAGTCGGACTTGGCAAGGCGGATGCGGGACAGTAGATGAAGAGCGGCCGGGTGAAGGGAAGTCGGAAAAGGATGGTTTCCCGGCTGTGGAGGCCTGTCTGCAGCTGCCGGTGCCATCACAAGAGGAGAGACGGTCATGACGGCAGAGCCCGTGATCATCTGGCACAATCCCCGCTGCTCCAAGTCGCGCGGGGCGCTGAAGATCCTGGAAGAACGCGGTGTGCCGCATGAGGTGCGCCTGTATCTGGAGAATCCGCCGAGCGTGGCAGAGATTGAAGATGTCATGGCCAAGCTCGGCATCACCGACCCCAGGCAGATGATGCGCAAGAAGGAACCGGAATATCGGGAGCTCGGATTGCAGGACGCGGATCGGGCGCAGTTGATTCGGGCCATGGCTGAACACCCCAGGCTGATTGAGCGTCCCATTCTGATCCGGGAAGACCGGGCGATCATCGCGCGGCCTCCCGAATTGGCCGAGGATTTTCTGGCCGCCTAAGCTTTTGACCGAAAAATCGAAATCGTCCATTGCATTAGCACTCTCCCACAGAGAGTGCTAATTTTTTTCGTCCAGCCTCTTGACGGCCGAAAACGGCACCCTAGATGGGCAAGCGGAACGCCGGTTCCTGCGGCTTTCCCCAGATGGGGAACGGATGCACGAGAGCGCGGGTGCGGGAATCGGCGGCTCCTGATGGGTGGAAGCGAAGAACGGGTCTTCGTGGAAACAGTTCAAGGAGGAAACGAGATGGCCTTCAAACCGCTGCATGATCGGGTTCTTGTCCGTCGTATCGAGACGGAAGAGCGCACCAAGGGCGGCATCATCATTCCGGACACGGCAAAGGAAAAGCCCCAGGAGGGCGAGGTGATCGCTGTCGGCCCCGGTGCGCGTGACGAGACGGGCAAGCTGATTCCGCTGGATGTCAAGCCCGGTGATCGGATTCTGTTCGGCAAGTGGTCGGGCACCGAGGTGAAGATTGATGGGGAAGAGTACCTCATCATGAAGGAGTCCGACATCCTCGGCATCATCGTGCCGGAAGAGGAGAAGAAGGCGGCGGCCTGATCGGCGGTTCGTCGTCGATCGGTCAGGCCCGGCGCGCCCGATGAGGGGCGCGGGCGGGTGCGTGCGAAGTGATGCGTTCATGAACAAGGAGGAGTAGCCATGGCTGCCAAGGATGTGAAATTCGGCGAGGAGGCTCGCGAGCGCCTGCTCAAGGGCGTCGACATTCTGGCGAATGCCGTCAAGGTGACGCTGGGCCCGAAGGGGCGTAATGTCGTGCTGGAGAAGACCTTCGGCGCGCCCCGGATCACCAAGGACGGTGTCTCGGTCGCCAAGGAGATCGAGCTCAAGGACAAGTTCGAGAACATGGGTGCGCAGATGGTCAAGGAAGTGGCCTCGCGCACGAGCGATGTGGCCGGTGACGGCACCACGACCGCGACGGTGCTGGCCCAGGCCATCGTCAAGGAGGGTGCCAAGGCGATTGCGGCCGGCATGAACCCGATGGACCTGAAGCGGGGTATCGACCTGGCGGTCTCCAAGGTGGTCGAGGACATCAAGAGCCGTTCGAAGGAGGTGTCCGGCTCCGAGCAGATCGCCCAGGTCGGCACGCTTTCGGCCAATGGCGACCGTGAGATCGGCGAGATGATCGCCAAGGCCATGGAAAAGGTCGGCAACGAGGGCGTGATCACGGTCGAGGAGGCCAAGGGTCTTGAGACCGAGCTCGAGGTCGTCGAGGGCATGCAGTTCGACCGCGGCTATCTGTCGCCCTACTTCGTCACCAACGCCGAGAAGATGATCGTGGAGCTGGAGGATCCCTACATCCTGATCCACGAGAAGAAGCTCTCGAACCTGGCCTCGCTGCTGCCGGTGCTGGAGAAGGTCGTGCAGTCCGGCAAGCCGCTGCTGATCATCGCCGAGGATGTTGAGGGCGAGGCGCTGGCGACTCTGGTCGTCAACAAGCTGCGCGGCGGCCTGAAGGTGGCTGCGGTCAAGGCGCCCGGCTTCGGTGACCGGCGCAAGGCGATGCTGCAGGATATTGCGATCCTCACCGGCGGCCAGGTGATCTCGGAGGAGCTCGGCATCAAGCTTGAGAACGTGACCCTCGACATGCTGGGCCGTGCCCGCAAGGTCACCATCACCAAGGACGACACCACCATCGTCGATGGTGCCGGCGACAAGGAGGAGATCAAGGCCCGGATCGCTCAGATCAAGCAGCAGATCGAGGAGACCAACTCCGACTATGATCGTGAGAAGCTGCAGGAGCGTCTGGCCAAGCTTGCCGGCGGTGTCGCGGTGATCCGCGTCGGTGGCGCGACCGAGGTCGAGGTCAAGGAGCGCAAGGATCGCGTCGAGGATGCGCTGCATGCGACGCGGGCGGCCGTCGAGGAGGGTATCGTTGCCGGTGGTGGCGTAGCGCTGCTCTATGCGACGAAGGTCCTCGATGGTCTGACCGGCGAGAACGACGACCAGACCAAGGGCGTGGCCATCGTGCGGCGTGCGCTCGAGGCTCCGGTGCGGCAGATCGCCGAGAACGCGGGCTTCGATGGCGCGGTCGTCGTGGGCAAGCTGCTTGAGCAGAACGATCCGAACTTCGGCTTCGATGCCCAGGCCGAGGAGTACGGCAATCTGGTCGAGCGCGGCATCATCGACCCGACCAAGGTGGTGCGCACCGCGCTGCAGGATGCGGCATCCGTCGCCGGCCTGCTGATCACCACCGAGGCGATGATCGCCGAGCTGCCGAAGAAGGAGACCGCGCCGGTCGGTCCGGCGGGCGCCGACATGGACTTCTGATCGGCGACAGCGGTCCTGCCTGTGACCCATGCGAAGCGGGCCGGAAGGGTGATCCTTCCGGCCCGTTTCCTCATGATGGAATGGCGCCGCTCGGCTTGTCAGCCGGGCATTGCCCGGAAGACGAAGCCGGGATTTCTATTCGGTCGGCAGAAAATCCTCGACCGACAGATAGCGCTCACCGGTGTCGTAGCAGAATCCAAGCACCCGTGTGCCCTTGTCCAGGTCGGGCAGCTTCCTGGCAATGGCGGCCAATGTGGCGCCGGAGGAGATGCCCACCAGCATGCCTTCCTCGCGTGCGGCCCGCCTGGCCATCTCCTTGGCTTCTTCCGCTTCCACCTGGATGACACCGTCCAGAAGCGCGACATTCATGATCGCCGGCACGAATCCGGCTCCGATGCCCTGAATCGGATGCGGCCCCGGCTTGCCGCCGGAAAGCACAGGGCTGGCTGCCGGCTCAACGGCAAATACTCGCAGGTCCGGCCATTCCTTCTTGAGAACCTCGGCGCAGGCGGTGATGTGGCCGCCGGTGCCGACACCCGTGATCAGCACGTCAAGGGGATGCTCACGAAAGTCTTCCAGGATTTCGCGGGCCGTGGTTTCCCGGTGGGCCTTCAGATTCGCCGGGTTTTCGAATTGCTGGGGCATCCAGGCGCCCTCGATTTCCTCGACCAGCTCCTGCGCCCGCTGGACGGCTCCCGACATGCCCTTCTCGCGTGGGGTGAGCACGAATTCGGCTCCATAGGCCAGCATCAGCCGCCGCCGCTCGATGGACATGGATTCGGGCATGACCAGGATCAGCCGATAGCCCTTGACGGCAGCCACCATTGCCAGACCGATCCCCGTGTTGCCGGAAGTCGGCTCGATGATCACGCCCCCGGGCTTGAGAGCGCCTGAACGTTCGGCCTCTTCGACCATATAAAGCGCGATCCGGTCCTTGATCGAGCCGCCGGGATTGACTCGTTCCTGCTTGATCCAGACCTCATGGTCCGGTCCGAACAGGCGGTTCATCCGTACATGAGGCGTGTTGCCTATGGTCTCCAGGATGGAATGTGCACGCATGCTTTCTTCCTCTGCTGCTTGGTCCTTTCGGCGGGATGCCCGATCCCTCCTTGCTCGTGAGGCGACGGGCATCTCCCGCGGTTTCCGACCCACTGCTAGATCACGAAATCATCCGGCCGCTCCGGTTCCGGTTCATGTCGCCCCTGCCAGCCCGTCGATCGATACATCACACGACTGCCCGGCGGCACGCTCCGGGTGATCCAGACATTGCCGCCGATGATCGAACCACGCCCGATGACCGTCTCCCCGCCCAGGATCGTGGCACCGGAGTAGATGACGACATCGTCCTCGATTGTCGGGTGCCGCTTCTTGCCCTTGAAAGACCGCTTGACGGAGAGTGCCCCGATCGTCACGCCCTGATAGATCTTCACGCGATCGCCAATGACGGCCGTCTCGCCTATCACGATGCCGGTTCCGTGATCGATGCAGAACGACCGGCCGATACGCGCGCCGGGATTGATGTCGATCCCCGTCAGGCGATGGGCATGTTCGCTGATCAGCCGGGGCAGTAGAGGCACATTCTCGCATGCCAGCTCATGAGCCAGCCGGTAGGCGGCAACGGCATAAAGCCCGGGATAGGCCAGAATCACCTCGTCCAGCGAATTGGCAGCCGGATCACCTTCGAGCATGGCTTCGGCATCCAGCTTGAGCGCACCGGCAATCGCCGGCAGCTTGGCCACGAAGCGGCGCGCAATATCCCAGGCGCGCTCGCACTGATCGGGCATGACTTCGCAGAGCATGTAGCGCAGGCGGCCCAGCAGCTCGATAAGCCGGGCCTCGATCTCGCGCTCGGAGCGTGGACGGGGCTGTGCATGATGCGGGAAGATCAGTCCCAGGCAGTTTTCGAAGAAGCGTCCGGCGGCGGCCATGTCGAGATCGGGCACCGCCCCGAAGGCCCGGTGCCGGCCGGCGAGATCCCGCGCGATGGCCAGCAGGCTGGCAAGCTCGCCATTGCCGGCATGGGAAGGGGAGGCATCTGCTTTGGCGTCCATGGCCGTTCCTTCGCCTGTCATGCCGCGCGCTCCCGGTCGCCATCTTCCGGCCGGAGGGTCTGCCGGGACTCCCCCTCCCCATGGGGAAACCATTCCTGATAAACTGGATCGGCACGCATGAGCGCATCCGAACGGCTGAGCACATGTTCTTCCGTCAGCGCTAGGAATCGCTCCTTGTCACGAACATGGGGCAACGGCGGGCCGAATTCGTAGATCACGGTGCCCGGTCTCAGGAGAGCAAGCCCCTTCGGCCAGTGCAGACCGGAATTGGTTGCCACCGGCACGACGGGGATGTCTCCATCGAGCTGGAGATAGAAGGCGCCGCTTTTGAGCTTGCGGCGCTCGCCGGGCCGCACGCGGGTGCCCTCCGGATAGACGACCAGCGGTCTGCGAGCGCTTTTTACGGCGGCCAGCACCTGCGGCATCTGCTCATGTGCCCGGCCGGACTGGCGGTCGATGCGCACGATACCGAGCTTCCGGAAGATGGCGCCGATGAAGGGGATCTGGAACAGCTCCTTCTTGGCCAGCGCCGTCATGCGGGGCAGCCGGGCAAATGTCACGATGGGATCCAGATTGCTCATATGCTTGGCAAGCAGGATGACGGCCCGGTCCCGGGGCACATGCTCAAGCCCTCGCACCTCCACGCGTATGCCCGCAATGCCACGCAAGAGCACGGCTTCCACGAAGCGCAGCCAGATCAGGATGCCGGGCACGAGACCCCTCTCGGCCGGAAAGGGCAGCGTGACAAGCACAAGACCGGCCGCCCACAACAGGGTGAGCGGAAAGAATGTCGCATTGAAAGCGACCGTGCGGAGAAGGAGAATACCCTTCCTGAGCATGACGGCTCTGCCTCTCGCTCCCGGCGCGCAGGCTCGCGTTTCATTTACCCTGCTATAGTCCCCCGCCCGGTTTCCAGACAAGCATAGAAGATCTTGCGCTTTGTTTAGCGCAGATTAACGGGTAGGATGGTATCGCCCCGAGACAAGATGTCGCGGGTGCGGCATGGCGGGGACAATGGCGGGCGACTGGGAGAAGGACAACGGACAAGCCACACGCCGAACAGAGGGCGACCGGTCCAGGAGGAAGATGGAGGCCAAGCGAGCTTGTTCTTCTGCTGTGGGCTCCTGCCATCATCGTGATCCTTGATCGGGGAGCCTGGACATTTCAGGGCCCGCTCGGCGCAAGTCCCTGGCACCCCTCGCTTGGCTTTGCGATCGCGCTGGGCGTGTTCTGGGGATGGCGGGCCTTTCCTGCCCTCGCCATCGGTTTTCTGCTGGCTGCTCTTGTCGTATGGGACAAGCCGCTCGGCCTTTCCGCCTTCTATGACGGCCTGCTGCGGGCTGCGGTCACAACCTGTCTGGGCCGTCTGCTCGCCCGGGACGAGGCTTTGTGCCATCATTTCTGGCCGCTTGCGAGCGTACTGCGCTTTCTGGGCTGGGCGGTGGTCGGCGCCCTCGTTCTGACGGTCGTCGAGAATCTGCCCTATGCGATTGCGAGGGAAGGTGCCCTTTCCTGGGGGCGGTTGAGCGGCTGGGCAGCCGGTGATTTCGTGGGCATCTTCGTCTTTGCGCCTGCAGCGATGCTTCTGCTGGCGTGGCTGAGGAACGGCAAGGGGCGGTGGTCTCATGATCTGTGGCGCCGGCTCGGGGAGTTTGCGCTTTATCTGATTGCGGCAGCCGGTCTCATGTATGAAGTGCTGCTTACGCCATGGGGCTGGCATTACAATCTTCTGTTTCTATCCTTCATCATCGTGATCGTGGCCGCCATTCGCCTGGGATTTGCCGGAGCGGTCTGGATCGTCACGCTGATCGATGCAGCGGTGTTGCTGACTGTGGGGCTGACCCGCGCCGAAGCCGTGATGACCGCCGATCATGCCCGGCTCTACATTCTTCAGCTGTTCATTGCGACCCTGGCCGGGGCCGGTTTCATTCTGGGCAGCACGATCGAAGGTTATCGCCGTCTTCGCGATGAGTTGACCACCCACCGCGATCGTCTGGAGGAGGTCGTTGCCGAACGCACCCGTCAGCTGGCTGCGGAAGTGGAGGAACGCCGGCGCGCCCAGGCCGCTCTGGCCGAGGCCAATCGTCTGCTGGAATCCCGGTTGGACGAGCGGGAGCAGGCCCTGCTTGCAGCCAAGAGGGAGGCCGAGGAAGCCAGCCGGGCCAAGACCCGCTTCCTTCAAAATGTCAGTCATGAGCTGCGCACCCCCTTGAACGCGATCCTGGGATTCGGCGGCATGGTGACAAGTGAAATTCATGGGGCGATCAGACCCGCAGTCTATGGCGAATATGTCCGCCATATCGTCGAAGCGGGCGAACATCTGCGGGCCCTGGTGGAGCGTCTGCTGAATGTGGAGGAGGCCGATGACATCAGCAGGTTCACCACCATGCCGGTGGACAGTCTTGCTGTCGTGCGGAGCTCCATGGAGCTGATGGAACCGCATGCCGAAAGTCGTGGGGTGCGGCTTCAGCTTGCCGAGTCCGGACCATTGCCGCCGGTTGAGGGCGAGCCGGCGCGGTTGCGGCAGATCCTGCTCAATCTTCTCGACAATGCCATCAAATACGGCCCGGCCGGGGGACTGGTCCGGGTTGTCCTGACGCCGATTACCGAAACGGAAGAGCCGGATGCACCTGTCCGCTGGGTCGAGATTGCCGTCGAGGATGAAGGCCCCGGTGTGCCGCCTGCGCTGCGGGATCGCATCTTCGAGCGTTTTGGCCGGCTCCACGATGCGGATACCGCCAATGCTCCGGGCGGGCTGGGGATCGGGCTGTATCTCGTACGCCGGATACTGCATGCCATGGGCGGCGAGATCCGTGTCGAGGCTGCGCCAGGCGGTGGAGCCCGCTTCGTGGTGCGGTTGCGCGTTGCCAGTGCCCCGGAAAAGCCGTAAACCCGCCCGAGAAACGGCATCGTGACAGGAGGCGGCATGCCTCTTTTCCCATGCCTGGGAGCAGGGACAGCAGGAGGATCTTGGCGTGACGGATTCGCGTCCCATCGTGGCGGTCTTCTTCGGCGGACGCAGTGTCGAGCATGATGTCAGCGTGCTCACCGGTTTGCAGTTTCTGGCGGCGCTCGATCAGTCCCGCTATCGGGGGCTGCCCGTCTACATCGATCCCCAGGGACAGTTCTGGACGGGCGAGCGTCTTCGTCGGCGCAGCGCCTACCCGATCACCGGTGAGGGGGGAGAGGATCTGCGGCCGGTCAGTTTCGCCGCGGGGCTCAAGGTGGGCGGCCGGCCCGTCCTGCATGCCACTCGTCGGCGCCTGTGGCGGGAAGAGGTGGAGACCATCCCGTTCGACATTGCCGTTCCGGCCCTTCATGGCAGCTTTGGAGAAGACGGCGCGATCCAGGGGCTGTTCGAATTCGCGGACATCCCCTATGCCGGTCCACGGCTGTTCGGGGCGGCCGCCAGCATGGACAAGCACTTCACGAAAGAGATCCTGCGTTCAGCCGGCCTGCCGGTTCTCCCCCATGCGCTGATTCTGCGTCCAGAAGACCATCATTTCGTTGAGGAAGCGCATGTGCTGCCGGCCGTTCTGGACATGCTGGGGGACGATCCCTTCCCGGTCATCGTCAAGCCGCGGCGGCTGGGATCATCGGTCGGTGTGGCGCGCGCGGATGATCGCGACGAGTTGGTGGCAGCCGTAAACGCCGTCTTCCGGCTGGACACGGCAGCCCTCATCGAACCGCTGGTGCCCCACCTCGTCGAATACAATCTCGCGGTCCGGCGCGAGGGGGCTGCTCTGGTCACCAGTGCCATCGAGCGGCCGCTCAAGCAGGGCGAGGACGAGGTGCTGAGCTTTTCGGAGAAATATCTCGCCGGCAGTGGCGGCCGGCCCAAGCTGGACGATACCCCCCTTGAGGGACTGGCCGAGCTCAGCCGCGAGATCAATCCCCGGTCCCTCGGCGACGAGCAGGAGGAGAATCTGCGCAACTGGGCAAGGCGGGCCTTTCGCGCCTTTTCACTCACCGGCACGGCCCGGATCGATTTTCTGTGCAATGGTGAAACCGGGGAAATGTGGCTCAATGAGGTCAACAGCATTCCCGGCTCCTTCGCCTATTATCTCTGGCAGGTCGCGCCCGTGCCCATTTCCTTCACCGATCTGACGCATCTGCTGATCGAGGAAGGCTTTGCCCTGCATCGACGGGAGCGGCGGCTGACGGATGCGGCGGCCGGCGGGGCCCAGATTTTTGCCCGTGGATGAGCCGGCGATGGTCCGGGATCCCGCCACCACGCCAGCCTGGCATGCCCGGCTGCTGGAGGCTGCCGAAGGGAAGGCCGGCCCCCGTCGGCTGTTCGTGCTGCTGCATGGCTGGGGGTTGACGGGGGAAAGCCTGATGCCGCTTGCCCGCCAGCTGCAGGCGCATGGCGCCTGCTGGGTGCCCGATCTGCCCGGTTTCGGGAAGACGCCCATGCTGCGCGAGGGCGCGGGCAGCGCCGAGTATGCGGAGGCTCTTCTCCGGCAGCCGGCCATCCTCGAGGCCCGCATGGCCGGTCGCCCGATCGTGCTGATCGGCCATTCCTTCGGAGCGCGGCTGGCCTTGCGCGCAGCGGCGGCGGATCCCCGGACCGTTTCGTGCCTGGTGCTGATTGCCGGCGCCGGTCTGAAGAGGCGGCGCGGGCCGGGCTTTCGCGCCCGGGCGGCGATGTTGAAGGCGGTAGGGCGATTGCTGCGCCGCATCGACCATCTGGCCGGCACAACCCTTTTTGCGCATTATGCAAGCCGCGTGGGCAGTGCCGACTACCGCCGGGCAGGGCCGTTGCGGAGCACGCTGGTTGCGGTTGTCAACGAGGATCTCGGGCCTGTCGCCGCACGCATCCGGCAGCCGGTGCTGCTGCTGTATGGCCGGGAGGATACGGAAACGCCGCCGGAACTGGGTGAGCGGTTCGCGGCCCTGATGCCGGATGCCGAGCTCGTCATTCTCGATGGTCTTGGCCATCTCGACATTCTGGGTGCGGGAGCCTTCCAATGCGCCCATCGGATCCTCTCCTTTCTGCAGCGGAAGGCGCCTGCTCCGGCGGATGATGGGCCAGAGCGGGGACGAAGCCGGTGTTGAAGGGGCGGTAGGATGCACAGCCTGTCGATCCCCGTGCTTCTACTGGTGGGAGCGGGAATACTCGTCTTTGCCGGCTTGCGGCTTGCCGCCCTGCTGCTCTTCTTTCAGCAGGAGGAATACGACGGCCGACGTTTCCTGCACTGGGTGCGGGCCAGCGGTGCGCGGGATCGGTGGACGAGCCTGGCGGCGGCTGTCGGCCTGGTGCTGGGATTCTCGCCCCGGCCATGGGCGCAGGTTATGGGGCTTGCCATGATCGCGTTCGGGCTGGCCGAGGGTGGGCGGCGCAGCCTGCTCGTCCTGCGTCGGGCCAAGAAACCGCTCAGGATGACGGCGCGGGCCCGGCGCATTCTGGGACTGGCATTTCTCCTCGCCCTGCTGGAGCTTGTCGGTCTGGGACTGGCCTTCCGCCTTCTTGGAGGGCAGCTGTCCGCCCCGGCGGTGGCGGCCGGCGTGATGACGATGATCGTCGCTCAGACGGCCCCCTGGCTGCTGACTGCAGCGAACATGCTGCTGATGCCGGTCGAGCGGCGGATCCAGCAGCGCTATCGCAAAGAGGCCACGACCAGGCTTGCGGCTGTCGATCCCTTTATCGTGGGGATTACGGGATCTTTCGGGAAAACCTCGACGAAGCACATTCTCGGCCATCTGCTCGATGGATTGGGGCCGACCCTGATCACGCCGGGCAGCGTAAACACCGAAATGGGAATCGTGCGCATCATCCGCGAGCGGCTGGAGCCCCGGCACCGCTTCTTCATCGTCGAGATGGGGGCCTATGGAGAAGGATCGATCACCCGGCTGTGCCGGTTGACACCGCCACGTCTTGGCATTCTCACGGCCGTGGGCGAGGCACATTACGAACGATTCCGGAGTCTGGAAACCGTCGCGCGCGCCAAGATGGAACTGGCTGAGGCCGTCTGGTCCGCCGGCGGAGCGTTGATCGCCGTCATTGACGGCATTGCCGATTCCGCTCTTCGGCAGAAGCTCCTGATGGGGTCCTGTGCCGGCCGGGTGATCCGCGTCGGCTCGATGGAGGCGTGTGAGTGGCGTCTTCTCGGTCAGGAAGAAGATGAGGAGGGGCTGGCAGTCGATCTCGTCACGCCGACGGGAGAGCGGACCCGCTGGCGTCTTCCGATCCATGGCCGCCATCAGGCCTGGAATCTGCTGGCTGCCGCCGCGGCCGCCCATGAGCTGGGGATGCCGCTGCCGGCGATTGCGGGCGCATTGTCGAGCCTGCGCCCCGTGGCCCATCGGCTAGCCGTGACCCGCAGCGCCGCGGGGGTGACCATCATTGATGACGCCTACAACAGCAATCCGGAAGGATTTCGGGCAGCGCTCGATCTGCTTGACCGCCTGGGACGGGCGGGGAAAGGGCGCCGCATTCTGCTCACCCCCGGCATGGTCGAGCTTGGGGCGCGGCATGATGAAGCCCACCATGCGCTGGGCAGCTATGCCGCCGCTCGCGTGGATATTGCGCTGCTGGTGCGTCCTGACCGGTTCGCCCGCTTCGAGGAAGGCTTGCGGGCAGGAGAGGAAGACCGCACACCCCAGATCCATCACTTCGCCCGCCAGGCCGAGGCGGAAGCCTGGCTCAAGGTCCATGCGCGGGCCGGCGACGTCGTGCTGATCGAGAACAATCTGCCCGATCTGCACGAAGCCCCGCCGCATTTCTAGCTCTCTTTTCCCCTCAAGGAGCCATCTGATGACGCGAGGCCGGCTTTCTCGGTCACGCATCCTCGCACCCATTCACCCCTCGATCACGGCCGGTCACGCCCGATCGCGCAGATGTGATTTGTGCTGGTCTCGAAGGTGAGCCTAAGCCTCGCATGGGCAGGGGGGAATGGCAGCCGGAAAGGGCTGCGCGATGCGAAAAAACCGCCCTGCCGGATGGCAGATCCCGTCCATCGACGACAAGGGGATCTCTGGCAAGATCGTTCTGTCGGCCATTTCCAGGGTGCATCTGTGAAAGGAGAATGACGATGGTACGCAGGTCAAGTCTTTCATCGCTTGTATCGCCCTACCTTGGGCTTTTGTCCGCGGGTGCTCTGCTGCTTGCGGCTCATGGGCCGAGCATGGCCCAGCAGAAAGGCGGTGCAGGGGCGATGCCGGCCAAGCTGCGGCAGTTCGTGGATGCTGCTCAGGCTGACGGCTATCTGGCTGCCCATCGCAAGCTGCAGCAGCCTCGTCCGTTGCTGGGCGGCCCCATCACCGTCAGGATCACGCAGCAGGGCGGTGGCGTGTTCATCGCGCTGCCCGATTTTCGCAAGCTTGATCCCCATGTCTTCGCCACGCCTGCGAGGCCGCGCTGGCATGGCGGCTCGCCGGGGATTACGGGTGTGCCATTTGCGGTGCGCGGCGTGGCCGATGGCCACTACACC
Organism: uncultured Sphingomonadales bacterium; assembly: GCA_964471405.1. Taxonomy (GTDB): domain Bacteria; phylum Pseudomonadota; class Alphaproteobacteria; order Sphingomonadales; family Rhodothalassiaceae; genus J084. The sequence goes on along the minus strand of CAYYGH010000017.1, from coordinate 16,750 downwards.
CGCCTAAAGAAGCTCTCTCCTTTCGGAGACAAATATGTCTTCTTGCGCAAGGCGCATCTCGAACTCCAGCTGACCGATGCCACGGCCACCGATGCCGCCACCACCGCCGACCGGGTGCGCATGGTGGCAAGCTGGGAAGATGCGAAGGGCAACCGCTATACGGTCAAGTGCTGTCTGAAGCTGGCGGCCCATGGGCTGGAGTTTCCCACCTTTGGCGGCGTGGTAACGAACCATCTGGTTCACGGCTTCACGGGTATCGGGACGCCGCTGATGCCGACCGAATTTGCCTATGCCGCCTTCTGGGGCATGGGCGAGGTCAGCAAGAACGGCAAGGTTCTGGCCAAGCCGCGAATGGTGCACGGCATGCTTACCGAATACGTCCGCACCCAGGGGTACGCCCTGGCCACCGATGACCAGGTGGACGGCAGCCGCTGGCATTTCCACCTGATGGTGCCGCCGAAAAAGCCCGTGCCGGCTGAGACGCGCTATGCGGATTCCCCGGTGCCGACCGGCTTCATGCTGCCCAACGGCAAACAGCTGCCATTCTGGCATGTCATGTTTGAGGATCTGACCGTGACGGCTGCTCACAAATAGCCCGATCGGCCGGGAGATCCCCGGCGCTTCCCGCTCGCTCTCCTCAGAATGGATGGGGAGGCCGTCACGACGCACAGGAAGGAGAAGAGCCGGAGCGGGGCCTTCCTGCTCCGGCTTTCCCTTGCTCTGCCCGAGGTGGGGTGTCTAGTGCAGGGACCAGACGATCGGCACCACCAGTGTCAACTCCTTTTCCGCGAGCCCGGCAGGCGGAGCGGGCAACGGGTCGATCCGCGTCATCAGGCGCTCGAGCGCGCGATCCAGCACCGCTTCACCGGTCGGCTGGATCACGTCATAGGTGGTGATATGGCCGTCGCGGGAGACCGTAATGCGCACCTTTGCCGTGCCCTCGATTTCCCGCGCCAGGGCCGAGCGGGGATAGATCTGCTTCTTGGCGATCGTCTTGGCGACCGCCTTCAGCCAGGTGCTTTTGTCGGCGGCATGAGTCGGCTCCGGTACTGCCATGCCAAGCATCACGAAAGCCACGATCATCACCAAAGCCGAAAGGCGGGATGCTGTCTTTGTCATCTTTGTCTTCCTTCTTCCTGACGTCTGGATCATCGAAGCTGTGACGGCATGCGTGTCCTCTCGCTGCCGGCTGTTGCCGGCATGCGGACACTCTGCCTGTCTGCCGACGGGCCATGACAGGCGGAGGAACGTCTTGCCGTGACCTGGAGCGTTCCGACCCGACTCGCCGGTCCTGGCGCGGGCCTTCTTCGTTCATCGCGGGTTAACGAGAGGTTGCCTGCTATGGTTAAAGCGGAGCGCCCTGCGGACGGCTGCTGAAATCGACAGGTCCGGCTGCTTGCCATTCCTTCATTGAAAGGGGTGGCGGGGCCAAGCTAGGCTGGAAAAGTGATTGTATGAAAACGCTTGGTGCGGGAGTAGGGGAAAGCCGATGACGCATGCAGACGCTATCACGATCCAGGGCACAATTCCCCGCTGGATGGCGCGGCCGGTCCGCCTTCTGGTGTTGGTGCCGGTATTGCTGCTGAGCGGATGTTTCGACGTTGATGTGGAGCTTACCTTCACCCGGGATGAGCAGGTGCAGCTGCGTTCCGAGGTGCGCATGCCGAAAAGTCTCTTCCTGCTGATGATGGATGATGAGGACTCGGATCTCGGCAAGCTGTGCGAAGGGGGATCGGCGGTGATAAAGGCGGATACCGTCTCCTGCGTGCAGGAAAAGACGGCCCCGCTTTCAGAGGCGCTCGCCGGTCGTCTGTTTGCCGATGAGGGAGCCGACTCCCAGATGCACATCCGCGTGGAGAAGGCGGGCGATGGCGTGGTGCGGGTTCTCGTCGATATTGCAGCTCTGCTGGCGGAGGCCGGCCAGGAAGCGGGCAATGAGGGGGATCGGAGCCTCGCTGCGCTGATGGTCGCAGGTCATGGCATCACCTTTCGGATCGCGGGAGAGAAAATTATCGAGTCCAATGGCCGCATTGCACAGGACGGCCGCAGTGCAAGCTTCACGCTGCCGCTGAGCGCCCTTGTCGATCCTGCCGCACGCAAGAGCCTGCCGGAGACCTTTACCACCACCGTGCGCTACCGGCCGCCCTGCCGCCTGTGGATATTCTGTTGAAGGGGCGGCGGGCTGTCGGGGATCCGGGGAGCTCTCAAAGGCCTGGCGGCGAAAGCGGATGCCGGCAGATGTTCGGCCCATCGCAAATGGGGGGATCGGCCAGGGGAGGCAGGCAAGAAGGACGTCTTCATGACAGCACCGCCCGGACCGGGCAGAAGGGGCTGCTGATGCCGGCCGCTTACCGGCCGCCCACGAACGTCTCCTCCTGCTTCCAGGCAGGAAGCCGCCTCCTGCCTGAAGGGTGAGGTGCGCCCCGTTACTTGCGCAGTTCCGCCGGCAGCAGCTCCTGGCGCAGGCGGTCTATGGGCACGAGGCGGCCCTTGTGTTCGACATGCCAGAATGTCCAGCCATTGCAGGCCGCCGCTCCCGTGGCTTTGGCTGCGATTTCATGGATTGAGCCGACGCGCTCGCCGTCACTGAGACTGCCATCCGAGCGCACCCGTGCCGCATGACGGCGGCGGGCGTCATAAAGCATGGCACCGGGCCGGATCAGGCCCTGTTCCAGCAGCCGGCCGAACGGGACACGTGGCATCTGACGGCGCGATTTCGTAAAGCGGGCGGCCTCTTCCGCGATCGGCTGAACCCGTGCCAGACGCTCGCGGGCGAGGGCGATATAGCGGCGGTCCCGCTCGATCCCGATGAAGCGGCGTCGCAACGCCTTGGCGACCGCGCCGGTCGTGCCGGTGCCGAAGAACGGATCCAGCACCACGTCACCCGGATTGGTGCTGGCCATCAGTACCCGATAGAGCAGCGCTTCCGGCTTTTGTGTCGGATGGGCCTTCTGGCCGTCGGCCTTCTTGAGGCGTTCGGCACCGGTGCAGATCGGCAGATACCAGTCCGAGCGCATCTGCAGATCGCCATTCATGGCCTTGAGTGCCTGGTAGTTAAAGGTATAGCGCTTCTGCTCGGCGCTCTTGGCTGCCCAGATCAGCGTCTCATGGGCATTGGTGAAGCGGGTACCGCGAAAATTCGGCATCGGATTGGCCTTGATCCACACAATGTCGTTGAGGATCCAGAAGCCGAGATCCTGCAGAACGGCCCCCACCCGGAAGATGTTGTGATAGGTGCCGATCACCCACAGGGTGCCGGTATCCTTGAGCACACGGCGCGCGGCCTGGAGCCAGGCCCGGCTGAAGTCATCATAGGCCTTGAGACTGTCAAAGCGATCCCACTCTTCCGTGACACCGGCGACGACGGATTGATCCGGCCGGGTCAATCCCTCGCCCAGCTGCAGATTGTAGGGTGGATCCGCAAAAATGAGGTCCACCGAACCCTCAGGGAGGGCGTTCATGACCTCGATGCAGTCACCCTCCAGGATCCTGTCCAGCGGCAATGACGCATCCTGTGGGCCACTCCGTTTTTCCTTGGGCATCATATCCTCCCGCACCACCATCTGCGCCTCTCCTGCGATGCAGGCCGGGGCGGTCTTTTCATGCTGGCGGAACCGGCGGCGGAGCATGCCGTATGGGGCGACTCGGCGTCAAGAAAAATTCGATAGCAGAATCAAGTTATTGGAAGATTACCTTGGAGCAGAACTTGAGAGACGGGGGCGAAGCTTTTGCGATGATGAGGAGTCACACCCACAAGCCGTAGAGTCTCAAGATGGGCGCGCACACCATATCCTGCGTTTTTCTCCCACCCATAATCGGGATAGCGGCGTGCCAGTCGTGCCATGATCCGGTCACGCATCACTTTGGCAAGGATGCCGGCCGCGGCGATGCTGAGCACCTGGGCATCGCCCCCGATGACAGCCAGGCAGCGCGGCCCTCTCTCCAGGCGCGGGACGGCATTGCCGTCGATCAGACAGGTCCGGGGACGGGGGCGCAGGCGGGTGATGGCGCGCACCATGGCCGTCATCGTGGCACGCAGGACGTTGAGACGGTCGATCTCGGCGACCGAGGCGGCGGCGATCGCCCAACCGCGTGCCTGTTTCTGGATCGCGGCAAAGAGCCGATCGCGCTGGGCGGTGGTCAGCGCCTTGGAATCACGAATGCCATCCGGGAGATTGTCGGGATCGAGAATGACGGCCGCCGCCACCACGGGCCCGGCCAGAGGACCGCGCCCGGCCTCGTCAACGCCGGCGACGGGACCCGGGAGAGCGGCTTCGCAGCTGTAGTCGAGCGTCCCATGATGGGCGTTGTGGGCAAGAAGCTGCTCTCCTCCCAGCTCCAGCTCCATGGCGCCGCAATCCCTTCCGCAGCAGCTGTCTTCAGGCTTCCGCCTGTTGGCTTGTGCCGCGATCAGCCGGTCTCGTGCAAGTGCTCCCAGATCCGGCGTGCCAGCGCGCGCGAGATTCCGGGAACCGCGGCGATTTCGGCAATGGAGGCACCCTCGACCGCCCGGGCCGAGCCGAAATGCGTAATCAGCGCCCGTTTGCGCTTGGGACCGACACCGGGAATGGTATCCAGCAGCGAGCGGCGCTGGGCCTTCAGCCGCGCGGCGCGGTGGCCCGTGATCGCAAAGCGATGCGCTTCATCACGCAGGCGCTGGAGGAAAAAGAGGACGGGATCACGCGAATCGAGGACAAGACTGCGCCCATCGGGCAGATAGAAGGTTTCCCGCCCGGCATGGCGATCGGGGCCCTTGGCGATCCCGATGACGGGGATGTCCTCCTGGCCCAGCTCACGCAGGACTCCCACTACGGCCGACACCTGCCCGGCTCCCCCGTCGATGAGCAGCAGATCGGGCTTGTCGCGCGGTTGTCGCCTGGCTTCCTGCCGGAAGCGGCGTCGCATCACCGCCCGCATCATGGCATAGTCGTCTCCCGGCGTGATCGCCTCATCCGTGATGCGGAAGCGGCGGTAGGCCCGTTTGTCGAAACCTTCCGGGGTGGCAACCACCATCACCCCATAGGGTTCGCGACCCATGAGGTGGCTGTTGTCATAAACTTCGATCCGGCGGGGCACGGCAGGCAGCTGAAAGCGGCTGGCAAGAGCGGCGAGCTGCGTGCGGATGGCTTCCCGTTCCGACAGACGTCGGGCCAGCGCCTGTTCGGCATTGCGTTCTGCCGCCGCAACGAGGCCGTGGAGCTTGCCCCGATGCGGTCTGTGGAGTCGCACCCGTCTGCCGGCAAGGCTTTCCAGCGCTGCGACGAGCGGTGCGCTGCGGGCGATCTCGACATTGACAAGAATGCGTGGCGGCACGGGATGGCTCTGATAGAACTGGAGAAGAAAGGCCGCCAGCACCCGTGGTGCCGAGGTGCCGGCTTCGGCGCGGGGGAAGAACACGGCGCTGCCACGATGTTGGCCGCCGCGCAGCAGAAACAGCTGCACGGCATTCATTCCCGCCTGCTGGACGAGGGCGAAGACGTCGGCATCCTTGACCGCGGCCTGCATCATTTCCGGCATGCCATGGATGAGGGACAATGCCCGCACCCGGTCCCGCAGCATCGCGGCCCGTTCGAAATCCAGCCGTTCGGCCGCCTCTTCCATTTCGCGGCGGATCCGCTCCTCCAGCCCGCGACTGCGGCCGGTCAGAAACCGGTAGGCCTCTTCCACCAGCGCCTGATAGTCTTTTTGGGCAATCCGTCCGACGCAGGGAGCGGCGCAGCGCTTGATCTGATACAGCAGGCAGGGGCGCGTGCGGCTGGCGAATTCGGCATCACTGCATGAGCGCAACAGAAAGGCCTTCTGGAGCGCGACAAGCGTGCGGTTGACGGCTCCGGCCGAGGCATAGGGACCGAAGTAGTGCCCTTTCGCCTTGCGGGCGCCGCGATGCTTGAGGATCTGCGGGTAGGGATGGTCGGTCCGGATGAGGATGGAGGGGAAGGACTTGTCATCCCGGAGCACAATGTTGAACGGCGGCGCGTAGCGCTTGATGAGGCTGGCCTCCAGAAGCAGGGCCTCGGCCTCGTTGGCCGTGGACACGAACACCACCTCGGCCGTGCGCTGGACCATGCGCTGCAGGCGTACCGGCAGGCTGGCGAGACGGGTATAGGCGGCGAGACGCCGGCTGAGCCGCTTGGCCTTGCCCACATAAAGAACGGTGCCATCCCGGTCGAGCATGCGATATACGCCGGGGCCGGCCGGCGCCTGGGTCACCGCACGCCGAATGGCCGCCACACCCGTCAGCTCCCTTTCGCGGCCTTCGTTTTCTGACATCCCCGTCCGTCCGCCACCTGCTGTGCTCATGCTTTGCCCATAAGCTTGGATAGGGGCTCCTCTCCTGCAAGAGGAGGGGGGCCATCGCAGGAAATGGGTATCCGCTTTTCTGTCGTAACAGAACGGTCAAAAGAATTGGTCATGGTGGACAGGAGGATCTGCATTCACCGCTCGCGGGGGGCTGCGCGGGCGGAACTTCGTGATGAATCAAAGGCTTTGCCGAGCTGTCCACGATTCCTGTGGAAAAGCCTGTGGACAGCCTTGTGGCCGAACAGCATCAGGTCAATGGATCTGCGGCGAAGCACCGGTTTGCCCAAAATTTGGGCACATGATGCAACCATTTGACAAAAAAGGGAATTCACTTATCCGATTGCGGGGCGGAGAGATTCGAGCAGGCCGCGATTCATTGGCAGCTGCTGCCCGGGCGGACCGGAATGACCTTGTGAACAAAAGGTGGCCGGCTACCGCAGGAACGGCTGTTTCTAGCCATGTTTGCGCCGGGTGATCTCCACGCCGACGCTGGCGGCCTCGCGAATCGCTTCGAGTTTTTCCACGCGCACCCGCACGGCTTCCACACGATGATCGGCGAGCGGGATGGCCGCGATTCGTTCCGCCAACGTCTCGACGAGATTGACGTGGCCGGCCTCTACCACTGCCTTGATGCCATCAACGATGCGCTGGTAGCAGACGACATTCGCCAGGCGGTCCTCATGATCGTGATCATCAAGGACCTCGATGTCGAGATTGATCCGGATGCGCTGACCGGTGTGTTTTTCATGATCATAGGCCCCGATACGGGCCACGAGCTCCAGATCGCGCACGAACACATGCCGGATTCCCCCGCGGCCGGCCTCAAGCTGGATGGGATGCAGTCGTCGGGCTTGCCGATCCATGAGGTGCTGTCCTCGCTGATGGTCTGCCGCTCAATCCTGGTGAAGCGCTTCAGGGCTCGCCGCCGCTTGCTGCCACATCCGGTGTCGCCCAGGCAAGATGCTGGCCGGCATCGACGGCAATCATCTGTCCGGTCACCTTGTCGGCAGCCACGAGAAAGCGCAGGGCGGCCGCAAGATCGGCCGGCGCGACCGGTTCGCCCAGAGGTGTTGCCTGCGCCTCCGCCAGAAAATCTTCCGCCTTCTGATAGGGGCTGGGCAGGACCGGACCGGGGCCGATGGCATTCACGCGGATGCGGGGGGCAAGCGCTTGGGCCATGGTTCGGGTCAGGTGCCAGAGGCCGGCCTTGGCGAGCGTATAGGTCATGAACTGGGGATTGGGCCGCAGGACCCGCTGGTCGATCATGTGGATGATCACGCCGCGCCTGTCGGGATCATCCAGCACGTGACGGGCAAAGGCCTGGGAGAGAAAGAAGGGGGCCTCCAGATTGACGGCCATGTTGGCGCGGTAGCTGTCAGGCGTGGCGCTCAGCATGTCGTCACGGGTGATGACCGAGGCATTGTTGACCAGCACGCCGAGGGGCTGGGCAAGTGCGGCAGCGGCCTGTTCGACAAGCCGGTCCCGGGCATGGGCATCGGCAAGATCGCAGGAAAGGACGGCTGCACGGCCGCCGTCGGAGACGATCAGCTCTGCCAGGGCTTCGGCTTCCTTGCGGGAATGATGGCAGTGGATGGCGACCGGGTGGCCGTCTGCGGCCAGGGCAAGGGCCAGGGCCCGGCCGATGCGCCGTGCGGCGCCTGTCACGAGTGCTGCCGGTTTCCGATTACTGGTGGTCATGGGTGCATCCCCGTCAGATAGGCCAGCGACCGGCCGTCATGCACGAGCCAGCCGAGGTAGAGAGCATACGCCGCCAGCATGGCCAGTCCCGACAGCCGTCCGATCGGCCGGCGTGGCAGGGTGTAGGCGAGCAACATCACCGAAGCCGCCAGCATGACCCAGAAATCCACCTGCAGAAAGGCTGCCGGTACCGGAATCCGTCCGACGAGCGCGCTGATTCCCAGAATGGCCAGCAGATTGAACAGATTGCTGCCTATGACATTGCCGATCGCGACCGCCGCATGACCTTTGCGGGCGGCCATCAGGCTGGTGGCCAGCTCGGGCAGCGAGGTGCCGATGGCGACCACGCTCAGCCCGATCACGGCATCCGCCACGCCCACAAGGCGGGCGATCGTGACCGCGCCGGTCACCAGCCAGTCGGCCGCAAAGGGCAGTCCCGTCAGACCGAGCAGGGTATAGAGGATGGCGCGCCGAAGGGTGAGACGCTCAAGGCCGAGTTCCTGCTCGAACTCCAGGACATCGCGGGCGGCATCCGGGTGACGACGCGCATAATGGATGGACCACAGCAGAAACAGCCCAAGCCCGGCAACCAGCAGCAGGCCGTCTGTATGATTCAGCTCGACATCGAGCGAGAGGGCAATCACCAGCACGCTTGCCGCCAGCATGACCGTGAGATTGCGGCTCAGTCGTCGCGCCGAACAGGCAATGGGCGCAATCAGGGCCGAGGCGCCGAGGATCAGCCAGACATTGGCGATATTGCTGCCCACGACATTGCCGATCGCCAGACCTCCCGCGCCCCGGAGCACGGCACTGACCGAAACGAACAGCTCCGGCAGCGACGTCCCGAAGGCCACCACCGTCAATCCGATGATAAGCGGAGGCACCCGCAGGCGATCGGCTATCCCGACTGCTCCGCGCACGAGCAGCTCACCGGCAAGAAACAGGAGAAGAAGGCCGGCAACCGTCTGGACCAGCGCTATCGTCATCTGCGGCTCCCATTCTCAGCCCGGCAGGGCAGGCGCAGGCGCTCACCGGTGGTGAGCCGCCCCCGCCCCGTTTGCCACCAGCTTGCCGGTGACCGCCAAGGCTCATACGCGCTCAAGGCCCGGCAAGCCAAGAGTGATCGGCTTTCTTCCGTTGGGCCGGCTCCGTCATGGGCCGCCGTCCTGCCGCTTTGTGGGCCTTTTCATTCCCCCGCAAAGCGGGCAAGCAGGAAGAGCGAGGTTTCAGCGGGGAGGTGATGAGATGCCGCAGTTCCCTCCGGCCGAGCGGCTGTGCGTGGGCGAGGTGACACTGGCCGTCCATCGCGCGGGACCGGAGATTGATCGGGCGCGCGCGGTCGTGCTGCTTCTCCATGGCTGGCCGGAGCTTGCCTATTCCTGGCGTTACCAGATCCCGGCGCTGGCGGCGGCCGGCTACCATGTCGTGGCTCCCGACCTGCGCGGGTTCGGAGATTCGGACAAGCCCCTGGACAAGGAAGCCTACCGCATGAGTGCGCTGGTTGGGGATGTGACGGGGCTTCTCGATCGCCTGGGCGTTCCGCGGGCCGTGGTGGTGGGGCACGACTGGGGCGCGATCATCACCTGGGCATTGCCCTTCTATGCGCCGGAAAGGCTGCAGGCGCTGGCGGGGCTCAATGTGCCTTTCCGCCCGCGCGGTTCAGTGCCGATCCTGAAGGCGATCGAAGCGGTTTACGGACCGCAAATGTATATCCTGCGCTTTCAGGAGGAAGGGCCGGCCGAGGCCATTCTGGAACGGGACATATCCCGCACCATGCGCTTTTTCTATCGGCGCCCGCGGGCCGGTGGGAAAGGAGGAGGCGGCGCCTTTTCCACACCGGATCTGGATCTTCTCTCCTGGCTGGAGCGCGAGGAAGAGACATGGCCGGGTGAACCGCTGCTCGATGAAGAGGATCTGGCCGTCTATGTGGAAGCGTATCGCAGAGGCGGATTCCGGCAGACGCTTCATTACTATCGCAATCTTCATCACAACTGGGAGGAAATGGCCCGCTACCAGCCACCGATCGATCGCTTGCGAATTGGGCAGCCGGCCCTCATGATCACCGCCGAACATGATGGCGTGCTGCCACCCCGTCTGGCCGATGGGATCGAGGTCTTTTTCGATTGCTATCGGCGTGTGGACATCGCTGGAGCCGGTCATTGGGTTCAGCAGGAAAAGCCGGAAGAGGTGACTGCTGCACTCCTGACCTGGCTGGAGGAGGATGTGGGCGTGTGACGGCGACGTGCCGGCGCGAGGAGGAGAGAAAGGACAATTCCGTCATGACGAAACCGAAGCTTTATGGCGCCCGGGTCAGCCCCTATTACGAGCGGGTCTGGCTTGCGCTCGACATCAAGGGGCATCGCGATTCGGTGGAGGAGGCGGGCGTGCCCGGCGGCATGCCGCAGTCGCCGGAATATCGCCGTGTTACGCCCATCGGCAAGATTCCGGCGTTCCAGCTGCCTGATGGGCAGGTCATTCCCGAATCCGATGTCATCTGTCGTTTCATCGAGCGTGCCCATCCCGACCCCTCGCTCTTTCCCGAAGAGCCCAGAGCGGCTGCTGCGGTGGATCTTGTGGCGCGCATTGCGGATCTGTATGTGGCGCCCGCGCTCGGCACTCTCTTCCAGGCGATGCGGGAAAACTGGTCGGCCGGCGAGCAGCTGGATGCCGCCACATCCGCCCTGGTGGAGGCCCTGGCAAAGCTGGAGCATTTTTTCACCATCACGCCTCCGCATGACGACAGCGGCTGGACCTATGCGGACTGCACGCTGCTGCCTCTTGCGTTCTATTTCCAGCTTGCGGCAAACCGGTTTGGCTTTGACCCCTTTGCCAGGGCCCCGCGGGTGAAAGCCTGGTATGAGGAGATCATGCGCACCCCCCGGGCCCAGCGTTCGCATCAGGGGATGCAGGCTTCACTGGCGGAGCTTATGAAGCGGATGCAGCAGGACAATGGCTGAGGGAACGACAGCACTCGCCTTTACCGTAAACGGTCAGCGGCATGAGCTGGCAGTGCCGGCCCATCGGCTGCTGGTGGAAACCTTGCGCGAGGATTTGGGGCTGACCGGAACCCATGTCGGCTGCGATACCAGCCAGTGCGGGGCCTGTGTTGTTCTGGTCGATGGCCGACCGGTGAAATCCTGCACCATGCTGGCGGCCGAAGCTGACGGGGCCGAGATCGTGACCATTGAAGGCCTGGCACGCAAGGAATCGGATGATACGGTCGTCTTTCATCCGATGCAGGAGGCTTTTCGCGACTGTCACGGTCTGCAATGCGGCTTCTGCACGCCGGGCATGGTGATGCAGGCCATCGCGATTGTCGAATCCGCAGACGGTCCGCTCGACGAAGAGACCGTGCGCCATGCGCTTGAGGGCAATCTGTGCCGCTGTACGGGCTATCAGAACATCGTCAAGGCCGTTCTCGAAGGTGCCCGCCGGATGGGGCGGCCGGTCATGGCGCCGGCAGAGGAGGTCGTCTGATGCAGCCGTTTGCGCTTGTCCGGCCGGAAACCGTTGGGGAAGCCGTGCGCATCCTTGCGGGTGAGGAGGATGCGGAACTGCTTGCCGGCGGGCAGACCTTGATACCGACCATGAAACAGGGGCTGCGCCGGCCCGCCGTCCTTGTCAGCCTTGCCCGCTGTCGGGAGCTTGTGGGGATCCGGGAACAGGATGGGGAAATCGTCATCGGCGCGATGACGCCCCATGCGGATGTCGCCCGCAGTTCGCTGACGCGTCGTATTCTTCCGGGGCTGGCGGAACTGGCCGGCCTCATCGGTGACCCGGCTGTCAGAAGCCGCGGCACGATCGGCGGCTCGATCGCCAATGCCGATCCGGCGGCCGACTACCCCGCAGCCCTGCTGGCGCTTGAGGCTGATATCGTCACCGATCGCCGGCACATTCCGGCCGGAGAGTTCTTCCGCGGTCTGTTCGAAACGGCCCTGGAGGCGGGAGAGATCGTGACGGCAGTGCGCTTTCCGGCGGCCAGACGTTCCGCTTACGCCAAGTTCCGGCATCCCGCCTCCGGCTATGCCGTGGTCGGCGTGTTCGTGGCCGAGCTGGCCAACGGAGAACCGCGGGTGGCTGTCACGGGGGCGGCACCGACCGCCTTTCGCTGGCAGGAGGCCGAAGCGCGGCTTGCTGGCGCAAACTGGCAGCCGGCAGCGCTGGACGATCTCTCGCTTGATCCGGCGGGGCTCAACAGCGATCCGCATGCCGACGCCTCTTATCGGGCGCATCTGGCTGCCGTGATGCTGCGGCGCACGGTGGAGACTTTTGCGTGAGTTGCGTGCTGGCCGATGAGCTGCCGGTTGAGGGGGACCCGGATCTGCTCGCCCGCTTTCAGGACATCTTTGCCAGTCCGGCCTTCGATCTTGTCGGCGGGCAGGTGCTGGCGCTGGACGGCCGCCACGGCCGCTCCCATCTGCGATTTCGTCCCGGCAGGCAGCTGCTCAATCCGCTCGGCACTGTCCAGGGCGGGATGCTGACCGTCATGCTCGATTCGACGGCGGCGATCGCCGCCATTGCGAAAAGTGGCGTGACCGTCTTCCTGCCCACGCTCGAAATCAAGACGAGTTTCATTGCCCCGGCGCGCCCGCGGCCTTTGATCGGTATCGGCCGCTGCCTCCATCTCGGCCGTTCCACAGCTTTTGTAGAGGGCGCCCTTTATGATGAAGAAGGTGGCCATCTCATTGCCCGGGCCAGTGCCACGGCCCGCCCCGTTCCCATCGCCCGAGCCATGAAAAAGGCCCCTTCCCCGAACGAGACCGCAGGATGACGGCAGAAAGGGGGAACGATCCCCGCGCCGGGGCGGGATGCCCTAAAAGCCGATGGCCAGGCTGACATGGCCGAAAGCCTGGCCTTCCGCCTGTCCCCGAAACTCCTTGCCGCGCAGGGTATAGCCATAGGTCAGCGCGATGCCTTTCCAGGTCAGCCGCCCCCCCAGGCTGAGCTCGAAAAGCCGGTGGCGGGCGGGCACGGTGACTGGAGCGCTGCGCAGAAAGGGACCGGAAAGCAGGCGATTGTAGGCAACCAGACGTCCGCCCATCCCGGCGAAGACTTCGAAACCGAAGCGGGAGTTGCTTTCCGGTGTGAAAGGACTGCCCACGATCATCGGGGAGATGCGCGCCGGCAGATGGCGCCCCAATCGCCAGCCCGCCCGCAGCACGATCCCGCTGTCAGCGGTCAAGGAGAGCGTGCCGATATCGAAGCCGGCAAAGGGTGCGAGCTGGAATCCGGCACGGTTTTCGTCCCCGGCCAGCATGAGATAGCGGCTCTGACGGTAGGAAATCTGAATGGCCGGGGCGTTGGGCAGCTGATTCGCCCAGCCCAGTGGACGCGGGGATTTGACCAGCTTGTGCACGGCCGTCTGCGTCTGGCGCGCCAAGGCGGCCGGCCCCACAATGCCCAGCGAAATCAGCCACTCGTCCCGGCGCGTCCCCTTGAGCGCCGTGCTGGCGGTTTCCAGATACAGCCAGCCCGCATAGGGGCGGTCGCCGGGGATGGGGACGGCCACCTTGATGGTATGCGGCGTGTACATGTTCTGCCCCAGCGCAAGGAGGTAGCGGTGGTGGGCATCGGATGCGGTCAGCTGCTGGCGGTCAAGGCCCAGCGTCAGCCGCAGCAGCGCGTCGCTTGCGCGATTGGACCAGGGAGGAGTCCGGTCGTGCGCCTTCCATGTCCACACAAGGCGGGCGCCATTGGTATACCATCGATCCTCGCCGTCGCCATAAAGATCATTCTCGCTCTGGATGGTGAACGTGCCGGCCCGCCCGGCGGGCAAGGCGAACAGGAGGGAAAGGTAGTTTACGAAAAAAGCGACCGCAAGAATCCGACGCCGCCACCTGCCGCCTTGCCGGTAGGGCCTGCCGTCAGCTCCGCTCCCGACAGGGGGAGGCGCCCGACTCGATGCCTGTTCTGAGAGCGGATGTTCCGTCACGAGCCTGTCTTCCTGCAAAGCGGGATTGTGTTCGGCCACCCCTTCCATCGCTAGCGCATTCGCAGGCGGCAGGCCAGCCGGATGGTGAGGGCGCGAATTGTCCATCGATTTCATGGCTTCCTGCTCGCTACGGTGGCGGATGAATACACCTATAAAATGCATTGCTTCATGTCTTGACAAGACATGAGGGAATCGGCCACAATAGCAGCAAGCCTCGGCATTTTAATAAAATTTTAAGTGAATTTTTCACATCATTTCTGCCGGTGACGGGAGCAGGGGCCCATCCAAGGGGCATCTCTCGCAAGGCGACTCGGGGCCTCAAACTGTCATGCCGGTCATGACAGGAAGGGTGAGAGTGCGGGCCGCCCTGCGCCGGAAGGAAAGGGTGTGCAGAAGTCAGGGAGGGACTGCTGTGATGAGTCGCGAATCGGACCCGCTATCTCGCTGGGGGCCCGGCAGGCCTGCGCGGAGGGGGGCGGGCAGGCTCTGGTGGCTTGGGGTTCTGTGCCTGCTGCTTTTGTCAGGCGGCGTGAGCGCGGGGGAGACGGCCACGGCATGGGCGGAGGCGATGAATAGCGGGGCGGTTGGCAGCCCGGCACCGGTGGCTCCCCTTCTTTCCTCGCTGGCGATGCCGCCTTCGCAGGTGGCCACGGAGGTTCCCTCTCAGGGAATTCCACGGGAAAAGGCGGCCCAGGCTCTGCTGCGGTGTCAGGGGACATTCCTGGTCATTGCCCATCGGGCAGGCTGGCCCCTGCCGCCGGATGAGGAGCGCGTCCGGGAGCTTCTGGCCAGGATTTTTCTTCGTCTTGACCCTGAATGGCCGGACGGGTTGCCCGCCTATCCGATTGCGCGTCCCGCCGGGCATCCGGCTTCCCGCATGCTGCAGCAGCGCGTGTTTCAGCGTACGGCCGCCGAGCTGGCGCATCACTGGGAAGTCATGAGCCGTCGTTTCGGCCAACAACCACCGCCCGTGGTCGGCAGTGCCCGATTGCTGCTGCGGCTCATCGCCCGGCAGCCTGGGGCCGTCGGCATTGTGAGCGCCGATGAGCTGCCGGCGCCGGCCTTCTGGCCCCGGGAGGTGCGCATTGCGGCGGTGCTGGGAGCACGACGCGGCAAGCGGATGTGCTCCCGGCAGCTTCTGGAGACACTCTATGCCGAAGCGGACGGGGCAAGCGGTGCCACCTCTTCTCGTGCGATGGCCGCCGCCGGCGCCGCGCGAGGGGACCGGACTGGCGCGCACGGGGATGCGGTCATGCGCAACAGGGATCATGGCCTCCGCCGGGCCCATCCCGTCACTGCCGGGCACAAGACGCCATGATCGGTCTGTCCACCAGTCATCGGTCCGCACGCGTGCGCGGGCGATCGGCGTCTCCTGCCTTTCTGGATGAGGCGCCGGTGCTGGCCCATTGGCGCGGACGGCTGATCGTGGTGGCACTGGTCTTCCTGGTCGTGGTCGTCTTCGCGGTCATTCAGGTGCTCTCCTCGGCCGATCGCGGTGCGAGGGCCCTGCGGGCCATCAACCAGGACATCGAGGCATTCAGCGAGCTGTTCGCGGCCCAGGCCGCTCTGGACGAGCTCAAGCGCTCGGCATTCGAGCTTGTGCAGACGCGCAGCGAATGGGCGCTTACGGAAACCGAGCGCGCCCAGGCCCGCTTCCTGGCCATGATCGATCGCCTGCCGGAAGCCGACGAAATCGACCGCAAGGCGCTCGCCTACAATGCCGGTCGGGTGCGGGATCTGCTGGAGGATGTCGTTGCCCGTTCCGTCTTTGCCAATGCGGCGCGCATGGCGGACAGCATGCATGCTCTGCGTGCCCTGTTTGCCGAAAGCAGCGAGATCCTGCGCAATCTGCATGAAAAACAGGTGCGCGTGACGGCCGATCACATCGCCCGCCATGCCCGGTCCCTGTCGGCGGCAGTCACCCGCACGGTTCTGATACTGGCATTCTCGGTGATCGTCCTGATCGCGCTTGCCGGCGTGTTCGACTGGCTTGCCACGCGGCGGCAGCGCTATCTCCGGCGGTATCTGGAGGCGATGGTAAAAGGAGCGCGTGACATCGCTTTCGGTCCCTATGATGTCCGCACGGAATTCGGGCGGATGCTCTCCTGCCTGGAGCAGCTCCAGCAGCATCTGACCGATCTGGAGCTTGAAAATTCTTCGGCCCGGCTGGAACTGATGGAGGGGAAGAGAAAGCAGGAGCAGGAAATTGCCGAGCTCAAACGGCAGCTGGCAGATCTGAGCGATGCGCTCCAGAAGGCCGAGGCCCGCGAAGAGGCATTGCGGGATATCCTGTCCGCCGGGCGCTCTTCCGCCACTCAGGGCGCGGTGGCACCGGCCGAGGCTTCGCCACCGGCGCCGGTTTCCCGTGAGGCCGCGGCGGGGCAGAGCGGGGAAATCCACCCCTTGCGAGGGACGGCTGCAGGCGCCGCGCGACCGTAATTCAGCGATCGGTTATCAGCGATCGGTGATCGGTGACCAGGTGCCGGCTGCCGACAGTCAGTCTTGCCTTCATCGCCCGTCCTGCCCCTTGCCCTCGCTCCGTCGCCATCCACTGGCATTCTTCCTTTCCCACCCATGGGCGTGCGTCCCCCCATGAGCGTCTCTCCTCCCTTCTCCCCCACCGGCCTCTTCCTCATCATCCGCCGTACCCCCTCCTTCCTCACTCGCCGTCCCTCCCCTCTCGTCACCTGCCGGCTTGACCGGCGGGTCCAGCCGCCAGCAAGGCCATTGCCTGGCGCTCGTGATGGCGTCACCGCCAGCTGGATTCGCCGCCTTCGCGGCGAATGACGCGGGGGAAGAACATCACCTGCCGTTGCGCAC
>CAYYGH010000016.1:20828-44344 GCA_964471405.1 uncultured Sphingomonadales bacterium | reverse complement strand
CGGGCCCCGGCGCTGCGGCCTCATTCCGGCGGACAGGGCGGGGCAAGAGGGCGGCCAAGATCGACGACTGCCACCCGGGCGGTGACGGCCGGCCCCGTGCGCATGCCGCCTGCGACAATCGCCCGTGATCCCGCAAGCAGCAGACCGCGGTGATCCATGCTGGCCTCCGGCAGCCGCCCGAGCCGGACCCATCTGCCTGCACGCAGATCGAAACCGAAGACGCGTGCCGACGGCCGCACGGGCCCACCCTCATAGGCGATGCCGTCGTAGTTGTAGGCCCGAAGTCCGCCGCCGGCAAAAAGGACAAGATCCGCCAGCCGGCTTCCGGCGGCGGCCGCCCGGTAGACGGGTGGGCCGGGATGGTCCGGCAGTCGCCGCCAGGTGATGCGGGCGGGATCGGCGGGATCGATCCGCCCTTCCCAGGCCTGGGAGATGAGGCGGAAGCGGCGTCGGCCCCGTTCGTCCCGCCCGACGACCGCCACCCCGTCGATGATGACGATCCGGCCGTTGGCAATCCCGCCGGCATGGCCGAAGACCGGCGTGCCGGGAAAGTCCGCCAGCCGCTGCCAGCGGTCGGTCCTTGTGTCATAGAGCTGGACGGTGGCGACATTGCCGTTCCTGTGCCAGCCGGAGACGAGGTAGATCCAGCGGTCGCGCCAGGCGAGCGCCACGCTGTCATCGACCGCCAGCGGCATGTCCGCAAGCCGCTTCCACTGCCGGTCGGCCGGGTCGAATGACCACAGGTCGCCATGGGTGGTCTCGCTGTCGTCGGGAGCGACCGAATAGCCGCCGAGGACATATGCCCGGCCCGCCAGCCCGACGGCACTCGCCGCCAGGCGGGGCGGCCGCATGGGGGCATCCGGCAGACGCTCCCAGATCGGCGCGGGCGCATCAAGATCAAGGAGCAGCACGCGCCGCGTGATGTCCGCCGCCCGCCGCCCGCTTTCCAGACCATACACCGAAAGAACCAGGCGATGGCCCCCATGACA
The DNA here is from genome assembly GCA_964471405.1 of uncultured Sphingomonadales bacterium. Lineage (GTDB taxonomy): Bacteria > Pseudomonadota > Alphaproteobacteria > Sphingomonadales > Rhodothalassiaceae > J084. The sequence continues at coordinate 43,355 of CAYYGH010000016.1, read as the reverse complement.
GACGGCCGCCACGGCATTGTTGGTCAAGGGCTCGGGAAGATCGGGCAGCGGCCGGGCGACGGCCGCCGCGCGCAACCCCGCCCAGCCAAGCAGCCAGCACAGACCGGCGAGCAGGAGCCGTCCCCGCCCGGCTGCACGGCACCGGTGCCGGAAGAAGAGGGGCAAGGCGATCGGGCGCATCACGGGCCCTAATGGCTCATGAACAGCGCGATCGGGCTGTGATGGACCATGTGGCGGGTGACGCCGCCCACGATCATCTCCCGCCAGCGGCTGTGGGAATAGGCGCCCAGCACCAGAAGATCGGCGCCGGCATCCCGGGCATGCCCCAGGAGCGCTTCCGCCACGTCATGCTCGCCGGCCAGCCGGACGATGCGGGCGCTCACGTCATGGCGGGCGAGATAGCGCTGGAGCCCCTCCGCACCGGGACGTTCGGGATGCTCGTCACCGACGGTGACCACATCCACCGCCTCCGCCCGCTGCAGAAGGGGCAGGGCATCGGCCACGGCCCGGGCGGCTTCCGCCCGCCCATTCCAGCCGATCACGGCATGGCGGTAGGGCGGCTGGTCGGGCTGGTCCGCGCGCCGGCCGGCGCTGTCCGGCGGGGCCAGCAGCACGGGCCGGCCCGAGCGGAAGAGAGCCTCATTGAACAGCTCGTCCGCCTCGGGGCGGTGATCGGCACCCGGCCGCGGCACGATGCTCACATCATGCACACGCGCCATGCGGCCGACCCGCTCGGGGATCAGACCGACCGATTCGGTGAAGGCCGCACTGGGACGGCCGTGAACCGGCTCCCCGTCCTCGATGGCAATGCCGGCAGCCGTCAGCCGCTCACGGAACACGGCAAGCGCCCGATCCGCGCGTGCCCGCCCTTCCCGTTCGGCCGCCTCGACAAGGTCCTGGATGACATCGGCGGTCAGCCCCTCGCCGACGAAGGGGATGCTGGTGCGGGGATCCGGGCGGATGAAATCCACCCGCAGATGGGCTTCGAAGGCCCGCACGAGCGGCACGGCTTCCGCCAGACAGTCCAGGAGATCACCGGCATCGGTTGTCGGCAGATAGATGATGCGCATCATTGCCCGCTCCCTACCCGTTGGCCGCCCCCAAGGGGGGACGGCAGCCGTCTTTATGGTCATACGCCCGGCTTCCTGCGTCAAGCGGGGTGGATCCGTCTTTGCGCGAGATCAAGTTTCGCCAGTTCATTGACCATTCACACCGCTTTTGAAAAAGTGGAGCACAAGTCGGCCCCAATGACGGGCGCAGAAGGTGCACATCAAGATGAAGCGAGCTGGTCGGCTGCGGACAGGGATGATGCGGAATTCGGGTCGGAACCGCCAGGCCGGAACCGCTGATGGATGGCGGATTCCCGCCGCCATCGCAGGGCTGCTTGCCCTGGCCGCGGGACTGGTGGCGGCGAGCACGCCTTCCGTGTGCCGGGCGGGGCCGCTTGCCCAGCGCCAGGACCAGGAGGAGGCCCGGCGCCAGCGCGAAGCCGGCCGCATTCTCGATTACGGCCGCATCCGCAGCCGGGCATTGCAGGCCGTGCCGGGCCGGATCGTGGATCAGGAGCTGCGCCGGCGCGGATCGGGACGCTATGTCTATCGCCTGAAGATCTTGCGCAGCGATGGCAAGGTCTCCATCGTGCTCATCGATGCGCATACGGGCCGGATTCTCGAGGTGCGACGCCGATAGGGAGAATCCGGGCGCCCGCAGGCGGATGTCAGCCAGGGGAGATGATCATGCGGGTGCTGGTTGCCGAAGATGATGCAGCGCTCGCCGCGCAGCTGCGTCAGGCTCTGAGCGAGGCGGGCTATGCCGTTGACGTCGCTCCTGATGGCGAGGAGGCGCAGTTTCTGGGGGAAACGGAGCCCTATGACGCCATCGTCCTGGATCTCGGGCTGCCGGTGATCGACGGTGTCAGCGTGCTCAAGGCCTGGCGCGCGCAGGGCGTGGCGACACCGGTGCTGATTCTGACGGCCCGGGACTCCTGGTCGGACAAGGTGGATGGCCTGGACGCCGGGGCCGACGATTATCTGACCAAGCCCTTCGCGCTTGCCGAGCTGCTGGCCCGCTTGCGGGCACTCATCCGGCGGGCGAGCGGGCATGCCGATCCGGTGCTCAGCTGCGGCCCCGTGCGTCTCGACCCCCGCAAGGCCGAGGTGACCGTGAAGGGCGCGCCGGTGCGGCTGACGGCCCAGGAGTTCAAGCTGCTCAGCTATCTGATGCATCATCCGGGAAAGGTGGTCTCACGCACCGAGTTGACCGAGCATATCTACGACCAGGATTTCGACCGCGATTCAAACACCATCGAGGTGTTCATCAATCGCATCAGGAAGAAGCTGGGGGTTCCCGTCATCCGCACCATTCGCGGCCTCGGCTATCGGCTCGAAGAGCCGGGTGATGCGGAAAGCGCGGTCCCAAGCAGGACATCGGACGGGGCAGGAAGCACCGCACCAGGATGACCAGTGAGCGAGCTGAGGAGGAAGGTGGCCTGCCGCGGATGGCGGAATCCGTCACCATCCGCGGTTCGCTCACGCGCCGGCTCTTCTTCTCCTCCCTGCTGTGGGTGGCGGCAACCCTGCTTGCCGGCGGCTTCGTGCTGACACTTGCCTTCGAGAACTATGTCGAGGCCAAGTTCAAGGCCGATCTGATGCGGCGTCTGGATGCCCTGATCGGGGCGGCCGAGGTCGACGAGCTCGGCCAGATCCGCTTCTCGCGGGCGCTCGAGGACCCGCGCTATGCCGAACCCTATTCGGGACGCTACTGGCAGATCTCGGCCCCTGATCAGCCGGCCTTCCGCTCCCGTTCTCTGTGGGATCATGCGCTTGATCCCCACTGGGATCAGCCGGCGCACAAGCCGGTGATCCGGGAGGAGGCGGGACCGGCCGGCGAGCCCCTGCTGGTGGCCATCCAGGATGTCGAGCTGCCGGGATCGGATGTCACCTTCCGGTTCATGGTTGCGGCCGATCTGCGTGAGATGCGGGCCGATATCGCGGCCTTCCGCCGGCTCGTCCTGCTCTCGATGGCCGGTTTCGCTCTGGCGCTCGCCGTGGTGATCGCCGTGCAGCTGCTGATAGCATTGCGACCTCTGCGGGCCGTGCGGCGGGGATTGAGCCGGGTGCGTGCCGGGGCGGCGGATCATCTGGCCGGCAGGTTTCCGACCGAGATCGGGGATCTGGTGCGCGAGGTCAACGCCCTCATCGCCCAGAACGAGGAGCTGGTCGAGCGGGCCCGCAGGCATGCCGGCAATCTCGCCCACGCCCTCAAAACCCCCTTGAGCGTGCTCGCCAACGCGGCCGCGCGGCCGGACGGGGAGATCGCCCCGCTCCTGCGGGAACAGATCCGGGTGATGGAGCGCCACATCGATCACCACCTCAAGCGCGCGCGCGCCGGTGGCGCAGGCCCGTTGGGACGCGCCCGCACACCGGTCCGGGAGACGATCGCCCGGCTGGTGCGGGCGATGCGCAAGATCCACTCGGATCGCGACATCACGATCAGGATGGAGGTTCCTGATACGCTCGTCTTCCGGGGCACGCGCCAGGATCTGGAGGAGATGGTCGGCAATCTGCTGGACAACGCCTGCAAATGGGCCCGTCATACGGTCGTTGTGACGGCTTCTCCCGTGGCCGGTCGGACCGATCATGCCTGTTTTGCCATCATCGTCGATGACGACGGGCCCGGTGTGCCGGAGTCCAGACGCGCCGATCTCTTCCGCCGCGGCCGCCGACTCGATGAATCCCAGCCCGGTTCGGGATTGGGGCTGGCGATCGTGATGGATATCGCCCGCCTTTACGGGGGGACGGTTGTGCTCGCGGACTCGCCTCTGGGCGGTCTGCGGGTGCGTCTTGAACTGCCGGCCGCTTCCGGCGGTGGCCAGGGAGCATGATGCAGGAGGGCCGAAAGCCGGAGCCCCCATCCCCGTTCAGCCGCGATTAAGTCGGATGATGGCAGGAAGGCCCGGTGGAATAGAACCCGGCCGGCCGGCGTGCGTTCATTGTAGAGGGAAGGCGCTCGTCGGAACCGCTCGCGACAGCGAGAAGAAAAGGAGAAGGACCGATGGCTGATGGACGGACATGTGGGAACCGATCCGGACTGCGGTGGCGGCCTGCCCGGCCGCTCATTCTTGCTGCCGTGCTGCTGGCCGGGGCCTGCACGGCCACCGGTCAGGGCGAGAAGGAGGCGGCCGGCACCATCATCGGCGGCGCGCTGGGCGGTCTGCTTGGGGCCGAGCTCGGCGGCCATGGAGATTCCAAGGTGATCGGGGCGGCGCTCGGCACCTTTCTCGGCGCGGCCATCGGCAATGAGATCGGCAAGTCGCTCGACCGGGCCGATCGCCTGGCGCTCGAGCGGGCGCAGTATGAGGCGCTGGAGCGCACACCCTCCGGTCAGCGGTCGGAATGGGTGAATCCGGATACCGGCCATCATGGCTGGGTGGAGCCCAAGCCGGCCTACAAGAATGAAGAGGGGCAGTACTGCCGGGAATTCACCCAGACCATCTATGTCGGCGGCAAGGAGGCCACCGGCTATGGCACCGCCTGCCGGCAGCCGGACGGCAGCTGGAAGATCGTCTCCGCCCGGCCCGGCCAGTAACGCAAGCCCCGGCCCGGCCAGGAGCGCAGCGATGCGGCCCGCTCGCCCTCAACAGCCTGTCACACCTTGACTTTCCCGGCCAAACCGGCCTTCATCCCCCGTGGGGGCGCAGAAGATGACGGCGATCCCGAAGCGGTCGACAGGAAAGAGGGCGCAATGTCACGGGGAGACGGCCGGCGAGGCCTGCGCCAGCTTTATCCGGCGATCTCGCCGGAAGAGACGGGCATGCTCGATGTCGGGGACGGTCACCGGATCTACTGGGAATGGTCGGGCCGGCGTGACGGGTTGCCGGTGGTCTTTCTTCACGGCGGGCCGGGGGGCGGGACGACGCCCGCCCAGCGGCGCTTTTTCGATCCGCGTCGCTATCGCATCGTGCTCTTTGATCAGCGTGGCTGCGGGCGCTCGCGCCCCCATGCCGCGCTCCATGCCAATACCACCTGGCATCTGATTGCCGATATCGAGCGGCTGCGCAGCCATCTCGGCATCGATCGCTGGGTGGTTTTCGGCGGTTCCTGGGGGTCGACGCTGGCCCTGCTTTATGCCGAGCGGTATCCTGAGCGCGTGCTGGGCCTCGTGCTGCGCGGAATCTTCCTGGCGCGCCCGCGGGAGATCCACTGGTTCTATCAGGACGGTGCCAGCCGCATCTTTCCGGAAAGCTATGCCCGTTTCGTGGCGCCGCTTTCCTCCGAGGAACGGCGGGATGTCGTCGCCGCCTATTATCGTCTGCTGACATCACCGGATGAGCGGGTGCGGCTGATGGCGGCCCACCGCTGGGCGCGCTGGGAGGCAAGCACGGTGACCCTCGATCCGGGCGCGCGGCAACATGCCGACTCGCAGTCGGATGCCTTTGCGCTCGCGCTGGCCCGCATCGAATGCCACTATTTCTTCCATCGCGCCTTTCTGAGGCGGCCGGACCAGATTCTCGCCGAGGCGGGCGCGCTGCGGGAGCTGCCGGTCGTCATCGTCCAGGGGCGCTATGATGCCATCTGCCCGCCGGAGGCCGCCCTCGAACTCAAGCAGGTTCTGCCGCAGGCGGAGCTCAGACTGGTGACCCTGGCGGGGCATTCGGCCTTCGAGCCGGCGATCACCCATGAGCTGATCGAAGCGACGGATGCCATGGCGGCGCGGCTGGGCCGGGATGCGGCCGGCCCGTAAGCGAGCAGTGCGCCGTCGTCTGCAGCGGGCCGGCGTGATGACGGAAAGACGGGGCAGGAGGAAAGGGAGGGCCGTGCGCAGATACGGAAGAAGCGGGGGGTGGTGGGTCCGGCTGCTGGTCGGCCTGCTGGTCGCGATGGTGGTCGGGGCGGACGGGCCGGTCCGGGCCCGGGTCGAGCGGGTCGAGATCACGAGCCGCGAGCCCTTTGCGGGAGGACGCTCCTTCGGAAAGATCGGGCCGTATGAGAAGATCCGGGGCCGGTTCTTCTATGCGGTCGATCCCAGAGCCGCCTTCAACCGCGCCATTCGCGACATTGATCTGGCTCCACGCGATGCGGACGGGCTGATCCGCTTTGCTGGGGACTTTCTGCTGATCCGGCCGCGGGATCCGGCGCGCGGCAATCACGTGCTGCTGTTCGATGTCACCAACCGGGGCAATCTGACAGCGCTGGGGATCTTCAACTCCGAACGCTCCGGCAACGATCCCCGCTCTGCCGGCAATGGCTGGCTGATGCGGGAAGGCTATACCCTGCTTGCCGCCGCCTGGAACTGGGACGTGCCGCCCGGCAACGACCGGCTGGAGATCGATCTGCCGATCGCGCGCAATCCGGATGGCAGTCCGATTACGGGCCGGATCGCCTATGAATTCACGGTGGATCATCCCACCCATACCGCCTTCGTCGGGGGGATCAGCGCCAAGGGGCATCCCCTGGCGGCGGACCCGCGGCCGGTGCTGACCGTGCGTGATGGGCCCGAAGCCAGGCGCATCATCATCCCGCCCGACCGCTACCGTCTGACCCGGCGCCTGCCGGATGGGCGCGAGGTGCCGTCCAATCTCCACATCACGGCCGATTTCGCCTTCGAGCCGGGACGCATCTACGAGCTCGTCGTCACGGTGAAGGATCCGCGGGTGGTGGGACTCGGCTTCGCAGCGGTGCGCGATGCGATCCGCCACAGCCGGGAAGACGAGGCGCTGGCCGTGCATCACGCCCTCATCTTCGGCCATTCCCAGTCCGGCCGCTTCATTGCGAGCATGATCCGCGACGGCCTGTTCGTGGACGCGAAAGGGGCGGTCTTTGACGGGGCCTTCATCCGGGTTGCCGGAGGGGGCAAGGGCAGCTTCAACTTCCGCTTCGCCCAGACCACCCGCCATTTCAGCCAGTTCGAGGAGCACATCTATCCCACCGACGATTTCCCCTTCTCGCCGACACCCAGCGTGGATCCCGTCACCGGCCGGCGGGCCAGCCTGTTTGACCGGGCACGGGCCCTGGGCCATGTCCCGAAGGTCATCTTCACCAACACCTCCACCGAATACTGGTCCCGCGCGGCCTCTCTTCTGCATACGACCGCGGATGGCCGGGCGGATCTGCCTCCCGATCCCTCCAGCCGCATCTACGCGCTGCTGGGAGCCCAGCACTTCTTCGCGCGCTGGCGCACGACGCGCGGCCTTGAATACTGCGTCAATCCCGTGGACAAGCGGCCCGTGGCGCGGGCGCTGCTCAAGGCGCTCACGCGCTGGGTGACGGCGGGCACACCCCCGCCCGCCTCGCGCTATCCGACGCTCGCGCGCGGCGAGCTCGGGGACCTGTCCACCTATCTTGCGGCGCTGCCGCGGGGATTCGCACCGGCCCGGCCCGAGGGCTATCTCGTGCCGCCGCGGCTGGACTTCGGGCCGCGCTTTCGCACGGCCGGCATCATGGACTTCGTGCCGCCGAAAGTTACCGGCCATTATCGCGCCCTGCTGCCGCTGCCCCGGCGCGACGGCAACGAGCGCGGCGGCGTGCCCCTGCCCTGGATTCTCGCACCGCTCGGCAGCCATCTGGGATTCAATCCCCGCAGTCCCGCGACCGGTGGACACAAGATCATCTCGCGCTGGCTGGGGGCCTTCATTCCCTTCCCCCGCACCCAGCGCGAACGCATGGCCTCGCTGGATCCGCGGCCGTCGATCGAGGAACGCTACGGCGACAGGGACGGCTATCGAAAAGCCTTCGCGGCCGCCGTGGATCATGCGATCCGCGAAGGCTTCCTGCTGCCCGCCGAACGTGAGGCCGTCATTGCCGATCAGATGGCCCTTTATGACCGGCTGATGGCCCGCGCCCTGGATGGCGGTTGCGGCTGGCTGGCGGGTGCCGCCTCCTGAAAGAGGCCATATGGACGGCAGAAGAGAGGGCAGGGGTCATGGCAGAGCGGAAGAGTCGAGGCAGGGGGAGAATGCGGCCGGCCGCAGGCGGAGGGCGTGCCGGCAGGGCAGCGGCCCTGCTGTGCCTCCTGCTTGCTCTGCCGGCCCTTCTGGCCGCCTGCGGGCGACAGGAGCCTTCGGCCATCACGGTGGAAGATGCCCGGCTGCGGATTCTGCCGACGGGCGGCATGGGCGCGGCCTATTTCACCCTCGTCAACGGGGGCGGCCCCGACCGGCTTGTGGCCGTGATCGCCGAGTCGCCGATGCTGGCAGGCGTTCACGAATCGCGACAGGAGAAGGGTATCGTGCGCATGATCGCCCGGGACTCGGTGCCCGTGCCCGCCCATGGACGCCTGACGTTTGCACCGGGCGGGCTGCATGTGATGCTCTCGCGCATCCCGCAGCCGCCGCCACCCGCCGTGAAGCTGACCTTGCGCTTTCAGCGGCACCCCGACATCATGATGACCATTCCGCTTTCACCATCAGGTGGCAGGAAAGATCATGGGCACTGACCGCAAGCGGGCCCGTGACCGTGGCAGGCGGAAGGGGAGGGGGATGAGGAGAACGGTCGTCACCACCCCGCGGGAGGGCACGGTCCGCCGCATCCGGCCGGCCCGCGCATGTCTGCCGCTGCTGGGGGTGGCGATCCTCCTGCTGGCGGGTCGGCCGACGGATGGTGCCGCTGGCGAGAGAAAGGCCGTGGCCCTGCCCCTGGTCGGCGTGAGCGGATCCGTTTCCGCCCCGCAGGAGGAGAAGACGGACGAGCCGTCCTCCTCCCGGCAGAAGAAGAATCGCGAAGGGCGATACCGCAAGCTTCCTCCCCAGTTTCCGCTTCCCGGCTGGTGGGCGCGGGTGCTGCAACAGCCGCGCAAGGTCTCGCTGGGGGCGGGCTTCGCCTTGCGTCCCCGCTATCCCGGGGCTTCCGACCTCAAGCTCGGCCCGATCCTGTTCTTCGATGTCGAGATCAAGCGCAAGTATTTCATCAATGTGACGGACGGCATCGGCCTCTACTTCTACCGTCGCGACAAGGGCCGGGACTTCTGGAGTCCCTATTTCGAGCTCAAGCTCTCGCTTGCCCCCGGCTTCGAGAGCCGCTCGGCAAAGGAATTCGCCGGCCTGGATCCGGTGGGCAAGACGGTTCTGCTCAAGCTGTCCGGCACTTTGGGCTATGGAGCGCTTGCGCTCGATGTCAGCACGAATACGGATGCCCTGGACCAGGGGCACGGCGGCAGTTTCGTGACCTTCGCGTTGCAGGGCAAGCTGCGGGCGTTCGGAGAGACGCTGGTCAGCCTCGGGCCGGAGGCGCGCTGGGGCGGAGGAGATTACATGGACGCCTTCTATGGCGTCGATCACCGGGAGGGTGCCAGAACGGGGCTGCCGCCATTCCACCCCGGCAGCGGCTTTGAGCGGGTCGGCGGAAAGCTGCAGGTCGCCTATCCGCTCGCCCCGCATTGGACGCTGTTTTCGCTGCTGCGATATGAGGCGCTGATCGGTCGTGCCCGCCGCTCGCCCATTACGCGGTCCACCAATCGCGTGACCTTCGTCTTTGCCTTGGGCTACCGGTTCTAGCAGCTGTCGGGCTGGATGCCGCGCGCAAGAGTGGGCATCCATGTGCCCGCCAGGGGAGGAGGGCAACGAAAGCATGAGGACAAGGGGATGAGCGAGGAGAGCATTCTCGGGCCGGATGCGCCCGAAGCAATCGCGACCGATGAACCCGCACGCCGGCATTTTCCGATTCTGGGTCATCGAATGGCGGCGGTCGTGACGGAGGAGAAAGAGGACGGCCCCACGATCGTTGCCCTGCATGGCAATCCGACATCCAGCTATCTGTGGCGCAATGTCATCCCGCATCTTGCCCCCTTCGGGCGGGTGGTGGCACCCGACCTCATCGGCATGGGAGACAGCGACAAGCTGCCGGGTGAGGATCCGGAACGCTATTCCTATGCGACCCACCGGCGTTTTCTGGACGCCTTTCTGGATCACGTCATCCCTTCCGGACCGGTTGTGCTGGTGCTGCATGACTGGGGCACCGCTCTCGGGATCGACTGGGCCCGTCGCCACCCCCAGCGTGTGGCGGCCATCGCCTACATGGAAGGGCTGGTGGCGCCGCTTTCCTGGGCGGACTGGCCGGAGGCCGCCCGCGGAGTCTTCGCGGCTCTGCGCGGGCCGGAGGGCGAAAGGCTGATCCTGGAGCAGAATCTGTTTGTCGAGAGCATCCTGCCGGCCGGGGTGATGCGCCGGCTTCGCCCGGAGGAGATGGCCGTCTACCGCCGACCTTTCGCCCGGGCCGGCGAGGACCGGCGGCCGACCCTGTCCTGGCCGCGGGCCGTGCCTTTCGACGGCGAGCCCGCCGAGACGCATCATGTGCTGGCCGACAATCTCGCCTTTCTCAAGGACAGCGACATTCCCAAGCTGCTCGTGCTGGCCGAACCGGGGGTGGTGCTGACGGGACGCCTGAAGGATCTGTGCATGCGTTTTCCCGCCCAGCAGGTGGTGACCGTTGCGGGGCTGCATTTCATCCAGGAGGACAGCCCCCATGCCATCGGCCGGGCGATCGCCGCCTTCCTGCGTGAAATCCTGAGCTGAGCGGAACGCCGGCCTGAAGGGAGGACCTGAACGGCCGCCCTTGACGCCGCCCCGCCTGCTCGGGCACAAGCCGGGCCGGGGCGTGACATCCTTTCCCTGCACGGCCTTCATGTGCGGATGCCCCGAAAATCGGATACTGCAGGTCAAGGGGTGCGGGCATGCCTGATCTCGTCTTGCTGCGTCATGGCCAGAGCCAGTGGAATCTGGAAAACCGCTTCACGGGCTGGACGGACATCGATCTGACCGAAGAGGGACGGCGCCAGGCCTGGCGGGCCGGCGAGCTGATGGCCGCCCATGGCGTGCTGCCGACCTGCTGCTTCACCTCGGTGCTCACCCGGGCAATCCGGACGGCCTGTCTGGCCCTGGATGCGATGGGGCGGATGTGGATCCCGGTAGAGAAGCACTGGCGGCTCAACGAACGCCATTATGGTGCGTTGCAGGGGCTCAACAAGAAGGAGATGGCGGACAAGGTGGGGGCCGAGCAGGTGCATGTCTGGCGCCGTTCCTATGACGTGCCGCCACCGCCTCTTGAGGATGACGACCCGCGCCTGCCGCATGGGGATCCGCGCTACAGGCATGTCGATCCGGCGCTGCTGCCGCGCACGGAAAGCCTGAAGGATACCGTCGAGCGGTTTCTGCCTTTATGGCATGAGCGCATCGCGCCCGCTCTGAAGGCCGGCGAGACGGTGCTGGTGGCCGCGCATGGCAACAGCCTGCGGGCGCTCGTCAAATATCTGGACGGGATCTCCGATGAAGACATCCCGGCTGTGGAGATCCCGACCGGTCGTCCCCTGCTGTACCGGCTCGATGACGACCTTCGGCCCGTGACCCATTACTATCTGGATGAAAAGGCTCCCGCCTGAGCGGGCAGGCGCCCGTGCCTACGGTTGGAGCGGGTCTTCCGCATAGGGCTGAAGGCGGCGGGCAAGGCGCCGCAGGGCCCGTCCTTCCAGCCCTTCCTCGGCCGCGGCAAGAAGGGCCATCGCCCGCTCCTTCAACGCCCGGGTGAAGGCATCCCGAACAGCGAGCGTGCGGGTGCGCCGCAAGAGGGCGAGACCGGTGCGCATGTCCTCGCCGCCGAAGGCGACCAGCAGCAGGCCATAGCCGATCACGATCGAGGCGGCATCCGGTGCCTGCTCCAGGGCCCGCGTGAAAAAGCGGCGGGCGGCGCTCTTCGTCGCACCGAAGAGCAGCGGGGCGATGAGCCCGCCGGCACCGAGCCGCGTACGGGCATGCCAGGTGCCGATTGCAGCCAGCACGTAAGGATCATCAGGCGCCAGCGCGCGGGCGCGGGCAAGCATCTTCCAGGCCTGTCGGACGTCACTGATGCTGCGGCTTGTGACGGCGCGAAAGCCGTAGGCCGCGGCAGCCTGAAGCAGGGCCGCCAGATTTTCGGGATCCTGCATAAGCGCCCGCTCGGCGAAGATGATCGCGCGGTCGAGAAGGCGGCTGCGTTCGTCTCCCGGCGGCAGGAAGGCGCCCCTGGCCAGCAGGGCCCGGGCGGCAAGGGCGAGGTTGTCGGCGCAGGGGCTCTTTTCGGTGCCTGCCACCACCGCGTCATAGTCACCGGCCGCAAAAAGCTTCTCAAGCGCCTCGGCGGGGCAGGAAGGGTCCGCCTGTGCCGCCCGTGATCCGGCCGGGCAGGCCAATCCCCACAGCAGCAGCATGAGAGGGACCAGCCGCTGCAGGGACAATCGGTTGCCTGGAAAATCGGCCGATCGGGACACGGCTCCTCCTCCCTCGCCGGTCTCGCGACCTCTCTTTTCCCACAAGGGCCGGATGTCTGCCAAGGCGATCCCGGAAGCAGACCCCGGCCGCGCTCTTCCACCTGTGCCGGAAAGAGGAAAGCAGAGCAGCCGGCCGGGCCCGTCAGGCAGGGGGAAAGGCGTGGGCCGGGCTATCGCGCGGGCGCGAGAACCATCGTCATCTGCCGGCCTTCCATCTTCGGACCGCTTTCCACCTTGCCGAGCTCGTCCAGGCGTTCACGGGCGCGCTCAAGCACGTCCCGGCCCAGATCCTGGTGGGAAAGCTCGCGGCCACGGAAGCGGATGGTCAGCTTGACCTTGTCTCCATTCGTCAGGAAGCGTTCGGCCGCCTTCATCTTGGTATCGAAGTCGTGATCGTCGATGGTCGGCCGCATCTTGAGCTCCTTGACCTCCTGGGTCTTCTGCTTCTTCTTGGCGGCGGCGGCCTTCTTCTGCTGTTCGTACTTGTACTTGCCGAAATCCATCACCTTGCACACCGGCGGCGTGGACTGGGGTGCGATCTCGACGAGATCGAGACCGGCCTCTTCCGCCATCTCGAGAGCGGTGTGGATGTCGACGATGCCGTGATTCTGCCCGTCCGGGCCGATGAGGCGCACCTGGCGTGCGGTGATGGCGTCATTGACCCGCGGTCCCGAGGAGCGGGGCTGCGGAGCCATTCTGCGACGAAGGTCAGCGATGGTCTGGTTCTCCCTTTTTCGTTTCTTCGATCCTGTCGGCACACAACACATTCATGCCCGGCATGAATCCTGCCGGGAGACGGGCATCATAACCCAAGGTTTGCGTGAATGGGAGTGACTGAAAAGCCACACCGACGAAAAAATCGCATCGGCCAGACGGGCTAATTCTCATGCCGGCGGCCTGGCAGCTTCGGCAAGACGGGCAAGCAGGGCATCGAGATCGAGGCTTTCCTGACGCTCCGCACCCCGGCTGCGCAGGGTCACCCGGCGTTCCTCGGCCTCGCGCCGGCCGATGATCACGAGATGCGGGACCTTGGCCAGGGTGTGCTCGCGGATCTTGTAGCTGATCTTCTCGTTTCTCAGATCCGCCTCGACCCTCAGCCCGGCCTGGCGAAGAGCACCGGCAACCTCCCGGGCCCAGTCGTCGCCGTCGCTCGTAATCGTCAGCACCGCCGCCTGCACGGGGGCGAGCCACAGCGGCAGCCAGCCGGCATAGTGCTCGATGAGGATGCCGATGAAGCGCTCGAAGGATCCCAGGATCGCCCGATGCAGCATCACCGGGCGATGACGCTCGCCATCCGGGCCGATGTAGCTGGCATCCAGCCGTTCGGGCAGCACGAAATCCACCTGCAGCGTGCCGCACTGCCAGTCGCGGCCAATGGCGTCTCTCAGCACGAATTCGAGTTTGGGACCATAGAAGGCGCCCTCGCCGGGATTGCGCTCGACCTCGAGTCCCATGGAGCGGACCGCATCCTGAAGCGCGGCCTCCGCCCGGTCCCAGGTGGCATCCGATCCTGCCCGCTTTTCCGGCCGGTCAGAGAATTTGATGGCCACATCCTCGAACCCCAGGTCGCGGTAGACCTGGAAGAGCAGCTCGGTGAAGGCCCGGGTCTCGGACTCGATCTGGGCCTCGGTGCAGAAGATGTGGGCATCGTCCTGCACGAAGCCGCGCACCCGCATCAGCCCGTGCATCGCTCCCGACGGCTCGTAGCGGTGGCAGGAACCGAATTCGGCCATCCTCAGCGGCAGCTCGCGGTAGCTGTGGATGCGCCGGTTGAAGATCTGCACATGACAGGGGCAGTTCATCGGCTTGATGGCGAAATCGCGCTCGTCGATCTCGAGCGCATACATGTTCTCGCGGAACTTCTCCCAGTGGCCCGAACGCTCCCACAGCGACCGGTCCACGATCATCGGCGTGTTGACCTCCCGGTAACCCGCCGCATCGAGACGCCGGCGCATGTAGGCCTGCAGCTCGCGATAGATGGTCCAGCCCTTCGGATGCCAGAAGACCATCCCCGGCGCCTCCTCCTGGAAGTGGAAGAGGTCGAGCTCGCGCCCCAGCCGGCGGTGATCGCGGCGCTCGGCTTCCTCCAGGCGGTGGAGATAGGCCTTGAGCTCCTTGTTGTCGCGCCAGGCGGTGCCGTAGATGCGCTGGAGCATGGGATTGCGGGAATCGCCCCGCCAGTAGGCGCCGGCCACCCGCATCAGCTTGAAGGCGTGCCCCGTGTCCTTCGAGCTCGGCATGTGCGGGCCACGGCACAGATCGAGCCATTTGTCGCCGTGGCGGTAGATCGAGATCTCCTCGTCTTCGGGCAGATCCTCGATGATCTCGGCCTTGTATTCCTCGCCGATGGAGCGGAAGTGGCGGATCGCCTCCTCGCGGTCCCAGACCTCGCGACGGATGGGCTCTGCGCGGTCCACGATCTCGTGCATGCGCTGCTCGATGCGCTCCAGATCCTCGGGGGTGAACGGCTCATCGCGGGCGAAGTCGTAGTAGAAGCCGTCTTCGATGGTCGGCCCGATGGTCACCTGGGTGCCGGGATAGAGCTCCTGGACGGCCTCCGCCAGGATATGCGCGGCGTCATGGCGGATCAGCTCCAGCGCCTCGGGGCTTTTGCGTGTGATGATCTCGACCGCCGCATCCTCCGTGATCGGCAGGTAGAGATCCTGAAGGCGGCCGTTCACCTTCACCGCGAGTGCCGCCCTGGCCAGCCCGGGGCCGATGTCACGAGCGATTTCCTCACCGGTGGGCGCATGATCGTAGTTGCGCACGCTGCCGTCAGGAAGCGTGATGCGCACGGACTGGGATTTGACCGCCGCCTTGTCCATTCACCTCGTTCCCGGACTCGTGCTTCCGCCGGAAGGACCGGCCCGTCCGATTCCAATCATTCGGCCGCTCGCACTAACCATTGCCGCCGGGAAGCTGTCAAGCAGGCAGGCCCATCCGGAAGCAGTCCGGCGAAGGGCTTGATCACGGCAAGCGGGCGTGATCTCATGGCGGAGGGGAACGCAGGAGGATCGCCCAGGGCGCCGGGATCTTGCCGGCATCGGGGAGGGGTGCGATGGGAGAAGGTGACGACTGCTTGCAGGATGGAGGCGGGGGCGACCGGGCCACCCAGACCCGGGCCGAAGCGGACCGGCAGCCTTCCCTGGCGCTGCACTTTACGGGAGAGTTCGGCGCCTATGTCTGGCTGGTCGTCCGCAACGCGGGACTCAGCCTCGTGACATTTCAGATCTATCGCTTCTGGGGCCGCACGCGGCTGCGCCGCTTTCTGTGGTCTCATACGCGGATCGGCAGGGAATATCTCGTCTACACCGGTCGCGGCATCGAGCTGTTTCTGGGGTTTCTCCTGGCCATGCTGCTGTTTGTGGGGATCGCCCTGCTGATCGGCTGGTGGGTGCCGGCGCTTCCCGAAAAACCGCAATGGCGGGACATTCTTCCCTTCTACCTCGCGATGACGGGCGTCTTCGGCTATCTTTACCCGTTGGCGTTCTATCGAGGCTGGCGCTACCGCCTGTCACGCACGCGATGGGGTGTTCTGGGCTGCCGCTGGTGCGGGCAGGGATTCCTGCTGGCGGCCCAGACGGGGTTTGCCGTTCTTGCCGAGCTGGCGACGCTCGGCCTTGCCATGGCCGCAACCCGCCCCTGGCTGTGGCGTCGCTTCTGGTCGCAGGTGGAAATCGGTGGTCGTGCGGTGAGTTGCCGGCCGGTTGCACGTTGGCCCCTGGTCGTGGCGATTCTCATGGGCCAGGGGCTTGTCCTCATGAGCGGGCTGGCCGGAGCCCTGCTCTACAACATCGATGCGGTGCCGCTCATCCCGTCGCGGGATGTGTTCCTGGCAGGGGTCTGGCAGGAGTATCTGATCGGTTTCTGGATGGGGAGCTTTCCGTCTTCGCTTGTGGCTTATGTCGTCTGGCGCGCCCGCTTTCTGCGGCAGGCGGTGAGCGCACTCAGCTGGGAGGGGGTAAGGGTGCGGCTGGATCTGACGATCCCCCGCTACGGGCTCTATCAGCTGGGCAATCTGGCCCTCGTCATCTTCACGTTCGGGGCCGGTCTCGCGCTGCTGCCCTATCGGCGCTTTGCCTTTTTCTGCCGCCATCTGGAGCTTCGCGGGGCTCCTGATCCCACGCGGCTCAAGGCGGCAGGGCCCGAGCCGGGCTTGACGGGCGAGGGATTGTGGGAGGTCTTCAATCTGGGAGCCGTCTAGGATGCCGCATCCGCAGACCGGCAGAGAGATGCCCGCTCCCGAGGCAGTCGGCACCCCCGCGACAGAAGGGGAGGAAGAGATCTGCCGGGCGATTCTCCATGAGGGATCCTGCATCCGGGGCAGGCCCGTTCTTGCTGCCGTCAGAGAGCGGAGGCTTGTGCTGCTGGATCCGGCAAGCCGGCGTCCCTTATGCGTTCTTGAGCTGGCCAGGCTGCGCCGGCTGGCAGGCCTGCCCGATGGCTGCTGGCTGGTGGAGGAGAAGAAGGGAGCGGCTGAAGTCAGGCTGCGTCTGGTCTGGGGCGGTGGTGTGCAGGCACCCCGCTGGCTGAGGCGGGTGCGCAAAAGAGGGCCGAACACGCGGCAGTGGCTGCTTCTTGCCGGCCTCGTCACCCTCATCCTGGGCGTGGGGCTTGCTCTTGCCCTTGCGCCCCGGCATTTCGCCTTTCTCCTGTCCGACCACCAGCAGGAGCGGCTGGGGGCATTTGCTCTTCAGACACTGGCGGCCGACCATCATCGCTGCAAGGCCGGGGAAGCCATGCTCGCCGCCTATCTCGATGCCCTGCTGCCGGCCGGTCGGCTGCAGAAGCGGCCGGAACTTCACCTCCTGGCGGACAGGCAGGTCAATGCCTTCGCCCTGCCGGGCAATCGGATAGCGGTATTCACAGGGCTGCTTGACGCCACGCCGGACCGGGACGCCCTTGCCGGTGTGCTTGCCCATGAGCTGGCCCATCTGGAACGGCGGGACCCCGTCCTCGCCCTCATTCGCCAGCAGGGCATCCAGCTCATTTCCGCCACCCTGCTGCAGGCCCCCGTGCCGATCGGAGCACTGGTTCTGATGCGGTTCAGTCGGCGCAGTGAGCGGGCGGCGGATCGGCGGGCGGCGGTCATGCTGCGCCAGGCGGGCTTTGCCCCAGAAGGGCTCGTCCATTTTCTGGAAACCATTGCCACAGAGCAGGAGACGGCGCGCAAGGACGGGCAATCGCAGGAGGACCGGATCGCCGCCGTTGCCCACAGCCTGGCACCCTACTGGTCCACCCACCCGGCTCCCGGCGAGCGGGTCCGGCTGCTGCGGGCACAGCTTGCAAAGGCGGAAGCGGTGCGCGCATCCCGCACCCCGCCGGATCTGCCAGCCCCGGCGGCCGTGGTTGCGGCTTGTCAGGACGATGCCACATCCGCTAGGTGAAAAAGCGCGCGGCTTCACGCGAGAAATGCCCCCGGGCGCCGGTGACGCCGCGCTGTGTGGCGCTTGGCAAGAGTGACATTCCCATGCCGAATTTCATCGAGGTGGCTGGCCGCAGGATCGCCTATGACCTCCACAAGGGCCGGACGCCGACCGTCGTTTTCCTGGGTGGCCTGCGTTCGGATATGACGGGCACCAAGGCCAGCTTTCTTGCCGACTGGGCACGGCAGCGCGGTCAGGCCTATCTGCGGCTGGACTACTCCGGCCACGGCGCTTCCTCGGGGCGGTTCGCCGACGGCCGCATCGGGGACTGGCTTGCGGATGCGCTGGCCGTGATCGAGGCGGCAAGCAGCGGACCGGTGGTGCTTGTCGGCAGTTCTCTTGGCGGGTGGATCGCGCTGCTTGTCGCCCGTCATCTGTCCGAGCGGGTAAGGGGGCTGCTGCTCATCGCGCCGGCCCCCGATTTTACCGAGCGGCTGATCTGGAACGCGCTCACCGGCGAGGAGCGCGCCCGTCTCGAACGCGAGGGCCATCTCACGCTTCCCGCCGGCGGGGAAGGCGAGGAGCCTCTTGCGATTTCCTACCCCTTCATCGTCGAGGCGCGCGCGCATCTCGTGCTCAAGGGCTACAATCCGGTGCCGATTCATGTGCCGGTCCGCATCCTCCATGGCATGCGCGACAAGGATGTGCCCTGGGAGCTGTCATTCGAGCTGATGGAGCGCCTGCTGGCAAAGGATGTGGCGCTCACGCTCGTGCGCGAGGGCGACCATCGCCTCTCCAGCCCGGGCGAGCTCAGACGCCTGCGGGCCACGCTCGAAGAACTTCTGGAGACGGTGGCAGCCGATAATCGGGAACAGCCCGGCAGCGATCGGGCGTGATTCGGAAGGCCTGTCCGGGCTTCCGTCCGTCAGCGTGGCGGCTGCGGGCGATGGGGGGGCGAGGGAGAGTCCTGATCCGGATCATCGAGCGCCGCCTGCAGACGGACGAGTTCGGCACGCGTGGCGGCAAACTCGGCGGCAAGCTCCGCGTATCGGGGAGACAGGGCGGTAAGCAGCCAGTCCTCGACCACCCGCGTCTCGCCGGGGGGCGGAAAGGTGGTGCGAGGCTCGCGCAGCGGCTGGCGACGCTCCTTGAGAGCCCGCAGGCGCCGGGCAAGCATCCGGCGACGTTCGTGATCAAGCCCGGCGACAGCAATCGCGATATTGCGCTGAACCTGGGCCTGGAGGCGATCATAGACCCGGCGCAGGTGGGTGTAGGCGGCTTCCAGACGCTCCTTGCTGAACGGCTCGGCCGTCAGGGCGGCCTGCACCTCGTCCTGGGCGGCGCGCAATTCGGCCAGTTCCCGGGCGAATCCTCCCCGTGCCCGCTGCAGCCGCGCCAGCAAGGGCGCGCGCAAGTCGGGCGGCAGAGCCTCTTCGGGCACCGTCAGTTCGAGGGTAAAGCCACTGGGCGTTCCTGAATCCTGATCATGCGTTCTCCAGGCCCCGCCCAGCCACAGGCCGAGGACGAAGACGTTGACCGCAAGAGAAAGCGCGGTCACGACAAGGATGATACGGGTGCGCCGGTCCATCAGATCCGTCCCTCCGGCCAGCTGCCGGTCAGTGGCAGGTCGGCCGTGATCAATGGCGTGACATCAAGCGTGATCACGGGCCGGCGCTCGATGCTGCCGATGACAAGACCGGCCAGCAGCGCAACCAGAATGAGCGCCGCCTGTCCCACAAGCAGGGGACGCAGGCCGGCGTCATGCCACCAGCGCGCAAGATCGGCCCACAAGTTTTCTTTCGTCCCGGGGGCGGCTTCGGCAGCCGCCTCGGCCTCGGGAATACGCTTGAGACGGAGCAGGAAGGCCGCATCAGGAGGTCGCGGCGCCGGCCAGCGATTGAGCATGGCGGCAAGCCGATCCTCCGGCAGCACCCGGGCCGGCTGAGGGCCGTTCGCCGTTTCCGCCGCCGCGGCGCGGGGGGATCGACCGGGCCGGGTCCGCATCCAGCGTATTCCGATACCTCTTTCTCTGGTCACCGTGCGTCCTTCTCCTTCTTCTCATGCCCCCGCAAGGCTGCGGGACAAATGCCGTCGGGCCCGCACGAGCAGCGCTTCGAGGGCCTTGACGGAAATGCCCATGGCCGCCGCCGCTTCGCGATTGGACAGGCCCTCGTAATAGGTCAGCACCACCGCCCAGCGTTGCCGCTCGGGCAGGGCGGCAATCGCCTGGCGGACGGCCTGCACCCGGTCCAGCCGCTCGACGCCCTCGGTCTCGGCCGCTGCGGCCGTCATGTCCGGCAGGCTTGTCACCGGCCGCCGACGCAACTGGCGCTGCCGATCCCGACAGGCATTGATCAGCACCCGGATGAACCAGCTGCGAAACCGGCCGCGTGCGGGCTGAAACAGTCGGGCGTCGCGCCACAGGCGCTGGAATGCCTCCTGAACCGCATCTTCGGCATCGGCACGGTTCTGGAGAATGCGCTCGGCCATGCGCAAGGCACGTGCGGCGTGGCGATCGACGAGAATGCGGAAGGCGGCCGCATCCCGCGCCGAGGCCACGGCCGCAACCAGCTCCTCGTCATGGTCCGTCCGGCCGTCGGCCAGAGGCTTGTCGCTGCGCATCCACGCCTGCCGCATTGCCCGAGTCCTCATGGATCCATACGCCCGGGGGCACGCCAATCCTGCGAAAGAACAGACGCCGGCTTTCTGGCGCGAGCATGCCAGATCACGCAGAAAGCTTCCAGGGCGGGCCCCGGCGCCGGATCGTTCACTGTCCGGGACGGGAAGGGGACGCAAGCTGCGGGTCGGCAGGCGCTGCCGGCTGGTCGAACGAGGCCGTTGCCGCCTGGACCCGGCCATCGGGCAGCAGGAGACGGACGGTGATGGAACGGGCTTCAGGGCAGAGACCCTCCGCCGAATCCCACCAGATGCGCCAGGGTGCCGTGCGGTCTTCGCCAAGCGGGCAGCGGCGGCCGTCTCGTGCGATGGCCGCAAAGCGGACCACCACGGGGATCCGGCCGCGGGCTGCCGCCTCGCCTGCCGGACCGGCCAGCCGGGCCTCGATGTAGCCGGCTGCCCCCGCCTTCGGCAGCACGAGCGAGAGGGCCGGCGCGGGAAGATCGGCGGGCCGCGCGATCCCCGCGGCGAAGATGGCATAGGAGAGCGGCGGCAGCCGAAGCTGCAGGCGCGGATGCGCCGGATCGTCGCCGAGCACGCGTGCCACTGCCCGGCTACCCATGTCGGCCACCGCCTGCCGCATTATCCATGGGCCGGCAGCAGCCGTGTCGATGACCGCACGGCGGGTCTCGTTCGCGGTATTGAGGGCGACGATGACTTCGCGGCCTTCATTGCCGTCGATGCGCGAGAAGACAAAGAGCCCGGGCCCGTCTTCGGCCAGCCGGGTGATCTGAATGCCGGTCCGGAGCGCCGGCATGGCCCGGCGCAGCGCCGTCATCGCCCGGATGCGGCGATAGAGCGGGTGGCCGGGATCGAAATTGTCGCGCGCGGTGGCGCCACGCTCGCTGCCGATCACCGGATCGTCATTGTAGGAGGCGACCCGGGAGGCGAACATGTCCTGACGCGCATCCTGATCGCCGCCGTCACCGGTGAAGCCCTGCTCGGCGCCGTAATAGACGACCGGCACGCCGCGCGCGAAGACAAGCAGGGCGTGCCCCAGGGTAGCGCGGGCCAGCATCTCGCGCGGGTTCGCGTCATCACCCAGCGCCTTTCTGATCGCATGGCCGAAGCGGCCCATGTCGTGATTGCCGATGAATGTGAACAGCCGGTCTGCGCTGCGCCCGGGAGCGGTGTAGAGGTCATCGGCCGCAAAGACGTCCGCCAGCCGCCGGGTCGGTGCACCACCGGCGATCACGGCGCGTGCGGCATAGGCTAGCGGGAAGTCCAGCACTGCCGGAAAGCCCACCGCGCGCACGAAACGGGCCAGATAACGGGGCTCGCCATTGGCCACCTCGCCGAAGATGGAAAAATCGGGGATGCCGTTCCGCTTCGCCTCCTCCAGCATCGCCGGCAGAAAGAGCCGCCAGAAGCCGTCGTCGACATGACGCGCAGTGTCGATCCGGAAGCCGTCGACATGATAGCGCCGGATCCAGTCGCGGAAGATCGCGATCATCCCTGCGCGCACGCGCGGGTGTTCGGTGAAGAGGTCGTCGAGGCCGAAGAAGTCGCCATAGGTCGACGACTCGCCCTCGAAGGTCGAATTGCCGCGATTGTGGTAGTAGATCGGATCATTGAGCCAGGCCGGCACCTTCACGTTCCGCTCGGCCGCCGGCACGAAGGGCGTATAGGCCCAGCGCGGGTCGGTCAGATGCGCGAAATTCTCCGGCGTCTGATGGGCCGGGTCGGTGCCGAGGAAGCCTCTGTTGATCGGTGGCCCGTCGGGCCCGCCGATCGTCGTCCAGGGATAGTCGGCGATCGAACGATAGGGGCAGCCCGCGGCCGCCACCCCGCTCATGATGTCGCCGCTTGTCCCGCATTCGCGATACTGGATGACGTCGGCGGTGTGGTTGACGACGATATCCATGAACACCTTCATCTTGCGCGCATGCGCCGCGCGGACCAGATGCGCAAAATCCGCATTGTCGCCCAGATGCGGATCGACGCGCGTGAAATCGGTGATCCAGTAGCCGTGATAGGCGGCCGATTCCGCCCCCTTCGGGCCCTGGACCGGCTTGTTCTTGAAGATCGGCGTCACCCAGATCGCGGTGGCACCGAGCCCGGCGATATAGTCGAGCCGCTCTTCCAGCCCCTTCAGGTCACCGCCGTGAAAGAAGCCCTTGTGGGTGGGATCGAAGCCGTGATCGGTGCGCGTGCCGGCAATCCCGCCGGTGTCATTGGCCGGGTCGCCATTGGCGAAGCGGTCCGGCATGACGAAATAGACGACATCTTCGCGCGCATCGCGGATCGGGTT
>CAYYGH010000016.1:0-20728 GCA_964471405.1 uncultured Sphingomonadales bacterium | reverse complement strand
AGCGGTCCGGCATGACGAAATAGACGACATCTTCGCGCGCATCGCGGATCGGGTTGGCTCCTGGCGGGGAGGAGATCTTCTCCTCGCCGCCCCGGCTCTGGCCGCCGGCGGCCGGCGGCACCGCACACAGGAGGACAAGCAGAAGAATGACAGGCGCGCGCATGCGTCTTCCACATGCCTTCATCCCGGGCCTCTGCGCCCGCCTTGCCGTCGCCCTCCTGCCATCACGCATGCCGTCCTGCTCCTCATCTTCGATAACGGGGTATCAGCAGGGCTGATGCTAGCGACAGCCGCGATTTTTTGCAATCTTTGTGCATACTACGCAAAAATCTTGCAAAGTCTCGTCGATTCCGCTTAGCTGAAGGGAGAATGCGGCCCGCAATTCCGGCCGGTTCACCGGCAGCAGGGAGGAGACAATGGAAGGCTTCATTCACGGGCTGGGCTCGCTCGATCTGGCGGTGATCGGCATCTATCTTGTCGGCACGATCGCGCTCGGCATCTGGCTCGGGCGCCGGCACGAGACGGCCGAAGACTTCTTTCTGGCCGGCCGCGGCATGATCTGGCCGGTGATCGGCTTTTCGCTGTTTGCTTCCAACATCTCAAGCTCGACGCTGGTGGGGCTTGCGGGCGATGCCTATGGCGCCGGCATCTCGGTCTATAATTACGAGTGGATGGCCGCCGTCGTGCTGGTCGTCTTCGCGATCTTCTTCCTGCCCGTCATCCTGCGCGCGCGGGTCTATACGATGCCGGAATTCCTCGCCCGGCGCTATTCCGGCGCGGCGCGCACTTATTTCTCGCTGCTCACCCTCTTTCTCAATATCGTGGTGGACACCGCCGGCGGCCTGTATGCCGGCAGCCTGATCCTGAAGATGATCTTTCCCGATCTGTCGATCCCCGTGATCATCGCGGGACTGGCGCTGGCCGCCGGCATCTATACCGCCTTCGGCGGCCTGAAGGCGGTGATGGTGACCGATGTCGTCCAGGCGGTGCTGCTGATCATCGGATCGGTGGTGATCTCCTGGGCCGCCTGGCATGCGGCCGGCGGCTGGGAGGCGATGACCGCCGTGGTGCCGGCCGCCAAGCTCTCGCTCATCCGCCCCGTGGACGATCCGGCGATGCCCTGGCCGGGGCTGATGACCGGTGCCTTTCTGCTCGGCTTCTATTTCTGGTGCGCCAATCAGTTCATGGTTCAGCGGGTGCTGTCCGCCAGAACCCTGGATCACGGTCGTTTCGGGGCGCTGTTCGCCGGCGCGCTGAAGCTGCCGGTGCTGTTCATCATGGTGTTGCCGGGCAGCTTCGCCTTGGTGCTCTATCCCGATCTGCCGCGCGCCGATCTCGTCTATCCGACGCTGATGTTCGATCTGCTGCCGACGGGCCTTCTCGGCCTCGTGCTGGCCGGCTTCATCGCCGCGCTGATGTCGCAGATCGATTCCACGCTCAATTCCGCCTCTACTCTTGTTACCATGGACTTCGTGCGGCGTCTGCGACCCGATTTCGACGCCCATCGGCTGATGCGGGTCGGCCAGGTGACGACGGTGGTCGTGATGCTGCTGGCGGTCGCCTGGGCGCCGCAGATCGCGCGCTTCGAATCGCTGTTCCGCTATCTGCAGGTGATGCTTGCCTACAGCGTGCCGCCGATCGTCGCGCTTTATGTGGTGGGCGTCTTCTGGCCGCGCGCCAATGCCCGCGGCGCGCACTGGGCGCTCATCCTCGGCAGCCTGGCCGGACTTGCCCTGCTTCTCGTCAACGAGGTCTGGGCCGATCAGCGAATCCTCCACTTCCTCTATGTCGCCCCGATCCTCTTCGTGATCTCGGCGGTGGTGCTGGTGCTGGCGAGCCTCACCGCTCCGGCGCCCGAGCGGGAGGAGATCGCCGATCTCCTCTGGTCGCGCGCAACCTGGGCGGCCGAGAGCGCCGAGCTCGCCGCCAAGCCCTGGTGGCGGAACTATCGGATCCTCTCGCTCCTGCTCATCGCCGCCACCGCCTGGGTTGTGGCGGCCTTCTGGTAGAAGAGGCGGCCTTTTCAAAGGAGTGCGAGCTGCTCCTGGCTCTGCTGCTGCTCATTGCAGGAAAGGCTTTCGACGACGCGCTCGAATGTCGCCCGCCCCGTTTCGCGGCTCCTCATGAGAGGAAGTCCTCCCCGCTTCAGGAGTTGGGCGTTGCCGGGAGCATGAGAGGTGATGTCGCGATAATTGACGACGAACAGGGGCTTGCGTCGCTCAAGCGTTTGCAGACCGGCATGGATCGACCCACCCTTGTCCGCAGCTTCCACGACAATCATGGCATGGCTCAAGGCGATAATCAGACCATTGCGCTGCATCGCCCGCCAGCTCCGCCAGACCGCATCCGGCTCGAACTGGCTGACGACGAGCACCCGCTCCCAGTCCCAAACCGGCTTCAGCGCCTTGCGGACCCGAAACTGGTTGATGCCTTCCGGCAAGACCAGGATGGTCGCCCCGCCTGCCGAAAGGGCCGCATGATGGGCAGCCAGATCAATCCCGGCGGCATTGCCCGAGATGACCACAAGGCCGCGACGTGCCGCCTGTTCCGCACAGTCTCTGGCAGCCGCAATCCCCCTCTCGCTGGCCCTCCGCGAGCCGCAGAAGCCTACGCCCGGCCGATCGAGGAGATCGCGATTGCCGAGCAGGGAAAGCACGGGCGCCCTGGCCCCGAAAGTCTTCAGAACCGCTTGCGGATAGTCCGGGGAACCCGGCGGGATTTCCCGGATCGGGGGCCAGGTGCAGGAGTGCTCCGTCATCTTTTTCGCCTCTTCTTCAAGCTCGGGCAGTATAGCATGGTTTCCTAGGTGTTGTCCGTATCGCGAAGCGTCTTGACGACGCACAGGCCGTAGATCCTGCCGATACCCGCCGCCCGCATCCGTGCCGCGACGAATTGGATGGTCGTGCCCGACTGATACTTGTCATCAATCAAGATGACGGGAGAACCGTCATAATCGACAGGTGGAGGTGTGTCGAATGCGAGTCCGCTGTTCTCCCACGCCGTCCACTTCTCGTTCATGGGCAGATTCTTGATCGACCGCTTCGTTCCGGAGAAGGAGAAACCGTTCGTCAGATCCGTCAGGCCCAATGCCGCCGCCACCCTTGCCACAAGGATGTTCGGGAGGTGAAAGCCCTTGTCCGGCGGGGCCGGAACCGCGGCGATGAACCGGCAGTCACGATAAAAGGACAGATCGCGAATGGCTCGGACCAGCGCTTCGGCCAGATACCGGATCGCTTTCTCGTCGCGTCGGTGCTTGGCGCGGTTTTCCCGTTCCCCAAGTGCGGTATGAGATGCGCCGGGCTCCGGAAAATTCAGGTCGAGAGCGATCGACAGATCCAGGCAGTCGCGCAGGAAGATGCGGGTGCCCTGCTGATGAACCCAGTCTTCAATGCGCGCGAATTCCTCTTCCGTGCGGATCCGGCACCAGAAATTGCCGAACTGTCCGCGGGAAAGCTCGATACACGTTTCCTTTTCAAAGATCGGTCCGATGGTTTCTTGGAAGGGGACGGAAAAGGAGCCGACATAGTTGGGCCCCGGATCGCGTCTGGGCTGGCCGGCATGGGTGTAGGCGAAGGAAATCCGCCGGGCCCGCCCATCATCAAGGGCCATGACGCGCTCCCGGGTAATGGGCAATGGCTGATGAGACAGTCTGAAATGGCGGCTCATTTCCCCAACCCCCGCAGGCTCCCTCCCAGGCTAGAACAATAAAAGAACATGGGTCGAAAGAGCAAGGGTGAAGGGGTCGTCTTATCCCGTAAAGGTCAGCCAGACGACGGCGATCAGGGCGACGAGCAGCGCGCTCAAGGCAAGGTCGGCGCGGCGGGCCCGGGCCGGACCGCCGGGTCGCACGCCGCCGGCGAAGGTGAGATCGCGCACATGCGCCGGCGGCGGCGCGCTCATCAGGCTAACCGCCACCAGCACGAAGACCGACAGCGCGAACAGCAGAATCGCGACATGCAGGAAGTTCACCTTCGCAAAGGTGAGTGCAAGGCCGGAAAGATGCGCCTGCTCCAGCTCGGCGACAAGCCGCGCGAGCCCGCCCACGAAGCCGACGGCAAGCGCCGCGGCCGCGCCCTTCGCATTGGCCCGCGGCCACAGCACGCCGACGAGAAAGACGGCCGCGATCGGCGGCGAGATATAGGCCTGGACGCTCTGCAGATAGGTGAACAGATGTCCCGAGATCGCCCCCATGAAGGGGATCCAGGCGATCCCGAGGCCGATCAGCGCGAGCACCGCGAGCTGGCCGACGATGACGAGATGGCGCTCGCCGGCGCGCGGGTGGAGCCGCTTGTAGATGTCGATGGTGAACACGGTCGCGCAGGAATTGAAGACGGAGGACAGCGAGCTCATCAGCGCGGCGAGAAAGCCGGCCACCACGACGCCTTTGAGCCCCGCCGGCAGGACATGGCCGATCAGTGTCGGCAGCGCCGCATCCGCCCGATCGAAGACGATCACCCCCTGCTGGGCCAGCGCGAAGGCGACGATCCCGGGCAGCACGAACAGAAACAGCGGCAGCTGCTTCAGGAAGCCGGCGAAAATGGTGCCGCGGCGGGCATCCGTTTCACTTTTCGCGGACAGCACCCGCTGGACGATGTACTGGTCGGTGCACCAGTACCACACGCCGAGGATCGGGGCGCCGAAGAGAATCCCGGTCCAGGGAAATTCAGGGTCCGTGACGGTGCGCCAGAGATCGAAATGCGCCGCCCCCGCGCTTGCCCGCACGCCTTCCCAGCCGCCCGCCGCATCGAGGCCGAGCCAGGTGACGGTGGCAGCGCCGGCAAGCAGGATCACCGTCTGGACGAGATCGGTATAGAGCACGGCCTTCAGCCCGCCGGCGAGCGTATAGAGCCCGGTGGCGGCGACCACCACCAGCGCGCCGGTCCAGAAATCGATGCCCATTAGGGATTCGAAGATGATGCCGCCGGCGGCAATGGTGACCGCGATCTTGGTCAGCACATAGCCGACGATCGAGATCACCGCGAGATAGGTGCGCGGGCCCGAGGAATAGCGCCGCTCGAGAAACTCCGGCATCGTGAAGACGCCGCTTTTGAGATAGAAGGGCACGAACAGCCAGCCGAGCAGCAGCAGGATGAAGCCGGCGATGATCTCGAACTGGGCGACCGGCACGCCGCTGGCGGCTCCCGAGCCGGCGAGTCCCACGAGATGCTCGGAGCCGATGTTGGAGGCGAACAGCGAGGCCCCGATCACCAGCCAGCCGGCGTTGCGGCCGGCCAGGAAATAGTCTTCCGTGTCCTGCCTGTGCCGGCCGCGCATGCGTGCCCAGGCGGCGACCGCGAAGACGATCGCGAAATAGACGGCGATGATCACCCAGTCGATGCCGGCAAGATGGTTCACGGCGGATCCTCCCCCTTGTCTCGTCTCCCGCGACGACGGGAGCGGGCCGCTCCGTCGGGCCCGCCCCCGGCCGCATGTGGCGGCCGATCAGTTCTGCCAGTTCACCCGGATCGTGCCGGTGCCGCTTGCCGGCGTGGTGAAACCGTGGTTCCAGCCGCCTTCCCAGATGACATTGCCGGCACCATCCTTCTTGATGAACTTGAACTCGACCCATTTTCCGGCCGGGACGCTGACGTCGTAATACCAGCTCGGATAGCTTTCCTCGACCTGATTGAAGAGCGGGCCGATGGCGATGTTGTCGGCGGTGCTCCAGTTGCCGAGCTCATGGACCGAGCCGGTCAGATAGACGTTCTGGCCGAAGAAGGTGGTCGCATTGTCGACGATGAAGCGCACCGATACCTGCGGGCCCGAGAGAACCTCGAAGCGCGAATAGGCGGCGCTCGTCACCCCGTTCGCCGTCTTCACCGTGACGTCATAGAGCCCGCCCGAGAGACTCGGCACCCGGGCCGTGATCCGCCCGTCCGTCCAGCTCAGCACGCTGGCCGCGGTAGCACCGAAAAAGACCTGGCCGGCCTGCGTTCCGAAGCCTTCGCCGTCGATGGTGACGGTAGCGCCCACCCGGCCCGTCATCGGCCCGACATGGCCGATCGCGGGACCGGGTTCTGTGACATTCGTCTCCCACACCGCGACCTCGCCGGGGGCCAGGACGAAGGGTGTCACCGAGCCGTCGGCATTGACGGTGATTGCCTGGCCGTCCAGCAGGCCGCCAAGCACATCCGCATGCCCACCCGGCGCCAGCGCGGTGTAAAGCCCGGTGATGGTGACGCCGGTGGTCGTCGAACGGTTGACCGCCACCAGCACGACATGGCCGCGGAAGCGGCGCTCGAAGATGTAGACGTCGTTGTTGATCCAGCGCTGCTGCGTCGCGCCCCAGGCGAGCGCGGGATTGGCAGCGCGCAGGGCTGAGAGCTTCCGGATCACCTGATAGGCGCGGGTGGTGCGGTCGAATCCCGTCATCATCGCCCGATTGTCCGGATCGCCCGAGCCGGTCATGTACTGCTCGGTTCCGTAATAGATGACCGGCACGCCGCGCGAGGTCAGCAGCACGGCAAGCGCCATGTCGGTGCGTCGCGGATCGGCACCCGCATAATGGAAACGCGCCATATCGTGATTGTCGATGAAGGGAAGCTGGTCGATCACCTGTTCATAATCGGCGGCCGTGCCCTGGATCATGGCGTCGAAGTCGTACCAGCTCGCGCTGCCGTCGCGCAGCACCTGCCGGATCATCTGGGCATAGCGGAAGTCGAGCAGGCTCATGCCGCTCTCGTTGGCGAAGCGGTGATTGAGCGGATCGACTTCGCCGACACCCAGAAACCACTCCCCGAAGGTGAAGACGGGGCGATGGGCATAGAGCGCATCGACCCAGGTCTTCGCCCAGCCGGGCGGCATGTGCTTGACCGCATCGACGCGCACTCCGTCCACGCCCTGATCCAGCCATAGCGCGATTGCCGCCTTCATGTAGGCATCAAGCGTCGGATTCTGCTGGTTGTAGTCGGCAAGATCGAAGAGGCCGCGATAGATGCCGTCCTCGTAGGTCGAAAAATCGGTGCCGCCATTGTGATGAAACACCCCGTCCGGATCGTTGTTGAGCGAGGCGATGAAGATGCCGTCATCATAAAGGGCGCCATCTTCCATGTAGGTCGGATCGCCCTCACGCGAGGGCGAGGTGTGGTTCGGTGTGAAGTCGATGATTACCTTGATGCCGTGGGCATGGGCGACCGAGATCAGATTGGCGAAGTCGGCGAACGTGCCGAAGAAGGGGTTCGGGCGCTTGTAGTCGCGCGCCCAGAAGCCGTGGTAGGAAGTGGCGCCCGTTGCGTCCGGGGTGAGGGCGAAGACATTTTCCACCGGCTGCGAAATCCAGATCGCGCCGATGCCCATGTCGGTCAGATAGCCGTCCTCGATCTTCTGGATGATACCGGCCCAGTCGCCTCCGCAGTATTTGCGCAGATCCGTGCATCCCGGGCTTGCCAGGGCGCCGCTGGCATCATTGGTGGAATCGCCGTTTACGAAACGGTCGGTCACGATCTGGTAGACGACATCACGTGTGTAGTCGACATCGTTCGTCACATCACCGCTCCAGCCCGGCACGGCACCCAGGCCGATCGCGCCCAGGCCGAGACAGACTCCGGCCCCCAGGCAGCGGCGCCAGCGGGCCGGGCGCCTGCGGTTCCGTCCGCCGGAATGTAGCGGGCTGGCGATGGAGACTGGTGATGACATGATGCTGTTCCTCTCCTCCTGATCGGGTTTGCAAGGTCTTCCCCCATCACACCTCACGCCGGGATGCCTGCACTAAGGGGCATCGGCCTTCACGGCGGCGAAGCGGATCGCGGCGCCGCCGCCGGGGGCGAGTTTCAGCACCAGCCTGTCGGCG
The DNA here is from genome assembly GCA_964471405.1 of uncultured Sphingomonadales bacterium. Taxonomy (GTDB): domain Bacteria; phylum Pseudomonadota; class Alphaproteobacteria; order Sphingomonadales; family Rhodothalassiaceae; genus J084. The sequence goes on along the minus strand of CAYYGH010000016.1, from coordinate 12,939 downwards.
GCGGTGACGATGCGTTCCTCAATGGCCAGGGATTCGGGATTGCTGCGCCAGTCGGCGTCATCTCCGTCGCGATAGATCTCGGCGCGATAGCGCCGGCCGGGGGCGAGAAAACCGAGATCGACGACAAGACGCCGGCCGTGCTCGTCGGTGATCGCGCCCAGATACCAGTCCTCGCTCGCCTTGTCGGCCCGGGCGATTACCACGTAATCGCCGATCTCGCCCATGAGCGCGCGGGTGTCGCGCCAGTCGGTGGGCACGTCCTCGATGAAGCGCAACGCGTCCGGCCGGGCCTCGTAGTTCTCGGGCAGGTCGGCGGCCATCTGCAGCGGCGAGTAGATGACGACATAGAGCGCCAGCTGCTTGGCCAGCGTCGTGTGCACCCGGAAGGGCGAGTCGGGTCCATTAAAACGCAGCTTGAAGATGCCGGGCGTGAAGTCCATCGGCCCGGCAAGCAGACGGGTAAACGGCAGGATCGTCGTGTGATCGGGCGGGTTGCCGGCCGACCAGGCATTGTATTCCTGGCCGCGCGCGCCCTCTCTGGTCATCCAGTTGGGCCAGGTGCGCGACAGCCCGGTATCCTTGACCGGCTCATGCGTGTCGATGGCGATATGGTGGCGGGCGGCGACCTCCAGCACCTTCTGCATGTGCCGGACCATGTACTGGCCGTGCTGCCACTCGTCATGAACGCGGCCCTGGGCGTCGTGGCGGTGGATATGGCCGTTGACCGCGACATAGCCGGTCTTGACCACCCGCACGCCATGCGCGGCCATGTAGGCCATCGCGTCTTCGAGCTGGCGTTCGTAGTTTTCGATCCCGCCCGAGGTCTCGTGATGGCCGATGATCCTGACACCTTTCCGCTCGGCGTAGCGGGCGAGCGCGTCGAAGTCGTAGTCGGGCGCGGGGTGCGTGAAGTCGAAGGCTTGCGCATTCGCCATCCAGTCGCCGTCCCAGCCGATGTTCCAGCCCTCGACCAGCACGCCGTCGAAGCCGTGAGCGGCGGCAAAGTCGATGTAGCGCTTGACGTTTTCGGTGGTGGCTCCATGGCGGGGGCCGGTCGCCCAGGTGGAGCGGCCGATGTGCATCTCCCACCACACCCCGACATATTTGCCGGGCCGGATCCATGAGGTGTCGGCAATCCGGCTCGGCTCGTTGAGGTTGAGGGTGATGTCTGCGGCCGGGATCAGATCGACCGCCCGATCGGCGACGATGAGGGTGCGCCAGGGCGTGCGGAAGGCGCCCGCAAGATGCGCCTTCTTACCGTCGCTCCAGGGCACGAGATCGGCCTTGAGCACGGTGCCGTGCTCACGCGTCAGGGTCATTTCCGGATAATCGACGAGTGCGGCCTCGTGGAGCGAAAGGTAGAGCCCCGAGGCCGTCTTCATGGTCAGCGGCGTGATCGCCCCGCGGATCGCGGAAAGATGCGTGCGACGGTAGAGATACTCGTACCGGTTCGGAAGATACGAGCCGATCCACCAGGCGGTATGGTCGCCGGTGAGCGCGAATTCGGTCAGCTCGTCATCGAGGGTGCGCGCGGCATGCTCACCGCCTGCCGGCGCCGGCACCCGATAACGGAATCCGACGCCGGTATCATAGAGGCGGAAGACGATTTCGAGCACGGTCCTCTTCGGTGCCCCGGCTCGCGCGAGTGCGACGACGAGCTCGCGATAATGATTGCGGATGCGTGCCCGCTGTCCCCAGACCGGCCGCCAGGTCTCGTCCACCTCGCGGCGGTGCGTCGTGCGCACCATGAGTCCTTCGGCCAGCGACGGTTCGCCGCCGAGCCGCAGGCCGAGGCGCGAGGGGGCGATCACCTCCTCGCCGAAGCGCAGCAGACGCCAGAAGGGCCGCCCCCGCTCATCAAGCCGGATCTCCACCGCCAGCGACCCCTCCGGCGAGCGCAGCCGGCAGGGCGTGCAGGCGGCCGCATTCTCCGACGCGCCGTCCGTGGCGCCTGCCCGCGCCGGGAGGATCCCGCCGGTACCGAGCCCCGACAGGACGCCGATCACAAGCAGGGCCGCGAGACGGATCCAGCGGGCACGGTGTCGCCGACTCGCCGCCGCAAATCTCCGCCGATTCTTTGCAAATCGGCAGGAATGATTTGCAATTTGCATTTTGGGAAACGAAGCCGCCCGAGACAGGATATCTATAACATCCTCATATATATGTATAAAATCTGTCATGGCTGACCTCGCCCGAATCGAATCCTGGCAATCCACACAGCAAGTGAAGCAAATAATTGCATATTGCGCAAGGAAAATGCAAAATCCTGCGGTGCTGAGATGATGTGCAAGCGCTGCCCATGCGTGTCTTGCGCATTGACGGAAGGCAGGCAGGCGGCCCAGCATCGCCCGGGCCGGGATCGCGGCCACTGCAGGGCCGGCCTGCGCGGTGTGCCGATCGGGATCGGGAAGGAGGCGATGGCAGCGAGCGGGCAAAGCGGGCGGGGCAAAGGCGCGGATGGCGCCAGGCGCGGAAGGCGGCGTTCCGGGGGAAAGGCCACTGAGTGCTCCGCGCCGGCAACAGGCCCGGACGATGGCGGTGGCGTGCGCTCGGTCCTGATTCTGGGCGGCGGCACGGCCGGCTGGATGTCGGCCGCAATCCTGGCCGAAACCCTGGGGCGGGAGGTGGCCATCACCCTCGTCGAATCGGCGGCGATCGGCACCATCGGCGTCGGCGAGGCGACGATCCCGCCCCTGAAGCTCTTCAACCGGCGCCTCGGGATTGACGAGGGCGCGTTCCTGCGCGCGGTACGCGGCAGCATCAAGCTCGGCATCGAGTTCCTCGGCTGGGGTGCGCCGGGTGAGCGCTACATCCATCCCTTCGGCCGCTATGGTGCCGACTTCGACATTGTGCCGCTGCATCACTACTGGCTGCGGGCCCGCGCGCTGGGCCGGGATGTCGGCGGGATCGAGGAATATGCGCTGGCCGCCGTCGCCGCCCGGATGGGCCGGGCCGACCGGCCGCTTGCCGACCCGCGCCGCATCCAGAGCACCTTCGACTATGCCTATCACCTGGATGCGACCCGCTATGCCGCCTTTCTGCGCCGCTATGCCGAAGCCCGCGGCGTCCGGCGGATCGAGGGCCGCGTGGCGCGGGTCGTGCGCGACGGCGAAACGGGGCTTGTTGACGCACTCGTGCTGGAGGATGGGCGCCGGCTCGCGGCCGACTTCTTCATCGACTGTTCGGGCTTTCGCTCCCTCATCCTGGGTGAGGCGCTGGATGTGCCCTTCCATGACTGGACGCAGTGGCTCCCCTGCGACCGGGCGATCGCCGTGCCCTCACGGGCGGGCGGTGCCTTCACGCCGCATACGCAGTCCTTCGCCCATCGTGCCGGCTGGCGCTGGCGCATCCCGCTTCAGCACCGCATCGGCAACGGCATCGTCTATCAGAGCGCCGAGATGACCGATGACGAGGCCGAACGGATCCTGCTCGGCTCGCTGGACGGCGAGGCGCTTGCCGAGCCGCGCCTCATCCGCTTCCGCGCCGGCCGCCGGGCGCGGCTGTGGGAGAAGAACTGTGTCGCGATCGGCCTTGCGGGCGGTTTTCTGGAGCCGCTCGAATCGACTTCCATCCATCTCATCCAGTCGGCCCTGTTCCGGCTGCTGGCGCTCTGGCCGCTCTCGCCGCAGGACAGGATTTCGGCGCACGAATTCAACCGTCTGTCGGCCGAGGAATACGCGCGCATCCGCGACTTCATCATCCTGCACTATCACGCCAACCGCCGCGAGGAGCCCTTCTGGCGCCAGCTTGCCGCGATGGCGGTGCCGGACGAGCTCGCCGAGCGGATCGCCGTCTGGCGCGCATCGGGCCGGCTCGTCTCACCGGGGCCCGAGCTCTTCCTCAATCCGAGCTGGCTTGCCGTCTACACGGGCCAGGGGCTGTGGCCGCGGGCGCATGATCCGCTCGCCGATCTGCGTGCCGGGCGGGTCGATGCGGATGCGAAGCTCGCCCATCTGCGTCGTCTGATCCGCGAGGTGGCGGCCGCGATGCCGGAACATGCGGCTGCGCTTGCGCGAATGGGCGGTCTTGCCGAAGACGCGCAGGACGACCTTGCCGCCTTGAGAATGGAGACGGAAGGATGATCGCGCTTGCGGTGCGCTGATCGTGCATGGCGGAAGGCGGGAGAGGGCGCTTTCGCGTCACGGGCCTTGCCGAGACCGGCGGGCCGTGACATCCTCCCCGTGGTCCGCATGCGGCGATCTGCGCTCGCCAGCAGGAAAAGCGCCAAGGCAACGCACGGGGAGAAGGATCGTGGACGACCGGCCCCGGACATCGGCTCCGGCAGAAGGAGAGGACGGGCAAAGGCAGGAGGCACCCCCGCAGGCCTCCCGGCACTCGGAAGCGGACGGGGGGCGGGGCCGCCGCCTCTATCGCCTTGAGGATCTTGCACGGATTGCCGGCGTGTCGGTTTCCACCGTCTCGCGCGCCCTCAGAGACAGCCCGCTCGTCGCCGAGGCGACGAAGCGCCGCATCTTTCAGCTTGCCCGCATGCATGATTTCCGGGGGCGCACCGCCGCGCGCTCACAGGAGCTCGGCCGCACGCCGGCGCTGTCCGTCGTGGTGCCGCCACCCCAGGGCCGTGACCGGCGGGTGTCCGATCCCTTCCTTCTGGAACTGCTCGGCGCGCTGGCCGACAGCGCCATGCAGCATGACTGTGATCTGCTGATCTCGCACATCATGCCGGCCGACGAGGTGGGCACGCTTGAGATCCTCGAACATCGCCGCACGGACGGCGTGATCTTTCTGGGACAGAGCACGATTCACCGCTATCTCAATGCCTATCATGACCGGGGCATTCCCTTCGTCGTCTGGGGTGCCGAACTGCCGGACCAGCGCTATGTGACGGTCGGCAGCGACAATCGTCGCGGTGGCGAACGGGCAACCCGTCATCTTCTGCGTCTCGGCCGCCGTCGCGTCGCCTTCATCGGCAACACGGAAGCCCCCGAGATCGCCTTGCGCTTTCAGGGCTATCGCTCGGCCCTCGAGGAGGCGGGGGTGGCCTTCGACCCCGCGCTTTTCGTGACGGCCGACCTCGGTCTTGATTCCGGCATGGAGGCCATCCAGCGGCTGATCGATGCCGAGACGGGCGTGGATGCCGTGGTGGCGGCTTCGGACCTTCTGGCGCTCGGCATCATCCAGGGAGCAAAGCGGCGGGGACTGTCGGTGCCCGAGGATCTGGCGGTCGTGGGCTATGATGATATCCAGCTTGCCGCCTATGCAAGCCCGGCGCTCACCACCATCCGGCAGAATGTGACCCTGGGAGGCCGTCTGCTGCTGCGCAAGCTGCTGGCCCTGCTGCGTGGCGAAACGGTGGCCTCCGAATGCCTGCCGACCGAGCTGATCGTGCGCGAATCCTGCGGAGCCTGATGATAGGCCGCAGCCGGCAGGCGCACAAAGGGATCGGGAATCAGGGCACGGGCTGGAGCAGGACGGGCCGGATCCGCGCGCTTGCCCGCTGCTCGGCCTCTCCCCCGGGCGAGGCGTCTGCGTGCAAGCTCTTCTGCTGGTGGAGCGGATTTCCGGTGGCGGCGGTCACGCGGCGGCCAGAAAGGCCCAGCCATAGGCGGGCAGCACATAGCGCTCCGCATCCAGCCGCACCCCTTCTGCGGCCAGCAGGGGGTGCCGCCAGCGGCGGACGAGATCCGGCGCACGCCAGTCACAGGGCGCCTCTCCCGGATTGACGAGGCACAGAAGGCTCGTGGCCCCATCCGTGCGGGTGAAGGCGACAAGGGGTGCCGGGGCCTCGGTGATCGCGGCGTAGTCTCCATGCCGCAGGGCGGGCTGCCGGCGCCGCAAGGCGATGAGCGCCCGGGTGACGGCCAGTACCGAGCGGGGATCCGTCTCCTGGCGGGCGATCGCGCGTGCGCGATGGCGGGGATCAAGGGGCAGCCAGGGACGGACGTCGGAAAAGCCGCCGTATTCGCCTTCCGGCTCCCAGGGGATCGGCGTCCGGGCGCCGTCGCGCCCCAGGGTGGCCGGCCAGTTGGCGATGGCCTCGGGGTCGCGCAGGTCCTCGCGGGCAAGACGCGCCTGGGGGAGGCCGAGCTCCTGGCCCTGATAGAGGAAGATCGTGCCCTTCAGGCCCATGAGGAGCGCATTGAGCATGGAGGCAAAGCGCGGATCCTCTTCCTCCGTCTCGCTGGCCGCCCAGCGGCTGACGACCCGCGGGACGTCATGATTGCTGAAGGCCCAGGACGGCCAGGCCGCCCCCCCGCTTTCGTTCCACGCAAGGACCGCCGCATGAACCTGGTCGGCGGAAATGCGGGGGCCGTTGAGGAAGGCGAAGTCATAGGCGCTGTGGCAGCGGCGCGGCCGGCCGGACCAGGCATAGGCGATGGTTTCGCTGATCGGCGCGTTGTCCCCCACCTCGGCGACGAGGAAACGGTCGTCGAATTCGTCCGCCAGCGCCCGCAGCTCTTCCACCACGCCCAGACTTTCCGGCTGTGACCGGTTGTAGAGATGGCGCTGGTAGTCATACGGCCGATCGGCTGCGGCCACGCCGGCGGGGGGATTGTCGCGCAGCTGTCTGTCATGACAGTAGAAGTTGACCGCATCGAGCCGGAACCCGTCGACACCGCGTGCCAGCCAGAAGCGGGCAATCTCGCGGATGGCCGCCCGCACGTCCGGATGATGCAGATTGAGATCCGGCTGTTCAGCCAGAAAATTGTGGAGATAGTATTGCCGCCGCTCGGCACACCAGCTCCAGGCCGCACCCTTGAACAGGGACTGCCAGTTGTTGGGCGGTGTCCCGTCCGGGCGCGGATCGGCGAAGACATACCAGTCCGCCCGGTTCGCGCTGCGGCTGCGGCGGGCTTCCTGAAACCAGGGATGGGCGGAAGAGGTGTGGGAGTAGACCTGATCGATGATCACGCGGATGCCGCGGGCATGCGCATCGGCAAGCAGACCGTCGAAATCGGCGAGCGTGCCGAAGATCGGGTCCACATCGCAGTGATCCGAGACGTCATAGCCGCCATCATGCATGGGCGAGACGAAGAAGGGCGACAGCCAGATCGCATCCACCCCAAGCGAGGCAATGTGATCGAGCCCGGCGCGCAGACCGGGCAGATCGCCGATTCCATCGCCGTTGGAATCGCGGAAGCTGCGGGGATAGACCTGATAGATTACGGCCCCGCGCCACCATTCGCCGGTCTCCTGCTTCTGCCGCTCTGCCTGCGCCACGCTTTCCCCTTTCCGCGATCCGGTCATCCGTGGTCCTTGCGATGCCTTCTTGAGCCGGGCCCGAGTCGGCATCCGTTACCATCCGCTGCATCAGTTTTGCCGTCTTTTTGCAATTATGCAAGAGATTTCTTGCAAACCGTTGCGCCACTCCACAAGAGAAAAGGGCGGGATGGGTCGGTGGAGAAGGGGCGGAAAATCGCCAAAATTTCGTGTATATTCAGGCAAATATCGCGTGTCGGCAATGAAGGCTGCGGTCAACCGCGCGCGGGGCCACCATCCCGGCGCAGGAGGCGGTCGGCGGCAGCCTGCCTTGAATGAAGGCATTTTGCTCTTGCAATTTGCAGCAATATGACGGTATGAATGCAAATGCGTGACCGGCCGATGCCCCGGCTGGAAGGGCCCGCGCCCGCGCCCGAGCCAGGAGGAAGGGCGGCACCGGCGGGCCGTCCGCCCCGATCAAGGACGGGGAATCGGTCGCGCGGGTCTGCAGCCCGTCGGGTGCGGGCTGAACCGTGGTGTCAGGGAGGAGAGAACCGATGGCGAATCGCAGAAATCCGGGTCGCTTGCTTGCCTGCGTGTCGGGCGTGGCGATTCTGACGCTGATCGATGCCGGCGCCGCGCCCGCCGGCGCCGCGCCCGCGGGGTGGGAGGCGGATGCCCTTGCGCCGCTGCAGGAGGCCGCCCGGAATCAGGATCGGGCCGGGGGCAAAAAGGCCGGAGAAAGCGAGGATCGCGAACGCAAGGAGGAAAAGCCGGCGATCGAGGAGATCGTCGTGCGCGGCTTCCGGCCGAGTATCGAGCGGGCGATCGAGCTGAAGAAGATGTCCACCTCGATCATCGAGGCGGTCTCGGCCGAGGACATCGGCAAGCTGCCGGACGTGAGCATCGGCGAGACCCTGGCCCGGCTGCCCGGTCTGGCCGCCCAGCGTCTGGAAGGTCGCGCCCAGGTGATCAGCATCCGCGGGCTGGGCCCGGACTTCAGCACCGCTCTCCTGAACGGTCGTGAACAGGTGACGACCAGCGACAATCGCGGCGTCGAGTTCGACCAGTATCCGGCCGAGCTGCTGGGAGGGGTCGTCGTCTACAAGACTCCGGATGCCACTCTCATCGGTCAGGGTCTGGCCGGCACCGTGGATCTGCGGACCATCCGTCCGCTCGCCTTCGGTCATCGGCGGCTGACGGCGATCGCCCGTGCCGAGCTGAATGAGGACGGCTCGCTCAATCCGGACGCCTCCGCTCTCGGCTACCGCGTGGGCGCCACCTACATCGACCAGTTCATGGACGACCGCCTGGGGATCACGCTCGGCGTGGCTATCCAGTCCACCCCGACCCAGATCGAGCAGTTCAACGCCTGGGGCTACCCCACCGCTCCTGACGGCAATCTCGTGCTCGGCGGGTCGAAGCCCTTCGTGAAGTCGGACGATCTGGACCGCATCGGCACCCTCGGGACCATCGAGTTCGCACCCAGCGACACGCTGCACACCACTCTCGACATTTCCTATTCGCATTTCGACGAGACCCAGATCCTGCGCGGGATCGAATTCCCCCTGTTCTGGTCGGCCGCCCAGCTGCAGCCCGGCTATACGGCCCGGGACGGCCTGATCACCGATGGCGCATTCGCCGGCGTGAAGGGCGTGATGCGCAACGATCGCAATGATCGCAACGCCGACCTGTTCAATGTCGGCTGGAATCTGCGCTACGACTTTGCGGAAGACTGGGGATTTGAGACCGACATCAGCTATTCGCGGGCCGATCGCAAGGACCGCCTGCTCGAATCCTATTCCGGCACCGGTCCGGCCGGCACGGGCGCGACCGATACCCTCGGCTTCCATCAGCAGAAGAATGGCGTGTTCACCTATGATCCCACGCTGGATTATGCGGATACCTCGCTGTTCGTGCTGACCGACCCGCAGGGCTGGGGCGGCGGCGCCAAGCCCAATCCGCTCACCCAGGCGGGCTTCATCAACGCGCCCAAGACCAGCGACGAGCTGACCCATCTGCGGTTCATGGCGGACCGTTTCCTGGACAGCTCGGTCTTTGACAAGGCGACGATCGGCATCGATCTGTCGCGGCGCGACAAGAAGCGGCGGATCGCCCAGAACTTCCTCACCCTCGGCGGACCGACAAGCCTGCCGATTCCCGAAGCCGCCCTGCTCAAGAAGACCACGGGGCTCAAATTCCTCGGCATTCCGGCGCAGGTGACCTATGATCCGCTCTATCTGCTGCGCAACGTCTATGTGCCGGTGCCGATCCAGCTGTCCTCCTTCAATGTCCCGCAGGACTGGTCCGTGCGCGAGGACGTGCTGGTGGCCTTTACCAAATGGGACATCAATACCCTTGTCGGCGGGCTGGAGCTCGTCGGCAACGTGGGCGTCCAGGCGGTCTACACCGACCAGTCCTCCGAAGGCTTCCGCGTGGCGGGCGCCGAAGTGGGGGCCGGCACGGCGGAAGGGGACTTCATCCCCGTCAAGGATGGCGACAAGTACTGGCGTTTCCTGCCAAGTCTCAATCTCATCCTGCGGCTTGACGAGAACACCCAGATCCGCTTCGGCGCGGCGCGCACCCTCGCCCGCGCGCGGATGGATCAGCTGAATGCCTCGCTTGCGCTGTCCGCCAATTTCACGCGGCTGACCTCAACGGATCCCAACCAGGCCTTCTTCAGCGCAAGTGGCGGCAATCCGCGGCTCAAGCCCACCATCTCCAATCAGGTAGATCTGTCGTTCGAGCACTATTTCGCCGATGGTGCGGGCTATATCGCGATCGCCGGCTTCTACAAGGATCTGCAGGATTTCATCAATCCGAACGATGCCTTCCTGTTCGACTTTTCAGCCTTCATTCCCGACTTCCTGACCCCCGAGCAGCAGGCGATGCTGGGCACGCCGCTTGGCATCGTCTCCGGCCCGACGAACAATGGCCATGGCAACATCAAGGGCGTGGAGGGCACGCTGACCCTGCCCTTCGAGGTGGTGGCGGCGCCCCTGGAGGGATTCGGCGTGATCCTGTCCGCCTCCTACACCGACAGCAAGGTGATCCTGGGCGACAATCCGGATCCCGTGACCGTGCCCGGATTGTCGAAATGGGTGGTCAACTCCACGGTCTATTATGAAAAGTCGGGCTTTCAGGCGCGCGTGAGCCATCGCTATCGCACCAAGTTCCTGGGCGAGGTGGCCGGTATCAGTGCGACCCGCATCCTGCGCACCGTCAAGTCCGAATCGGTGATCGATGCGCAGATCAGCTATACCTTCGAAAGCGGGCCGCTCAAGGGGCTCACATTGCTGGCCCAGGCCAACAATCTGACCAATGAGCCCTTCGTGACATTCCAGGAGCCCGATCCGCGGCTGGTGATCGATCATCAGAGTTTCTCGCGCACCTATCTTTTCGGCGCGTCCTACAGCTTCTGACGAGACGGCGCCGGCATGCGCTCCGGCCGCGACCTGATGTCAGCAGCCCGCCGGTCCCGCGATCGGCGGGCTGCCCGCTTTGCGGATCCGCCCGGCCGGGAGTAGGCTGGCGGGAGCGGGCAGGAAGGCCCGCTGCGGGCCGGCGGGGCGGAAGGCCGCGGGCCACTCTTGCCGGGCGCATGGGAAGGGGGAGGCGGTGGTGATGACGGACAGGCCTGGTGATGATGCCGACATCCGGTCCGCCACGGGCCTGGGCCGGCCCATGCGGGTTCTCGTGCTCGGGGGCGGGACGGCCGGATGGATGGCGGCGGCCGTGCTGGCCAGGGGGCTGGGGCCGCTTGTCCATGTCAGCCTGCTGGAATCGCCTGCGATCGGGACGGTGGGCGTGGGCGAGGCCACCATCCCCCAGATCCGGCACCTCAACCGCTTTCTCGGCATCACGGATGCCGAGCTGCTGGCGGCCAGCGAGGGCACCATCAAGCTCGGCATCCGCTTCATCGGCTGGGGGAGGCCGGGCGAATCCTACATTCACGCCTTCTCCGACATCGGTGTGGCGCTGGGGCAGGTGGGTTTTCATCACTACTGGCTGCGGGCGCGGGCGGCGGCGCCGGATCGGGCCGGCTCCTTCTGGGACTATTCCCCCAATGCGCTGGCGGCCGCGGCCGGCCGCTTTCTGCCGCAGGAAGAACCTCTTGCACCGGGTCTGACGGGCCTGCGCTGGGCCTATCATTTCGATGCCGGCCTTTATGCCGGTCTTCTGCGCCGGAAGGCGGAAGAGGCCGGCGTGCGCCATCTGACCGGCCTCATGCAGGCGGCCGAGCGCGATCCTCATGACGGGCGGGTGGTGGCGCTGCGGCTGGATGATGGGCGCAGACTCGAAGCCGACTTCTTCATCGACTGTTCCGGCTTCCGCTCTCTGCTGCTCGGACAGGCCCTTGCCGTGCCCTTCGTGGACTGGTCGCAGTGGCTGGCCTGCGATACGGCGCTCGCCGTGGGATCCCGCCGCCGCGGTCCGCCTGCCGCCCATACCGAGGCGCATGCCCATGCCGCCGGCTGGCGCTGGCGCATCCCGCTCCGCCACCGTATCGGCAACGGATATGTATACTGCTCGTCCGAGATGGACGAGGAGGCGGCAAGGCGGGCTCTTCTGGCCGCGCTTGACGGGGAGCTTCTGGGCGAGCCCCGCCTCATCCGCTTCAAGGCCGGGCGCAGGCAGCGCGTCTGGGAGGCCAATGTCGTCGCGCTGGGGCTGGCCGCCGGCTTCCTTGAGCCGCTGGAATCGACCTCGATCCATCTTGTGCAGTCGGGCCTGCAGAGGCTGCTCGAAATGTGGCCGCGCGGAAAAGACGAGGCGGCATTGCGGGCCGAATACAATCGCCGCACGGCCGAGGAGTGGGAGGCCATCCGGGACTTCCTGATCCTCCATTATCACCGCAATGACCGCAGCGAGCCCTTCTGGCGCCAGCTGGCTGGGATGCCGCTGCCGGAAGGACTGGCAGAGCGGATTGCGCTGTTTGCCCAATCCGCCCGCATCTATCCCGATCCGCTCGAGCTCTTTACGGAAATCGCCTGGCTGCAGGTTCTGCTGGGCCAGGGGGTGCAGCCGCGCGGCTGGCATCCGGCCGCCGATCTCGTGCCGATGGAGCGCCTGCTCGGCTATCTCGGCCAGCTCAGGGAACGGTTGCGGCGGGCCGTAAGGCGCATGCCGGACCATGAGCAGGCGCTTGCCCGCATCATGGATGCGCATGCGGCTGCAGACTGAAGGTGACCGAAGACCTCCGCGATTCCCCCGATGCGATGGGGCCGCCGGCTCCGTGGGGGAGGGGGAGGAGGGGAGCAAGGGGCATCGGAACCGGCGGCCCAACAGGCATCGCGTCTTGAAGGGCGGGAGACGGCCGCTTCCGGGGGTCGTCGAGACGAAGCGACCGCTCCCACGCCTCACTCACGAGGCATGCTTGATTCTTCAAGAGTCGTGCCAGCCGGGGGAAGAAAGCGTTTTCATCCTTTCATCAGCAGCTTGTATCGTAAAGCCCTCGTTAATTCATCACGCGGGAGCTGCATAGTTATTTGCATATTCAAAAGATCTCGCAGATTGCAAAATACGGCCGGCTGCAAGGCGGAGGCCCCGCTTGCGGATTGCCAATCCCGCGCGCAAAGGCTATCACCGCTCGCTCGAATGCCAGGTGAGCGAAGCATCGGAACGAGACGACCATGGCCAAGGTGAAGCATGCGCTGCCCGTGACCCGGGCTGAAAATTTCGCGGACTGGTATCAGGCGGTCATCACCGGCGCCGACATGGCCGAACATTCCGGCGTGCGCGGCTGCATGGTGATCAAGCCCTGGGGCTTCCGGCTCTGGG
>CAYYGH010000015.1:37305-45139 GCA_964471405.1 uncultured Sphingomonadales bacterium | reverse complement strand
AAGCATACGCCTCAAGGCGCTTCATGGTCAATCGTCGCGGGAGAGGGATCCTGGCTGCCGCTCTTGACCGGTCCGGCATCCTTGGTCACTGTGTCCTCTCCATCGGAGAGGGAGGAAGATTCATGATGACTCTCGCACCGGTCCGCCGCGTGATGCGCCCGCTTGTCCGTCTTGCCGGCCTGGCCGGCCGCTCCGTGCCTGCGGGGAAGACGGGTCTGCTGCTGGCAGTCGTCCTGCTGCTGGCGGGCACGACTCCATCCCCTGCCCAGACCTCCGATGAGGATGCCGCCCTGCGCGCGCGCCTCGCGCTGCTGGCCACGGACATCCGCCAGGTCATGGTGCCGATGCGCGACGGGGTCAGGCTGTCCACCGACATCTATCTGCCCAAATCCCGGGCGAAGGGTGAGAAATTCCCCGTCATCTTCTGGCGCACGCCCTACAACTACAATCCGCTGAAGGGCACCCGGCTCAAATTCGCCCTCGATGCGGTCGCCCACGGCTATGCCTTCGTCATCCAGAACGAGCGCGGCAAGTTCTATTCCGAAGGAACCTGGGAGATTCTGGGCCGCCCGCGCACCGACGGGTATGACGCCCTCACCTGGATCGCAAAGCAGCCCTGGTCGAACGGCCATGTCGGGACCATCGGCTGTTCGTCCTCGGCCGAATGGCAGCTCGCGCTCGCGGCCATGAACCACCCGGCGCACAAGGCGATGGTGCCGATGTCGGCGGGTGCGGGAATCGGGCGCGTCGGCCCCTACTGGGAGCAGGGCAACTGGTATCGCGGCGGCGTTTTCCAGATGCTGTTCGCCCCCTGGCTCTATCAGAACCAGAACACCCTGCGCCCGATGTTCCCGGCGGATCTGAAGCGCGAGGACCGGGCGCGGCTTGCCACCTGGTTCGATCTCGCCCCGCGCATGCCGAAGGTGGACTGGAAGCAGGCGATCCGTCACCTGCCGCTCCAGGACATCATCCGCAACGTGAACGGCCCCGTCGGCACTTATGAGGAATTCATCACCCGCACGCCCGCCGATCCGGCCTGGTTCAAGGGCGGGCTCTATCACGACAATGAGGACTGGGGCGTGCCGGCGCTCTGGTTCAACGCCTGGTACGACGTCTCGATGGGCCCCAATGTCGCGCTCTTCAACCACATCCGCGCACATGCGAGCGACGAGGAGGCGCGCCGGCACCAGTACATGATCATCGCCCCCGTGTTGCACTGCGCCTTCTTCCGCACGAAGAACCCGCAGGTGACCGGCTCGCGCAACATGGGCGATGCGCGCTTCGATTACGAGGGCCTCATCTGGGACTGGTTCGATTACTGGCTGAAGGGCGAACGGAACGGCCTCCTCAAGCGGCTGCCCCATGTGCGCTACTACGCCATGGGCGAAAACCGCTGGAAGACGGCCGAAATCTGGCCGCCGAAGGGGGCGAAGGAGGTCGTCTGGTATCTCGACGGCGACGGGCCGGCGAACTCGCTGTTCGGGCACGGGCGGCTGTCACGGCAGGTGCCGGGCAAGCCGGTCCCGGACCGCTTCACCTATGACCCGACGAACCCGGTGCCGTCGCTCGGCGGCGGCGTGTGCTGCACCGGCGGCGCGCAGGCCGGCGGTGCGGAGGATCAGCGGCCCGTCGAGTCGCGCCAGGATGTGCTGGTCTACACCAGTCCGCCGTTCGACGAGCCGGTCGAGGTGACAGGCCCCATTACCGTCACCCTGTACGTGTCCTCGGATGCCCCCGATACCGATTTCACCGCCAAGATCGTCGATGTGGAGCCGGACGGCACCGCCTGGAATCTCGACGAGACGATCATGCGGGCACGCTATCGCGAAGGCTATGACCGGCAGGTCTTCATGAAACCGGGCGAGATCTACGAGATCACGATGACGCCGATGGTCACCTCCAACGTCTTCCTGCCCGGCCATCGCCTCAGAATCGAGATCTCGTCCAGCAACTTCCCGCGCTTTGCCCGCAATCTGAACACGGGTGGCCGCAATTATGACGAGGCGAAGCCGCGGATTGCCCACAATGTCGTCTGGCGCGGCGGTCCGCATGCCTCGCATGTGCGCCTGACCGTCGTGCCGCGGACGAAGGACTAGAAGGCAGGCCGCCTTTCCCGGGACCTCAGGCGGCGCGCCGGGCTTTCGCGGCCTCGATTGCACGCCAGACGCGCCAGGGGGTCGCCGGCATGTCGATGTGGGTGACGCCGTCTTCCCACAGCGCGTCCAGCACCGCATTGATCACGGCCGGGCACGCCCCGATCGTGCCCGCCTCGCCGCAGCCCTTGATGCCCAGCGGATTGGTGCGGCAGGGAATCTCGCGCCAGGTGAAGTCGATCCGGCACAGATCGGCGGCATGCGGGAGCGCATAGTCCATGAAGCTGCCGGTCAGCAGCTGGCCGTCCTCGTCATAGAGCACCGCCTCGCCCAGCGCCTGGCCGATCCCCTGCACGACACCGCCGTGGACCTGGCCGGCCACCAGCATCGGATTGATGACGACGCCGAAATCATCCACCACCGTATAGCGCTGAAGCGTCACCTCGCCGGTCTCGGGATCCACCTCGACTTCCGCGATGTGGCAGCCGTTCGGGAAGGTTGAGGCGGCGCGGCGATAGGTGGTGCGCACATCGAGGCCGCCGCGAAGCTCCTCCGGCAGCTCCGCGGCGCGCCGGCGGGCCTCCTCGGCCAGCTCGAACAGACCGATGCGGCGGTTGGCGGCGCGGGTGGCGAACTCGCCGTCCGCGTAAGAGATGGTCTCGGGATCGAGACCCTCCAGCGCCGCCCAGACGGCGCGCCCGCGTGCGATGAGATCCTCGGCCGCGGCGACACAGGCGTTGCCGATCATCTGCAGCGAGCGCGACCCGCCGGTCCCGCCGCCGGTCGGCTTTCTTGCGGTATCCCCTTGGACCACGGTGATCCGCCCGGGATCGATGCCGAGGCGATCGGCCAGCACCTGCGGCCAGGCGGTCTCGTGGCCCTGGCCGTTGGACTGGGTGCCCACCAGCAGCTCGATCCGGCCGTCGTCCGTAAAATGCAGCTCCACCTCTTCCGTCGGCGCACCCAGCGTGCATTCCACGTAATAGGCCATGCCGATGCCGCGCCGGCGGCCGCGGGCGGCCGATTCGGCCTTGCGCTCAGCAAACCCCGCCCAGTCCGCGCGGCGCATGGCCTCTTCCATGTTGCCGAGGAAGTCGCCGCTGTCATAGGTGGCGCCGGTCGCGTTGGTGAACGGCATGGCGTCCGCCGGCACGAAGTTGCGGCGCCGGATCTCGTCCTGCGTGAGCCCCAGCTCGCGCGCGGCCTGATTCATCAACCGCTCCAGCAGATAGGCCGCCTCGGGCCGGCCGGCGCCGCGGTAGGCATCGACGGGCTGGGTGTGGGTATAGACGCCGGTCACCTCCTGGAAGACCTTTTCGATGCGGTAGGGGCCGGGCACCACCTGCAACGGCGCAAGGGTCGCGATCGCCGGCGCGTAGTTCGACAGATAGGCTCCCATGTTCGCCAGTGTGGTAATGCGGTAGGCGATCGCGCGGCCGTCGGCATCGAAGGCGAGCGCCGCGCGGGTGACAAGATCACGGCCGTGGGTGTCGGAGAGGAAGGATTCGTTGCGGTCCGCCGTCCAGCGCACGGGCCGTTCGAGCAGCCGGGCGGCTGCCATCGCCATCACGTATTCGGGATAGAGAAAGCTCTTCATCCCGAAGCCGCCGCCGACATCCGGGGTGATCAGGCGGATGCGCGCCTCGTCTTCGCCGAGGATGCGCGCCAGCTGATGCAAGAGCCCCTCCACTCCCTGGCTGCCGAGCCAGGCGGTGTATCCCTCCTCGGCGCTGAAGCGCGCAACGATCGCCCGCGGCTCCATGGCGCAGGGGGCGACCCGTTGGTTGCGGATGGCGATCTCGGTGACATGGGCGGCCTTCGCGAACAGGGCATCGACCTCCCCGCGATCTCCGAAATGCCAGGTGAAAGCCCGGTTGCCCGCGGCATCCGGGTGGACGAGCGGCGCGCCGTCTTCCACCGCACGCGCGGCATCGGCCACGGCGTCTTCCGGCTCGTAGTCGAGCATCACGAGATCCCGCGCCGCTTCCGCCGCCTCGCGGGTCTCGGCAACGATGAAGGCGAGCGCCTCGCCGACATGGCGCACCATCCCGTCCGCGAATACCGGCCGGCCGTGGACCACGCCGTCCTGCGGCGGGGCCAGGCAGGGGATCTCATTCCCAACCCCCATCTCCTTCAGCGTGGCCGCGGTCAGCACCGCCTTTACCCCCGGTGCCGCCGCAGCCTCCGAGACGTCGAGCTCGGTGATCCGGCCGTGGGCGAAGGGGGCGCGCAGCACGAGGCCCACGAGCTCACCGTCGAGATGGATGTCGTCGGTATAGCGGCCGCGGCCGGTCAGAAACCGTCGATCCTCGCGCCGTCTCAACGGCTGCCCGATCCCGAACTTCTTCATGCTCCTGTCTCCCGCCATTTCTGTCGCTTGCCTCGACCGGACCACCAGCGGCCGATGCTCTCCATCCTTTTCTCCTCTTGCCTCCTGCAAGGCAAGGCTCCATCTTTGGCGGGATGGTGAAGGACTCACCGATGGATGCGCACCCTTCCACTGCGGCTGCACGGCAGCTCGACAAGGGGGATCTTCCCACCCCGCTCGTCGATCCTTTCGGTCGGCGCGTCACCTACCTGCGCCTGTCGGTGACCGACCGCTGCGACCTGCGTTGCCGTTACTGCATGCCGGCGCGCCCGCAGTTTCTGCCAAAGGCGGAGGTGCTCACTCTGGAAGAGCTGGTTGCCGTCGCCGACGCCTTCATCGCGCGCGGGGTAACGAAGATCCGGCTGACCGGCGGCGAGCCCCTGGTCCGCAAGGGGATGGACCGGCTCATCCCGACACTCGCCCGGCGCCTGGGGCGCGGGCTTGCGGAATTGACGCTGACGACGAACGGCCAGCACCTCCAGCGCTTTCTGCCGGTGCTGACGGCATCCGGCATCCGGCGGGTCAACATCTCTCTCGATACGCTCGACCCCGCCCTTTATGCGCGGATCACCCGCGGCGGCGCGATCGAACCGGTGCTGGAGGGCATCGCGGCGGTCCGTGCGGCCGGGCTTGGGGTCAAGCTCAATGCGGTTGTCATGCGCGGCGTGAATGATGCCGAGATTGACGATCTCATCGTCTTCGCCGGCGAACGGGGCTGCGACCTCACCCTGATCGAGCCCATGCCGCTGGGCGCCAGCGAAGACGGCCCGCGCAGCCTGCAGTTCGTGCCGCTCGTCGAGCTGGCGAAGAACCTGGCGCGGCGCTGGACGCTGACCCCCCTGCCCCACCACTCTACCGGCGGTCCCGCGCGCTATGTGCGGGTGGAGGAAACCGGGCGTCTTCTCGGCTTCATCACGCCGCTCTCCCACAATTTCTGCGCCGGCTGCAACCGCGTGCGGGTGAGTGCAACGGGCCGGCTCTATCTGTGCCTTGGCGCCGCCGACGGCTTCGACCTGAAGACCGTGCTGCGCCGCGACGGGCCGGAAGGCCTCTCCCGCCTCCTCGACCGACTGATCCGCACCAAACCCGAGCGGCATGCCTTCGAAAGCGAAATGGACCGCGCCGATCCCGCTCTTGCCCGCCACATGCATGTCACGGGCGGCTGAGACCGCGCGGCCGGGAATGGTAATGGTGCTCCCAAGCCGGCAGGATCAAGCCGAACCGGCCATGGAGCGGAGCTCTGCCGGCAAGGGCATCCCATCGGTGAGTGCGCCTCCCCTTGAGCGTGCCCCCCAGAGAACGCGCGTCACCATGCTGTCAGAAAAATACGCGCAATCGCAATTTCATGCTATTTTTTATGTTGACAGGGAAGCAAACTTGCGTAAATTAGGCGCCATGATGTGTGCAACGCAGCATAACCCGCCAGCAGGCTTTCGCCTTGCCCGTCCCTTGGGGCGGGCGGGTCCGATGGCCTTGTCCCTCCCGCCGATCTGGACGGCGGGAAGCACGCTGCTGCTGGTAACGCTTCTGGGGCTGCTTCTGATTGGAGGTGGCCGGGGACTGTAGTGCGCACAGGATGTCCAGAACGCACTCCCCGGCCCCCGCGACGCCCTCGCGGGGGTTCTTCTTTGAGGAGGGAGCGGACGGAAAGGCAGAGGCCGGCAAGGGAGCGCCCCGGATGAGAGGGTCATGCCCGCCGGAGGATGAGGAAAGCGGAACGGCTGATGGCGATGGAGGATACGGCCATGGATGCGGCGGATGACGGCTCCGGCAAATCAGCGGACACATTCCCGAGTGCCGCGGTGCGGGCGCGGCCGCCGGCGCGGGCGATGCTCCGGGCCACGGGGCTCGATGATGCGGCCCTGCGGCGTCCCTACATCGGGATCGTGACCTGCTGGACGGATGTGACCCCCTGCAACATCCACCTCGACACGCTCGCCGTGCCGCTGGCGGATGCGATCCGCTCGGCCGGCGGCACGCCTTTCCGCTTCAACACCATCTCGGTGACCGACGGGATCGCGATGGGCACGCCCGGCATGCGGGCCTCGCTGATCTCGCGCGAGGTGATCGCCGATTCCATCGAGCTGGCCGTCAGCGGCCACTGCCTTGATGCGGTGGCGGTGATCGTCGGCTGCGACAAGACGATCCCGGCGGCCGCGATGGCGCTCGCCCGGCTGGCTCTGCCGGGGATCATCCTCTACGGCGGCTCGATCGCCCCCGGCGAGCTCAACGGCCGCCGGCTCACCATCCAGGACGTCTTCGAGGCCGTGGGTGCGGCCGCCGAAGGCCGCATCGACGAGGAGGAGCTGCTCGCCATCGAGCGTGCGGCCTGCCCCGGCGCCGGCGCCTGCGGCGGTCAGTTCACGGCCAACACCATGGCGCTCGCCCTCACCGCCATGGGCCTGTCGCCGATGGGCGCAAACGACGTGCCGGCCACCCATCCGGAAAAGCCCTGTGTGGCCGCCCGCTGCGGTGCCCAGCTCATGCGCATGCTCCAGGCAGGCATCTCGGCGCGGCGCCTGATCACCCGCGAGTCGCTTCTGAACGCGATCACCGTGGGCGCGGCCACCGCCGGGTCCACCAATCTCGTGCTCCATCTGCTCGCCATCGCCCGCGAGGCCGGCGTCCGGCTCGATCTTGCCGATTTCGACCGGGTCGCCGCCGCCACTCCCGTGATCGCCGATCTCAAGCCTGCTGGCCGCTATACGGCGGTGGACTTCTTCGAGGCGGGAGGAAGCCCCCTGCTGATTGCGGAACTCGCCGAAGCCGGCCATCTTGCGGACGTGCCCACGGTGACGGGCGAGTCGCTGTTCGCGGCGGCGCGGAACGCCCGGCGTGCGAGCACGGAGCAGGATGTCATCCGGCCGGTCGCAAACCCGCTCAAGCCCCGCGGCGGCTATGCCATCCTCTTCGGCGATCTGGCCCCCGACGGTGCGGTGGCCAAGCTTGCCGGTGTCGATGCCGATTCCTTTTCGGGCCCCGCACGGGTCTTCGACAGCGAGGAAGAGGCCTTTGACGCCGTCCAGGACGGGCGCATCGGACCCGGCGATGTCGTCGTCATCCGCTTCGAGGGGCCGAAAGGCGGCCCCGGCATGCGCGAGATGCTGGCGGTCACCGCCGCCATCCAGGGCCGCGGTCTGGGCGAGAGCGTGGCGCTCATCACCGACGGCCGGTTTTCAGGCGCAACCCATGGCATCATGGTCGGCCATGTCGCCCCCGAGGCAGCAGCCGGCGGGCCGCTCGCATGCTTGCGCGACGGTGACATCGTCACCATCGACATCGCCCGCCGCCGCCTCGATGTCGATGCGGATCTGGCAGCCCGCACGCCCGTCCCGGCCCCGCGGCGGGCGCTCACCGGCGTGTTCGCGAAATA
>CAYYGH010000015.1:21847-37205 GCA_964471405.1 uncultured Sphingomonadales bacterium | reverse complement strand
CCCGCACGCCCGTCCCGGCCCCGCGGCGGGCGCTCACCGGCGTGTTCGCGAAATATGCGCGCGATGTCGCCAGCGCGGCCGATGGCGCCGTGACGATCCCCCTCGCATCCGGCGACGAGGCTTCCGAGGTAGCCGGCCGCAGCGCCGGTGAGGGACCGCCCCCTCCTGGCGTCGCCCGCCGACCTGATCGGCGGGCCCAGCCGGCCGCCGAGGCGCTGGCGGCGGCCGGGGAACCGCTCCCGCCGCCCGCTGGATCCGCCGGTCAAGCCGGCGGATGACGAAAGAGGGATGCACGCGAACCGCCCTTCAGGAAACGGCACGAGAGGAGATGACCGCATGAAGATCTTCACCGACGCGGACGTAAAGGCGAACCCGCTGGCGGGTGCCCGCATCGCCGTCATCGGCTATGGCAGCCAGGGGCGGGCGCATGCCCTGAATCTCGCCGATTCCGGCTTTGATGTCGTCGTGGGTCTGCGCCGGGGCGGGGCGAGCTGGCAGCGGGCGAAGGCCGACGGGCTGGCCGTGGCCGAACCGCGGGAGGCGGCGGACGGGGCCGATCTCATTGCCATGCTGGTGCCCGACATGGCCCAGGAGGCGGTGTTCGCCGAATCCATCGCTCCCGCCCTCAAACCCGGCGCCACCCTGCTTTTTGCCCACGGGTTCACGATCCTCTACCGGCGCATCGTGCCGCCGCGCGACATCGACGTCATCCTGGTCGCCCCAAAGGGGCCGGGTGACCTCGTGCGCCGCGAATACGAGCAGGGGCGCGGCGTGCCCTGCCTGGCAGCCGTGCACCAGGATGCGAGCGGCGAGGCCTTCGCGAAGGCGCTCGCCTATGCCCGGGGCATCGGAGGCACGCGCGCCGGCGTCATCGAGACGAGTTTTCGCGAGGAGACCGAGACCGATCTCTTCGGCGAGCAGGCGGTGCTGTGCGGCGGCGTCTCCGAGCTCGTCATCAAGGGCTTCGAGACGCTCGTGGAGGCCGGCTACCGGCCCGAGGTCGCCTATTTCGAATGCCTGCACGAGCTCAAGCTCATCGTCGATCTCATGCAGGAAGGCGGCCTGAAGAAGATGCTCCACTTCATCTCCGAGACCGCCAAATACGGCGATTTCGTCTCGGGCCCCCGGGTCATCGACGAGCATGTGAAGCAGCGCATGCGCGAGGTGCTCGACGACATCCGCTCGGGCGCCTTCGCGCGCGACTGGATCCTGGAGAACCAGGCCGGCCGGCCGCGCTACCACGCGCTGTGGGAGAAGGATCTTGCGCATCCGATCGAGAAGGTGGGGGCCGAGCTGCGCGACCGCATGGGCTGGCTGTCACCCGATCACAACGAGGCCGGTGCCGCGGCAGATCCGGCCGTCGCGGCCCCGCGGACACCGGTGAGCGAGACGGCCTAGCCGCAGGCGGATCAGAATTCAGGGACGGCAGCAGATGCGATCAGGAGCCGCCGCGACGAGAATGCCTTCCGAGCCCCTGCCCTCCCGGCCGGTGCGGCCGGCGGCGCATGCGCTCGTGCGCGCGCTGGAGGCGCAGGGGGTGGAGGTCGTCTTCGGCTATCCGGGCGGCGCGATCATGCCGGTCTATGACGCCCTCCTCGATGCCCGCTTCCAGCATGTGCTGACCCGGCACGAGCAGGGGGCCGTGCTGGCCGCCGACGGGTATGCGCGGGTGGCAGGCCGGGTCGGCGTGTGTCTGGCGACTTCCGGGCCGGGCGCGACCAATCTCGTCACCGGGCTTGCCAACGCCTTCATGGACAGCGTGCCCCTGGTGGCGATCACCGGTCAGGTGGCATTGCCGCTGATCGGCACCGACGCCTTCCAGGAGGTCGACATCTTCGGGATCACCCTGCCCGTCGTCAAACACAGCTATCTGGTGACCGATCCGGCCGATGTGCCCGACATCGTCGCCGAAGCCTTCCGGATCGCGACAAGCGGCCGTCCGGGCCCGGTGCTGATCGATCTGCCCAAGGATGTCGCCCTGGCCGAGATCCCCCTGCCGGAGCACCCGCCCGTGGCACTGGCCGAAGAACCGCCGCTGCCGGAGCGGGCCATGCTGGCGGCCGCCGAGGAGATGATCCGCCGTGCGGAGCGCCCGCTGCTTTATGTCGGCGGCGGCGTGGCACTGGCCCGCGCGGTTCCGGCCCTGCGCGATTTCATGCGCCGCACGGGCATCCCGGCGGTGGCGACGCTCAAGGGTCTCGGCGCGCCGGACCCGGATCATCCGCTCTTTCTCGGCATGCTCGGCATGCATGGCACCCGCGCAGCCAATCTCGCGGTGCAGGAGTGCGATCTGCTGATCACGCTCGGCGCCCGCTTCGACGACCGCGCCACAGGCCGTGTCGACGGCTTCGCGCCCAAGGCGCGGATCCTGCATTTCGACCGGGATCCGGCCGAGATCGGCAAGATCAAGAGCGTGGATCTGGCGGTTCTCGGCGATCTCGGCCATGCGCTGGATGCTCTTGATGTCGAGGCGCTCGCGATCGGGCCCTGGCAGGAGAAGGTGGCGGAATGGAAGCGCGTGCACGCCTTCCGCTATGACGCGCCCGGCACGGGCGTCTACGCCCCGCATCTGCTGAAGCGTCTCGCCGAGAAGGGGGGTGATGATATCATCATCACCTGCGATGTCGGCCAGCACCAGATGTGGGTGGCCCAGCACTGCCGCCTGCCGCGCCCGCAGGCACATGTCACCTCCGGCGGACTCGGGACGATGGGCTTCGGCATTCCGGCCGGCATCGGCGCGCTGTTCGCCGAGCCGGACGCGACCGTCGTGACGGTCACCGGCGACGGTTCGATCATGATGAACATCCAGGAGCTGGCCACCCTCGTGCGCTATCGCCTGCCGCTCAAGATCCTGCTGATCGACAACCAGTCGCTCGGCATGGTCCGGCAGTGGCAGGATCTCTTCTTCGCCGGCAAGCGCAGCCAGGTCTCGCTCGACGACAATCCGGATTTCGCCGCCCTGGCGCGCGCCTTCGGCCTTGCGGCGCGCACGCTCGATCGCCGCGAAAAGGCGGAAGCCGCGCTCGACTGGCTGCTCGCCCAGCGGGGACCGGCGCTGCTGCATGTGAAGATCGATCCGGATGAAAACGTCTGGCCGCTGGTCCCGCCCGGTGCGCGCAATGACGAAATGCTCGAAGGTCTCAAAGGAGAAGGCCGATGACCGAAACGCTGACCATCGAGATCGACCATTCCCATGGCGCGGTGTTGCGCGTGCTGGGGCTGATCGAGCGCCGCGGCTGGCGCATCCAGGCGGCGACCCTGATGCCGGCCGGCAACAGCGGCCAGCGGCTGATCGTCGCCGTCGAACCGCAGCCCTGGTCGCGGCCGCGGCTTGAGGTGCTGCGTGCCCAGATCAACCGCCTGTTGTGCGTGCGGGCGATCGAGGGAGCCGAGCCGGGCATGCCCGTGCTCGCCGGCGCACCGCAGCCCGGTTTTTTCGCTGAAAAGGCAATGGGAGCCGCATCATGACCGCCGACGTAGCCACAAACAGCACCGGCCCGGCACCCGAGCGGGTCTGGATCTTCGACACCACCTTGCGCGACGGCGAGCAGGCGCCGGGATTCTCGATGGATTTCGAGCAAAAGCTGAAGCTGGCGCGGGCGCTGGCCGAGCTTGGGGTCGACATCATCGAGGCGGGTTTTCCGGCCGCCTCGCCCGGGGACTTCAAGGCGGTCGAAACCATCGCCCGCACGGTCGAGGGCGTGACGGTGTGCGCGCTGGCTCGGGCGACGGAAGGCGACATCCGGGCCGCCGGCGAAGCGACGCGCCCGGCCGCGCGTCGGCGCATCCACACCTTCATCGCGACGTCCCCCGTCCACCGCAAGGACAAGCTGAAGCTCTCGCAGTCCGAGGTGCTGGACCGGGCCGTCGCGGCCGTGCGCCAGGCCCGCGAGCTCACCGAGGAGGTCGAGTTCAGCGCGGAAGATGCGCTCAGAACCGAACCCGAGTTTCTCGTCAAGATCTTCTCGGCGGCGATCGAGGCGGGTGCGCGCATCGTCAACGTCCCGGACACCGTGGGCTACGCCACGCCCGACGACATCCGCCGCATCTTCACCCATCTGCGGGAGAATGTGCGCGGGGCGGACAAAGTGATCTTCTCTGCCCATTGCCATGACGATCTGGGGCTGGCGGTCGCGAACTCGCTGGCCGCGATCGAGGCCGGTGCGCGGCAGGTGGAGGTGGCGCTCAACGGCATCGGCGAACGGGCCGGCAATGCCGCGCTGGAAGAGGTCGTGATGGCGCTGAGAACACGGGCCGACCATTTCGGGGTGGCAACCGGCGTCCACACCCGCCGGCTTTACGCCGTCTCGCGCCTGCTCGCCTCGCTGACCGGCCAGCCCGTGCCGCGCAACAAGGCGATCGTGGGCGACAACGCGTTTGCGCATGAGTCCGGCATCCACCAGGACGGCGTGCTGAAGAATGTGGAGACCTACGAGATCATGCGGCCCGAGGACGTCGGCGTGCCGGCCTCCCAGCTCGTGCTGGGCAAGCATTCGGGCCGGCATGCCTTCAAGCGCCGGGTGGAGGCGCTGGGCTACAGCCTCTCCGACGAGGAGATTGACGCCGCCTTCCGGGCCTTCAAGGAGCTCGCCGACCGCAAGAAGCTCGTCACCAATGCCGACATCGAGGGGTTGATCCTGGGCCGGGAGGTCAAGTCCACCGGCCCCTGGCGGCTTCAGGCGCTGCAGGTGGCGGCCTCCTCCGGCGACTCCAAGATGAGCACCGCGGCCGTGGCGCTGGCGCATGAGGACGGCCGTCTGGTGCAGGCCTCCGCGCTCGCCCACGGGCCGATCGAGGCGGTGTTCGCCGCGATCCGCTCGGCGACCGGGGCGGATGCCCGGCTCGTCGACTTTGCCGTGCGTTCCATCGGCGCCGGGTCGGATGCCCAGGGCTGGGCGGATGTCCGGCTGGAATCCGCACAGCGGGCCGCCCACGGCTCGGGCGTGGATACCGACATCATCGTCGCCTCGGCCGAGGCCTATCTCGACGCGCTGAACCGGATCCTGCGCGAGGATCCCGCATGCCAAGGCGCAAACCCCCGGCTGGACCCCGCGCTGGCCGCCTTCTAGATCATGTGAAAGGACCTGGTTGCCATGCCGATCGCCGAAACCGACCACATCTGGATGAACGGCCGCCTCATCCCCTGGAAGGAGGCGACCGTCCATGTGCTCAGCCACGCGCTGCATTACGGCTCCTCCGTGTTCGAGGGCATCCGCTGCTACGAGACGCATCTGGGCCCCAGGGTCTTCCGGCTGACCGACCACATCAGGCGGATGTATCACGCAGCCCGCGTCTACGGGATGGAAATCCCCTATGATGCGGACATCCTTGTCGCCGCGGCCAAGGAGGTGGTGCGCGTCAACAATCTTACCAGCGCCTATGTGCGCCCCATCGCCTTCAAGGGCTATGGCGGCATCGGCGTGGTCGGGAAGGAATGTCCGATCGACGTGGCGATCGCGGCCTTCCCCTGGGGCGCCTATCTCGGCGAGGAAGGGCTGAAGAACGGCATCGACGTGTGCGTGTCGAGCTGGCGGCGGGTCGCACCCGGCACGGTCCCGGCCGGGCTCAAGATGGGCGGCAACTATCTCTCCAGCCAGCTGATTTCGCTGGAGGCGAAATCGCGCGGCTTTGCGGAAGGCATAGGCCTGTCCCACGACGGGCTGGTGAGTGAGGGTGCCGGCGAGAACATCTTCGTCGTGCGGGAGGGACGCATCTACACGCCGCCGGCCGCCGCCTCCATCCTCGCCGGCATCACGCGCCACACGGTGATCACGCTGGCGCGCGATATGGGGATCGAGGTGATCGAACAGCCCATCCCGCGCGAGATGCTCTATATCGCCGACGAACTCTTCTTCACCGGCACGGCCGCCGAGGTGACGCCGATCCGCTCGGTGGACCGGATCCCGATCGGCGATGGCAGCCGGCCGATCACGCGGCGCATCCAGGATGCCTTCTTCGGCCTCTTCGACGGCCGCACCGCCGACCGGTGGGGCTGGCTCGAACCCCTGGAGGCCGAGGTCACGCCGCTGCCCCAGCAGGCGGCGGCACGCCAGGCGGAATGACGGATCGTATGAAAGGAATGCACGCGCAAGGGAGACCGCAGCGATGACTTTCCGGATCCTGGCGCTTCCCGGCGACGGTATCGGTCCGGAGGTGATGGCGAGTGCGCGCAAGCTGCTCAACGCGCTCGCGCTCAAATCCGGATGGCGCTTTTCCTGGCAGGAAGAGCTCATCGGCGGCACGGCGATCGAGGCGGAAGGCGTGCCCCTGCCCGACCGGACGCTGGAAGCGGCGCTGGAGGCCGATGCGGTCCTCCTGGGCGCCGTCGGCGGACCGGCCTGGGACGGGCTGCCCGGCCATCTGAGACCCGAGCGCGGCCTGCTGCAGCTGCGCCGTGCGCTCGGCGTCTTCGCGAATTTGCGCCCCATCCGCTGCCATCCGGCGCTTGCGGACCGCACACCCCTCAGGCGCGAGATCGTCTCGGGCACCGACATTCTCTTCGTGCGTGAGCTCACCGGCGGACTCTATTTCGGCGAAAAGGGCCAGGATGGCCGGGGCGCCTATGACGTCTGCCGCTATAGCGAAGAGGAGGTGGCCCGCGTCGTGCGGCTGGCGGCCCGGCTTGCCCGCAGCCGCCGCAGCCGGCTCACCCTCGTCGACAAGGCCAATGTGCTGGAGACCAGCCGCCTGTGGCGGCGCGTGACGGAGCGGATCCTCGCTGAGGAGTTCCCGGATGTCGCGTTCGACATCCAGCTCGTGGATGCGGCCGCCATGCGCCTCATCCAGGCGCCGCAGGACTTCGACGTGATCGTTACCGAGAATCTCTTCGGCGACATCCTGACGGATGAGGCGAGCGTGCTGGCCGGCTCCATCGGCCTCATTCCCTCCGCCTCCCTCGGCGAGGACGGCGCGCCCGGTCTCTACGAGCCGGTCCATGGCTCGGCCCCCGACATCGCGGGCACGGGCCGCGCCAATCCGATCGGCATGATGGCAAGCTGCGCTTTGATGCTGGAGTGGGGTGCGAGACGCCCGGATCTCGCCCGCCTCGTGGAAGAGGCCGTCGCGCGCAGCCTGGCCGATGGCATCCTGACCGCCGATCTCGGCGGCTCGGCGGACATTGCCGCCGTCACCGATGCCGTCATCGAGCGGCTGGCAGGCGTCCGCCAGCCGGCATCCGCTGCGTGCTGATTCCAGTCGGGCCGCGCTGAATTCGGTCGGCACATCAGGCGGCAGGGGGGGCGATCATCTGCCGCTGCGCGAGCCGTCGGAACAGGCCGTCAGCCGCCAGCAGCTCCTCGAACCGCCCTTCCTCGACGACACGACCGCGGTCGAGGACATAGATGCGGTCGGCCTCGCGGATCGTGGACAGGCGGTGGGCCACCACGAGGCGGGTGACGGCGAGCCGGTTGAGGCTGTCGGTGACCACCGCCTGGGTTTCGTTGTCAAGCGCGCTGGTCGCCTCGTCGAAGATGACAAGCCTGGGCCGGCGCACGAGCGCACGCGCGATCATCAGCCGCTGACGCTGCCCGCCGGAGAGGGTGACGGCACCTTCGCTCAGCATCGTCTCAAGCCCCATCGGCATCTGTTTGAGATCGTCTTCCATGCCGGCCATGCGGACCGCCTCCATGGCCTCCTCCCGGCTGATGCGGGCACCGGCTGCGATGTTCTGGAAGATGCTGCCCGGCAGCAGCCGGCCGTCCTGGAGCACCACACCGATCCGGCGCCGGAACCAGACGCGATCGAGGCGCTTGAGATCGATGCCGTCAATGAAGATGCTGCCCTCTTCGGGCTCCTCGAATCCGAGCAGCAGGCGGATGATGGTAGACTTGCCCGCGCCCGACGGCCCCACGAGCGCCACCATCTCGCCGGGTTCCACCCTCAGGTTCACCCCGTCCAGAATCCGTGCCCCCGGCACGGCATAGCGGAAGCAGACGCCATGGAAGGCGATTTGCCCGCGCAGGCGCTCGGGCCGCCGGCCGCCGCCGGCCTCATCCTCGGGTCTGGTGTCAAGTATCGGGCGCAGACGCTCGGCCCAGGGGCGGATCGCCACTAGCTGCAGCACCGCGCCCGAGACCATGACGAGCGCCAGCGAAAACTGCCCGAGCGCGGTGTAGAAGGCGATGAAGGAAGAGGCCGAAATGCTCGCGCGCAGATTCTCCGCCTCGATTCCGGCCCAGTCGGCCGGCGTGCGGAAATAGGCGAAGAACTGCCCGCTCACAAAGGCCAGCACCGCCACGAGCACGGCGAATGTCAGGATCGGCCAGACGGTGGACAGCCCCTGGAGAACGGCGGCCGCCACCATCTGCCGCCGCGAGGCCGCGAGAAGCCGACGGTAGAGCTCGGCAAAGCGCTGAAAGGCGGCGACAACCGCGCCGGCGACCCGGATCTTCGTGATCGCCTGCACGAACTGGAAGATGAGCGCTTCCAGCCGGCCCGTATCATCCGTAATGGCCGAGACCTCCCGCAGGACGGCACGCCCGACGAGCCATGTCAGACCGGCGAAAACAAGCCCCATGGCCGCCACCACCAGCCCGAGCTTCACGTCATACCAGATCATCAACGCCAGCGAGAACAGGCCGAAGATGCCATGGGTGATGGCGGTGACCGCATGCATGCTTGCCATCGCCCGGATGGTGTCCACCGACAGCGCGCGATTGGTCAGATCGCCGACATCGAAGCGGCGGAAAAAGGACACGGGCAGCCGCAGCAGGCGGTCCCAGACCGCCTCCTGGACACGATTGCCGGCTCGCCCTTCCGCCCGCACGGTGGCCAGGCCGCTGGCGAGACTGATACCGGCCTGGGCGGCAGCAGCCGCCACCAGCGCCAGGAAGAGCGTGAGGAGGAGGGGATGATCGGCTTCCGGTATGGCGTTGGCCATCACCGCACCCGTGGCCAGCGGGGTCCCGAGAGAAAGCAGACCGGCAAGCAGCGTGAAGACGAGGAATCGGGCGGCATCGCGTCCCATGCCCCAGCCGGCGTGCCGGAGAAGATCGCCAAGCCGCAGCCTCTCCGCCTCGGGCAGGCGGGCGGCCAGCATCCAGGCCGTCCGCCCCGCACGCGCCAGGCGATGGTCGGCGGATACCGGCCTGCTCCCCGTTTCGCCCAAGGTCTCATAGCCGGATGAGGTCGGACGGGCGGCAACCGCCCGGCCGTCCATTCCCAGCAGCAGCAGAACCCCGTGATCCGCATGCCACCAGGTTTCGGGAAGCCGAATCCGGCGAAAGAAGAGACCGGATGACTCAAGCAGCCGCTCGATCGCTTCCCCCCTCCGTTCCGGATCCGGATCGGGCGGCAGATCGGCTGCCACCTCATCGATCCGCCGCAGGCGGTCCGGAGCTATGGGCGTGCCAAGGGCGGCAGCTGCATCCGCGATCGCCTGCACCCGCCCGTCCGCAGGCTGAACCGCCTGTCCGGATCTGTGCTGCAATGCCCCCGTCACCACTCCGGCAAGCCGGCCGAGCGCACGGACAAGCCCGGTGCGTCGACTGCGCTCCCAACGCGCAAGCTCCGCAGTGCGGTGCTGCTCCTGGTCGGCAAGATGCTGCTGCCAGGCCGCGATCACCTCCTTGAGAACCGCATCAAGGCCGACTCGTTCCGGCAGCTTCCGGCTGTCACCCTTGTGCGTCTCCGGCAGCAGGCGCCACGCCAGTGCAAGAACGTCCGCCGCGCGCGTCTTTTCATCCACGGCTGCGACCGCAATCCTGGCATGTTGTGCCGGGACCAGAAGCCAGGACAGCACCGGCCGCCCGTCCGACCGGGCGCTGCTGCCGGGACTGCCGGGGTAAAGCAGCCGGTCTCCCGGTCCCGCCTCTCCCGCCAGGTGGCGAAGGCCCGATGCCTCGACGAGAAACAGCAGCAGCCGCCCCTGCTCCACCGTGATCACGGCGGGACTGTCGGGCAGCGCTGCCGGCTCAGCGCCGGCTTCAAGCGTCATGAGGGGAGCCTGATCCCGATCCGCCGCCATCACCCCTGCTCCACCAGCTGCCGGTAGCGCCCACCCAGCGCAATCAGGTCGTCATGACGGCCACGTTCGACGACCTGCCCCTCATCCAGAACGATGATCTCGTCGGCATCCCGGATGGTGGACAGGCGGTGGGCGACGATCACCAGCGAGCAGCCGCGCCGGCGCAGACGGTGGTCGATCTCCTCTTCCGTCCTGGCATCGAGGGCTGCGGTCGCCTCGTCCAGCACGAGGATCCGGGGATCGCGGGCGAGCGCGCGGGCGATCTCCAGGCGCTGACGCTGGCCGCCACTGAAATTGCGGCCGCCCTCCTCGACGACGGCTTCGTAGCCGCCCGGGCGTGCGGCGATCTCGTCATGGACCAGCGCATCTTCGGCGGCCCGCTGGATCGCCTCGCGGCGGATGCCCGGGTCCCAGAAGGCGATGTTTTCGGCGACCGTCCCCGCGAACAGGTAGATCTGCTGATCGACGGCTGCGATGTCCCGCTCCAGCAGAATGGCCGGCCAGGCGTGGCGGGGCCGGCCGTCGATCAGGATCTCGCCCGCCGAAGGCTTGAGCAGACCGAGGATGAGGCGGGTGACCGTCGACTTGCCGGAACCCGACGGCCCCACCAGAGCAATGCGCCCGCCCGGTGGCAGCACGAAATCAAGCCCGTCGATGAGCGGTGGGCGCGTCGGGTCATAGCCGAAGCGCACCCCGCGGAACTCCAGCCGCCCGGTGATGCGCACCGGCTGCGGCTCGCCGCGCGGGCCGGAAGGCGCGGCCTGCGGGCTGGCTCCGTCCTCCTCTTCGAGCGGGTAGCGCAGCACATCGTCCAGGCGCGCAAGGTCGCCCAGAATCGTCTGCAGCTGGCCGCCCAGCATCACGAAGCGCTGCACGGGCGTCGCCACCTGCAACCAGAGCGCCTGAAAGGCCACCAGTCCACCCATGGTGAGCCGCCCCGCCAGAATGAGTTCCGCCCCTGCAAACAGGATCACCGCCTGCGCCAGCACGGCCACGAACTGGGGGCCGACTTCGAGCAGGGCGCTCGCCTCACCCAGACGCTGATGGCTGTTGACGAGCCGGGCCTGGTGCCCCGCCCACTGAGCATGGAAGTCCTGCTCGCTGCCGCCGGCCCGGATGGTCTCGATCGCGGCCAGACCCGCAGCCGAAAAACCGGCGAGTGCGCCCTGGTCCACGAGATAGCGGCTGTTGAGCTCCTGCCGGCGCCGTGCGACCAGCTTCAGCACGGCCAGATGCAGCCCGATCGCGGCAAGCGCGACCAGCGTCAGCCAAGGGCTGAGGAAGACGAGCGCCACGAGAAAAACCGCCCCCACCACGATCGCGATGACCGTGGTCGGAAGCGGGCCCGCCATCAGCGCCGCAATGCGCCGGGCCCCGACCATCCGATTGGCAAGATCGCCCGCAAACCGCTGGCTGAAGAACCGCATCGGCAGCCGCAGGAGATGCCAGACGTATTCGGCCGCGATCGCCATGTCGAGCTTGGTCTGCAGGGCGATCAGCAGGCGCTGCTGCAGCCAGACCAGGAGGCCTCCCACAACCGTCGCGGCCACCAGGCCGAGGACGAGCGGGAACAGCCAGTCGGCATAGCCGCGCACCAGCACGTCATCGACGAACAGCTTCAGCCCCAGCGGCGTCACAAGTCCGGGCACGGCAATCAGCAGGCTGGCGAGGGCAATCGCGGCCACGGCGTCCGGCGAGCGGGCAAGGCGCTGGAGCAGCGCACCCAGCACCCGCGGCGGATGGCCGGCCGGCGTGAATGCGGGTCCCGGTGCGAAGACGAGCGCAATCCCCGTGTATCCGCGCGAGAACTCTTCGCGTGCGAGCTTCAGCCGTCCCTTGGCCGGGTCGTTGACATGGACGACATCCTCGCCGAATCCCTCCACCACGATGAAATGGTTGAACTGCCAGAAGACGATGAGCGGCAGCCGCTGCTCGGCGAGGCGGTCCATTTCGAGGCGCATCCCCTTGGCTTCAAGGCCATGGAAGCGCGCCGCGCGCAGGATGCCGGCCGCGGTGGCGCCGTCGCGCGTCACCCCGCTTTGGACCCGCAGTTCCTCCAAGGGCACCCAACGGCCGTAATGGGCGAGCACCATCGCAAGCGACGCCGCACCGCATTCGACCGCCTCCATCTGCAGGATGGTGGGCGTGCGGGCGATGCGCGCACGGCCGCCCCGCCACAGCCTACTCAGCCGGCGCGGCATGCGCACCCTCCGCATTCGTCAGCCCCTCGATCACGGGAATCAGCAGCGAGATCGGACGGATCCGCCGCACGACGATGGTCGTCGATGCTAGGGTTCCCGGCGTCAAGGTCACGGCCGGGCCTTCGGATGATGTCCAGACAAAACCGCTTGGATTGTCCGGTGCCGGCTGCAGATGAAGCTTGACACCAAGGGGCGCGCCGGCCGCCATGAGCTGTTTGACGAGCGCCTCGTTGCCGAAGCGGGCCAGAAGATCCGAACGGTCGCTGGGCAGGGCGTCCACTGCCGTGACACGCGCGCGCATCGCCCCATAGATGGTGCGCTCGACGGTAGTGGGGGCGACGAGCGCGATATCGCCCGCATGCACCTTCTTGCCGACGGCGAGCGGAAAATAGGCATAGGCGGCCAGCCCGCCGCCCTTCGTCTCGATCGTGAGGATGGGCTGGCCTGCCACGACCCGGCGCCCCGGAAGCTCCTCGACCGCGACGACAAGGCCGTCCTCATCGGCGACAAGCCGGCCCTGATTGGCCTTGGTGGCCATCAGCACGGCCCGCCGGCCCTTCTCCTCCAGGAGCGTGCGTTTGAGGTCATCAAGCCGGGCTGCGCGGTTCGTGCGGGCCTGAGCCGCCTGCGCCCTGAGCCGGACGATCTCGGCGGACAGCCCCAGCACGTCCTGGCGCGCCGCCAGCCAGGCCTGGCGCGTGGCCTCGACGGCCTCCTTCGTCGCAAACCCCTTCTTCAGCAGCGCTTCGTCATCGGCCAGCTTCCGGGCGAGAAACGTCTCTTTCTGGCGGGCTGCCGCCAGGGCCTGCTCATGGGCGGCCAGGGCCTTCTTGAGCTCCTTCTCATCGGCGGCGTTCTCCCGGGCGAGCGAGGTGGTGAGCAGTTTTATCTCGTCTTCCAGAGCAGCGATCGACGCATCGAGGGCCGAGACCTGGGCCTCGAGAGCCGGCAGCGAGAGCTCGGCCAGCAGATCCCCCTTTGCGACCCTCTCACCCTTCCTCACATGCACGGCGATCACGCGTCCATCGGCCGGCGCCGTCAGGGGAATGATGCGACTGCCTTCATGCAGCAGGATCGCCAGGCCGTCGACGCGATAGTCGAGGCGGCCGAACACCGCCCAGATCACCGCCGCCAGCCCCAGCACGCCAAAGGCCGCAAGCGCCACCCAGCTGCGTGGGCGGACCAGCGTGATGGCGGTATCGAGCCCGCGGGGATCGCTGAGCTCGCGCACCGCCTCTTTGCGAAAAAGATCGGGCATGAAATCCCCTGTTCCCGGCCGGAAAGCCGCCGGCTTACCGGTGCATCGCCACTTGCCGGCGCGGCCGCTGCGCGGTGGCGTGTGCAGGACGCCGGCCATCGAAAAACACGGCCCCTGCCCGCGCTCTTGCGGGCATTCTCACGCGCCAGAGCGTAGGATGTGAAGTGGTGAGCCGCCTTCCCTGCCTGCGTCGGTTGCTTGAAAGATAAAATGACTTGACCGGAAAGTCCAGATGTCCGAGAATGAGCATTGCGGAGCAGGGAGGGTCCCTCGAAACGAAAATTCCTGACAGAGCATCACGCCGATCATATCATTTCTGATGCGGCCGCATGGGCGGCGCGGCAGGTCTTTTCCTTTCCGGAACCTCTTCATGTGCACCGCGGCTGGCAGCAGTCACCCGTCGTGAGTGCTGGCGCAAGACACCGTCGGAGGGCTTCCTTTGCGCGAACGGAGGCCCCGCCCGGCGGCACATGCGGAAAGGAGCAGCCCATGGCTGACAACCACGCGCAAGCCTACGGCAAGGTCATCGCCCAGGCCTGGAGCGATCCGGCGTTCGCCGAGAGGCTGAAGACGGATCCGGCCGCCGCGCTGGCGGAGGCCGGGATCAAGGTGCCGGAAGGTGCCAAGGTAACGAGCTATTTCGCTGAAGCAAACGAGGTCGTCGTCCTCGTGCCGCCGAAGCCGCCCGAGGAGCTCGCAGACGAGGCCCTCGAAGCGATGGCCGGCGGCGGCTCGGTCGGAACCGGCGGCACCTTCGGAACCGGCGCCTGCCCCGGCACCGTCGGCTCCATCGGCACCTCGGGGTCCCTGTAGACAGCTGTGGTCCGGCGGGGTCGGCGGGAATCGAGCCCGCTGGGGTACTTCAGACCGTTTTTTTCCGCACGCAGGACGTCAGCGTGCCCTTGAGCGACCAATCACGAAAGGAGAGATCGATGCCCGATCACAATGAACAGGCCATGGCCTACGGCCAGGTGATTGCCCGCGCCTGGAGCGATCCCGCCTTCGCCGAGAAGCTGAAGAGGGATCCGGCGGCCGCCCTGGCCGAGGCCGGCGTCAAGCTGCCCGAGAACGCCAAGGTCACGGCCTATTTCGGCGCCGAAAACGAGGTTCTGATCTTCGTGCCTCCGAAGCCGCGCGAGGAGCTCTCGGACGAGGCGCTGGAGGCCATGGCCGGTGGCAAGTGCGCGGGCACGTCCGGCTGCGTCGGCACCGGCGGCTGCCCGGTCATGACCATCGGCTCGGCCGGCACCTTCGGTTCGCACTGAATGCCGGCGGCCGCCCCGGACCTGTCCCGGTGGCGCGAAGGTCGCTGCCTCGCCCGCTTCCGGAAGGTGTGGCGGTGAGCGGTTGTGCGTGCGGCCCCGCCCGGCATCGATTGCGGTGTCCCTGCGACGAGCTCACAGGCCAAGCGAAAGGATTGATAGAAATGCCCGAGAACGAGTCGGCCCAGCCGCAAGCGCTGGGCAAGATCATCGCCCGCGCGTGGAGCGACCCGGGCTTTGCCGCCCGGCTGAAGTCCGACCCGAAGGCGGCCCTGGCGGAAGCGGGCATGGACGTGCCCGAGGATGTCAGGGTGACGACCTATTTTGCCGAGAAGGATGAAGTGGTGCTCGTCATCCCCGCGCCGCCCAGCGAAAATCTCTCCGACGAGGCGCTCGAAATGATGGCGGGCGGCAAATGTGCGGGGACCGTTGGATCGCTGGCCACCTTCGGCTGCCCGGGCACCGCCGGCACGGTCGGAACGAGGGGCTCCTGGTAGCGGAGCGTTGCGGCGGCCTGCCCTCGCCTCCTCCTGCCGCACGCAGGACGGCGTGCAGAAGCCGGTACGCGCGCATGCAGGGACCATGATGCCCGCGGCACCTCTGATTCATCCGCACCCGCGCTGGACGCTCGTGCCGGTGCCCGATGATGCGCTCTATCTGTTCAGCGCGCGCG
>CAYYGH010000015.1:0-21747 GCA_964471405.1 uncultured Sphingomonadales bacterium | reverse complement strand
CGCTGGACGCTCGTGCCGGTGCCCGATGATGCGCTCTATCTGTTCAGCGCGCGCGAGCACCGGGTAGTCGCGCAGCGGCGGGCGCGGCTCTTCGTCGAGTGCTGGCAGAAGCTGGAAACGGGTGATCTGGATGCCGTCGTCGCCCGGTTGACGGAGCGCGGCCTTTCGGCGGCCGAAGGCTACTTCACCTTCGAGGAGCTGCGCAGGAAGGGCTATGTCGTGGCCGGCGGCGATCCCCCCTCGCCGGCCGAGCTCTTCCTGGCCGCCCTCGCTCCTGTGGCCGAACGCCCGGTGATCCCCCAACCCGCCGCCCGGCCCCCGGACGGCGCGGCCTGCGAGCTGCTGCTCGTCGGCGACATCGACGCTGATGCGATCGCCGCCGCCGCGGGATCGCAGAGCCTGCGGATCCGGTTCATCGCTAACACGCGGGCGGTGGAAGCGGCCGATGCCCCGCTCGTCGTGCTCACCGACGACTATCTCAGGCCCGCGCTGGGCGCGATCGACCGGCGCATGCGCAGCCTCGGCCGGCCCTGGCTGCTGGCTCAGCCGGTGGGCGGCATCGCCTGGTTCGGCCCCGTCTTCGGGAGTGCGCGCGACAAGCCCGGCGGCTGCTGGCACTGCCTTGCCCAGCGGCTCGTGCGCAATCGGGAGGTCGAGTGGCATGTCGCCCGCTCGCTGGGCTGCGAGATGCCGCTTGTGCCCGCGCGCGGTTGGACTCCGGAGAGCCTCGCCTTCTGCCTGGCCGAGATCGCCGGCATGCTGGCCGCTCTTCGCGGCAGCCGGAAGGACGGGCGTGACGACCTCGCCCATGTCACGACCATCGATTTTGCCGACGGCAGCCGCCAGCATCATCACCTCGTCCGCCGGCCGCAATGCCCGGCCTGCGGAGACGGGGGCAGGCGGTCTCTGGCACCGCGCCCGATCCGGCTGCATCCCACTTCCAAGCGGTTCACCGCAGACGGCGGCCACCGGATTCATGATCCGGAGGAAACCTGGCGGCGCTGGCGGCACCATGTCAGTCCCGTGACCGGGGCCGTCTCCTTCCTGCAGCGCATCGATGATGCGCACGGCGGGCCCGGCCGTGCCACGGGTGCGGCGTTCGCTCCTGACGCGAACGGGACCGGTTGCGACGACGTGATGCCCGGCCCGGCGGCGGATGCCGGGCCCGTGCCCGTCCACAACTATGTCGCGGGCGAGAACTTCGCCGTCCACCGCCCCGGTCTTGCAGGGCTGAAGGCGGGCCTGCGCTCCAAGAGCGCCGGCAAGGGCATGACGGATGCCCAGGCGCGCGCCAGCGGTCTCGCCGAGGCGCTGGAGCGCTATTCCGGCCTCTTCATGGGCGAGGAGCCGTGCCGGCGCGCCCGCTTCGTGGACTTCCCGGAAGGCGGAGCGATCGATCCGCGCCGCTGCATGCTCTTCAGCGACCGTCAGTATGCCGAGCGCGCCGCCTGGCGCCGGCGCGGCTCGACCTTCCAGTATGTGCCGGAGCCTTTCGACGAGGAAGCCGAGCTGGACTGGTCGCCGGTCTGGTCGCTCAGCGAGGCGCGCCAGAAATATCTGCCCTCCAGCTACCTCTATTACGGCCATCCCGAGGGCGGACGCTTCTGCACCGCCGATTCCAACGGCTGCGCGGCGGGCAACACGGTCGAGGAGGCGGTCCTGCAGGGCTTCTTCGAGCTTGTCGAACGCGATGCTGTCGCCGTGTGGTGGTACAATCGCATCCCGCGCCCGGCCGTCGATCTCTCGAGCTTCGATCTGCCCTACATTGACGAGATGGCCGCCTTTCTCGAGCGCCACAACCGCAGTTTCTGGGTGCTCGATCTGACCCATGATTTCGGCATCCCGGTCATGGCCGCCGTCACACGCCGCGAGGACAAGCCGGCCGAGGACATCGTGTTCGCCTTCGGCGCGCATTTCGACCCGCAGATCGCGCTCACCCGGGCGGTCAGCGAAATGGCGCAGTTCCTGCCGGCGGTGCTGCACATGCCGGCGGACGGCAGCGGCTCCTACGCCTTCGACGATCCGGATTCGGTACGCTGGTGGCAGACGGGACGGCTGGCCGACCATCCCCATCTCGCGCCGGCAGCAGACAGTTCCACGCGACGCCGGGATGAGTATGCGGACCTCTCGCAGCCCGACATCGCCGAAGATGTCCGGACCTGCCTGCGGCTCGTGGAGGAGCGGGGGATGGAGATGCTGGTCCTGGACCAGACGCGGCCCGACATCGGGCTGCCCGTCGTCAAGGTCATCGTCCCGGGCATGCGGCACTTCTGGGCGCGCTTTGCGCCGGGCCGGCTCTATGACGTGCCGGTGGCGCTCGGCTGGCTGGACGCGCCGCACCGCGAAGAGGGTCTGAACCCCATTCCGATGTTCATCTGAAAGACCCGCATCCCGGGCAAAGGGCAATTGGAGCGAGAGGATGACGGACACCGCAACCCATGAGCCCCCGTCGCGCTGGCGGCTGCGAGACGGCCTGCGGCTCGTTGCGGAACCCGGCGCGGACGGCACCCGCCGACTTGCCCTCGAACGGGGGGAGCAGCGCTGGATGCTGGGGGATCTGGGGGCGGCGGCCGCAGACGCCCTGCTGGAGCTGGGTGCCGGCGTGGCGGGAGCGGACGCGCTGAGTGCCGCCGTGGTCGCGGGCGGCGGCGGAGCGGCGGATGTCGCGGGCGCACTGCATGTCTTCGAGAGGCTGCGCACGCTCGCCTGCCTGATGGAGGTGCTGGAAGACGCGGACGGCACCCTCCATGCCACGCGCGAGGTCATGATGCCGCCGGTTCCCGCAGCCGACGCGTCCGTGCGCCCGGATGCGCCGGTGCGGCTGTCGCGCTTCGCCTTCATCGCCCGCCACGAGGGCCGGGCGGTCCTGGAGTCGCCCTGGTCGGCCTGGCGGATCGGCCTGGAATCGCCCGCCGCCGGTGCTCTCATCACCCAGCTGATGGCAAAACCCCTGCAGGCGGAGAGACTCCCCGATCCGGCCATGCGCCGGCTGCTGGGCTGGCTCGTCGCGGCCGAGCTTGCGGATGCGGTGGATGGGGACGGTCTGCTGCCCGAAGACCGTGATCCGGACCGGCGCTTCTGGGACTTTCACGACGCGCTGCACTTCCGGCGCAGCCGCAGCGGCGGCCATGATCATCCGGTGGGTGCGAGCTTTCCGGGGCGCGGCGTGGTGGCGCCGCTGCCCGCGGTCAAACCGCCGATCGCGCATGATCCGGCCGACCTGATCACCCTTCCCATGCCCGACATCGCGGCCCTGTGCCGCGGCGATCCGCCCTTCCAGGCGGTGGTGGAGGCGCGGCGCTCGCACCGGGTGCGGGGCGAGCAGCCGATCACGCTGGATCGGCTCGGCGCCTTCCTCGCCCGCAGTGCACGGGTGATCACGCTGGTGCCGCCTGATGACGCGCAGGATCTTTTCTACGAGGCAAGCATCCGCCCCTACCCTTGCGGCGGTGCCGCCTATGAGACGGAGATCTATCTCGCCGTGGACGCCTGCGAGGGGCTCGCACGCGGCCTCTACCACTATGACCCGCTGCACCACCGTCTGGAGCGCCTCGGCGGCGATCCCGAACTCGTGGACGCCCTGGTGACGGTCGCCTGGCAGTCGGCGGCCGAGACGGTGCGCCCCCAGATCGTCATTCACCTGGCGGCCCGCATGCGCAGGCTCATGTGGAAATACCGGGGCCTGGCCTGGTCGGTCGCCCTGAAGCACGCCGGCGTGCTCTATCACGCCTTCTATCTGGCGGCGACGGTGGAAGGCCTCGCCCCCTGCGGACTGGGCGCCGGCAATACCGAACTTGTCGCCCGCGCCTATGGGCTCGACCCC
This sequence comes from uncultured Sphingomonadales bacterium, assembly GCA_964471405.1. Lineage (GTDB taxonomy): Bacteria > Pseudomonadota > Alphaproteobacteria > Sphingomonadales > Rhodothalassiaceae > J084. Next base: position 17,924 of record CAYYGH010000015.1, on the reverse strand, counting down.
GTGGCCGAGGCGCCGATCGGCGAATTCATGCTCTCCAGTCTGCCTGCGGACACAGGGGAACGGCCCGGATGACGTCGCCTGCGCTCCTGTCCCGCTGCCGCCGGTTCATGCTGGGCCATGACCAGACCGGGCCGGCGCTTGCCGATCTCGCACGCGCCCTGCACGCCGAGATGCCGCCCGTCTTCCCGCTCGGCGACAATGTGGTCTTCCTGCGCGCGCACGACGCCGCAGCCGCGCTTGCCGTGCATCCTGACGCGACCATCGATGTCGCGCGAATCCCCTTCCCCGTCCCGGTCTCCGGCCTGCCCGAGCTCGACGATCTCATGCGCGCCTCGCTCGTCATGCACGATCCCCCGGTGCACACGCGCCTGCGCCGCATCCTTGCGCGCTTCTTCACGGCCCGGCGCCTGCGCGCCCTGGCAGGCGACATCCGTCGCTCGCTTACGGCCCGTTTTGCGGATCTGCTCGCGAGCGGGGCCGAGGTCGAGTTCGTCTCGGAAGTGGCCGAGCCGCTCGTGCTCGCCACCAGCCGGCGGCTGCTCGGCTGGCAGGCGGCGGACCCGGCCATGCTCCACAGCTGGGCGCGTCTGCTCGCCGATCAGATCATGCGGTTCAGGCTGGAAGAAGAGGAGCGGGCCGAGGTGAAAGCGACGCTCGCCGCCTTCCGCGCCCTCCTCGAGGAGGAGCGGGCCCGCCGGCGCGCGCGAAAGGCCGCGGCGGGCGGCGACGGCGACCTCTACGACGCCCTGCTTGCGGCAGAGGAGAACGGGGAGATCGTCTCGGCCGAGGAATTCGCCGGCCAGTGCCTGCTGCTGCTCGTCAACGGCCTCGATACGGGCCCGACCTTCTATGCCGCCCTCGTGCGGCGGCTGCTCAAGGACGCCGACATCCGGGCGCGGCTGCACGCCGACCCGTCGCTTCTGCCCGGCTTCGTGGAGGAAAGCCTGCGGCTCGACGGCTCGGTGGCGATGATGGTGCGCATAGCCGCCACGGATCTTTCTCTCGGCCCGCTCCGCATTCCGCGCGGGCGGGTCGTAATCGCAGGGATCGCCATCGCCAACCGCGACCCGCAAACCTTCCCCGACCCCGATCGCTTCGATCCCACGCGCGATCCCAACCCGCATCTCGCCTTCGGCCGCGGCCACCACCACTGCCTCGGCGCCGCGCTCGCCCGCATTCATGCGACGGCGCTGATCGAGGCGCTGCTGGCTCTTCCCCGCCCGCCGCGGGTGGTGGAGGAGAAGATCGTCTGGAACCCGAAGCCCGCGATCGCGGGGCCCATGCGGATGCCTTTGGCCTTCGGGTGAGCCGGCGGGTGAGGCCGCGCGGCTTCGCCGCCCAAGACGGCATCGAAACGCGCTTGACGGATTTCACATACCCCTGTAGTGTATCGAATGCCGCTTGCGAAGCGGGCGCGATCGAACGGCTCATGGGATGATTCGGACTCATCCATCACGAATCGGCTGCGGGCGGGGCGTGGGCCACATGCCCGCGCCCCTCATCCTTGCGGTGCTGGCCGTGGTGGCCTGGGCCGTGGTAGGCCGGCCGGCCTTCGCGCATTCCGGATCCCCGCATGACGCGCCCATGGCGCAGGAGGCCGCCTGTGCCGTCGGATCGCCGACGTTTGCCGCGGCCGCTGAGCCGAGCGCCGCCTGCGCCGGGCAGCACCATGGGCCTATGCCCTCCTGCTGCGGCGGCGGGGCGGGCATGGCCTGCTGCGGTGCCGTGATGGCGGCCGCCCCCGCCTGTGCGTCCGCGCAAGGCTGTGGCTCCCTTCCCGGTCCGGGCGGCATGCGCCGGCCGGCCGCGCATGCCGAGCCCCCGGCTCTCGCCCCTCCCCGTCCGTCCACCATCTGAGACGACCGCCGGCGGGCCGCCTATGCCCGTCGGATGCGTATCCTGCGGGACGTCCACCGTCCCGCGCTCATGATGACAGGACAGACAGGACGGACTGCTTTTCATGATCCGCTTCCCCCCGTGACGGGGTGGTGGCCGCGAAACCACCATCGTTTCCCCGCGCATCTCATCCGTGCCGCTCTTGTGCTGCTGGCTCTCGTCTGCACACCCCGGACCGGCGTGTCGGCCGAACCGGAAGGAGGTCTTCGGCCCCTCACCCTTGACGAGGCGGTGCGCGCCGGTCTCGATGCGGACGATCCCAGCATCCTGCGCTTTGCCCGGCGCGCCGCCGGCAAACGGGAAGCGGCGATCGCCGACGCCCAGCTGCCCGACCCCAAGCTGCGCTTTCGCCTGCAGAGCTTTCCGGTCGACAGCTTCCGCCTCGGCGACACGCCGATGACCCAGATCCAGATCGCGCTCCAGCAGGCCTTCCCGCGCGGCCGCACGCTCCACTACAGCCGTGCGCGGCGCGAGGCGGAAGCCGCGGCCGAACGCGCGCGCATGGCGCTTGCCCGTCGTCAGCTCGTGCTGGCGATCCGGCAGGCCTGGCTCGACCTTTACTATTGGACCCACGCGCGCCGCTTCGTCGCCGAAAGCCGGCTGGCCGTGGCCGGGCTTGAGACGGTCGCCTCGGGCAGTTTTGCGGCCGGCAAGGGCTCGAGCGAGGATGTGCTGCGCGCGCGCTTCGAGCTGGCGGTGCTGGATGACCGCCTGATCGAGATCGACCGCCAGATCGCGCGCGCCCGAGCCGAGCTGGCCCGCTGGATCGGGCCCGAGCGGGCCGCCCGCCCCGTGCCCGAGGATTTGCCCGTGCTGCCGGCTCCCTCCCCGATAGAGGGAATCCGGGCCGCTCTTGTCAGCCATCCATCCGTGCGCGTGGCCGATGCGGTGATCGCCGCGCGCCGGGCGGAGATCGCGATCGCCCGCCAGCAGTACAAGCCGGGATTCACGGCCGAGGTCGGCTATGGCGTGCGCGGCGGCCGGCAGACGGACTTTGCAAGCGCCGGCGTCATCATGGATCTGCCGATCTTCACCGCCAAGCGCCAGGACAAGCGGCTGGCCGCCGCAAAAGCGCAAGAGTCGGCGGCCCGCCTCGATCGTGATCTGCTGCTCAAAGAGCTGAACAGGCGGTTGGACCGGGCCGCAGCCGACTGGGAGCGGCTGAACGAGCGCGCGAGACTCTACCGCGAGGTGGTGACCGTGCGCGCCGGCGACACCACCGAAGCCGCGCTCAACTCCTACCGCTCGGCCGTCGTGGACTTCGCCGAGCTCATCCGCGCGCGGCTCGCCGAGCTCGATGCCGAGATCACCGCGCTCAAACTGGAGGTCGAGCGCGCCAGAACCCAGGCCGAACTGCTGTTTCTTGAAGGAGACACCTGATGAAGACCCGCACCCTGCTCGCCATGTGTGTCCTCATTGTCGTCAGCGCAGCCGGCGGCTGGTGGCTGGCCCGCAGCACGGGCGCCGGCGGTGACGAGAAGGCCGCCACGAAGGAACGCCGGATTCTCTACTGGGTCGCGCCGATGGATCCCACCTACCGCTCCGACAAGCCGGGCAAGTCGCCGATGGGCATGGATCTGATCCCCGTCTATGAGGGCGAGGAACCGCCGGACAAGACGGTGGTCCGGATCGACCCTGCCGTGGTCCAGAATCTGGGCGTGCGCACCGCGGCGGCCGAGCGCGTCACCCTCCACCGCCGCATCGAGACGGTCGGCCTCGTCACTCCGGATGAAAATCTTCTCAGCCATCTGCATGTGCGTGCGGCGGGCTGGATCGAACGCCTGCATGTCAAGGCATCGGGCGAACGGGTGAAGAAAGGCCAGCTGCTGCTGGAAATCTACTCACCCGATCTTGTCGATGCCCAGGTCCAGTACATCCAGGCGCTCGGCATCGGCCAGAAGAGCCTGATCGAGGCGGCTGCCGAACGGCTGAAGGCACTCGGCATGAGCGAGCCCCAGATCCGCCGGCTCGCCAAGCGCCGCAAGCCGGACGAGTGGGTGCGGATCCTTGCGCCGCAGGACGGCTATCTGGTCGCGCTCAATGTGGCGGAAGGCATGTATGTGACGCCCGCCACGACCATCATGAGCATCGCGGATCTGAAGCGCGTGTGGGTGCTGGTCGACGTCTTCGAAGATCAGGCGCCCTGGGTGAAGGCCGGCGATGCAGCCGAGATCACCCTCGCCTATCTGCCGGGACGCCGCTTTGCCGGCACCGTGGACTATGTCTATCCGACCATCGATCCGAAATCCCGCACGGTGAAGCTGCGCCTCGTCTTCGCCAATCCGGACGAGGCCCTGAAGCCCGACATGTATGCCTTCGCCACCATCCATGCGTCCCCGAAGGCGAATGCGCTGGTCATCCCGCGCGAGGCGTTGATCCGCACCGGGCGCAACGAGCGGGTGATTCTGGCGCTGGGCGATGGCCGCTTCCGGCCGGCGCAAGTGGTCTCCGGTCTCGAAAGCGGCGAGAAGATCGAAATTCTCGAAGGGCTTGAAGAGGGTGAGCGGGTGGTGACCTCCGCCCAGTTCCTGATCGATTCGGAAGCCAGCCTCGCCGGCACCATCCTGCGCATGACCCCCGGCGAAAAGAACGATGCGGGCCCGACGCGGCACGCCGAGCAGCCCGCGCATGACGCGGCGGGAGGCGGCCGATGATCGCGCGGCTCATCCGCTGGTCCACCGAAAACCGCTTTCTGGTGCTCGTCTTCGCGGTGCTGCTGGCATTCGCCGGCCTCTATGCCGTGAAGCGGACACCGCTTGATGCGATTCCGGATCTCTCGGACGTGCAGGTGATCATCAAGACCACCTATCCGGGCCAGGCCCCGCAGGTGGTCGAGGACCAGGTCACCTATCCCCTGACCACCGCGATGCTGAGCGTGCCGGGAGCGGTGACCGTGCGCGGCTACTCCTTCTTCAACGACTCCTATGTCTACGTGATCTTCGAGGACGGCACCGATCTCTACTGGGCGCGTTCGCGGGTGCTGGAATACCTGAGCCAGGTCGCCCCGACGCTGCCCGAGGGTGCGCGCCCCGCACTGGGGCCTGACGCCACCGGGGTGGGATGGGTCTTCCAGTACACCCTCGTCGATCGCACGGGCCGGCACGATATTTCCGAGCTCACCAGCATCCAGGACTGGTTCCTCAAATACGAGCTGCAGACCGTGCCCGGCGTGGCGGAGGTCGCCACCATTGGCGGCATGAAGCGCCAGTATCAGGTGGTGGTGGATCCCGATCGCCTGCGCGCCTACGGCCTGCCGCTCAAGACCATCGTCGAAGCCATCCGGCGCGGCAACCAGGAAACCGGCGGACGCGTGATCGAGATGGCGGAAGCCGAATACATGATCCGCGCCACCGGCTATGTCGATTCCCTCGACGATCTGAAGGCCATACCCGTGGGGGTGACGAAGCACGGCACGCCGATCCTGCTGAAAGACGTGGCGGACGTGCGCTTCGGGCCGGATCTGCGCCGGGGCATCGGCGAGCTCAACGGCGAGGGTGAGGCGGTCGGCGGCGTCATCATCATGCGCTTCGGCGAGAACGCGCTGGCCGTCATCGACCGGGTGAAGGAAAAGCTAGCCAGCCTGAAGAAGAGCCTGCCCCAAGGTGTCGAGCTGGTGACGACCTACGACCGCTCCTCGCTCATCAAGCGGGCCGTCGCCACGCTCAATGAGAAGCTCGTCGAGGAATTCATCATCGTCGCGCTGGTCTGCGGGCTGTTCCTGTTCCACCTGCGATCGGCGCTGGTCGTCGTGCTCTCGCTGCCCTTGGGGGTTCTTGCCGCCTTCATCGTCATGCACGCACAGGGCATCAACGCCAACATCATGTCCTTGGGCGGCATCGCGATTGCCATCGGCGCGATGGTGGATGCGACCATCGTGATGATCGAGAATCTCCACAAACATGCCGAGCGCACGCCGCTGGAAGGCCGGGCGCGATGGCGCATCGTCGCGGATGCCGCGGTCGAGGTGGGCCCGCCGCTGTTCTTCTCGCTCCTCATCATCACCTTGAGCTTCGTGCCCGTCTTCGCGCTCCAGGGCCAGGAGGGCCGGCTCTTCAGCCCGCTCGCCTTCACCAAGACCTATGCGATGGCGGCCGCCAGCATCCTCTCGGTGACACTGGTTCCGGTGCTGATGGGGCTGTTCATCCGCGGGCGGATCACGCCGGAACACAGGAATCCCGTCAACCGCCTGCTGATCGCGGGATACCGGCCGTTCATCGATGTCGTGCTGCGGCATCCCTGGCCGGTGCTCGTTGCGGCTCTCCTGCTGATGGCGAGCGCAGTGGTGCCCTGGCAGAAGCTCGGATCCGAATTCATGCCGGATCTGGACGAAGGCGATCTGCTCTACATGCCGAGCGCCTTTCCGGCGGTCTCGGCCGGCAAGATGGCGCAGTTCATCCAGCAGGCCAACGAGCTGATCATGCAGGTGCCGGAAGTCAAATCCGTCTACGCCAAGGCGGGCCGTGCGGAGACCGCCACCGATCCGGCGCCGCTGTCGATGGTGGAGGCGACCATTCAGCTCAAGCCCCGTGACCAGTGGCGTCCCGGCATGACGACCGAGAAATTGAAGCGCGAGCTCGACCGGCTGGTGCAGATCCCCAGTCTCACCAATGTCTGGATCATGCCGATCAAGAACCGCATCGACATGCTGGCCACCGGAATCAAGACCCCGGTGGGCATCAAGGTCGCGGGACCGGATCTCGAGACGATCGCCGAGATCGGCGAAGAGATCGAGCAGATCATCCGCGACCTTCCCGGCACGGCCTCCGTCTATGCCGAGCGGGTCACGGGCGGGCGCTTCATCGACATCGACATTGATCGGATGAAGGCCGCCCGCTTCGGCCTCAACATCGCCGACGTGCAGGACATCGTGCGCACCGCCATCGGCGGCATGTCGGTGAGCGAAAGCGTCGAAGGGCCGGAGCGCTATCCGATCAATCTGCGCTATCCGCGCGAGGTGCGCGATTCGGTCGCGCGCCTGAAGGAACTGCCGATCGTGACAGCTTCCGGTGCGGAGATCCCGCTGGGCCGGGTCGCCGACATCCGCATCTCGGACGGCCCCGGCGTCATCCGCTCCGAGAACGCGCGGCTCAATGGCTGGATCTATGTGGACATCCGTGATGTCGATATCGGTTCCTACGTGCGCGCGGCCCAGAAGGCAGTCGCCGAACAGCTCGACCTGCCGCCCGGCTATTCGCTGTCGTGGTCCGGCCAATACGAATATATGCAGCGGGCCAAGGCGCGTCTCATGCTCGTGGTGCCGGTGGCGCTCGTCGTCATCCTGCTGCTGCTCTATCTCAATTTCCGGCGACTTGCGGATGTCGCGATCATCTTCGCGACCCTGCCGCTCTCGCTCGTCGGCGGCCTGTGGCTGCTGGTCTGGCTGAACTACGATCTCTCGGTCGCGGTCGGTGTCGGATTCATCGCGCTGGCAGGTGTTGCGGTCGAGATCGGCGTGCTGATGATGGTCTATCTTAATCAGGCCTGGGCCGCCCGTCGCGCTGCCTGTGCCGAGGCCGGGCGCCGGCCGACGATGGATGACCTGCGCGAGGCGGTGATCGACGGGGCACTGATGCGCATCCGGCCGATCATGATGACGGTGAGCGTCATCATCGCCGGCCTGCTGCCGATCATGCTGGGATCGGGAACGGGTTCGGAGGTGATGCGGCGCATCGCCGCTCCGATGGTCGGCGGCATGGCGAGCGCGACGCTGCTGATCCTGCTCGTCATCCCGGCCGTCTTTCTCTTGTCGCAGCGCCGACAACTTGCCAGACTGGCGGCCGGGGAGCTGAAACAAACGGAAAGGGAGGAAACCTGCTGATGATCGAAATCATACCGAACTGGCATCCCTTGCTGGTGCATTTCACGATCGCGCTGGTGACGATGGCCGCGCTCTTCTACCTTGTCGCCAGGATCCGACGGCCGGACGATCCGCATGCCGAAGGCGTCGTCGCGGGACGCTGGGCGCTCATCGCCGGCGCGCTGATCACGTTGGCCACGATCGCAGCCGGATTCGATGCCTACAACACCGTCGCGCATGACGAGCCCGCGCATCTCGCGATGACCGATCATCGCAACTGGGCGGTGCCGACCGCGCTCGCCATCCTGCTGCTGGCCGTCTGGGCCTGGCGCGACGGCCGCAAGGGGCGCGCGCCTTCCTCGCTCTTCGTCATCATCCTGCTCATTGCCGCCGCTTCGCTCACGGTCGTCGGCTACAAGGGGGCGGAGCTCGTCTATCGCCATGGCCTCGGCGTCCTGCGCCTGCCGCAGCCGGAAGCGGGTGATCACCACCATGGCGCACCGGGCGGGGCCGCTCACGGTCACGGAACCGCGCATGAGCATGATCATGATCACCAGCCCATGAAGGACCAGGCCGCTTCCCATGATGCCGCCTCTCATGATCATGATGATGAGGCAGGAGGCGATTCTCCTCACGGGCATTGAGAAGCCCCGAGCGCGCCAGATCGCCGGTGCGCGGCTTTCGTGAAAGAGGATTCAGCCGGCGGCGCGCTCGCGGTGCGCCGCCAGGCTGTCGTGTTCGGCCAGCCACCCGTGAAAAGCCCGGGTGATGCGCTGGAGAGTGGGCCCCCAAGGCTCGTTGAGGCGCTTGTCGAAGACGCGCACGCTCGGCAGCTGCGGGATGTGGTCCGTCCCGAGGCGCACATAGTGCCGGGGCGGAAGGGCCGTCCAGGCCGGCGTCCCGACGGCACCGGCGATATCGATCGCAGAGGTCGGCGCCGAGATCACGAGATCCATCGCCTTCGTCATGGCGAACACCGTTTCCATGTCGTTTTTGAGGTCGACTTCCGGCCAGCGATGGATCGTCACGCCGAACCGCTCCTCGGCAGCGCGAATCTCCTCTTCCGCTTCGCCATAGAAGAGATTGACGAAGGCGACATCCGGGATCGTCAGCAGATCGCCGAGATCGGTGAGGCTGAAGTAGTTGTGTTCACGGATCTTGAACCTGAGGCCGGAGGTCCAGGAAATCCCGACGACTGCCCTGGCTCCCAGTCCCGCGAAGCGGGCCCGCCAGAAGGCCACCTTTTCCGGATCGGGCTTCAGATGGCCGTCCGGCCGCGCGGCCTGCTCATAGGCCTCGATGGTCTTGCGGAAATGGTAGTGCAGCGAGAACTGGCCGGAATGCACGTCGAAGGGCGGCCGCTCGGTGCTGGGCGGGTGGGGAGCCTGCGGCAGAATCGTCGCCTGCGGGAAGGTGCGGGCGAAAATGCTCTGCAGGCGCGGCGCACATTCGATGACCACATGCCCGGCATGAGCGACGAGATCATGATAGAGATCGGCATTCCGGATCTCGTCCCCCAGGCCGTGTTCGCGCCAGACGAGAATGGTCTTGTCCGAGATGTCTTCGCCCCCCCAGTAGCGATCATTGCGTGGCAGCGGCGGGGTGCGGCGTCCGCAGCCGAAACCGCCCTCATAAAGCTTCCAGCCCTCTTCGATGCGCCCGAAGCAGAGATAGAGATTGCCCAGCTCCCACAGCACGCGCGGCTGCCTGCCCTTTGTCAGCTGGAAGGCGGTGGTGATGGCGGCCAGAGCCTGATCGTAGAGTCCCATCTTCTCCAGCGTCTGGCTGAGATTGAGGTAATGCTGCCAGACCTTCGGCTGCAGCTCGATCGCCTTGCGCTGGTATTCGATGGCCTTCAGGAAGTCCGCCTGCTCGAAATAGGCAAAGCCCAGATAGCTGTAGGCCGCCGCCCGGTTCGGCTCGCGCTTGATGGCCTGAAGCAGATAGAATTCCGCCTCCTCCATCCGGTGCATGTTGAGAGCGGCCAGCCCCATCACCTCGCACCAGGCGGCATTGTTGCCGTAAAGGGGGAAGTGCTCCTTCAGGATATGGTAGCCCTTTTCGATGTTGGGCTCATTGCCGGGGCGGGCCTCGATCATCGGCTGCACGCGATTGATCAGCTTCTGCAAGTCACGTGCCGCCCGCTTGGGGCTGGTGATCACGTTCGCCTTGCTGGTGCTCTTGCGGCGATGCCTGGACTTGCCCATGCCGTTTTCCTCCTGTGCACACGCGGATCGGTTGCCGTTTCCTGACCGGCGCCGGGACCGTCTCTCATCCTGGCGCGCAAACCGTTAATCCTTTCTTAGCCATGGCCGGCCAAGCTGCGGCCATTGCGTCCCTCATTGCCAAGGAGACGAGCGATGGCCGCTCTCGAAAGCCGGAAAGCAAGTCTCATGCCGGAGACCCGTCAGCGTCTGCGGGAGGCGGATCGGCAGCATCACCTTCATCCCTTCACGGATCACCGGCTGCTGCGGGAACAGGGGGCCGTGATCGTGGAAGGGGCGAAGGGTTCCCGGCTCTTTCTTGAGGGTGGGATCGCGCTCATCGATGCCGTTGCGGGGCTTGCCTGCGTGAACATCGGCTATGGCAGAGAGGAGATGGCGGAAGCGGCAGCCCGCGCGATGAGCCGGCTGTCCTACTACCATGCCTTCCAGCAGGTCACGAATCCCTATGCGGCCGAGCTGGCGGCCGCCATCGCCGCCCGCGCACCGGCAGGCCTGCAGCGCGTCTTCTTTTCCAACTCCGGCTCGGAGGCCAATGAGACGGCCCTCAAGATTCTGCGCGCCTACTGGCGGGCCCGGGGAGAGCCCGATCGCCGTATCATCATTGCCCGCCGCCATTCCTATCATGGGGCGACCCTGGCCACCGCTTCGCTGACCGGGCTGCCTCTCATGCATGAAGCTTTCGGGCTGCCGGATGAGGATACCCACCATGTGATGGCACCTTTCTGGTATCGGGAGGCGCAAGCCGGTGAGGAGCCCGGAGACTTCGGCAGACGGGCCGCGGACGCCGTGGCCGAGGCGATCGAGAGGATCGGGCCGGACCGTATCGCCGGGGTGATCGCCGAACCCGTCCAGGTTACCGGCGGTGCCATCGTGCCGCCGGCCAGCTACTGGCCACGGCTGACCACGATCTGCCGTGAATACGGCATCCCCCTCATCCTTGACGAGGTGGTCACGGGCATGGGCCGGATGGGTGCCTGGTTCGCGGCCGACCGTTTCGGCATCAGCCCCCAGATCATCACTCTGGCCAAGGGCCTGTCCTCCGGCTACCAGCCCATCGGAGCCACCCTTGTTTCCGACGAGATCGCATCCGTGGCCCTGGAAAGCGGGGATGGCGCCTTCCAGCACGGGTTCACGACATCGGCCCACCCGGTCGCGGCGGCAGTCGCACTGGAAAACCTGCGCATTCTGGAAAGAGAAGACCTGATCGCCCGCGTCAATGCGCTCGGCGCCCGGCTGGCGGACAGTCTCTCCCGCCTCAAGGACAATCCCCTCGTCGGCGAAATCCGCCACGACGGCCTCATTTTCGGGATCGAGATCGTGCGCGACAAGGCCACACGCAGCCATTTCCCGCTCGAACAGGCCGTCTGCGGCCAGGTCGCGAACGCCTGCCTGAAGCATGGTGTCATCGTGCGGGCGGTAGGCAATGCCCTGGTCGCAACCCCGCCCTTCGTGCTTGGGGAAGATGAGGCCGAGCAACTGGTCGCGGCGCTTGGCGCAGCCCTTGACGAGGTCGCCGCTCATCTTCTGCCGGGCTGAAGGGCCGCCCCTGCCCTCCCCTCTCCGGCCGGATCCCGGTGTGTCCGCCCTGTCCGCCACCGCATGCAGGCGACCGGTGATCGCATCGCGGTTGCGACGCCCTGGCGCAACGGCTAAGCGATTTCCGGTGGATGACAGCCGGCACCGTCGCACCGGTATGGCGGGCAGGGATTGCGGGCATGCGCACAACGGCGGGTTTTCTTCTCCTTTCCCTTGCGGCCGCGGCCTTCGTTTTCGGCGCCTATCTGCTGATGGCGCCGCAGGAGGGGGCCGGCGGTCATGGCAGCTGGCGGAAGGCCGCCCCCAGTGTCGAGGTGACCCCGGTCGCCTTCCATCGCTTCGTTGACCGCATCGAGGCGCTGGGGACGGCACGAGCCGTGGAATCCGTGACCTTGACGGCCCAGGTTACCGAAACCGTCGCACGCATCCATTTTGATGACGGTCAGGTGGTGCGCAAAGGGACGGTGCTGGTCGAACTCGATCATGCGGAGGAAGATGCGCAGCTCGCCGAGGCCAGGGCCCAGCTTCAGGAGGCTGAACGGCAGCTCAAACGCATTCGCGAACTGGTGGCCCGCGGCAATGCCACAGAGGCTGCGCTTGATCAGCAGCTCAGAGATGTCGCGCAGGCCCGTGCCCGTGTCGCCCAGGTCCAGGCACGCATCGCGACCCGCATCATCCGTGCGCCCTTCGATGGCGTGCTCGGCCTGCGGCAGGTGAGCGTCGGCGCGCTGGTGACCCCTGGCACCGTGATCACGACGATAGACGACATCACGCCCATCCTGCTCGACTTCTCCGTGCCGGAGCGCTTTCTGTCCGCCCTTGCCGTGGGACAGGACATCCGCGCCCGTGCCGCCGCCTTTCCCGACCGCCTCTTTTCCGGTCGCATCACCGCCATCGCTCCGCGGGTGGATCCCGTGACACGAGCGGTCACCGTCCGGGCCGAACTGCCCAACGAGGATCAGCTGCTGCGTCCCGGCATGCTCCTTGAGGTCGCGGTGATCGGCCGGAGCCGGCGCGCGCTCGCGGTCCCGGAGGAAGCCCTGCTGCTCATCGGTCGCCAGCATTACGTCTATGTCATCCGCCCGGACGGCACGGCCGAACGCCGCCGGGTGACGATCGGCCAGCGGCTGCCGGGGATCGTGGAGATCGCAGCAGGACTCCAGCCCGCCGAAAAGGTGGTGGTTGCCGGCATCCTGCGATTGCGGCCGGGCGTGAAGGTGCACATCCTCAAGGAACACCCGCCTGCAGGCGACAGTCGGCCGGCAGCGGCAGGATAGGAGAGAAGGGAGCGCAGGCATGGTGATCTCGGACATCGCCGTCAAGCGCCCCGTTCTTGCGGTGGTGATCAGCCTGCTGCTCGTGGTCTTCGGGGTGGTAAGCTTCCTGCGTCTGCCCGTGCGGGAGCTTCCCAACATCGATCCGCCCATCGTGTCGGTAACCACCCGCTATCCCGGCGCCTCGGCGGCGGTGGTGGAAACCCGGATCACCCAGATCGTCGAGGACCAGATCGCGGGCATCCAGGGGATTCGCTCCATATCGTCCTCCAGCCAGGATGGGCGGTCGAACGTCGTCATCGAATTCACCCTGGACCGCGATATCGATGCCGCCGCCAATGACGTGCGCGACCGCATCGCCCGCGTCCTCGACCGGCTGCCCGAGGAGGCGGATCCTCCCGAGATCGCCAAGGTCGACAGCGACACCCGCCCCATCATGTGGTTTTCGCTGTCCTCGCCGGCGATGGATGTGCCCGCCCTTACCGATTTTGCCGAGCGCAACATCGTCGATCGTCTCTCGGTCGTCGAAGGGGTGGCGCGGGTGCAGATCGGGGGCGAGCAGCGCTATGCCATGCGCATCTATCTCGACCGCCAGGCGATGGCCGCGCGCGGTCTGACCGTGGCCGATGTCGAAGCCGCCCTGCGTCGCGAGAATGTGGAGCTGCCGGCCGGCCGGCTGGAATCGCGCGCCCAGAACCTGGTGGTGCGCATCGATCGCGGCTTTCGGCGCCCTGAGGATTTCGCCGCCCTCGTGATCGCCCGGGGAGCGGACGGTCATCTCGTGCGTCTCGGTGAAATCGCGCGGGTTGCGATCGGTCCCTTCAATGACAAGACCGAATTTCGGGGCAATGGCGTGCCGCGTGTCGGAATCGGCATCGTCCGCCAGTCGAACGCCAACGACCTGGCCGTCGCCCGGGCCGTCCACCGGGCGGTGGACCGGATCCGCGCCAGCCTGCCGGAGGGCGTTACGCTCGAAGACAGCTATGATTCCACGATCTTCATCTCGGCCGCCATTGCCGAAGTCTACAAGACGCTTTTCATTGCACTCGTTCTTGTCGTGATCGTGCTCTACCTCTTCCTCGGTTCGCTGCGCACCGTGCTGGTGCCGGCGGTGACGGTGCCGGTCTCGATCGTCGCGGCCTTTTCCGTGATGGCCGCCTTTGGCGTTTCCATCAACCTGCTGACCCTGCTTGCCCTCGTGCTCGCGATCGGGCTGGTGGTGGATGATGCGATCGTCGTGCTTGAAAACATCTATCGTCGTGTCGAGGAAGGCGAGCCCCGTCTGCATGCCGCCTTCCACGGCACCCGGCAGGTGGGATTTGCCGTCATCGCCACGACGCTGGTGCTGATCGCGGTCTTCGTGCCGATCGCCTTCCTCCAGGGCAACATCGGGCGGCTGTTTGCGGAACTGGCGATCGCGATGGCGGCGGCAGTGGGCTTTTCCTCCCTGGTGGCCCTGACGCTTACCCCGGTGATGTGTGCGCGCATGCTCGTCCGGGAAGGGCCGAAGCCGCGTTTCAATCGCTGGCTGGATGACCATTTTGCGCGACTGAAGGTCGGCTACGAGCAGCTGCTGGCCGCGCTCATGGCCCGCAAGTGGCCGGTTCTGGCGCTCTTTTTCGCCCTCTTCGCCCTGATCGCCGGGCTGATGCATGTGCTGCCCAGGGAGCTGACCCCGCGTGAAGACCGGGGCGCCTTCTTCATCAGCATCCGGGGACCGGAAGGAGCGGGCTTTCCCTACATGCGCCATTGGGTGCAGGAGATCGAAAAACGCACCCTCTATCTCGTGAACGAGACCCATGAGGCGCGAGTCGTCATTACCCGGGCGGAGGGGGACAATACCGCCTTCGGAGTCGTCGTGCTGGAGCCCTGGCACAAGCGCAGGCGCTCCGCCGCCCAGATCATCCGCGAGCTGCGCGCGCGCTATGCCGACGTGACGGGGGTCGAGACCTTCGTGATCATGCCGCAGGCCATCGCGCGAGGGCGGGGCTCGCCGGTCCAGTTCGTGGTCGGCGGCAATACCTATGCGGATCTTGCCCGCTTCAAGGCCATCCTGAAGGAGGCCGTGCGCGACCTGCCCCTTCTGGAGCCGGACTTCGACTATCGCGAAACCCAGCCGCAGCTGAAGCTGCGCATCGATCGGGACCGGGCGGCCGATCTCGGAATCTCGGCCGCCACCATCGGCCGCACCCTTGAGACCATGCTCGGCGGCCGGCGGGTGACCACCTTCATCGATCGTGGCGAGGAATATGACGTCCTTCTGCGGGCGGAGGATGCGGATCGCCAGGTGCCCTCGGATCTTGCCAACATCTACGTGCGCTCGGAACGCAGCGGTCGGCTGGTGCCCTTGGCGAGCGTGGTGGATCTCGTGGAGGAAGCCGGCCCCGCCACGCTCAATCGCTACAATCGTGTCCGCGCCCTTACCCTTTCGGCACAGCTGGCACCCGGCGCAACCCTGGGCGAGGTTCTCGCCGCCCTCGAACGCATCGTGCGTGAACGCATCCCGGATGCCGTCAGCATCGACTACAAGGGCGAAAGCCGCGAATTCAAGGAGGCGGGCGGCGCCGTGGCGTTCACCTTCGCGATGGCCTTTCTCGTCGTCTATCTGGTGCTGGCCGCCCAGTTCGAAAGCTTCATCCACCCCTTCGTGATCATGCTGAGCGTCCCGATGGCGGCAGCCGGCGGTCTGCTTGCGCTTTACCTTGGCGGCTCGACGCTGAACATCTACAGCCAGGTGGGGCTGATCATGCTCATCGGGCTTGCCGCCAAGAACGGCATTCTGCTTGTGGAATTCGCCAACCAGCTGCGCGACCAGGGACTGCAGGTCCGGGAGGCGATGATCAGGGCAGCGGGCATCCGCCTGCGGCCCATCCTGATGACCTCCTTTTCCACCGTGATGGGCGCCCTGCCGCTCATTCTGGCGACCGGTCCGGGCTCGGCCAGCCGTTTGACCATCGGGCTCGTGATCTTCGGCGGCGTTCTGCTGGCCACGGCCCTGACTTTGCTCGTGATCCCGGTCGTCTATGATCTGCTTGCGCCCTATACCCGCTCACCGGGATACGAGGCCGCCCGCCTGGCCCAACAGGAGCGCGAACTGGCAGGTCGTCGGAATCTCACGAGCCCGGCCGAGTGATCACGACAACAAGCCCGGCGCATGGGCCCGGCAGGCGGCAGACGGCAAGGCCATCGACCGGTCGCCAGGCCATTGGGTTCAGGCAGCCTCGGCCATTCGTTGCAGGCCAGGCCATCCCTTCCAGACATTGTCCGCAGGGGTGAAAGGGCGAGTGTCAGGCCGCCTGGGCGACGGCCGCCGGCAGGCCATGGCTTTCCAGCCATTCACGCGCCAGCCGCTGGGCGCGGGCAACCTCGGCCGGCGTCATTTCCTGGGCAAGCAGCCGCCGTTCCTCGGCCGCCTCCGCCAACCCGCAGCGGGCGGCGAGGTTGAACCACATGTGGGCGGCCACCGGGTCGGCCTCGACAAGGCGGCCCGTTGCATGAATCAGCCCCAGAGCAAAAAGAGCGTGGGCATCACCGCGCTCGGCAGCCGCCAGATAGCGGGCGAGTTCACGATTCCGGCTTGAACAATGTGGCGACCGGCTTTCTGCCATGGCTCGTCTCCTGTTCTCGCTTGCGCCTTCTTGCGCAATCTTGTGACCCATCATGCCGACTCGCATGCAATATCCAAACAGCCCCTCTCTTGCGGATTGGTTAACGAAAGGGAGGAATTTGCATGAGGCGGCTCAAGCGGGGGCGGAGATCCATGGTCCTCCTTCCACCCTTTTCGCTCTGCGGCCGTCCTGATCACCGATTGCTGACAACCGATCACCGGACCGTCATTCGCGGGCTTGACCAGGGGTCCCTCCCGACGACACGCCCTCTCCCCTCGTCATTCGCCGGCAGATGCGGCGAATCCGGCAGGCGGGATCTCCGCCCCCTGTCATTCTCTGCTTTGCCCCATGAATCCACCCGGTGACCCCTTCCCTCCCCTCGTCATTCGCCGCTTCAGGCGGCGAATCCATCTGGCGGTGACGCCATCACGTGCGCCGGGCTATGGCCCCGCTGGCGGCTGGACCCGCCGGTCTTGGCCGGCGGGTGACGAGAAAAAGAACGCTGGCGGCTGGCGATTCACGCCGCACAGCCGCAGCTGACGGTTGGACAGATGCACCAGGAGGGGGTGACGCTCCCCTTTTTGCGTCGTTCGCCGGCTTGACCGGCGAACCCAGCTGGCGGGTAGGACGGCTCCGGCGCCGGACGATCTCTTCACTTCCTGCTGGATCCACAAGGAGAAGAAACCCGAGAGCTGGATGCTCTCACCGCTTCCCGCTGGATCCGCCGATCAAGTCGGCGGATGACAAGAAGGGAAGGTGTGGCGGATGACGAGAAGGGAGGGCCGGCGGATGACGAAAGGGGAGGATATTGGCGGAGGGTGAGAGGGAGAGGGTGTCGGCGGATGAGGAGGGGGGAAGGCGGCCTTCGTGCCGCCAGGCATGAGGCGGTGCGCCGGGGGCTCAGCCTCAGTCGATCTCGTGGACGGGAATGCGGCGGGCCGGCCAGGGGGCGGTCAGGTCGCACAGATAGGCTTCTAGGCATTCCGCTTCGAGCCGGACCGTGGCTCCGCCCGCGAATTCGAGACGCACCGTGCCGCCCACACCATCTGCAGCCGGCTCCCAGGCGATGGCCAACAGTTCCAGGACGGCCTCCCCGTCATCCCGCGGCACCCCGCGACAGCGGGCCGCCAGCACGCCCTCGAAGTGCAGACCGGAGCGAATGCGTTCAAGCCCGGACAGGTTCTGCTCCGGCCTCGTTTGCCCGAGAGCCGGGGCTACCTTCTCCCAGCGGAAGCGGTTCATGACCATGGCGAAGCAGTGGCGGCGGGCATCATAGCCCATGTCGGCGACCTTGAGCACGGCGTCCTGAACCATTGCCGAAATGACGGCGAGGTCCTCTTCGCTCAATGCCTTCAGCCGCAGCCGTTCATCCGCCATCGCCTTACTCCTGCCCGCTCACGCCTGCACGGGGCACCGATCCGCACCGCGGGGAGAAATGTGCGCATTCCTCCGCCCAAAGGCAAGGGGGAGGGCGGCCGGACATGGCAAAGGAGCGCTGCAGAAGGCGCAGCCCCCTCCTCACCGCTGCCGCCAATGGAACTTGACGGCGGATCCAGCCCCTGCCTCGATCATCTGCCGGCAGATGCGC
>CAYYGH010000014.1:23663-45522 GCA_964471405.1 uncultured Sphingomonadales bacterium | reverse complement strand
CCATGCCTGCCGAGGATCGCGAGCCCCTGTTGCCGCTGCCCGCACCGCCCGTGCGGGGCGAGGAGCCGCTGATTCCGGTGCGCATGCTCAACGAGTGGATCTATTGCCCCCGGCTTGCCTATCTGGAGTGGGTGGAAGGCGAGTGGGCGGAGACCGGCGATACGGCCGAGGGCCGGCGCGTGCATGCCCGCGTCGACCGCCCGGGCGGCCATTTTCCCGCCGCCGAGGAGCTGGGCGAGGAGCGGCTCGCCACCCGCGCGCTCACCCTTTCCTCCGCGCGCCTTGGCATCATTGCGAAAATGGATCTGCTGGAAGCCGGCGACGGAACGGTCACGCCCGTCGAGACCAAGAAGGGCCGGCGGCCGCATGTCGACAAGGGGGCCTTCGAGCCCGAGCGCGTTCAGGTCTGCGCGCAAGGATTGATTCTGGAAGACAACGGCTATCGCGTGCACGAGGGCCTGATCTGGTTCGCCGCCTCGCGCGAGCGGGTGCCGGTGGTCCTCGACGAGGAGCTGCGCGCAAGGACCGAGCGCGCCATTGCCGAGATGCGCCTGATGTGCGCCACGGGCCGCCGCCCGCCGCCGCTCGAGATGAGCCGCAAATGCGTGCGCTGTGCGCTCGCCGGCATCTGCCTGCCGGATGAGACCCGTTTTTTCGCCACTCCCGGGATCGTGCCCCGGCCGCTCAATCCCGCGGCCGAGGCGGCGCTGCCGGTCTATGTCCAGAAACCGGGCGCGAAGCTGCGCAAGAACGGCGAGCAGCTCGTGATCGAGGCCGACGGCGAAAAGACTGCCATTCCGCTCATCGATGTCGGCGAGCTCGTGCTCTTCGGTCCCGTCTCGATCACCACCCCTACGCTGCACGCCTTGATGCGCCGCCAGATCCCCGTGACCTGGGCCTCCACCGGCGGCTGGACACTGGGACATACCGTCTCCACGGGCCACCGCAATGTCCTGGTCCGCAGCGCGCAGTACGAGGCAAGCTTCGACCTGCACCGCCGCCTTGCGATCGCCCGCGACATTGTGGCGGCCAAGATCCGCAATGCCCGCACCATGCTGCGCCGCAACTGGAAGAAGGACGCCCCCTTGCCGGGTCCTCCGGCGGAGGCGGATGCAGCAACGGCGGACACCGCCCCGCCTGCGGATGCGGCCGGCCTGCGCAAGGACATCCTCGCCCGGCTCGCCCGCCTGGCCGAACGGGCCGGAGCGGCTGCGGACACCGCCGCTCTGCTGGGTCTGGAAGGCGAGGCGGCCGCCCTCTACTTTCGCCATTTCGAAGCCATGATCGCCCCCGCACGGCGCATCTTTCCCGCCTTCCGCTTCGACAGGCGCAGCCGCCGCCCGCCGGTCGATCCCGTCAACGCCCTGCTGTCCTTCTGCTATGCCCTGCTCACCCGCAGCTGGCTGGTGGCCCTGTCGGCCATCGGTCTTGATCCCTATCGCGGCTTCTATCATGCCGAACGCTATGGCCGGCCGGCGCTGGCGCTGGACCTGATGGAGCCCTTCCGGCCGATTCTGGCCGACAGCGTGGTGCTGACGCTGATCAACAATCGCGAAATCGGCCCGGGCGACTTCATCCGCCGCGGCGCGGCCGTGGCGATGACGGAATCCGCCCGCAAGCGACTCATCGCGGCCTATGAGCGCCGGCTTGAGCAGGAGGTGGTGCATCCGCTGTTCGGCTATCGCATCACGATGCGGCGGCTGATTGCGGTTCAGGCACGGCTGTTTGCGCGGCATCTGGAAGGCGAGCTGCCCCGCTATCCGCATTACCTGCCGCGCTAGGAGGGAAGGAAACGGCGGCCCCTCCCGGGATCAGGGGGGTCGGCCGCAGGGCTCGGGAGATCGGAATGGCGGAGGAACGCCTTTACGTGGTGGCCTATGACATCGCCGATGCGAAGCGCTGGCGACGCGTGTTCAAGACCATGAACGGTTTCGGACGGTGGCTGCAGCTGTCGGTCTTCCAGTGCCGGCTGACCCGCCGTCGTCGGACGGAACTCGCCGAGCGGCTGGATCAGCTCATCCATCACGGCGAGGATCATGTGCTCATCCTCGATCTCGGCCCTGCCGAGAAGGTCGAGCTCAAGGTCGAAAGCCTGGGGCGGGAATTCCGGCCGGTTGCCCGTGAGGCGGTCATCGTATAGGAGCCCGGCCAGGAAGGCTCCCGGGCGCGGAGAGCCGTAAAAGATCCATGGGCCGCAAGCGGCAAAGGGGGCTGCGGTCCTTCCCGCACCTGCCCGGCGGGATCGGAGGGGCCTGCTTGCGCTTCCCGCAGACGGGCCATATTCTTCCTTCCAGGGAGACGGAACGGTGCCCATCGCCCAAAAGACACCCATTGTGCCCGGCCGAAGACGGATGCGTCGGGCGGCGGTGGCGGCCGGCTGCGTGCTCGCGGGCATGGGGGCAAGGGCGGCAGTCTCCGCACCGCCCGCAGGCATTGCCCTGCCGCCGGATCTGAAACCCCTGAAAGAGCATTGCCTGGCAATCGCGGACATCCGCGCCAGCCGGGTGGCAAGCGATGATGCGGTGATTCTCTTTCTCAAGGACGGGCGCGTGGTGGTGATGCGCCTCAAGCGCCGCTGTCCGCAGCTGCTGTTCCATGGCCGCTTCCGCTTTGCCGGCGAGATGGGCCAGATCTGCGCGGAGCTCGACCGCATCGTCACCCGGGCGGGGCTGCGGTGCAGCATTGCCGGCTTTGCTCTTCTGCCCTGTCCTAAGGGCACGGCGAATGGCTCCGCGCCCTGGTGCCGGCCGCCTTTTCCCGACCCGGATTCTCAGGCTTCCTTCTCTCCGCCCGAGTCCCCTTGAGCGAACCGCTCCTTGAGGACGCGCCGCAGGACCTTGCCGGTGGCATTGCGGGGCAGGGCATCCACGAATGCCCACTGCCGCGGCAGCTTGTAGCCGGCGATACGGGTGCGCAGAAAGGTCTCCAGGGCCTCCGCGGTGAGCTGCCGGCCGGGCTCGGGCACGATGACGGCGCAGACCTCCTCTCCCCAGCGGGACGAGGGCACGCCGATCACCGCCACTTCCCGGACGGCCGGGTGGCGGGCGATCTCGGCCTCGATCTCGGCGGGGAAGATGTTCTCGCCGCCCGAGATGATCATGTCGCGCACGCGATCGACGACATAGACGAAGCCGTCCTCATCCAGATAGCCGGCATCGCCGGTCAGAAGCCAGCCGTCGCGCAGAACGGCGGCGGTGGCCTCCGGCCGGCCCGCATAGCCCTGCATGACGGTCGGCGTGCGGACGGCAATCTCGCCGATCTCGCCCGCTGGCAGGGGCCGGCCGGCCTGGTCCTGGATGCAGATCTCGACCCAGGGATAGGGTCGCCCGGCGGAGCGCATGTGCGGGTTGCGGCCTTCCGGATCATGTTCGCTGGGAGAGAGATAGCTGACCGAGCCGCCTGCTTCCGTCATCCCGTAGACCTGCAGGAAGCCGCAGGGAAAGGCGCGCAGAGCCGCCGTCAGCAGGGGCAGCGGGGTCGGCGATCCGCCGTAATAGATGCAGTCGAGAGAGGAAAGGTCGGTCTCCGGCAGGGCCGGATGGGTGATCAGGGCGTGCAGCATCGCAGGCACCAGGATCAGACGGGTGATCCGGTGCCGGGCGATGGCCTCCAGAACCGCCCCGGCGTCGAAACGCCGGTGGATGACGAGCCGACCGCCCCCATACAGGCCAAGCAGCGCCCAGACATTGCCGGTCAGGTGAAAGACCGGCGCCTGGACGAGCTGAACCTGATCGGGATCCCACAGCGGGAAGGCGGGATCATGGACGCGCATCTCGTCCTCGAACCGGCGGGCGAGCACGACCGCCTCATGGCTGATGAGCGCCCCCTTCGGCAGTCCCGTCGTGCCCGAGGTATACATCAGGAACAGAGGGTCCCGGGGCGACGGCCTATAGGCGGGAGGCCGGGCGGGATGGCTGTCCCGCCAGCGGGCAAACGAGCGCGCCGGGCCTCCGTCATCATCCTCCGCATCGCTTGTGAGCAGCAGACGCACAGAAGGGGCGCCGGCGGCGAGTGCTTCGGTGACCGTGTCGGTGAAGATCCGGTCGAAGAGCACGACGGGTGGTCGCGCGTCGCTCAGCAATGTCGCAAGCTCCGCCGCCGTCAGCCGCCAGTTGAGACCCGTCATCACCGCCCCGATGCGAGCGGCGGCGAACAGCATTTCAAAATAGGCCGCACTGTTCTGGCCGAAATGGGCGATCCGGTCGCCGGGGCCTACACCGGCCGCGATCAGCCCCTGGGCCACCCGGTTTACGCGCTCTTCCAGGGCGCCGTAGGTGACCGCCTGCCCCTCGAAGAGAAGAGCGACCTGATCGGGCCGCAGGCGCGCATGATGGGTGAGGATGTCGCCTGCAGTTTCGATTTCGTGATGATGACCGGCCGTGCCGTCACGCATGTCCTCTTCCTCCATGCCGGACCCTCCTGCCCGCCGGGCGTCTTGCGCAAGGCAGGCTAGAGCCTTCGGCGGGCTCGCGCAATTTCCCTGAACCGGGCGGCCGGCGCGGGTGGATGCGTCCGCTTTTCGGCAGTCGCTTGTCGCTTTCGGCCTTGCGCTTTATGGAGGAGCCGCAAGCCGCCGCCGCGATGCCGGATGACGAAAGCCCATGTTCTACGACCGCGCCTACGATCTGCTGCGACCGCTTCTGTTCGCCCTGCCGGCCGAACGGGCTCATCGCCTGACCCTGTGCCTGTTGCGGGCCGTGCCGCGGGGCGGTCTGCCGGCAGTCGATCCGATGCTTGCCGTCTCCTGCTTCGGCCTGCGGTTTGCGAGTCCGGTGGGGCTGGCGGCCGGTTTCGACAAGGATGGCATGGTGGCGGATCGCCTGTTCCGCTTCGGCTTCGGTTTTGTCGAGATAGGCACGGTCACGCCCCGCCCCCAGGCGGGCAATCCGCGTCCGCGGCTGTTCCGGCTGGTGGAGGAGGAGGCCGTGATCAACCGCATGGGGTTCAACAACGCCGGCGCCGATGCGCTGGCCCGCCGGCTTGCCCGGATGCGCAGAGCCTTCGGCCGGACGCCGCCCGGGCCCATCGGCGTCAACATCGGCGCGAACAAGGACAGTGCCGACCCCGTCGCCGACTATGCCTTCGGGCTTGCGCGGTTTGCACCATTGGCCGATTTTCTCGTCATCAACGTCTCATCGCCCAATACGCCGGGATTGCGGCGGCTGCAGGAGGGCGATGCCCTGGCCCGCCTTCTGGAGACGGTCCGTCAATGGCGGGCGGGACCGCCGCCGCATCCGCCCGTGCTGCTCAAGATCGCACCCGACATGGATGAGGATGCCCTGTCCGCGCTTCTTGCCGCCGTGCTGGAGGCGCCGATTGCCGGTCTCGTCGTGTCCAATACCACGGTTGCGCGCCCGGAAGGGCTGCGAGGTGCCCATGCGGACGAGCCGGGCGGGCTGTCCGGCCGGCCGCTGTTCGCTTCTTCCACCCGCCTGCTTGCGCGGGTTTATGCGCTGACCGGCGGCCGGCTGCCCCTTGTCGGAGTCGGCGGGATTGCGAGCGCGGCGGATGCCTATGCCAAGATCCGGGCCGGCGCCAGCCTGATCGAACTGTATTCCGCCCTCGTCTACCGCGGCCCGGGCCTTGTGCTGGAGATCCTGCGGCAGCTGCCGGTGCTGCTGCGGGCGGACGGATTCGCCTCGCTGGAAGAGGCTATCGGCGCCGACCACCGGTAGAATCGCCGGCAGCCGGAGGATTCCGGCGGCCGGTCCGGTTTCGCCGTTTCTTCCCTGCCGGCTGCATCCGGCCGGCCCGCGGATGCGCAGCCGCATAGGTCTGCGCGAGAAGACGCTCGTCCACCCGGGTGTAGATCTGGGTGGTGGACAGGGAGGCATGCCCGAGCAGCTCCTGAATGCTGCGCAGATCCGCGCCTTCCTGCAGCAGATGGGTCGCAAAGCTGTGGCGCAGGGCATGGGGGGTGAGCGTTTCCGGCAGGCCCAGTCGGCGGCGCAGCGCCATCATGCGCGCCTGGACGCTGCGCGCGCTCAAGGGACGGTTCCGGCGCGAGCGGAAAATCGGCTCCTCCGGCGCCGGCTCCATCGGCAGGGCCGCCAGGTAATGCGCCACGGCCTCGCGGACGACCGGCAGCACCGGCACGATGCGCTCGCGGCCGCCCTTGCCGGTCACGCGCAGGACTTCGCCCGTTCCCCAGCCGGCCTTCGTGATCGCCAGCGCTTCGCTGATCCGCAGCCCGCAGCCATACAGCAGCAGGAAGAGCGCCCGGTCCCGCAGAGCGATCCAGTCCGCAGGGCGGGAGAGCGCCTCTTCCCCGAAGAGGCGGCGGATCTCCGACTCGTGCAGGGCCCGGGGCACGGGGCGCTCGACAGGAGGGGTGCGCAACAGGCAAAGGGCCGCATTCTCGATCCCCCGCTCCCGCTCCAGAAAGCGCAGAAAGGCCCGCAGACTGGCAAGCATCCGCGCCTGGCTGCGGGCCGCCAGTCCGCGCCGCGCATGATGGGCGAATGCCGCCCGCCACTCTGAAATATCGAGCAATGCAATATCCTGAAGTCCCACAGGCTCGCCCCGAATTTCCGCCATCGCACACAGCAGGGCCGTCACATCCCGGCCATAGGCTCTGCATGTGTGTATGCTGTATTTCTTCTCCTGATGAAGATGGGCCAGCCAGGCCCGACCCGCCGCCCGGAGATCGGCACGCAGTCGCGCAGATGTGAAATATTTTGAAAACATGTGATTCGCCTCCGGCCAGAATGGGGGATAGGATGCCAGAGAGTGGAGAGCGGAACAATCGGGCGGCCGCCCCCATGGCGCGAGCCCGGGCCGACGGCTCCGGGCCTTCCAGGGGTGGCGGCAGGTCCCGTCCCTGCCGGGGAAGAAAGCTTTTTCCTATTGGCGCAGAAGGGAAATTCTGCTTTATGTGGGATGGCAAGAACAGCAAAATATGCCAGGGGAAGGAACCGGAGAGAGGGGGAACGGCTGCGGATGACGATGGCTGGGCGGACGGGAAGATCGTGTTTCTTCGGCCGCGAGGCGATCGCGGAACCGGTAGAGATGGACCGATGATGGCCTTGCCGGGTGCGACGGGTTCAAGCGTGTATGCGGTTCATTTCGGGCCGTCCCGGCTGACGCAGGGAGGCGACGAGCGCGCTCTTGCCCGGTTTCGCGATCAGCTGAAGGGGGAGCGCGTGCGGCGGCTGTTCGCGCACTGGCTGGAGCTGTGTCCGGACGTGGGTGTTCCGCGGCGGGCGGACATCAGTCCGCGGGCGCTCAAGGATCTGCTGCCCTATCTTGTCATGTGGGACTATGTACCGGGCAAGCGCACGGCCCGCATTCGCCTTGCCGGAACCCAGGTGGTGGACCTGCTGCCCTTCGAGCCCACCGGGCGCGAGACCGCCCAGATGCTGCCGCCGGAATGGATTTCGCTGTTCAGAGCCCATGTGCCCCAGTTCTACGGCGAGCAGCGGCCGATGTGCTATCACCTGTCGATGTCGCCCGTCGGCCGTCCGCATGTCGCGATCGAGCTGCTGATGCTGCCCCTGCGGCGGGACGGCGAGCTGGCGACGATGGGGCTGGCGACCTTCGACCGCCTGGAAATCTGAGAAAGAGCGGCTGAAGCCGCAGGTGCCGCATTCAGGGTTCCGGTTCGTTTTCCCGCCAGGCCTGGAACATCAGGATCGCCCACAGAATCGGGCTCCAGTCCTCGATGCCCCTCCGGTGTTCCTGCCAGAAGGCGGAGACGAGTGCGGGGTCGAACCAGCCCTCGGCCCGCAGACGATCCTCCGCCAGCAGATCGCCCGCCCAGTCCGCCAGCGGGCCGCGCAGCCAGGCCGCGATCGGCACGGCAAAGCCCTGCTTGGGCCGCTCGAAGAGATCCCGCGGCAGATGGCGGGCCAGCAGGGCTCTCAGCGGCCACTTGCCCTTTCCATCCCGGCAGCGCAGGTGGTGAGGCAGACGGGCTGCGAGCTCCTGGACCTCGGGGTCGAGGAAGGGAATGCGCGTCTCAAGGCTTACCGCCATGGCAGCGCGGTCGACCTTGACCAGAATGTCGTCGGACAGATAGCCCGTCATGTCGGCAGCCATCAGGAACTCGGCCAAGGGGCGCCGCGGCGGGATCTCCCGCCAGTGCGGCGGCAGGAGGACGCCGCCGATCGCGGGGCTTGCGGCATGGCGCGGCCAGTAGAGGGTGAGGGCGTCATACCAGCTGCCGGGATCCGAGGCAGCAAGAAGCTCGGCCGTCACCAGCAGCCGCCGTGGCGAACGGGGGCGGCCGAGCGGGTGAAGGCCGAGGGCGGCAAGTGCCGTCAGCATGCGTGCCGCCTCCTGCGGCCGACGCCGGATGAAGCTGACGGCGGCGGCTTTCAAAGGGGCGGGCAGACGCGCCGTGCGGCGGGCGATGCGCTCGCCCCACAGATAGCGGTGATAGCCGCAGAAGGCCTCATCTCCCCCGTCTCCCGAGAGCGCCACGGTCACATGCGCGCGTGTCATGCGGGCCAGCAGATATGTCGGAATCTGGCTCGAATCCGCGAAGGGTTCATCATAGATGCGCGGCAGCTCCGGAATCACCGCACGTGCCTCGGCGGGCGTGAGGATCAGCTCATGGTGTTCGGTGCCGAGATGGCGGGCGACAGCCCGGGCGAAAGGCGCCTCGTCATGGCTGCGCTCGCGAAAGCCGATGGAAAAGCTCCTGACGCTTCCCCCCGCCAGGCGCTGCATCAGGGCGACGATCAGCGAGGAATCGATGCCGCCGGACAGAAAGGCGCCAAGCGGCACGTCGGCCACCATGCGCTCCTTGACGGCGGCCAGCAGGCAGGCTTCGAGACGATCCAGAATCTCCTGCTCGCTGCCGGTCAGAATGTCCCGTTCGGCGGGTGGCAGAAGCAGCGGATGACGCCAGTACCGGCGCGGCGGCGGCAGCCGGCCGGCGATGCGGTCGAGGGAAATGGCCAGCACGCCGGCCGGAGGCAGCTTGTGCACACCGGCATAGATCGTAAGGGGCGGCGGGATGACGGTGGTCGCCGTCAGATGCGCCAGCGCCCGGCGGTCGATGGACGGTCTGCCCCCCAGAAGCGGCAGCAGGGCCTTGAGCTCGGAGGCGAATGTCAGCAGGCCGTCGTGAAAGCCATAGTAAAGCGGCTTTTCCCCGAACCGGTCACGGGCCAGCCACAGCAGCCGCCGGCGGCTGTCGAAACAGGCGAAGGCAAACATCCCGTCGGCCCGGCGAAGCGTCTCCTCGACCCCCCAGCGGGCCAGCGCCTCGACGAGAACCTCGGTATCGGAATGGCCGCGCCAGGTGATCCGGCCGCCTTCCTCTTCCAGCGCGCGGCGCAGCTGCGCGAAATTGTAGATCTCGCCATTGAAGACGATGCAGCAGCTGCCATCCTGCGACCACATCGGCTGATGCCCGGCCGGAGAAAGGTCGAGAATCGCCAGCCGGCGGTGGCCGAGCAGGAGATCGCCTCCGGCCAGCGCCGCGATCCCCTCGTCATCGGGGCCGCGATGGCGGATGCGGGCAAGCGCGCGGCCCAGGCGGGCGCGACGCTCCTCTTCCGGCAGCCGCCTCGTGACATCCAGGATACCGGCGATCCCGCACATGGGCCAGCACACGTCCTTTCCGATTCGCCCATTCCACGGGGAAGGGTTGTAGGGCCAGCCCGACCGTGCCGGCAAGCGGCCTACCAGTCCATCAGCTTGCCCAGGGGGTCGCGGGGAATTTCGGGCCCAAAGCGCACATCATGCGGCATTTCGAAGGGATGCAGCAGCGGCTTGAGATCGCGGCGCAGGCGGCGCGCCAGCCGTTCGGGATCATAGACGGCCGCCTTGGGCACGACGAAAGCCTTCAGACGGTTGGCCAGACGATCCAGGGTGACGGCGGCATCGGCCACTTCCGGATGACTGCACAGAACGGCCCGCACGCGTTCGAGGTCAAGCGCGCCCCCCTTGGCGGGCACAAGGGGCTGCACCCGCCCGCCCAGCACGAAGCGGCGTTCGGCGACCCACCGGATGTGATCCTCCAGGCGGACGCTCCGGCGCCGGTTGCCCTTGCGCAGCTCAAGCAGGGTGCCTTCGGCCCTCTTCTGCCGACCGTCTTCCGGCTGCTCATCGGCCTGCCGTTCGGGGACGGGGAAGAGGAAGGGCAGCAGATGAAAGGGCTCGCGCACATCTTCCCGCCAGCCGATACCGCCGATTTCGCTTGCCCCGTAACTGTCGATGAGGCGTTCGGCGCCGAGCTTGCGAATGGCGGATGCGGTCTCCGGCGGCAGCGCCTGGCCCGAGCTGAGGACGAAGACATCCGGCGGCAGCGGCAGTTCCTCGCGGGCCATGCGCGCAAGCAGACGCGGGCTTGCGACCACGAGGTCGCCGGGCAGCAGGGCACGAATGGTCTGCGGAACGCCCATCTCCTCCGCGCGCAGGACGGGCCAGCCGCGCGCCCCGGCCAGCATGGCCGCGAACATGAAGCCGTAAAGATGGGCCGTGGGCACGAATGTGACGACCCGCTGGCGTCCCGGCACGAGGGAGTACCAGAAATCGGCCTCGATGGCGATCTCGTGAAGGGAATGGGAGATGATCTTGGCCGGGCCGGTGGAGCCCGAAGAGCGCACGGAGATGCGATCCACGCCCTGACGGGCGGCGAAGGCGATCACGCGCACCACATCCTCAAGGCTGACACAATCGAAGAGATGATCCTGGGCGCCGGTTTCGTGCAGATGAAAGAATTCGCTGATACGGGCGGCCAGCGAGAGCCGCTCCAGGGAATCGAGCCCCAGCCCCTCTTCCCCCAGCGGGGCGGTAAAGTCGATCTCGCGACCCAGCCGCGGCGTGCCGGGGGCGAGTGCCCGCCAGCGCCGGTGCTCGATGAACAGATCCGCCACCAGATGGCGCAGAATGTCCTCGCGCTCCGACCAGCGGGTCTGCGCTTCGATGGAAGAACTCGCGCGGGAAGATATTCCAAACATGGTGGCCACAGTTGGTTCCTCCCCTTAAGAGAGTATTACCGCCGCGCCCGTGATCGCTCTTTTGGCGATCACATCTGCTCACAATCACGTGAGCAGACGATTTTTGCGGCATCCCGGGCGACCACTCGACCGGCCGGACCGGGAAGACGGGGCATTCTCCCGCTCGTTGCGCAAGTCGGAAGGCTCTTCCCGCTCTTATACCAGTTCCCGATGCGGGTGCCAACTTGTCGCCGGTCGCCCGAACGGATAGGAGGCGAGAGGATCGCAGGTAAGAGAAAGGACGGCCCCATGCCGGGCTCCGACCGGCGGTTGCCGGTAGCGCATATTCCCGTGGCGGCCTCTGAAGAGGGGGTCCGACTCGATCGCTGGATGAGGCGGCGCTTTCCGGGACTGGCGCCGAGCGCGATCGCCAAGATGGCGCGCACGGGGCAGATCCGTGTCGACGGCCGCCGGGTCGCACCGGGGGCGCGTCTGGCGGCCGGTCAGGTCGTGCGCGTGCCGCCTCTGCCGGCAGATGCGCTCCGTCCCCCCTTGCGGGAACAGCGCCTGCAGCAGAGACCGCTCAGCCGTCAGGAGGAAGCATTCGCGCATTCTCTTGTCCTGTACGAGGATGACTGGGTGATCGCGATCGCCAAGCCGCCCGGCCTGTCCACGCAGGGAGGGCCCGGCATTCGTCGGCACGTGGACAGGCTGGCGGCCGCTCTGCGCCGCCGGTCGGACGAGGAGATGCCGCGCCTCGTCCATCGGCTCGATCGGGAAACCTCGGGCGTCCTGCTGCTCGCGCGCACGGCCGAAGCGGCGGCACGACTCGCCGCCAGCCTGCGCTCACGGCAGGCGGAAAAGCTCTACTGGGCGGTGGTGGCCGGCCTCCCGCGGCCGGCGGAAGGGGAGATCACGGCGCCGCTGCTCCGGCAGCCCCGGCCAGGGGGCGCGCGGGTCGTCGTCGATCCCGCAGGCAAGAAGGCGCATACCCGCTATCAGCTGGTCGCGCAGGCGGGCCGGCGGTTCTCCTGGGTGAAGCTGGCCCCGCTCACCGGCCGCACCCATCAGCTGCGGGTGCATCTGGCCCATCTCGGCCACCCCATCCTGGGCGACCGGCTCTATGGCACGGCTTCGGCGAGGGTTCCGGCGGGGGGACTGCTGCGGCCCGGCCTTCACCTTCACGCCCGCCGGATCCGGGTACCGCATCCGCGGGATCCGGATCATCTGCTGGATGTCCGGGCGCCCTTGCCGGAGCACATGCGGGTGCTGTGGGAAGCGTTCGGCTGGGATCCGGAAGAGGCGGCGGCCGATGAGCCGCCTTCCGGGTGAAGGTCTGCTATTCCGCTGCGAAACGGGCCTCGAAATCCACCTGGGCCCGGGCGAAGTCCTCCGGCCGGCCGATGTCATGCCAGTATTCGTGGATGGGAAAGACGGCAAGTTTTTCCCCGTCGTCGATCAGCTGCTGGAGAAGTTCCGGCATGTCGAGATAGCGATTCCGGGGCACCCGCGCGAGCACCTCGGGCTCCAGCACATAGATCCCGGCATTGATGAAAACCTGCTGAACCGGCTTTTCGGTGATCTCGACGGCACGATCGTCCTCCACCGTCACCGTGCCGAAGGGAATCTTGTAGCCGTATTCACGCACGCACATCGTCGCCCTGCCGCCGCGCTCCTCGTGGAAGGCGAGCAGGGCCTCGAAGTCGACCTTGGTGAGAATGTCCCCGTTCATCACGAGGACCGGCTTGTCGATCGGCTCGTCGATAAGCCCGAGCGGGCCGGCCGTGCCCAGCCGGTGATCCTCCTTCAGATAGCGGATCTCGACTCCGAAGCGACTGCCATCCCCGAAATGGCGCATGATCATCTCGGCCCGGTAGTTGACCGAGATGCGAAAGCGGGAAAATCCGCAGGCGGCAATGGTGGTGACGATGGTCTCAAGCAGGGGTTTCGGCCCCACCTTGAGAAGCGGTTTCGGGGCATGACGGGTAAGCGGACCCAGTCTGGTGCCCAGCCCGCCGGCCATCAGGACGACGAGATTGTCATGGGCGGGTGCCGCCAGCAGGTCCCGGAGAGTGTCCATGCCGACCAGCCGGCCGTCCTCATCGAGAATGGGCAGCTGATAGAGCTTGCGGGCATCCATGATCCGCCGACGCTCCTCTCTTGTCGCCCGGACGGGCGCGGTGACGGGATCACGCGTCATGACCGCCTCGACCGGTGTGGACAGCGGCAGGTGACGGAGCAGGGCGCGTCGCAGGTCCCCGTCGGTGACCACGCCCAGCAGACGCGCGTCGGCATCGGCAACGAGGGCGATGCGCTCGGCTCCGCGGTCGATCACCGCCATCGTCTCTTCGAGAGTGGCCTCAGGGCCGACAACGAGTTTGCGCCAGTCCCGCATGGAGAAGGCCTCTTTCCTGTCGCAGTTCCTGCCGGGGGCGAAAGCCCCTTCGCGAACCGCTCATGCAAACCTCGGGCCAGATCATTCTGGCCGGACAGGGTTAGCAAAGGGTTGATGGCGGGCGGAGAAGGATGCGTCCCGTCCGTCTCATCCCGGCAGCGGGGGTGGTGAGAGAGCCGGCAGGCGGTCAGATCGCCACCGTGCCCAGGCGATTGGCCCGTCCGCGGGGACGGCGCTCGATGGCCACCATCCGCCAGTGGCCCTTTTCCCGCGATGTCCGATAGGCGATCTTGACCGGCAGACCGAGCCGCGGCGCATAATAGATGGTGCGATGGATCACCTCTACGGGATCCTCCGCTTCACCGATGCGGGTCTCCATTTCAAGAACCCAGACATCGAAGGCCTGATCGCCCACCTCGCGGCGGCCGCGGCCGGTGACGGTCAACGACAGATGCAGGGGCACCGGCTCCCGGTCGTTGAGCACGGTGCTGCCGTCGATGACGACATGCTTGCCGACCTCGAGCGGAAAGATGCGCTCAAGCTCCGCCAGGTCGAGGTCATGCTGGAAGCTGCGCTGGCCGTCCCGGCCCGAGAGCACGATCAGCCCCCGATAGAGGCGGCGGGTGGCGACCGGCTGATTCTGCCAGTAGTAGTCCAGGGTCACGATCTCATGGCTGACATCGGTAACCTCCAGCCGGTAGCTTTCCCCGTCCACCTGAACAATGGCCGAAAAGCCGGCCTCCAGCGGATAGGGCGGATCAGCCGGCCCCGTGCAGGTAAAAAGCAGCAAGACGGCCGGCAGCAGCATCATGACCAGCAGCCCTGCCCGGATGCGCGCATGCGACCGCCTCTCCCCGCGGCCGGCGGGGCGGGAGCGCAGGCTCGTGATGTGGAGCGGATCGTTCACGGCTTTTCCCATCACTCCCTTGCAGGCGGCGGGGCGAGCGGCAGGGCCAGAGCCGGTCCGGGCCGGATCGCCCGCAATGGCGGCACGGCCGCAAGCCCGATGTCCATCCCGGCGATCTCCTTGCGCGGCCGGGCCCGGTATGTGGCGAATATATAGTCCCACCAGGCAAGATTGAACCCGAAGTTCCGGTGATGCTCGTCCGGCTCCTGCGAATGGTGGACGGCATGGAAGTCCGGCGTAACCAGCACATGGCGCAGCAGCCGGTCCAGGGCGGTCGGCAGTCGCCAGTTGGCATGGTTGAACAGGGAAAGGAGGTTGAGCAGAAGCTCGAAGAGGACCACCGCCTCGACGGAGGCGCCGATGGCGATGACGACCGCCGCCTTCCAGAAGGCCGAAAGCAGATATTCCAGCGGGTGGAAGCGCACGCCGGTGGTGACGTCAAGCTCGGGGTCCGCATGATGCACCCGGTGCAGGCGCCACAGCCAGCCGATGCGGTGAAAGGCCCGGTGCTGCCAGTAGATCGCAAGATCCAGGATCACGATCGCAAGGAGCGTCGCCCAGAAGGGGGGGAGTGCCAACCGGGCGAGAAGGCCGATATCGAGACGGCTCGCCCAGGCGGCCGCGGTCACGGCGGTAAGGGGGCCACCGAAGCGGGCAGCCGTCGTCAGCAGGCTGCCGAGAGCGGGCATGAGCAGATTGGTCGGCCAGCGCCGGCGGCGGGGAAAGCGGCGCACCCGGCGGGGTGCTGCCGCCTCGGCCAGCGCAAACAGCACGAGCCCGCCCAGGAACCCGGCAAGTCGCGCGATGGTGGCCCAGTCCGTCATCATCCCTTTTCCCGCAAGGACAGGCGCGTTTTCCCGCAAGGACAGGTGCGCTCCGCCCGCTGGCCCGGCGGCTCAGGAGGCCTTCTCTTCGACAAGATGGCGGCGCCAGGCCTCGACCGTGGCATGGATCAGCACGGCCAGCGGAATCGCGAAAAACACGCCCCACATGCCCCACAAATGTCCGAAGGCGAGAATCGCCAGCACCACCGCAACGGGATGGATGCGCACCATCTCGGACATCAGCAGCGGGGCAAGCAGATTGCCGTCGATCGCCTGCAGGATCAGATAGCCCACGACCACGCCCCAGAAATCCGGCCCCAGCCCCCACTGGAAGAAGGCGACGAGGGCGACGGGGAAGGTCACCACCGTTGCTCCCACATAGGGCACGATCACCGACAGGCCCGTCATCACGGCCAGCAGGGTCGCGAATTTGAGCCCGAAGGCGGCATAGAGAATCCAGGCGGCCAGCCCGACGATGCCGATCTCGTAGACCTTGCCGCGCGCGTAGTCTCCTGCTCCATCCACCACCTGGCGGAAGACGGCGTCAAGCAGCGGTCGCTGCGCCGGCAGAAAGCGGGCGAGATAGGCCAGGACGCGATGCTTGTCCTTCATCAGGAAGAACAGCATGAGCAGGGTGAGAATGAGATAGACGACGATGGTCACGATCCCGCGCAGGCTCTTGAGGGCGGCGTTCAGGATCTGCTCGCCGCCGGCGGTGACGGTGCGGCTGAGATTGTCCAGGATCTCCTGGACGAAGCTGTCGCCCACCAGGCCGGGGAAGGTGCTCGGCAGGGCCCGGAAGAGGGCCTTCAGGCGCTGGAACATCTCGGGCGCCACCCCCAGGAACTGCTCCACCTGCTGGAGGACCGGCGGCAGGATGATGAGGGCGATCAGGGTGACAAGCAGCAGAAACAGCAAGAAGACGGTGGCCGCAGCCATCATGTCCGACCAGCCCTTCCGGCGCAGATGTTCCGTCGGCCGGTCGAGGAGAAAGGCCAGCACGACGGCCGCGATGAAGGGAGCGAGCGGTCTTGCGAGAAAATGCAGAAGCAGCAGACCGCCGCCGACGAAGGCGACGAGCACGAGCGCCTGGGGGTCATCGGCCACCCGCCGTATCCATCGTCCGACAGCTGTCAATCCGTGTCCTCCCGCACGCAAGATGCGCAGGCGTCCGCTTCTTTCACCGGCAGGGATTCCCGCACGCCCCGCCCTTGCTAGCGGAGACGGGCCGTGCCGTCCAGCACCAGCTCGACCGCGGGCCAGGAGGCCCCTTCCTCGGCCAGCAGATAAAGGGCCGCGCGGGCGACATCATCGGCCGATTGCGGGCCGGATTCGGGCAATCCCCCGGCATATTTCGCCGGATCGCCGGCGATCTCGATCAGCGCACGATGGAACATCGGGGTGTCGGTCGGGCCGGGAGAAAGCGCCCGCACGCGCAGCCCCTCGGCCCCGTATTCCGCTGCGGCCGTGCGGGTAAGGGCAAGCAGGGCGTCCTTGCTTGCCCCGTAGGCCGCCATGAAGGGCGCGGGCCGGCCGGCAAGAATGGAGACGACATTGACGATCCGGCCGAAATGATGGGGCCGCATCAGCGCGATCTCCTCGCGCAGACAATGAAAGACGCCCCAGAAATTGGTCTCCATCACATCGCGGGCGAGAGCGGGATCGAGCTCGGCCACCGGGGCCGGTGGATGGTTGATGCCCGCGGCATTGACGGCATAGGCAAGGGGGCGGCCGTCTGCGGCCAGCCGCGCAAAGAAGGCGGCCACGGCGGCCGGATCGCGCACGTCCACATGATGGAAGGCGACATCGCCGCCCGCAGCGCGCAGCTCCTCTTCCAGGCGCCGGCCCTGTGCGCCGAGCAGGCCGAGGAAGGCGACGCGCGCTCCCGCCGCGGCCAGGGCCCGCACCGTCGCCGCCCCGATGCCCGAGGTGCCGCCGGTAACCACCGCCAGCCGGCCGGCGAACTGGGCCGGATCGCAGGCGGGTTCGGCGAAGGAGCGGGGCAGCGTCTCGGCCATGAATTCCACCCGGGGCGCGGCCGGCGGCGGAAGCCGTCAATGGCGAAAATGCCGGATTCCGGTGAACACCATGGCAATGCCGGCTTCATCGGCAGCCGCGATCACCTCCTCATCACGGATCGAGCCGCCGGGCTGGATCACGGCCGTCGCGCCGGCGGCGACCGCTTCCATGAGGCCGTCGGCAAAGGGAAAGAAGGCATCGGATGCCACCACCGAGCCCGTCGTCAGCGGCTCGCGCTCGCCGGCCGCCTCGGCGGCCTCTCTTGCCCGGATGGCGGCGATGCGGGCGCTGTCGCGCCGGTTCATCTGGCCGGCACCGATGCCCACCGTCATCTTCTCGCGGACATAGACGATGGCGTTGGATTTCACATGCTTGACCACCGACCAGGCGAACAGCATGTCCCGCCATTCCGCTTCGCTGGGAGCACGCTTCGTCACGACCTGCATGTCGTCACGGCGAATCTGCGCGTTGTCCGCGCTCTGAACCAGCAGGCCGCCGGTGATCTGCCGGATCGCGAGCGCCTCGGCCGCCGGATCGAGAAGCCCGCCGGTTTCCAGTACCCGCAGATTCTTGCGGGAGGCGAAGATCCGGCGGGCGTCCTCTTCGATCTGCGGGGCGATCACGACCTCGGTGAAGATCTTGACGATCTCGGCCGCGGTTTCGGCATCGATCGGCCGGGAGCTTGCCACGATGCCCCCGAAGGCGGAGACCGGATCGCACATCAGTGCCCGGCGGTAGGCCTCGACCAGGCTGTCCGCCTGGGCGACACCGCAGGGATTGGCATGCTTGATGATCGCGACCGTCGGCGCCGCCCCCGCGAATTCGCTTAT
The DNA here is from genome assembly GCA_964471405.1 of uncultured Sphingomonadales bacterium. Taxonomy (GTDB): domain Bacteria; phylum Pseudomonadota; class Alphaproteobacteria; order Sphingomonadales; family Rhodothalassiaceae; genus J084. The sequence continues at coordinate 27,658 of CAYYGH010000014.1, read as the reverse complement.
CAGCTGAAAGGCGGCGTCCGCATCGTTGAGATTGTTGTAGCTGAGCTCCTTGCCCTGAAGCTGACGGGCGCGCGCCGGCGCCGGCCGCCGATCCGCCGGATCGAGATAAAGGGCGGCCCGCTGATGGGGGTTTTCGCCATAGCGCAGCCTGCCCGCGCAGGAAAAGGAAAGGGTCAACCTTTCCGGCATTTCCTCGCCCACTTCTTCCGCAAACCAGCGGGCGATCGCCGAATCGTAGGAGGCGGTGCGCCGGAAGGCCTTGGCAGCAAGCCGGCGCCGGAAGGCGAAGGTGGTGGCCCCGTCATGGGCATCCAGCTCGGCCAGCAGCGCCGGATAGTCGGCCGGATCCGTCACCACCGCCACAAAGCGATGATTCTTCGCGCCGGCCCGCAGCATGGCCGGCCCGCCGATATCGATATTCTCGACAGCCTCCTGCGCATCCGCTCCACGCGCGATCGTCTCCTCGAAGGGGTAGAGATTGAGCACGAGGATGTCGATGGCGCGGATGCCGTGGGCCTGCATGGCCGCACGATGTTCGGGATCGTCTCTGAGCGCCAGCAGCCCGCCATGGATCGCCGGATGCAGGGTCTTCACGCGGCCGTCCATCATTTCCGGCATGCCGGTCAGCGCGGACACGGCCGTCACCGGAATGCCCGCAGCCTCAAGCGTGCGGGCCGTGCCGCCGGTGGAGACGATCTCGATTCCGCGTTCCGCAAGGGCGCGGGCCAGATCGACAAGCCCCGTCTTGTCCGAGACGGAAAGCAGAGCGCGCCGGGCGGGAACCCGGTCCACCGATTCGGTGTCGTGGGAAGTGGAAGTGGTGGTCATCGCCTTCTCCAATGGAATCTTCGGCCGATGGGCGGGAGGAGGGGAGAGGTCGCCGATCGGCCCTGCCTGCTCTTGCGGGCGCTTTTTTCCGATTTGGACGCGAAGCGCAAGGGGGATCACCCGTCGCTGCGCTGGAGCTGCCAGCGACAGCGGGTCGGCGTTCCCGCCCGCTTGCCGGTGATCACGAGCTGCCGGGTGGGAACCGGCCCCTGGCTGGCGACGAACAGGCTGTCCTCGATGGCGAGCGCGATGTCGTCCACGCCCTCGACGCCCTCCAGCGAGAACGACCAGGCGCGGTCCGCACCCAGACGCAACATCACGCGGTTGCCGCCCTGGGTCGGGATCGGCTCGACATCCGGGTGGAGGTGGAAGCGGATGGCGAAGGTGACCTCACCGCGCGGGTGCCCCCGGCGGCCCGTCTCGGCGGCAAGCAGGGCATCCTCGCCCACGAGCAGCCGGCCGTCGCGGGCAAGCAGCAGCCGGCGCTCGACATCAAGGCCGAAGCGGCTCCGGTAGCCGTCATGGCGGGCACCGCCCAGATAGCCGGCAGCCGTCTCGCCCTGCCACAGCCAGCTCTGGAGGGAGGCCGCGCCCAGTCCTTCGGCCGTCACCGGGCAGGCGTTGCGGTCGCCCACCACCAGTGTGGAATGGGCGGCCGTCGGGGCTCCGAGATGCTCGCCATCGGCCACGAGCGGCCCCATGTTCACGATCAGGCGCCGGGGCCCATCCGCCATCTCGAAGGCGAGCAGGCCGGCGGTCGCCTCCGGAAAGCCGGGCGGAGGCGGCGGCCCGCCGTCAAAGAGCACCACCGTGCGCCGGGCCTTCAGACGCAGAAAACCCCCGCTTTCTCCCCGTTGCGGAACCACGATGTCGACACGGGCCTGTGCCAGCAGGGCTTCCAGCGCCTGGACGGGAATGCCGCCCAGGCCCTGGATGTGGGCCCAGCCGCCTTCAAGCCGGAAACCGAGCAGGAAGCGGGCGAGATGCTGGCGGGCTTCGGCAAGCCAGCGCGGGCAGTCCTCGCCGCGTTCCCGGAAGCAGCGTTCGAGCATGAGCAGATGCCGCAAGGTGGCAAAGGCCTCCTTCGGGCGGCGGCTGAGAGGAGCACCCGTCTGGTCGCGGCTGCGGAAGAGATGGTGGTTGAGAGCATCCAGACCCGCCTTCCGCCAGGACTCGCCATAGGGCAGCAGCAGACCGGCCATGGCCAGCGCGACCGCCACCATGGCGAGATCCTCGCCCGGCAGGGCTTCGGGCATAAGCCGGGGAAGCTGGTGGTGGAGATGCCGGGCCTGCCGCGCCATCGAATCGATCACCGCCGAGCGATAGACGAGGTCGCTGGAGGAGAGCACGAGAGAGGCATGAGAGAACCAGTTGGCAAGCCGCTCGGCGGTGCGCAGAGGATGCCAGGCTTGCGCACCGCCCCAGCGGCCGAAGCGCTTCAGCCAGGCGGCCGTCCAGCCCGTTGCATGAGCCTGGGCCTCCTCGCTGCGGGTGGCCTGCGCGATGTCGCCAAGCCAGGAAAAGCGCTGCAGCGCCTCGGCGGTCGCCGGCTCCAGATCGCCGCCCCCCCAGGGATCGCGACGATGGGGCAGCGGCCGCCGGGCGGGATCCCAGGCCTGCCGACCGGCCAGCCAGTCGGCCCCGCGGCGGGGATCGCCCGGCAGGACCGGATCCGGACTGCCCATCAGCCGCAGGGGATGACGTCCGTTGAGCTTGAGAAGATAGATGCGCTCGCCGGCGGGCAGACGCACCCACCAGGGCATGGCCCAGCCCCGCCGACCGGTCCTGCGCAAGGCCCGACGGATGCGCCGTTCGTCGCAGCTTGCGTCGAATAGCGCCTCGAGCTCGGACATCGCCGCTTCCTAGTCTACCGCGATCCGGGGGCGGGCGGCCTCCCCGGCTGCCCGCAAAGCCGCGATATTGGCCCGATACCGCGCAGGACCGTCCGCGAAGACGGCCGTGCCCGCCACCAGCATGTCGGCCCCTGCCGCCACCACCCGGCCTGCCGTCTCGGGCGTGATCCCGCCGTCAACCTCCAAGGCGATCGGCCGACCGGCCAGGGCGATCATCTGCCGGACCTCGGCGATCTTCTCGATCATGCCGGGGATGAACTTCTGGCCGCCGAATCCGGGATTGACCGTCATCACCAGCACCAGATCGACAAGATCCAGCACATGGCGGATCGCCGAGGCCGGTGTCGCCGGGTTGAGGGCCACCCCCGCCTTCGCCCCCAGCGCCTTGATTCGCTGAAGGGTGCGGTGAAGATGGGGGCCGGCCTCGGGATGCACCGTCAGGATGTCGGCACCCGCTTCGCGGAAAGCGGCCAGATAGGGATCGGCCGGCGCAATCATCAGATGGACGTCGAAAGGCTTGTCGGTCAGCGGCCTGAGGGCCCTTATCACCGCCGGACCGATGGTCAGGTTCGGAACGAAGTGCCCGTCCATCACGTCGATGTGGACGACATCGGCCCCCGCTTCGGCGATTGCCGAGACTTCCTCGCCGAGACGCGCGAAATCGGCAGAGAGAATGGACGGTGCGATCGTGATCGTGGTGCCGGTGGTCATGACCATGCTCTTAGCAGCTCCATGGCCTCCGGCTCAACGTTCCCGCCCGTCATCGGAAACGGGGCGGGAATGATCGGCCGGTGCGCGGACAAGGCGGGCGATGTAGAAGCCGTCGATGCCGCCGAGATCCGCCAGCATGGCGGGGTGGGTGAGAACGTCACCCTGCCCGGTTACCGCCTCGGCAAGCCCGAAGACCTCTTCGCCTGCCACCGGCAGCCGCCGGAAATCCGGATGGCGGGCCAGAAAGTCCGTGATCCGGTCTTCTCCTTCCTCCGGCTCCAGCGAGCAGACGGCATAGACCAGTACGCCGCCGGGAGCGACCAGCCGTGCGGCATTTTCCAGCAGCTCCCGCTGCCGATCGGCGAGTCTGCGAATGTCTTCCGGCGTGCGTTTCCAGATGATGTCGGGATGGCGTCTTGCCGTTCCGGTGGCCGAACATGGGGCATCCAGCAGCACGCCGGCAAACGGCCGCCGGGCCGCAAGGCGGGTCGCATCCGCCGCGACCACCATCGCCTCCAGCTTCAGCCGGGCGAGATTGTCCTGCAGGCGCGCCAGCCGCGCCGGCGAGATGTCGACGGCCATCACCGGCCAGCCGGCCGCGGC
>CAYYGH010000014.1:0-23563 GCA_964471405.1 uncultured Sphingomonadales bacterium | reverse complement strand
GCCAGCGCCTCCAGCCGGGCAATGCGCTCCTCGGTGGAAGGATGGGTGCGGAAGAGCGTCGCCATCTGGCGACCCGAGAGGGGATTGACGATGAACAGATGCGCACTCGCGGGATTGTGCTCGGCATAGGGGTTCGGCAGGGCACGGGCGGCCGCCTCCAGCCGCCGGAGTGCGCTCGCCAGGGCCAGCGGCTTGCCCGAGATCCGTGCACCCGCCTCGTCGGCGCCGAACTCGCGGGTGCGCGAGATCGCAAGCTGCACCAGCATCGCCGCCAGCGGCGCAAAGACGATGACGAGAATGATGCCCAGAACACCCAGCGGATTGTTGCGGTTGTGCCCGAAGAACAGGGCAAAGTTGGCAAGCATCGAAATGGCGCCGGCAACGACGGCGGTCAATGTCATCACCAGCGTGTCACGGTTCCGGATATGGCCGAGCTCATGGGCGATCACGCCTTCCAGCTCGTCGTCGTCCAGAATCTTGAGCAGCCCGCGGGTCGCCGCAACCGCGGCATGCTCCGGATCGCGCCCGGTGGCAAAGGCGTTGGGCTGGTCGGTTTCGATCACATAGACCGCCGGCATCGGGAGCCCCGCTCTGGCGGCCAGCCGGCGCACGGTCGCGACAAGACGCCGCTCGCGCACGGGATCCGCCGGCCGGGCCCCATACATTCTCAGCACGAGCTGATCCGATTGCCAGTAGGCCCAGATGTTCATCGCCCCGGCAAGCAGCAGGGCGAAAATCATGCCGCCGGTGCCGCCGACCAGATAGCCGACGGCCAGAAACAGACCCGTCAGCGCCGCCAGCAGAAGAGCCGTCCGGAAAAATCCCGTGGTCATCGTCCTGTCCTCGTGCTCCTCTCTTGCAGGATGGAACCGTCGCGGCGTAGATGTGGCGATGAGGGATCACCGCGTCAATCTCGCCGGAGATGAGATCATGACAGACGAAACCGTCAGGCCGGGTGAGGAGAATGCCCAGAAGGCCGCAAGCGGGGATGACCGCAGCCGGCCGCGGCAGCCGCAGCCCCGCCGTCCCCGGGAGATCGGCGGGCCTTCGGGGCCGGAACCCACCCGCTATGGCGATTGGGAGCGCAAGGGCATCTGCGTGGATTTCTGAGCGCGTGTCGTCCGGAACAGGCGAGGGACCGGCGGTCATGGAGGAGGCCGGGCGCATCGGCGCCGATCTGTGGGAGCGGGCGCGCCCGCTGCTGCTCGAGGAGGGCGGATCGGTGCTGCTCGCGCTCGTCGGCGCGATCGCGATCCTCGTCCTCGGCCTCGTGCTCTCGGGCTGGGCCGCACGCGGCGCCCAGCGCCTTCTTTCGCGCGTCAAGGTGATCGATCCGACGCTGGCGCGCTTTCTCGCCTCCCTCGCGCGCTACGCGGTGCTCGCGGTCGCGGTGCTGGCGGCGCTTGAGCGCTTCGGGATCGAGACGACGAGTCTGGCGGCGCTGATCGGCGCGGCGGGGCTTTCGATCGGGCTGGCGCTGCAGGGCACGCTCGCCCATGTTGCTGCCGGCGTGATGCTCGCGATCTTCCGGCCCTTCCGCATCGGCGACAGCATCACGGTGGGCGGCAACACCGGCACCGTCACCGACATCAACATCTTCTTCACCGTGCTCGAGACGGCCGACGGGCTCCGGGTCTTCCAGCCGAACGGCCAGATCTGGGGCCAGCCGCTGGTCAACAACACCGCGCTCGCGCGCCGGCGCGCGGAGATCGTGCTCCCGCTCGAGGACCCGGCGGATCTCGCGCGCGCCAAGGCGCTCGCCGAGGAGGTGGTGGCCGCCATGGTCGCGGCCGGAGACGGCGTGCTCGCCGAACCCGCGCCCCAGATCCTGAGCGAACCCGCGCCGGACGGAAGCATCCTGCTCTCCGTGTGCGTGTGGGTGGAGCGCCCGCGCCTCCTCGATCTGCGCACACGTCTTGCGGAAGAGCTGCTCGCGCGCATCGCCGCGGCCGGCATCCCGCTCGGCCCACCCAACCGAATGGCGGCCGCGAAAGGCCGCACCTCGCGCGGCTAGAAGCTGCCCTCGGCGGTGAGAATCAGCGACCGGCCGATGCGCCGGCGGCGCGCCTCGATGAAATCAAGCGGGCTGAGCGCGCGCAGACCGGTGAACACCGCCCGCTCGCGCACCGAGGTGTCATTGATCAGGTTTTCCGCCCGGATCCGGATCTTGAAGCCGAAGAAGCGCGTCGTCTCGATGAAGGCGTCAAGCGAGACGCCGCGGTCGTCCAGCACACGCTCGTCGATTCCGAAGAAGGGCAGCGGCGCCGTCTGGAGAATCTCGAAGCCCCAGGCGACCCGCGCCCGCCGGAAGTCCTGCCGGAACTGGATGTCATTCTGGACCTTGCGCTCGAGCGAGAGCGGCCGGGGCCGGCCGGTGACGGGATCGCGCACCCGCGAGCGCTGGGCGGAGCCCTCGACGTCGAGGCGCGCGCCGGCAAGACCGATCCATTCGGCGAGCGGCAGCGTCATCTCCCAGCGGATGCCGAAGCGCCTGCCCGAGCCGATGTTGCCCGGGACTTCGAGATCGTCCCTGAGCGGCAGCAGGTCCTGGACATCGGTGATGCGGTGATAGAAGGGGGTGAGTGTCACCACCCCGATTTCGCCGAAGCGCTGCTCCATGCTCGCCTCGAAGATCCAGGTCCGCTCCGGCTTGAGTTCGGGATTGCCGAGGGCGAGCTGTTCATCGGCGAAATTGGTCGCGCTGACGAAATCGAAGAAGTTGAGCTGGGCCACGTCACGGCGGATGGAAAGACGGATGTTGCGCTGCGGATTCGGCGCCCAGGCGGTCATGAAGCGGGGTTTGAGGAAGAAGAAGCTGCGGCGGTTGCTGGCGTCTCCGGTCTGGATGATGGTGGAGGCTTCCGCCCCCATGCGTGCTTCCACGACCCAGGGGCCGTGGGTCCAGGTATCCTTGAGCCCGAAGTCGCCGCGCCGCTCGCGCACCAGCGTGTTTGCCCCCGGCACCGGGATGATCTGGGGGCCGTCGCCGGTGTCCAGGGTGAAGACGAGCGCATTGGACAGGCGGTTGATGGCGCCTTCGGCATCCAGTTCCAGAAGATGATCGGCCGTGCCCTTCCAGTCGAGCTCGATGCGGCCGATGATCTCGGTTTCCACCGAATCGGAATTGGCCAGCCTGTAGACGATCGGCGTGCCGTCGTCCTGGCGGTCGTCGCGGCTGGAGAAGCTGTCGAAATCCGTGCGTCGGCCGAGACCGATGAGTTTCGCATCGAGTGCCCCGAAGCTGCGCGACCAGTCGCCCCCCAGTTCGAAGCGCAGCCGGTCCCGGCCGTTCCTTTCGGTAACCAGGCGATCGATCAGATCGGCAATGAGGGCATTGCGCCGCGACAGTTCTTCCGTGGTGCGGTGATTGAAATTGATCTTGCCGTTGAAGTGGTAGAGATTCCGGCCCTGGCGGATTTCCGTATTGCCGGCCAGTTCGAGTTCGACACCGTCAATGATCAGATCCTCGTCCCGCAGCTCGCCCAGGCTGCGGGCCTCTCCCAGAAGAAGCCGCTCCAGGCTCGTGGCATTGATCGCAAACCGGCGCACCGTCGCTCCGATGTCATAGCGCAGGTTCTCGCCGGTTGCGGACCGGGACAGAAAGCCCGTGGGTGTCAAGGGACCTCCGTCCACATCCTGTTCGACCTCGATTTTCCAACGGTGGACCGACTCGGTTGCCGTCTTCAGGCGCACATCCACGATCACGTCCTGGCCCGGCAGGTCATAGCCGGCCGTGTTCCCGCGGATCAGGATGATCTTCTCCACGCGCTCGGCCGGGATGCGTGCCAGGATGTCCGAAAGCGAATCGCTTTTGGTGGAAGGGCGCTCGCCATTGATGAGCACATTGCCGGCAGCCTCCGCAAAGCCGCGCCGGCCGGATCCTTCATTCAGGCGAAAGCCCGGCACGCGCCGCACCATGTCAAGCGCCGTCACCGGATTGTAGCGGGCGAAAAAGGAGGCGGGATAGACGATCTCCTCCGCCTGGCCCTCCTCATCGGCCGGCTGCGGGGACTGCGCATGGACCACGGCCGGCAGACCGCCAGCCAGGAGGGCAAGGCCGCACAGGGCGATGATGATGCGCAAGAGCCTGTCTCCCCCTCTTTGGACGTTTCCTCCATCGGCCCTTCCGGCGCCTGCCGGAGAAGACGGCCTCGGCCCGATCAACCGGCCGCCGGCACATTCCCTGGCGGCTCTCCGCAACGCACCGGCGCCGGGTCTTGTTCGCGTGGGGCTGCCGCTGCCTTCATGCCGCCATCGCCTTCAAGTCGTCTTGCGACAAACTGTGCGACGATCGCGGCAAACGCCGAAAAGCCCGGTTTTTGCCCCCTGCTGCACACGAGAAAGCGGCTGGTGCACCCGCACATCCCCGAAATCCTTGGAGGCGAGCCGTAGCAGATTCATGCGCGCATGAAAAGAAAAGGATGCGAAAAAAGAAAAGGATGCGAAGCTGGTGACCCCTACGGGACTCGAACCCGTGTTTCCAGCGTGAGAGGCTGGCGTCCTAGACCGCTAGACGAAGGGGCCACGGTCACACACGGACATGCAGAAAGCGCCACGATCCCGTGCGGCGCCCGTCCTTACCCAAAAGCGCCGCTTTCTGTCAACGCCGCCGCGCTTGGCCCGCATGTCCCTCATGGTGGGAAACGGCCTGTCGGGAAAAGGGTTCCCTGCCGGCAGCCTTGCAGGCTCCTTTGCCTAAAAGCCCATCAGCGACAGCACCTCGCGCCGGGCCTTGTCATCCTCGCGGAAGAGACCGAGCATGCGGCTCGTCGTCATCACGACGTCGGGCGTCTCCACACCGCGACAGCTCATGCAGGCGTGGGTCGCCTCGATCACCACGGCCACCCCCACGGGATCGAGCACCTCGGCGATGGCATCCCCGATCTGGGCGGTCAGCCGTTCCTGGACCTGCAGCCGGCGCGCAAACGCGTGCACGACGCGGGCGAGCTTGGAAATCCCGACGATCCGGTCGCGCGGCACATAGGCGACATGCGCCTTGCCGATGATCGGTGCGATATGGTGTTCGCAATGCGACACGAAGGGAATGTCCCTCAGCAGCACGACCTCGTCATAGCCGGAGACCTCCTCGAAGGTGCGCTGAAGATAGCGGACCGGATCCTCGTCATAGCCGCGGAAGTATTCCCGCCAGGCACGCACCACGCGATCCGGCGTCTCCCGCAGCCCCTCGCGATCGGGATCGTCTCCCGCCCAGCGCAGCAGGACGCGCACCGCCTCGCGTGCCTCCTCCTCGCTGACGGGGCGACGGACCGTCTGTTCATCCATGATCGTCTCCGCTTTTTCCGACTTTCTCGGCCCTGCCCATTTCGCGGGCAGATCCACCCCTTCCCACAACGGCGTTGCGGGGGGTGATCTCCATCTGGTATGGGCTGTTGCCGGGACCAAGATCAAGCGCAAGCGAACAGCAAGCGGGAGAGGAGATGGTGTCGTCGGGACTGGAAGAAGCCGCAAATCCGTCTGCCGCAAGGGGCAGTCGCCCTGCCGGCAGGCGGCCGTCGCCGCCCCGGCGGGCCCGGGGCTTTACGCTCATCGAGCTGCTCGTCGTGCTGGCGATCCTCGGCCTGATCGCGGCATTCGCCGTGCCGCGGGTGGTGCAGTATCTCTCGCGCGCCAAGTCGCAGGCCGCGGAAATCCAGATCCGCAATCTCGAATCGGCCCTCGATCTCTATCGCCTGGAAGTCGGCCGCTATCCGTCGACGGAAGAGGGGCTGAAAGCGCTGATCGAGCGGCCGCAGAATGCCCGCTTCTGGAATGGCCCCTATCTCGACAAGAAGGACGGGATCATCGACCCCTGGGGGCGGCCCTATCATTACCGCTATCCCGGCCGGCATGCGGAATTCGATCTGTGGACCTACGGGGCGGACGGCAAGCCGGGCGGCGAAGGCGAGGATCGCGACATCGCCAACTGGGACAACCGCACGGCCTGAACGCCGGGTCTCTTTCTTCTGCCCGTCGCCCATGGCGGAGGCGGCCGAAAACCCGGCGCACCGGCTGCACCCGGCACCGGCCCGCATCCAGCCAGGGATGGTGGCGGAATGAGGGGGAATCCTGCAAATGGCGGCGGTTCGCTTGCGCCGTGGGGGAAGGACGGTGCGAAGGGGCGGGGCCGCCTACTTCTTGCCGGTGAGCGAGAAGCTGCCGTAGCGCTTCTTGAAGCGGGCCACCTGGCCGCCGCGATCGACCAGCCGCTGGCCGCCACCCACCCAGGCGGGGTGCGACTTGGGATCGATCTCGAGCTTGAGCACGGCCCCTTCCTCGCCATAGGTCGAGCGGGTGACGAATTCGGTACCGTCGGTCATCACCACCTTGATGAAGTGGTAGTCGGGATGAATGTCGGGCTTCGGCATCGGTTGGGCACTCCACGAGCTTGCAGCTGCTTGGCGGCGGCTTATAGCGATGCCCGGGCGCCTTGACAAGACGGCCCGTGCATGCCTCCTGCAGCGGGCGGCGGGCGCGGCTCGGCCTGATTGTGGAAATGGCGGAAGATGGTGAAGGTGGAACCAGCCGGCAAGGACAAGGATCCCGCGCGGAACCGGCCGCCGGGCCGGCCCCTGAGGCGGCTGCTGAAGCTGGCGATCGTCGCCCGCTTCATCCGCCGGCACAAGGGGCTGGTGGTGCTGGCGGGGGTGTTTCTGGTGGTGGCGGCCGCCGCCAACATCGCGGCGATCGCGACCATGCGGCCCGTCATCGACAAGGGATTCAGCGCCGCCCATCCGGCCGGCATCGACATCTACTTCCTGCGGCTGTTCGCGATCGTGACCGTGCTGGCGGTCGCAACCGCCTGGCGCGCCTATTTCGTCAATCTGCTGGGCGAGCGGGTGGCCGCCGACCTGAGGATTGCGGCGCTCGGGCATGTCATCGGCCTGCATCCGGCCTTCTTCGAGGAAAACCGGCCAAGCGAGATCGCCTCGCGGGTGACCGCCGATGTCGGCGTGATCCAGGACGTGCTGTCGGCCTCCGCCTCGATCGCCCTGCGCAACATCCTGCTGTTCGTGGGCTCGGTGGCGATGATGGTGGTGCTGAATCCGCTCCTGATGGCGACCATGGTGCTGGTCGTGCCGGCGGTGATCGTCCCGATCGTGGTCTTCGGCCGGCGGGTGCGGCGGCTGGCGCGGCTCAGCCAGGACCGGATCGCGGATGTTGCAAGCCTCGTCTCGGAGGCGCTGGGCGCGATCCAGATCGTGCAGGCGTTCACCCGCGAGGATTTCGAGCGGCGGCGCTTTCATCGGGCGGTCGAGGAGGCGTTTGCGGTGGCCCGGCGCCGGGTGCGGGCGCGGGCCGTGCTCACCGGCATCGTCATCTTCCTGATTGCGGGCTCGATCACCTTCGTGCTCTGGCGTGGCGCCCATGCCGTGGTGACGGGAACGATGACCGGCGGCGAAATGGCCGCCTTCGTGGGATTCGCGATCATGGCGGCCGGTGCCGTGGGTGCGGTGATCGAGACCTATGGCGAGTTTCAGCGGGCCGCCGGTGCGGCCGAGCGCATCGCCGAGCTGCTGCGCACGCCGCCCGCGATCACGGCGCCGCGCCATCCCAGGCCGCTGCCACGACGGCTCGAAGGGCGGATCGCCTATGAGCATGTCACCTTTTCCTATCCCGCCAAGCCGGAGATCGCGGCGGTTGACGACGTCACGCTTACCATCGCGCCGGGCGAACGGGTCGCCCTCGTCGGTCCCTCGGGGGCCGGCAAGTCGACAATGCTTCTGCTGCTGCTGCGCTTCTTCGATCCGCAGGCCGGACGCATCCTTGTGGACGGCATCGACATTCGCACCGTCGATCCCATCGCGCTGCGCCGTCAGATCGCCGTGGTGCCGCAGGAGACCGTCCTGTTTTCCGGCAGCGTGCGCGACAACATCGCCTACGGCCGGCCGGAAGCGAGCGAGGAGGAGATCATCGCCGCCGCCCGCCAGGCACATGCCTGGGAGTTCATCGCGCGCCTGCCGCAGGGCCTCGACACGCCGCTCGGCGAACGCGGTGTCCGGCTTTCGGGAGGCGAGCGTCAGCGCATCGCGATCGCCCGCGCGATTCTGAAGGATGCCCCCATCCTGCTGCTTGACGAGGCCACCAGTGCCCTCGATTCCCAGTCCGAACGCCTCATCCAGGAGGCGCTCGCCAATCTGACCCGCGGGCGCACCAGCATCGTCATCGCCCATCGCCTGTCAACGGTCGTCGATTCGGACCGCATCGTCGTGATGGACCGCGGCCGGATCCAGGCGATCGGCCGGCATGAGGAGCTCCTTGCCCGCTCACCGCTCTACCGCCGGCTGGCCGAGCTCCAGTTCGCGGCCCTTGCCACCGGATCCACCGGCACGGGAGACGCGGCAGCCGGACAAGGGGCCGGCTGAGACCGGCGGCCCTTCCTCGCTCCATTTTTGCCCGCCCCTTTTTGTGCGCCGCAAAAAAATTCTTGACAGCAGGTGATACATGCCTAGTCTCGCCGGCGGGCCACGCCTCCCCAACGAGGCGCGTGCTCTCTGGAAGGAGAGTGTGACATGACAGAAAAGCCTCTGCGCCGTCCGGCGCGGCCCCAGTTTTCGTCGGGGCCCTGCGCCAAGCATCCGGGTTGGACGCCGGATTTTCTCATCCATGCCCCCCTCGGTCGATCCCACCGTTCCGCCATCGGCAAGGCGCGGCTTGAAGCGGCCATCGATCGCACGCGCGCGCTTCTTGCCGTGCCGGAGGACTACCGGCTTGCCATCGTCCCGGCCTCGGATACGGGGGCGGTCGAGATGGCGCTGTGGAATCTTCTGGGCCCGCGGCCCGTGGATGTCCTCGCCTTTGAGAGTTTCTCGAAGACCTGGGCGGATGACATCACGAAGCATCTGAAGCTTCCCGATGTCCGGGTGCTGGAGGCACCCTATGGGGAGCTGCCGGACCTGGATGCCATCGATCCCGATCATGATCTCGTCTTCTGCTGGAACGGCACGACGTCGGGCGTGCGGATGCCGGACGGGGCCTTCTCGTCTCCCCCGGCTGCGGGCCTCAGGATCTGCGATGCGACGAGCGCGGTCTTCGCCCAGGCCGTGCCGATCGAGCGGCTCGATGTCGTGACCTTCTCCTGGCAGAAGGTCCTGGGCGGGGAGGCCGCTCACGGCATGCTCATTCTTTCGCCGCGCGCCGTGGACCGGCTGCTCGCATATGAACCGCCCTGGCCGCTGCCCAAGATCATGCGGCTGAAGAAGAAGGGCGCGCTGGACGAGGCCCTGTTCCGGGGAGCGACCATCAATACGCCGTCGATGTTGTGCGTCGAGGACTGGCTCGATGCCCTGGACTGGGCGGAGGAGATTGGCGGGCTGGACGCGCTCATCGCCCGCGCCGATGCCAATGCCGCAGCCCTCGATGCCTGGGTGCGCAAGACGCCCTGGGTGGATCATCTGGTGAGGGATGCTGCCATCCGCTCCAACACCTCGGTATGTCTGCGGATCGTCGACCCCGATTTCTGCCGGCTGCCCGAGGCGGATCAGCGCCGCTTCGTCAAACGGCTCGCCGCCCTGCTGGAAAGGGAAGAGGCGGCCTATGACATCGCCGGCTACCGGCATGCGCCGCCGGGGCTCAGAATCTGGTGCGGGGCGACGGTGGAGGTGGCCGATGTGGAAGAGCTCGGCCCCTGGCTGGACTGGGCCTTCCACGAGACGAAATCCGCATATGCCGGCAGGTGAGCAAGCCGGGAGATCCGCCCGCCCTGCCGGATGCCCCTTGCACGCATCTTCATCACAGGAAGCGATTGCCTCATAAGCAATCATCAGGAGCGATCAGTCATGCCCAAGGTTCTCATTTCCGACAAGATGAGCCCGCTCGCCGCCCGGATTCTGCGCGAGCGCGGCATCGAAGTGGACGAGCGCACGGATCTTTCCAAGGAGGAGCTGGCCGACGTGATCGGCGCCTATGACGGCCTGATCGTGCGCTCGGCGACCAAGGTGACCCCCAAGGTGCTCGCGCGTGCCGAGCGGCTGAAGGTCATCGGCCGGGCCGGCATCGGCGTGGACAACATCGATGTCGCCGAGGCGACGGCCCGCGGCATCGTCGTCATGAACACGCCCTTCGGGAATGCGATCACCACTGCCGAGCACGCCATCGCGCTCATGCTCTCGCTGGCGCGCCAGATTCCGCAGGCCAACGCCTCCACACATGCCGGCAAGTGGGAAAAGTCGCGTTTTCTAGGCGTGGAGGTGACCGGCAAGACGCTCGGCATCATCGGCTGCGGGAATATCGGCTCGATCGTGGCCGATCGCGCCATCGGGCTCAAGATGAAGGTGCTGGCCCACGATCCCTATCTCACCGATGACCGCGCCCGGGAGCTGGGGGTGACGAAGGTCGATCTCGACACGCTGCTCGCCCGGGCGGACTTCGTCTCCCTGCACACGCCGCTGACCGACCAGACCCGCAACATCATCAACGCCGAAGCCATCGCGAAGATGAAGGAGGGGGCCTATCTCATCAACTGCGCCCGTGGCGGACTGGTGGATGAGGCGGCACTCAAGGAGGCACTCGATTCCGGTCATCTGGCCGGAGCGGCGCTCGATGTCTATGCCGAGGAACCGGCGCGCTCCCATCCGCTCTTCGGTCACCCGCGGCTCATCGCAACGCCGCATCTCGGTGCCTCGACGCGGGAGGCGCAGACGAATGTCGCCATCCAGATCGCCGAACAGGTGGCCGACTTCCTGCTGCTCGGCGGGGTGACCAACGCCCTCAACATGCCGTCCATGACGCCGGAAGAGGCGCCGAAGCTGAGACCATACATGGCGCTCGCCCGCCAGCTCGGCAGCTTCATGGGCCAGCTCGTGCGCTCGGGTGTGCGCGAGGTGCGGGTCGAATACGAGGGCCATGTCGCCGAGCTCAACACCCGGCCGCTGACGGCCGTCGTGCTGGAGGGGCTGCTCAAACCCGTGATGGAATCGGTCAACATGGTCAACGCCCCGGTGATCGCGCGTGATCGGGACATCGCCGTCAGCGAGGTGATCCACGAGCGCGCCGGCGATTATCACACCCTCATGCGGCTTGTGGTGCGCACCGAAAACCGCACCCGCTCGGTCGCCGGCACGCTCTTTTCCGACCAGAGTCCGCGCGTGGTCCAGCTTGACGACGTCACGCTCGAGGCCGAGCTTGCGCCCGACATGCTTTTCGTCGTCAACGAGGACAAGCCGGGCTTCATCGGTGCTCTCGGCACGCTGCTCGGCCGGCATGACGTCAACATCGCAACCTTCAATCTCGGGCGTGCGGCCAAGGGCGGGCTTGCGGTCGCCCTGCTGGGCGTGGATCAGCCGATCGCCGCTCCGGTCTTGGAGGAGGTCCGCGCCCTGCCCTATGTTCAGCAGGCGGCCCCCTTGCGTTTTGCGTAGGAAGGGGGGCGGCGGAAAGCCGGGGATGGACTTGCGGATGCGGGAAGCAGAGGACGGATGCCGGCCGGGGCTCTTGCCCCAGGGGTTGCAGGATACGCTTGCTCCGGATGCGGCGCGCGAGGCGGCGGCCTCGGAGGCGCTTATCGCGCATTTCGCCCGCTGGGGTTACGAGCGCGTGCACCCGCCGCTGCTGGAATTCGAGGAAGGACTGGCCGCGGTCGCCGATGGCGGGCGTCTGCCGGACATGTTCCGCCTGCTCGATCCCGAATCCCGGCGCGTGATGGTGCTCAGGTCCGACATCACGCTGCAGATGGCGCGGCTGGCCGCCACCCGGCTCAAGGCCGCTCCGCGGCCCTTGCGGCTGGCCTATGCGGGACCGGTGATGAAGGTCACGGGCGACACCCTCCAGCCTTCGCGTCAGTTCCGGCAGGTGGGAATCGAGCTCATCGGCACCGACAGCCCCCGGGCCGACCGGGAAGTCGCACGGGCGGCGCTTTCGGGACTGCAGGCGCTCGGAATGACGGGGCTGGTGATCGATGTCGTCTGTCCGCCGCTGCTTGAGGCCCTGCTGCGGCATTGGGAGATCGAGGCCGAACACCGCGCGGAGGTGCTCCGGCGTGTCGATGTCAAGGACATCGCGGGTGCCTCGCGTGAGCTTGCCGCCGATCAGGCCCGGCTGCTCGCCGATCTCATGGCCGCAACAGGCCCGCTTGCGAGCGCGGGACCGCTGCTCGAACGGCTCGCCCTGCCTGCGGCCCTGGAGCCGGAGCGGCGCGCGCTGCTGACGTTCGCCGAGGCTCTGGCGCGTGAACTGCCCGATGTGACCGTTACCATCGACCCGCTCGAGCGCCGCGGTTTCGAATATCACCGGGGCATCGCCTTTGCGATCTTCGCGACGGCGGCCGCCTCCGAACTCGGGCGGGGAGGGCGCTATCGCATCCGGCGGGCGGACGGACGCTTCGAGCCGGCGGTCGGCTTTTCCGCCTACATGGACAGACTGCTGCCTCTGCTGCCCCCCGCAAAGGAGACTTCCGGGCGGATCTATGCCTGTCCGGACGCCGATCCCGGACGGATCGCCAGCTTGCGCCGGGAGGGTGCGGTGGTGATCGAGGCCCTGACGGATGCGGATGCGAACGGGCTGCGCCAGGCCGCCCGGCGCCTGGGCTGCACCCGGATTCTCGACGCCGGGGGGCTGAAACCTCTTGCGCCGGCTCGTGCGAAAAGGGCACAGACCGAACGCGACTGAAGCGGCATCCCGCCCGTTCGAGCAGGAAGTTGAGACCATGGCCAATGTGGTGGTGATCGGCGCCCAGTGGGGCGACGAGGGCAAGGGCAAGATCGTGGACTGGCTGTCCAGCCGCGCCGATGTCGTCGTGCGCTTCCAGGGAGGGCACAATGCCGGCCATACGCTGGTGGTGGGCGGTGAAACCTATCGTCTTTCCCTGCTGCCCAGCGGCATCGTGCGCCCGGGCAAGCTGTCGATCATCGGCAATGGCGTGGTCGTCGATCCCTGGGCGCTCGTGGATGAAATCGATCGGCTGCGCGCCCAGGGCGTGACGGTCTCACCCGAATCTTTCCGGATCGCCGAGACTTGCGCGCTCATCCTGCCCTTTCACCGCGAGCTGGATGCGCTGCGTGAAGACGCAACCCGCGGCATCAGGATCGGCACCACGCGCCGCGGGATCGGCCCGGCCTATGAAGACAAGGTCGGCCGGCGGGCGCTCAGGATCTGCGACCTGAAGGATCCGGCGCTGGTCTCCGAACGCCTCGAAGGCCTGCTCACCCACCACAACGCCCTGCGCCGCGGGCTCGGAGCCGAACCCATCGACAAGGCCGAGATCGAGGCGGCGCTCGCCGCTGTCGCCCCGCGCATCCTGCCCTTTGCGGGGCCCGTCTGGCAGACGCTCGCCCAGGTTCGCGAAAAGGGAGCGCGCATTCTCTTCGAGGGGGCCCAGGGCGTGCTGCTCGATGTCGATCACGGGACCTATCCTTACGTCACCTCCTCGCACACCGTCGCCGGCCAGGCGGCTGCGGGAGCCGGCGTGGGACCCAATGCGCTGGACTATGTTCTCGGCATCGCCAAGGCCTACACCACGAGAGTGGGCGCAGGCCCCTTCCCCACCGAACTTGCCGATGAGACCGGGCGCCTTCTGGGCGAGCGGGGCCATGAGTTCGGCACGGTCACGGGGCGGCGCCGGCGCTGCGGCTGGTTCGACGCGGTGCTCGTGCGCCAGGCGGTGACGGTGGCCGGCATCCGCGGCATCGCCTTCACCAAGCTCGACGTGCTGGACGGGTTCGAGTCGATCAAGATCTGTGTCGGCTATCGGCTGGGGGATCAGCTGCTCGACCATCTGCCGCCCGACCGGGCAAGCCAGGAACGTGTCGAGCCGATCTACGAGACGCTCGAAGGCTGGCGCGAGAGCACGCGCGGCGCCCGCTCCTGGCGGGACCTGCCGGCCACCGCCGTCAAATACGTCCGGCGCGTCGAGGAGCTGATCGGTGCGCCGGTTGCGCTGCTGTCCACAAGCCCCGAGCGCGAAGACACCATCCTCATGCAGGATCCCTTCCAGGACTGAGGAGACGCTCCCCGCACCGGCGGTCGGCCGCCAGCCGCCGATGCCGGGATGTTTCCTCACGGCGGTCTTCCATCCTAGGCTGGTGCTGCGGATGCCTTCGGAGGATGGATGTCATGAATCTGGAAGATCCCTTCGCCCTGCCACAGGATTCGCCCTTCTACGGTTCGGAGCACCGCCAGTTCCAGGCGGCCGTGCGCCGTTTCGTGGACCGCGAGATCATTCCCTTCATCAACGACTGGGAGGAGGCCGGCCGCATACCCCGCGCGCTCCACGAGAAGGCGGCCGAAGCCGGGCTTCTCGGCCTCGGCTATCCGGAGAAGCTGGGCGGCACGCCGGCCGATTCCTTCTTCTCGCTCATCCTCAACCAGGAGATGGCGCGCGCGGGCGCCGGCGGGCTGGTGGCGGCGCTGTTCTCCCACGGCATCGCCCTGCCTCCCATCCTTGCGGCCGGGTCGGATGATCTGAAGCGGCGGATCATTCCCGACGTGCTGGCGGGCCGGAAGATTGCCGCGCTCGCGGTGACCGAGCCGGATGCCGGCTCCGATGTCGCCGCGATCCGCACGCGGGCGGTCCGCGACGGCGACCACTACGTGATCACCGGCACCAAGACCACCATCACCTCGGGCATGCGCGCGGATCTGTTCACGGTTGCGGTGCGCACCGGCGGCGCGGGAGCGGAAGGTGTCTCGCTCATCGTCGTCGAGGAGCCCGTCGAGGGGCTCGTGCGCCACGAGCTGCCGAAGATGGGCTGGTGGTGCTCGGACACCGCGACGCTGCATTTCGACGGCGTGCGCGTGCCCGCCGCCAATCTTGTCGGCGTCGAAAACGGCGGCTTCCTGCCGCTCATGATGAACTTCAACCGTGAGCGCCTGGGGCTCGCGGCGCTGGCGATCGGGCTTGCCAAGCGTGCGCTTGCCGATGCGCTGGCCCATGCCCGTGAGCGCATCACCTTCGGCCGGCCGCTCGCAAGCCGCCAGGTGATCCGCCACAAGCTGGTGGACATGGCCGCCCGCATCCGCTGCGTCGAAAGTCTGGCCGAGAATCTCGCCTGGCGCATCGACCGGGGCGAGGAGCCGGTGGACGAGATCTGCCTGCTCAAGATCGCGGCCGCCGACATGCTCGATCATGTCGCGCGGACCGCCGTGCAGATCCTGGGCGGAGCGGGTTTCATCCGCGGGCATGCGGTCGAGCGCATCTACCGCGAGGCGCCGATCTACGGCATCGGCGGCGGCGCCAGCGAAATCCTCGCCGATCTGGCCGCCCGGCGCATGGGGATCTGAGCCGCCTGCCGGGCGACGGCGAAAGAGGAAGGAGTGCTCATGACGGTCAGGCTGGACAGCCCGCTCGAGCTGCCCTGCGGCGTGCGCATCCCGAACCGTATCGCGAAAGCCGCGATGACCGAGGGGCTCGCGACCCCCGCGGGCCGGCCGACCCCGGCGCTCGATCGCCTCTACGGGCTGTGGGCGGAAGGGGGTGCGGGGCTGCTGATTACCGGCAACGTGATCATCGATCCGGATCATCTGGAGCGGCCCGGCAATGTGGTGGTGGCAGGCACACCGGATGCCGGGACGGCGGCGGCGCTGGCGCGCTGGGCGGCGGCGGGCACGGCGCGCGGCAACCAGCTGTGGGCGCAGCTCAGCCATGCAGGCCGGCAGACGCCCAAGATCGTCAATCCGCATCCCAAAGCGCCCTCGGCCGTGCCGCTCGCGCTGCCGGGCGGGCGTTTCGGCATCCCCGAGCCGCTGACCCGCGCCGAGATCGCCGAGCTCGTCACCCGCTTTGCGGCCGCCGCTGCAGCCCTGAAGGCGGCGGGCTTTACCGGCGTGCAGATCCACGCCGCCCACGGCTATCTCATCGCCGAATTCCTCTCGCCGCTGACCAATCGCCGCAGCGACGCTTACGGCGGGGATCTCAAAGGCCGGGCGCGCTTTCTCATGGAGGTGGTGGAAGCCGTGCGCGCCGCCGTGGGGCCGGACTTTCCCGTCTCCGTCAAGCTCAACAGCGCGGACTTTCAGCGCGGCGGCTTCGCCTTCACCGACAGCCTCACGGTCGCGGGCTGGCTTGAGAAGGCGGGGGTCGATCTCATCGAGGTCTCCGGCGGCACCTACGAGCAGCCGCGCATGCTGCGCATCGCGGGTCTTGCAGCGGAAGAGCGCCCTGCCGTGCCGGCCTCCACGGCCGCGCGTGAGGCCTATTTCATCGATTTCGCACAGGCGATGCGCGAGAAGCTCACGATCCCGCTCATGGTCACCGGCGGCTTCCGCCACCGCGCGGCGATGCGCGAGGCGCTGGCCACGGGCGCCGTCGACCTCATCGGCATCGCCCGGCCCTTCTGCGTCATGCCGGATGCCGCCGCCCGCCTGCTCGCGGGGCTCGATGCGCTGCCGTGCCCGGAGGAGCATCTGAGGCCGCTGCCGCGCCCGCTCGCCTTTCTGACCCGGCTGCCGGCGGTGCGTGCGCTCACCGGCTTTGCCACGATCTACTGGTTCTACGAGCAGCTCTGGCAGCTGGGCCACAAGGGCCGGCCGGAGCCGGGCCTGTCGCCGCTCGTGGCATCCCTGCGGGTGGAGCGCCGTCACAAGGCGATCATGAAGGCGCGCGCGGGCGCCCGCGCGTCAGGGTGAGGTGGAAGGTGCACCCGCCCGGTCGGCATTCGCCCTCCGGCGCCGGGAGAGCTGCGCCAGCCAGGCGTCCATCTCGCGGATCGCCTCGGCTACAGCGTCCGGTGCCGTCCAGGGAATGAAGTGATCGAAGCCCGCAAGAGGGCGCACCTCGAACCGCGGCACCCGTTTGGCCATGTGCATCAGATAGGCGACATTGCCATAGGGCACCAGCCGGTCCCGCGTGCCGTGCAGGACGAGGACGGGCTGATGCAGGCGCATCAGAGCGGGACGCAGGCGCTCAAGCTCGCCCTTGAGCGGAATCAGCTCGCGATTGGCGTTGCGCAGGCTGCGCGAAAGCAGCCAGACGAAGGGCGGCGCCTCGCCCAGATACTGGAGCGGATGGACGCGCTCGAAGGCCGGATCGAAGGCGCCGGCGAGCACCACCAGCCCGCCGATGCGCGCCGGCGCGCGGGCGGCGGCAGCGGCGATGATCGGTCCGCCGAGCGAATGGCCGACGAGGACTGCGGGCGGCGTGTCGGCGGGCAGCGCGGCGAGCAGCCCGGTGATCGCGGCCGCCTGGCGCTGCAGCGCGGGTTCGGCCCGTTTGGGTCGCGTCAGCCCGAAGCCCGGCCGGTCGATGCTGATGAGCAGAAAGCGGTCCACAAGATCCCGCCGGCGGAGATAGCCGGCAAAAGCACCGGCCGAGCCGGGCGTGCCGTGGACGAAGATCACGGGCCGGCGGCCATGGAGGAGGACGGGCGCAGCAGCATCCGGCTCCGCCTCCCAGCGCCGCCAGTCTGGCCTCATGTGGCCGGCTGCGTGACCGCTGCGGGAATGGAGGACATGGCCGGCGGGGCAGACACCGGGCGCCAGTCCGGCCGTGATGTAGGCGAGTCTGAGCTCCGGCCGGCCCGGTATCCGCGCCGCACAGACCGTAGCCGGCAGCGGGGCGGACGAATGCGACGAGGATGCGGAGGCCGGGCCCTCTCCTCCCCGGTCGGCGGTGGCGGGGGAGTTCATGCCGATGCCGGCCGCCCATGCCAGCAGACCGGCCAGTGCGCCCGCCTGCCACCACCGCAGGAAGGATCTGCTCATCCCTCCTCCATCACCGCCTCGATCGCCGTATGGGGCCAGCTTGTATCGATCTCGGCCGGTGTGCAGGTCAACCGCCCTTCGGCATCGATCATCCCGCGCATCTCCAGATAGGCGAGATGGGCTCTGACGGAGCCGGCGGCCGCCCGCTCCAGGCGGGGTGTCAGCCCCTCGTAGATGGCGGCGACGATCGCCTCGGGGCGATGGATGCCGCGGGCCAGACAGGAGACGATCTGGCGCTCGCGCATGTGGCGATGGGCAAGAAGCGCCCGCACGTAACGCGGCCCATCCGCGATCGCCGGCCCATGGCTCGGCAGATAGTGCCGTGCCGGCTGGGCCAGCAGCCTGACCAGCGAATCGAGATAATGTTCGAGATTGCCGAGCGGAGGAACGATCACGGTGGTCGACCACCCCATCACGTGATCACCGGTAAACAGCAGGCGCCGGCTCGCCTCCTGCCCGTCGTGGCTTGCCTCCTTGCCGTTGTGAATCGTCACCGCATAGCAGAGATGGTTGGGAAAATGCCCCGGCGTGTGGACGGCCGTCAGCACGATGCCCTGATCGACCTCCAGCACCGCGCCGTCCTCCAGCCGGATGTCGGGGACGGTCTCGACATCCACATCCTCTTCCGTCAGCGCCGCCAGGGCCGGATCGATGGCGCCGAATCCGAAAACGGGAGCCCGTGTCGCCCGGGCGAGGGGCCGGGCGGCCGGGGCATGGTCCCTGTGGCTGTGGGTCAGGAAAATGCCGATGACATCCCGCCCGTCCACGGCGGCCAGAACGGCACTTACATGCTCGGCCGTGTCGGGACCGGGGTCGAGGATCGCCACCCGCCTGCGCCCCACCACATAGGTGTTGGTGCCCACCCAGGTGTAGTCCTTCGGGTTGCGGGCGACGACCCGCCGTATGCCCGGCTCCACATCCTCCGGCTTCTCATAGTGGAAGGAAAAGTTTCGATTGAAGCGAATCGGCACGGCTGTCCCTTGTCACCTGTTCCACTGCCTTCCGGCTCCGCCGCCTGTTGCCCTGCCCGATGCCGGCTCGTCGGGGCCGAGTGTGGAGGCGGTCGTTCCTCTTCCGCCACGCCTCCGTCCGGAACCGGCCGTCCCCTTCCCGTTATCGGGCCGTGACCACCGGCCGAGGCTGACAGACTCACCTTCTTCCCGCAAGGGGAGGAAACCGGCCTGCCGGGCGGGCACGACGCCTCCTCATATTCTGCGATCGGCGCGCGAAGAGCCAATTCACGTTCCGTCGCAGGTCTTCACAATTTCTTGAGCATGGCGGAGAGGACCCGTCTCCTGCCTGCCGGTCCGCATCCGGGCGGCAAAGGAGGGCCGTCACCTGCCTGCGGGCGCGGCCGCCTCCCTTCCCTCGCTTGTGCCCTTGCCTTTGCCTGCGCCGGGAGCTAAGCCGCCGACAACCGACGCGCCTTCCCGGCGGCGGGATGCGGTTCGGCATCCCGGGCATGCCGCAGGGCCGGGCGGCCGGGAACGGGATCGGGCGCACGGGATGGCGCCGGGGCGAGAGATGGTCCAAGACAACAAAGAACGAGAAGGGCGAGGCATGACTGGCGGTGACAAGACCCCCATCCTTCTTCTCGGGGCCGGCAAGATCGGCGAGATGATCGCGGCCCTTCTGCATGAGAGCGGGGATTATGACGTCCTGGTCGCAGACCGGGATTGCGAGGCGCTCGGGCGGCTGGCCGAGATCGTTCCCGTCGCCACCCGCGTGGTGGATGCGAATGATCATGGCGAGTTGCTCAAGGCCATGGAAGGGCGTTTTGCCGTGCTGTCCGCCATGCCCTACTTCCTCAATCCCGGCATCGGCGCGGCGGCCAAGGAGGCCGGCATCCACTATCTCGACCTGACGGAGGACGTCGCCTCGACGCGGGCGATCAAGGCAATGGCCGACGGCGCGAAGACGGCCTTCATCCCCCAGTGCGGCCTGGCACCCGGCTTCATCTCCATCGTCGCCTACGACATGACGAAGCGCTTCGAGGATCTTCATGCCGTGCACATGCGCGTCGGCGCGCTGCCGAAGTATCCGACGAATGCGCTCAAATACAATCTCACCTGGTCAACCGACGGGCTCATCAACGAATACTGCAACCCCTGCGAGGCGGTGGTGGCGGGCGAGCTCAAGGAGGTGCCGCCGCTTGAAGAGGTCGAGCATTTCTCGCTCGACGGCGTCACCTATGAAGCCTTCAACACGTCCGGAGGCCTGGGCACGCTCGCCGAGACGCTCGCCGGGCGGGTGCAGTATCTCAACTACCGCACGGTCCGCTATCCCGGGCACCGGGATCTCGTGAAGATGCTGCTGCATGACCTGCGGCTTGCCGAGCGCCGGGATCTGCTGAAAGACATCTTCGAGCATGCGATCCCGATGACGACCCAGGATGTCGTGCTGATCTTCGTGACCGTCTCGGGCCATCGTGAGGGTCGCTTCCTGCAGGAATCCTACGCCCACAAGATCTATGCCGAGGAGCTCTTCGGCCGGCGCTGGAGCGCGATCCAGATCACGACCGCCGCCGGGATCACCGCGGTGCTGGATCTGCTGCGCGAAGGCCGCATTCCGGACCGCGGCTTCGTGCGCCAGGAGGACATCGCGCTCGATGCCTTCCTCGCCAACCGCTTCGGCCGCTTCTACGCGCGCCGGCCGGGGTCCGATTCACCGAAGGTCGAAAGCCGGCTGGCGAGCTGAGGGCCGGGACGGCGGACAGGGAGAGACCCCGTGCAGGCGGACCGCCGCGCAGCAGACGTGATCCTTGACGTGCTGGCCGCCGCCGGCGTGCGCCATGTCTTCGGGGTGCCGGGAGAGTCCTATCTGGCGCTGCTGGATGCCTTCGTGGGGCGCCGCGACATCGCCTTCGTCACCTGCCGGCATGAGGCCGCGGCCGCCAACATGGCGGAGGCCGCCGGCAAGCTTACGGGCCGGCCCGGCGTGGTGGCGGTGACCCGCGGTCCTGGTGCGACCCAGGCAAGCGTGGGGCTGCATACCGCCTTCCAGGATTCGACGCCGCTCGTCTGCCTCATCGGCCAGGTGGCCCGCGGCATGCGCGACCGCGAGGCCTTCCAGGAGATCGACTACCGCCGCCATCTCACCGAGCTCACCAAATGGACGGGCGAGGTGGGCGAGGCCGCGCGCATGGCCGAATACGTCGCCCGCGCGGTGGCCACGGCGCTGGCCGGTCGGCAGGGACCGGTGGCCCTGGCGCTGCCGGAGGACCTGCTTGGCGAACCGGCACCGCCGCTTGCGATCGCTCCGCTCGCGCCCGTCCAGGCCGCGCCCGATCCGGCCGTTGCGGCCGAGGTGGCGCGGATGCTGGTCGAGGCCGAGCGGCCGCTCCTCCTCATCGGCGGCGGCCCGTGGCAGGAAGAGGAGGCGCGCGCCTTGGCCTCGGCCTGCGCGCGGGCGGCAATTCCGGTGGCGGCGAGCTTCCGCGCCCAGTCGCTCATCGACAATGAATCCCCGGCCTATGCG
Source organism: uncultured Sphingomonadales bacterium (assembly GCA_964471405.1). Classification (GTDB taxonomy): domain Bacteria; phylum Pseudomonadota; class Alphaproteobacteria; order Sphingomonadales; family Rhodothalassiaceae; genus J084. The sequence goes on along the minus strand of CAYYGH010000014.1, from coordinate 2,455 downwards.
GGCCATCTCGGCATCGGCGCCAATCCGGCGCTGGTCGCGCGCCTGAGATCCGCCGATCTCGTGGTCGCGATCGGCCCGCGGCTCGGCGAGATGACGACCGCCGGCTACGGCCGCATCACGCCGCCGGTGCCGGAGGTCCGGCTCGTCCATGTCCATGCCGGAGCCGAGGAGCTGGGCCGCGTCTATCGCCCCGAGATCGCGGTGAACGCCGCACCGGGGCGTTTTGCCGCGGCGCTGGCGGACGCCCTCGATCCGGCCGGCGCGGACCGGCGGCGGACGTGGTTCGAGGCGGTGCGGGCCGACGAGATCGCCTGGCGCACGCCGATTCCGAACCCCGGTCGCGTGCAGATCGCGGACTTCTATGCGGCGCTGCGCCGCCGGCTGCCGGAAGAGGCGATCATCGCCAACGGTGCCGGCAACTATGCCGCCTTCCTGCACCGCTTCTTCGTCTATCGCGGCTTCCGCACCCAGATCGCGCCGACCTCCGGGGCGATGGGCTATGGCGTGCCGGCCGGGATCGCCGCCGCGCTCACCTGTCCCGACCGGCCGGTGGTGGCGGTGGCCGGTGACGGCTGCTTCATGATGGCGGCGGCGGAGCTCGCTACCGCCGCGGCGACGGGCGCGAATGTGCTGTTCGTGGTCGCCAACAACGGCATGTACGGCACGATCCGCATGCATCAGGAGCGGGATTTTCCGGGTCGCATCTCGGGCACGGAGCTCAAGAACCCCGATTTCGTGGCGCTCGCCAGAAGCTTCGGGATCGAGGCCTGGCGGATCGCATCCGATGACGAGCGCGAGCGCGTGCTGGACGCGGCGCTGGCGGCGGACGGCCCGCGGCTCATCGAGCTCATGGTGGACCGCCGGGCGATCGCGCCGGGCCGCCAGCTCGGCTGAGGGTAAAGACGGACGGAAACGGGATGAAGGGAGCGGGAAGATGACGGTCGATCAGGTGCTGGAATCGCTGGGGCTCGATCCGCAGGCGCTCAAGACGGGCGACCGGCCGGTGCGCTCGCCGATCGACGGGCGGGTGTTCGCGCATGTGGCCGACGACACGGCCGAGACTCTCGATACCAAGATCGCCCGCGCCGCCGAGGCCTTCCGCACATGGCGGATGGTGCCGGCGCCGAGACGCGGCGAGCTCATCCGCATCTTCGGCAACGTCCTGCGTGCCCACAAGGAGGCGCTGGGGCGGCTGGTGACCATCGAATGCGGCAAGATCCTGGAGGAGGGCCGCGGCGAGGTCCAGGAGATGATCGACATCTGCGATTTCGCGGTGGGGCTCTCGCGCCAGCTCTACGGGCTGACCATCGCCTCCGAGCGGCCCCGTCATGCGATGCGCGAGATCTGGCATCCGCTGGGGCCGATCGGGGTGATCTCGGCCTTCAACTTCCCTGTTGCGGTCTGGGCCTGGAACTTCGCGATCGCGATCGTGTGCGGCGATCCGGTGGTCTGGAAGCCCTCGGAGAAGACGCCGGTCACCGCGCTCGCCTGCCGGCGGCTGTTCCAGAAAGCGCTTGCGGAGTATGGCGAGGCGCCGGAAGGATTGATGGAGGTGGTGATCGGCGGGCGCGAGATCGGCGAGCGGCTGGTGGATGATCCGCGCCTGCCGCTGATCTCGGCCACCGGCTCCTGCCGCATGGGCCGCGCCGTGGGCCCCAGGGTCGCAGCCCGCATGGGCCGTGCGCTGCTGGAGCTGGGCGGCAACAACGCGATCATCGTGGCACCCTCCGCCGATCTCGATCTCGCGGTGCGCGCGATCACCTTCGGTGCGGTGGGCACCGCCGGCCAGCGCTGCACCACGACGCGCCGGCTGATCGTCCATGAATCCGTCCATGATTCGCTGCTCGCGCGCCTGAAGAAGGCCTATGAGAGCATTTCCATCGGCAATCCGCTCGAAGGCCATCTCGTCGGCCCGCTGATCGATCGTGCGGCGTATGAGGCGATGGAGGCGGCGCTCGATCGCGCCCGGGCCGAAGGCGGCACCGTCTTCGGCGGCGGGCGGGTGCTGGCGGACACGTATCCCGACGCCTACTATGTGCGGCCCGCCATCGTCGAAATGCCGGAGCAGAAGGGCATCATGCTGGAGGAGACCTTCGCGCCGATCCTCTATGTCGTGCGCTACCGCGAGCTCGAGGAGGCGATCGCGCTCAACAACGCCGCCGCCCAGGGTCTGTCGTCGGCGATCTTCACGAACGACCTGCGCGAGGCGGAGCTCTTCGTGTCGCCCATCGGCTCGGACTGCGGCATCGCCAATGTCAACATCGGCACCTCGGGTGCCGAGATCGGCGGCGCCTTCGGCGGCGAGAAGGAGACCGGCGGCGGGCGCGAATCGGGCTCGGACGCCTGGAAGGCCTACATGCGGCGGATGACGACCACCGTAAACTACGGCCGCGACCTGCCGCTTGCCCAGGGGATCAGATTCGAGATCTGAATCTGAATTCCGGCGCCTCTTTTT
>CAYYGH010000013.1:0-45973 GCA_964471405.1 uncultured Sphingomonadales bacterium | reverse complement strand
GGCTGAAGACTGATCACCGATGACCGGCAAGGTCCGCCGGTCGAGCCGGCGAACGACGCGAGAGGGGAGCGTCACCGCCCGCCTGTCTCCGATGGCTGAAGACTGATCACCGATGACCGGCAAGGTCCGCCGGTCGAGCCGGCGAACGGCGCGAGGGGGCGAGCGTCACCCGCCACCGCGTCCTCTCGGCCTCAAGCCACCGCCGGTTCCCGCGCCCCCCTCCGGCCTGACGAGCGGGGCCGGCGGACGAAAAAGAGCGCCTCCCCTGCCGCTACACGCGCCGGACAGGGCTGAAAGGGTGCGATGGAAAGACCATCCCGCCCGGCAGGAGAGCAGCAGGAACGGCACGCTCGCCGGAGGCGGAGACAGGAGCGGCAGCGGCACCCGGCAGCCTGGGGGAAGGAGCGGGGAGCATTGCCGTCTCCCTCTTTCGCGGGCTTGCAAAGGGCTGGCGATCATGCGTTCCTGCCTCCTGCCGGGGCGGGTTCCTGCTGCCGCTCCGGCAAGGGAAGAGGAAGAGAGGCGGCAGGAATTCCCTGCCTTCAGCAAGGTGCAAGAAAGCATGGCGACAGAGCTCAAGCGCCCGTCGACCCCGGCCCATGATTGTCTGACTGCAGACCGGCTGCTCGCGCCCTCCATGCCGGCGCTGATCGCGGGCGCCTGCCGGGAGCATGCGGCAAAACCCGCCTTCTCGATCGTCCTGCCCAATGGCTGGACGCGCACGCTCACCTTCGCCGAGATCGATGCGCTCTCCGACGATTTCGCCTTCTTCCTGCGCGAGAGACTGGGGCTTGAAGCCGGCGACGTGGTGGCGGTGATGGGGCCCAACTGCCTCGCCTATCCGATTGCGGCCTACGGGATCATGAAGGCCGGGTGCGTCTTCACCGGCCTCAATCCGCTCTATACGGGCGAGGAGGCGCGGTTCCAGCTTGCGGATTCGCAGGCGAAGGCGCTCGTCGTCGTGGACCTGTTCGCCGACCGGCTGGAGGCGGCGCTGGACGGCACCGGCGTTCGGCATCTGATCCGCTTTTCGATCGCGGAGTTCTTCCCGCTCTGGCAGCGGCTTCTCATCACATGGAAACTGCGGCGCGAGGGCCGGCTGAAACCCTTCCCGCGCCCGGCGATCCCGTTTTCGCGCGCACTCAGCGAAGGCCGGCGCGTGCGTGGCGGACGCCGGAGCGAGATTTTCTGGCACGAGCGCAGCCTCGATGATCCGCAGATCTTCCAGTATACCGGCGGCACCACCGGCCGGCCCAAGGGGGCCGAAATCACGGCCTTCAATCTTCTCGCCAACATCACCCAGCAGGAAATCATGAGCGGCGAGACCCTGCGTGCACGGGCGAGCGATCAGGAGACCACGCTTCTCGTACTGCCGCTCTATCACGCCTATGCGCTGGCCATCGGCGCGATGCACGCGATGCGGGCCGGCACCCATATCGTGCTGGTGCCCAACCCCCGGCCGCTTTCGAATCTGAAGCCTGCTTTCGATCGCTTCCCGATCACCATGTTGCCCGGCGTCAACGCCCTCTTCCAGGGGCTGCTCGAGGAGGACTGGTTCGTGGCCCACCCGCCCCGCCATCTGAAGCTCTGTGTCTCGGGTGCTGCACCGCTCAGCCCCGCGGTGCGTGCGCGCTGGAAGGAGGTGACGGGCTGCGAGATCCATGAAGGCTACGGGCTGACCGAGGGCACCTGCATCGTCACCGCCTCACCGCTCGATGAGACGATGAAGCCCGGCACCGTCGGCCGGCCGCTGCCGGGAACCGAGATCCGCATCGTCGACGACGAGGGCCGCGACTGCCCGCCCGGCGTGCCCGGCGAGATCTGGATCCGCGGCCCGCAGGTGATGCGCGGCTATCGCAATCGGCCGGAGGAGACGGCGGCCGTGCTGGCGGACGGCTGGCTGAAGACGGGTGACGTCGGCTTTCTTGACGAGGACGGCTTTCTCGTCATCGCCGACCGCAAGAAGGACATGATCATCGTCTCCGGCTTCAACGTCTATCCGGCGGAAGTCGAGGCGGTGCTTGCCGAGCATCCCGGCGTGGCGGAGGCGGCCGTGGTCGGCGCGCCGGACGAGAAGGCCGGCGAGGTGCCCTGGGCCTTCGTCGTGCGCCGGGATCCCGCCCTCGATGAGGCGGCGCTGAAGGCCCATGTGGCGGCAAGATTGACGGCCTACAAGCGCCCGAAGCGTTACGTCTTCGTGGACGAGCTGCCGAAGTCCCCCGTCGGCAAGGTGCTGCGGCGGCACTTGCGGGAAGAGGCCCGACGGCTGGCCGGCGCCAAATGATCGGTGCCCATCTCGTTCCCCTCCTCCCCTGCTGATGTCCCTCGCCTCCTCATGCGCCGGCGCATCCCGCCCTCATTAGCCGCGGAGGGGCAGCACGTCCGCACTTGTCCAGCGGCAGCCGGCCGGCTCGGCATCCTCTCAAGAAGAAGAGCGCATCTTCTGCTCCCCTGCCCTGCTTTTTCCGGCAAGGCAGCGATCGCCCCGGATCACCACAAGCCCTCCTGCCGATGACCGGTTTTCCGGCGACCGGCGATGATGATGTGGCGATGACGGCTTTCTTGGCCTGCTCCGCCGTCATCAGCCCTGCGGCTGCGGTTCGGGACCGAGCGCCGGCGGTTGCCCGCGCCGGCGGCCCGCCTTGGGCACGGTCGGTGATCTGGCCGGACGTGCGGAAGGCCTGCTGTCTTCCTCGTTCGTCTCCGGCCGCTCGATGGGCCGCCCCTCCAGCACCGCCTTGATCTCGTCGCCGGAGAGCGTCTCGTATTCGAGCAGGGCCTTCGCCAGGGCATGGAGATCATCGAGATGATCTTCGATGATCCGGCGGGCCCGGGCATAGGCTTCTTCGACGAAGGCACGCACCTCCTCATCGATTTCGCGCGCCGTCTGCTCGGAGATGTGGCGCTGACGGGCGATCGAGGCGCCGAGGAAGATCTCCTCCTCGTTTTCGTCATACTGCAGCGGCCCGAGCTTGTCCGACATGCCGTATTTGGTGACCATGGCCCGCGCCAGCCGTGTGGCCATCTGGATGTCGCTGGCCGCCCCCGACGTCACCTTCTCCGGACCGAAGATGATCTCTTCGGCCACGCGCCCGCCCATGGCGATCGCCAGATTGTCCTTCATCTTCTGGCGCGACTGGGCGTATTCATCGCGCTCGGGCAGGCGCATGACCATGCCGAGCGCCCGGCCGCGGGGGATGATCGTGGCCTTGTGGATGGGATCGGCCTCCGGACAATGCAGGGCAACCAGAGCATGGCCGGCCTCGTGATAGGCGGTGAGCCGCTTTTCCTCCTCGGTCATGACCATGGAGCGCCGCTCGGTGCCCATCATGACCTTGTCCTTGGCCTCCTCGAATTCGGCCATTGAGACGACACGCTTGCCCTTGCGGGCGGCGAGCAGCGCGGCCTCGTTGACGAGATTGGCCAGATCGGCGCCGGAAAAACCGGGCGTGCCGCGGGCGATGATCCGGGGATCGACATCCTTGTCCAGCGGCACCTTCTTCATGTGCACGCGCAGAATCTTCTCCCGCCCCACGATATCGGGATTGGGCACCACGATCTGACGATCGAAACGCCCGGGCCTCAAGAGCGCGGGGTCAAGAACATCCGGCCGGTTGGTGGCGGCGATCAGGATGATCCCCTCGTTCGACTCGAAACCGTCCATCTCCACCAGCAGCTGGTTCAGCGTCTGCTCGCGCTCGTCATTGCCGCCGCCGAGCCCCGCACCACGGTGGCGGCCGACCGCATCGATCTCGTCGATGAAGATGATGCAGGGCGCATTCTTCTTGGCCTGGTCGAACATGTCCCGCACACGGCTCGCCCCCACGCCGACAAACATTTCAACAAAATCGGAACCCGAGATCGTAAAGAAGGGCACATTCGCCTCGCCTGCAATGGCGCGGGCAAGCAGCGTCTTGCCAGTGCCGGGAGGGCCGACGAGCAGCGCACCCTTCGGGATCCGGCCGCCGAGACGCTGAAACTTGTGGGGATCCTTCAGAAACTCGACGATCTCCTGCAGTTCCTCCTTGGCCTCGTCGATGCCGGCGACATCGGCAAATGTCACCCGTCCGGTCTTCTCGGTCAGCAGTCGGGCGCGGGACTTGCCGAACCCCATCGCTCCGCCGCCACGGCCGGCCTGCATCTGGCGCATGAAAAAGATCCAGATGCCGATCAGCAACAGCATCGGGAACCAGGTGATCAGGATCGACAGAAGCGGGCTCGATTCCTCCTTCTTCGCAGCAAAGCGCACGCCCGCCTTGCGCAAAGTGGCGATAAGCCCCGGATCATCGGGCGCGATCGTCTTGAAGGGCGTGCCCGAACGCAGCTCGCCGGAAATTTCGTGATCCCGGATCGTGACCTGCCGCACCTCACCCTGCTCGACCTTCTCCAGAAAATCGGAATAGGCCAGCTCATGGGCGAGCTGTCCGGAGGGATTCTGGAACAGGTTGAAGATGGCGACGAAGGCCAGGGCAAGCAGCAGCCAGATCAGGATGTTGCGGACGAAATTGTTCACGCGTTCTGTCCTCTTTCATTCTTGTGATGACGCACCGGTGCACAGGCTTCGGACACGTCCCGCCGTTCACATGCACGGACCATTCTATCCCGAAGCACTGCGCCTTGTTAAGCAGATAGGGATTGACGGTCCCTGAACAAGGGGCGAAGCGGAGCCCAGGTGACCGTGATCCCTGCCACATCTCCTTGTGCCTGCGGAAGACCGGCAATCAGGCGCAGGCGCCCTTCCTGATCACGCAAGCAGGCCAGAGCAGGGCGCACCGGTCCCGGGACGGCCGCCACGGCCGCCTCACCCTGCCGCCCGAAGGCTGCGCGTACCGCCTTGCGCCATTGCGTCCCAAGCGGCCCCACGGTCCAGCCCCGATCCAGCTCCGCCGGGGCGCGGACCACGAAGCGGCCATCCCAGCGGATGGCGCGGCCGGGGCGCAATGCAACGGCAGGCGAGACCGCTGCCGGCTCACGACACAGGAGCACGCCCGCCTTGCCGGGCTGAAGCCACACGCCGGCCAGCGTCGCGCCGGCAAAGTCCGCACGGCCAAGCATGGCCAGCAGGCGGGTCAGCGCCTTTTCACGCGGTGCGAAAGCCGCCCCGCCGAGGTGCTGCACCAGCCGCGCGAACGCCCGCAGGCGCAGCTCCTCTTCCGCTGCCAGCAGGGGTCGGGAATCCAGCCAGGCGTATCCTGCTTCCTGCAGGCGCACCGCCCTGGCAAGATGGCAGTCGATCTCCCTGTCCAGAGCGGCCTGGGCCCGCGCAAGCTTGCGGGCAACGGTGCTGATCCGCCGGACCGCCTGCCTGCCCCCCGGCGCCTGCGCCAGCCACTGGCGCACGGCCACCCGGGCAAAGCGCGGATCCCGGTTCATCGGATCGGCAACGGGTTCCCAGCCGGCCCGCACGACCACCGGCTGCAGACAGGCCCGCGGAATGGCGAGAAGAGGCCGATGCCGCATCGGCCCATCCGGCAGCACCAGGGGTGGCGCACTTGCCGCCATCGCCGCCAGCCCCTCCAGACCCGAGCCGGCAAGCAGGCGCAACAGAACCGTCTCGGCCTGATCTTCCAGCGTATGGGCAAGCAGGAGGTGTCGAATCCCCGCCGCGGCCGCCGCCTCTTCAAGGGCCGCATAGCGCGCCAGCCGCGCCCGTGCTTCCAGGCTGCCATGACCCTGCGGCCAATCCCGCGGCGAAAGGGTCAGAATGCGATGAGGGATCCCGCGCCGGCGCAGGAAGGTCTGGACCCGCAGAGCCTCATCGCGCGACTCCGATCGCAGGCCGTGATCGACCGTCAGGGCAAGAACGGGCGCATAATCGGCCGCCAGCAGGGCCAGCGCCATGCTGTCCACCCCACCGGAGACGGCCACCGCAAACGGTCCGTCCTCAGGCGTCAGCCCCAGCGCCTGCATCGCGGCCGCAAAGGCGGTCCGGCTCAGCGGAGACGAACATGGGTGATCATGGTCTAGGGGCATGCCAGTCGCTGCCGCTGGGCGCTGGCACGCTGTCTGACCGCGCGCGAGGCATTGGGAAAGCGCGTCGACAGTTCGGCCAGCGCCGCACAGGCTTCCTGCTTGTTGCCGAGGGCCGCCAGACTCATCGCCAGCTTGAGCAGACTGTCCGCCGCCTTGGGCCGGTCCCGGTAATTCTGATAGCCCTTGAGGAAGGCTTCGGCGGCATGGGCGTAATCCTTGCGCACATAGAAGGTCTCGCCCAACCAGTACTGGGCGTTGGCCGCCAGCGGATGTGTGGGAAAGGCCTTCAGAAACGCCGCAAAGGCCCGCTCGGCGCCGGCGAAATCCCCCTGCCGCAGGAGAGAGAAGGCGGCATCATAGGCCTGCCGGGGATCGTCCGGCAGCTGAATCTGCGGCTCCTTGGCAGCCGCAGCGCCGCCCTCCGCAGCCGGCGAGGAGGAGGCATCATCATGCGGATTGCCTGCCGTCTCTTCCGTCTCGGCCTGCGGGCCGGCCGCTGAAGCCGTGCCGGCCGGTTCTTCCGCCGCCCCCTCCCCCTCTTTCGCCTGCGTGGCCGGAGCGGAGGCCGGCGCACCCGATTCCAGCTTCACCAGCCGTGTCTGAACGTCCGCGGCAAAATGGGCAAAACGCGTATTGAGTTCGGCAAGAGCATGCTCCTGCTCCTCCACCCGCCCGTTCAGCGTGGCCAGCTGCCGCTCGATCCTCTCCATGCGCACCACGAGATCACCCAGCAGGCGTGTGGCGCTCTCGGGCAGCTCCACCTTCTGCCGGAAAGCATCGAAATCCTTGCGCAACTGGGCAAGCTCCGCGCGCAGACCGGCGATCTCGTCGGCAAGCTCCTTCTTGCTGGGAGCCGCCTGGGCAGATCCCATGCTCACCAGTCCCGCAAGGACCAGCACGAGAAGACCCCGCCAGGGCCACACGCCCGAAATGCCGGTGCCGATCTTCACGCTCATGGCATTGCTCCTGAACCGTCCGTGAGTGCAAGTGTGCCTCATGCAGCAGATGGGGGCCAGACGGCCTGCCCGTCATCTCGCAAAATCAGTCAAAGAGCCGGGCCGAAGGGCACCCGCATGCCAGGAAACGTCACACCCCGGGCGTAATGACCTTGGTTACGGCCCGCCGATTGAGCCGCCAGACCGCTTCCCCCGTGCCCAGCACCGCCGGCCGTTCCTTGCCGTAGGATATGGTCTCGATCCGCTCCGGCGCGATGCCCAGCGCGACGAGATAGTTCTTGACCGCATTGGCCCGCCGCTCGCCAAGGGCGAGATTGTATTCCCTTGTGCCGCGCTCATCCGTATGGCCCTCGATGATTACCCGCACATCGGGATGATGCTTGAGCCATTCGGCCTGTTTTTCGAGTGTTGCCCGGGCCTGCGGCGTCAGCTCGGCACTGTCGAAGGCGAAATAGACGCGATCCCCGGCAAAGGCCGTCAGCGCCGCCTCGGTCGGTGGCCCATAGCGGTCTTCCAGAGACTCGCGCCCCAAGGCCGAAGTTCCACCGACCGCCGGAAGAGACGGTGGTGCGCCGGCCTCCTGCCTTTCGGGCTGAGCAGTCGCCTGCTCGGGCTGAGGAGGCGTGCTCTGCGGGGCAGGCGCCTGCTTGGCGCAAGCCGCCAGCCCTAATGCCATCACGAGGAAAAAAACCAGGTTCCTGATCACCTGAGCCCTCATCGCCTCCACTTTCCCTGTCGGTGACGTCATTCCTGCCGCGGCCCGAATCGGCCAGAAGATCCGTCTTCCCTGCCAAGGCGCCCATGCATCAGCGCATGCCCGCCCCCTTCGTGCGCGCACTATAGGACCGCCGTATGACGTGATCAAGAAAGCCGCGGAAAGGCGGAGACATTTTTTTCGCCGCTCACGGGGACTTGTCAGCTCCGCCAACCCGGAATCAGCTCCGCTAATCCAGAAGCGGCGACCAGGCGGGGTCCGAGGCGTCAGTTGGAGTGGGCACCTTGCGCTCATTGTAGCCCGTCAGATCCACCGTCCACAGGCTGGTCGAGCCGGTTGCGGGATCGAGCCGGAAGAAGATCAGCACCCGGCCGTTGGGAGCCCAGCTCGGCGCCTCGTCCTGATAGGCGTCGGTGAGCAGCCGCTCGCCCGATCCATCCGGCCGCATCACGCCGATCCGAAACTTCTTCTCCCCCATCTTCGTGAAGGCGATGAGGTCTCCGCGGGGCGACCAGACCGGCGTCGCATACCGGCCACGACCGAAGGAGATGCGATGCACGTCCCCGCCATCCGCACGCATCACATAAAGCTGCTGAGAGCCTCCGCGATCCGAATTGAAGACGATGAAACGGCCATCGGGCGAATAGGAGGGAGAGGTATCGATGGCCGGATGGTCGGTCAGCCGCCGCACCCGGCGCGTTTGCAGATCCATCTCGTAGATGTCGGAATTCCCGTTCGCGGCCAGCGACATGATCACGCGCCGACCATCAGGCGAAAAGCGCGGGGCGAATGTCATGTTCGGGAAGTCGCCCAGGACTTCATGCTTGCCCGTCTCCAGATCATAGAGATACACGCGCGGCTTGCCGCCGTAATAGGCCAGATAGGTGATCTCCTGGCGCGTCGGCGAAAAACGGGGGGTGAGCACGAGATCCTTGCCATCGGTCAGATAGCGCAGATTGAAGCCGTCCTGATCCATGATCGCAAGCCGCTTGACACGCCGGGTTCTGGGTCCCGTTTCCGCGATAAAGACGATGCGGGTATCGAAATAGCCTTTCTCGCCGGTGAGCCGCTCATAGATGTCATCGGCAATGCGATGGGCCATGCGCCGCCAGTCAGCCGGCTCGGCCGTATATCTGAGTCCCAGGAGCTGCTGCTCGGCAAGCACGTCCCACAGACGAAACTCCGCCACAAGCCGTCCGTCCGCCTCGCGATCGATCTGGCCGACCACGAGTGCCTGGGCCGCGATCGCCCGCCAGTTGGCAAAGCGCGGACGCACATCCGCGGAGGACGGGGTGGAGATGAAGGCCTCCTTCGGGAGGGGACGGAAAAGGCCCGAGCGCTGAAGATCCGCCGCCACGACCGCGGCCAGATCGCTGCCCCGTGCGGCCAGCTCCTGCGCATCGGAGGCATCCGGACGCTTGAGCACGAAAGGAGGGATCGCGATCGGGAGAGGCTCGAGCATGCCGCGCGTGACATCGACCTTGAGCTGCGCCCGCGCCGGCCAGGCCGTGCTCACCGCGACAACCGCCACGGCCATGACAAGACCGAGAATCCGGCAGATGGCGTCAAGGCAAGGCTGGCGAAGATCCATGCTCCTGTCTCTTTCCTGTCTTTCCGTCTGTCGCCGTGCCAGAGGTGGCGCCCCCCTGGGGACGGTCTCCTCCGGTCAATACATGTTTCGTGGCGAGAATGTGAATTCGATCTGCCGCCACAGCCGATAGAGAGGCTGCGGCAGGTCGTCATAGGGGGCACAGGCCAGCACGGCCCGGCGCGCGCTTTCCACGAATACCCGGTAGTAGGGGTCGGTCTTCAGTCGGCGGGAGTCCACATCCAGAAAGCGCGGCAGACCGATGAGCCGCCCCTCGCGACTGAGCTGCACGGCAATGCGCACCTGCATCGTTTCCACCCCCTTCGCCCCGACGGGTGCCGTCCAGCAGCGGCTGACCCGTGCGGCGAGGGCCTGGCCGAGCGATGCCTTTGCGATGCGCTCGCGCAGGGCCTCGGCAGCGGCATCCTGATCGTTCTGCGCCGGCTTTTTCTCGTCCCTGTCCGCTCCCTCGGTCCGGGGAGCCGGCGCAGAAGGCTGCTTGCGGGCCTTGTCAAGCAGGGCCGCCACATGTTCGGGATCAAAACGGGTGGGCGGACGCGGCTTGCTGCGCGGCACCGCCTCGATTCGGGGACGGGCGGGCGCCGCTTTTGCCGGTGGTCCGGGTTTGGACTGCGGAACCGGGATGCGCCCCGGCGTGGACGTGGCCTGGATTTCAAGATCCTGCGGTGTGCTCTGCGGAGGAGACTGCGGCTTCTCAGGACGCGCCGGGGCCGGTTCGGCGCGCTCGACCAGAAACTCGACCGCCATCGGCTCCGGCTCCGCAATGGGTGATTCCGTCTGGGGCCAGCGCACGAGCAGCAATCCCAGAACGAGCAGGTGCAGCCCGACAGAGCCGACGAAGCCAAACAGCCCCGTCCGACGATCGACGATCCGCCGGGACAGACCTCCTGCTGGTCGCGGCAGGGCCTGGCTCGTCATGCCGCTATCTCCCGGCTGCCGGTCCCTTGCCGCGATCCCCACCGTCCGCCCTGTTCCGCGCGCTTTCGCCATGGCGTGGCGGGACATTCTCGCTCACAAGCGCAATCCGCAGAAAGCCCGCTCCCCGGATCTCGGCCATCACCTTGACGACATCACCATAGGCCAGGCTCTTGTCGGCCCTCAGGTAGACCACCGTCCTCTTCGGATCACGTGCCCGGCCGACAGCCCGCAACCGCTCCCGCAAACTCCCCAGCGCAACATCCGCATCGCCAAGATAGAGCCTGCCCGCGCGATCCATGGTAACCGTAAGCGGCGTATTGTCCTGGGCAAGTGGCGGAGCATCAGCTTCCGGCAGATCAACGGCGATCCCCGCCTGCAGAAGAGGGGCGGTCACCATGAAAACTACAAGCAGCACCAGCATCACATCCACGAAGGGCGTGACATTGATCTCGGCAATCAGGCCGTAGCGCCTCAGCCCGCGGCCATGCCCCTCATTCGGCGACCCCCATGCGGCCATCGGCTTCTCCTTTCAGGCTGCGGCTGCGCGCCGGGCCAGCACGGTGGAGAACTCGTCGGCAAAGCCCTCCAGCCGCCCGGCATAGCGGCCGAGATCGCCAGTCAGCTTGTTATAGGCCACGACCGCCGGAATTGCCGCCACCAGACCCATGGCGGTCGCAAGCAGAGCTTCGGCAATGCCCGGGGCGACAACCGCCAGTGAGGTATTGGAGGCCAGCGCGATATCCTGAAAGCTGTTCATGATGCCCCATACCGTCCCGAACAGGCCGACGAAGGGGGCCGCGGATCCCAGGGTTGCCAGATAGCCGATCTGGCCCGACAGACGCTCCATCTCGCGGGTGATCGCCACCCGCATGACCTTGGACAGGCGGGCCTCCAGCGCCAGCTCGGCCAATGGCGGGCCAGCGGATGCCTGTTCGCCGCTGCGGCGCCATTCGCGCATGGCGGCCACGAAGACCGTCTCGAAGGGATGGGCCAGCCGATCCTTGACCTCGGCATACAGCTCATCCAGTGCGATACCCGACCAGAAGCGGTTCTCGAAGGCATCCGCCGCGCGCTCGGCAGCCCGGATCCGCAGATAGCCCGTGATCATCACCGCCCAGCTCCACACCGAAGCCAGCAGCAGAACCGCCATGACCGTCTTCACCACGGGATCGGCGCCGGCGACCATGTCCCAGACCGTGTATCCGCCACCGTTGCCCAGCTGGGCTGCAAGACCGCTTGGATTCATCGTGACCCTATCCCCCTTTCGGTTGCTTCCAGAACTTGGCCGGGTAACGCCCGAACCTGCAGCAAGCGCCCCCTTCACAAAGCAGACAGATCAAGAGCATCGCCCGCCGTCGCCGGCACCACGAGCGGTGCCAGAACCCGCCGCCAATGTGCAGGCAGGCGCCTCGGACGGCCGGCCTCATCCACGCTGGCCGCCTTGATGCGGGCGTAGACCAGAGGCTGATCACCACGCAAGACGACCTGGGCGGCATCCATACTGGCCGCGCCAATGTGGCGGATTTGCGTCTCCACCCACAGACGATCGAACAGACGGGCCGGTCGACGAAAGGCCATCTCGGCCTTTGCGATGGCAAAGCGCACCACTTGTCCGCCCTCTCCCGGCTCACCCCAGTCGTCCAGACCAAGTGCCCAGAGCATTTCGCTGCGCGCCCGTTCAAGAAAGGCAAGGTAGCGTGCATGATGCACGATCCCGGCCGCATCGGTGTCCTCATAATAGACTCGCAGTGGCAGCCGGAATGTCCGGTCCCGGAAATGCGCCTGAAGGCAATCGCCCTCGCCTGCAGCTTCTGCCCCTGCCGGCCGTTGCCCTGGGGCGGGAATCCTCATGCGTCCTTCTCCTCCTTGCAGGAAGGCGCAGCGAAAAGATCGTCGCCATGGCCTGCCGGCGGTGCAATCCCCAGATGCGCGAAGGCCCGTGGTGTGAGCATCCGCCCGCGCGGCGTGCGCTGGATCAGACCGGACTGGATGAGAAAGGGCTCGATGATGTCCTCAAGCGCATCCCGCGGCTCGGAGAGGGCGGCAGCCAGGGTGTCGATCCCCACCGGGCCGCCGCCGTAAAGCCGGGCGATGGTTTCAAGATAACGGCGGTCCATCTGATCCAGGCCGAAGGAATCGACCTTCAGTCGGGAAAGCGCCCGATCCGCCACCTCACGGTCGACGGGAGAAGCCTGCTCCACGGCCGCGAAATCGCGCACCCGCCGCAGCAGCCGCACGGCAATCCGGGGCGTGCCGCGCGAGCGGGCTGCGATCTCGCGCGCGCCATCCTCCGTCAGCGCCATGCCGAGAACGCGCGCGGCGCGCCGGACCACGGCCATCAGCTCTTCGACTCCGTAAAAGTCCAGCCGGATGGGAATGCCGAAGCGGTCACGCAAGGGATTGGTCAGCAGCCCCATCCGGGTTGTCGCACCGATCAGCGTGAAGGCGGGCAGATCGATCTTCACCGAGCGCGCCGCCGGCCCCTCACCGATGATGATGTCCAGCTGGAAATCCTCCATGGCCGGATAGAGAATTTCCTCGACCATGGGGCTCAGCCGGTGAATTTCATCGATAAAAAGCACATCATGGGGTTCCAGATTGGTCAACAGCGCGGCCAGATCGCCCGGCCGCGCGATCACGGGCCCCGATGTTGCCCGAAATCCCACGCCAAGCTCGCGCGCGATGATCTGGGCAAGCGTCGTCTTGCCGAGTCCCGGCGGGCCATAGAGGAGCACGTGATCGAGCGCCTCGCCCCGCTCCCGGGCGGCCGCGATATACACGCGCAGATTTTCCCGCTCGCGATCCTGACCGATGAACTCGTCCAGCCGGCGCGGACGCAGCACGGCCTCGGCAGCATCCTCGGCCTGCTGATCGCGGGCAATCAGGCGATCGTCACTCATCCGGCCAGCTCCTTGAGACTGTCACGGATGAGCGCGGCAAGCTCAGGTGTGCCGCCTTCACCCTGGCGGGCGAGACTTGCCCGGACCGCGCCCAGCGCCTCCATGCGCCCATAGCCGAGATGAACAAGGGCCGAGACGGCATCCTCCACCACCCCGCCATCCCGGCTTCCTCCTTCGCTGCGCCCGCTCTCGGCCGCCGCCCCCGGAACCGCTCCCGGCAGGCCGCCGACCTTGTCCTTGAGTTCATGGCAGATCCGCTCGGCAAGACGCTTGCCGACACCGGGTGCACGGGAAAGCGCCGCCCGGTCGTGGGCCGCGATCGCAAGGGACAGCGCCTCGGCATCCAGTACCGACAGCAACGCCAGCGCCAATCGGGCACCAACGCCGGAAACACCGCACAACAGCCGGAACATGGCGCGATCGGCCGCATCCGAAA
The DNA here is from genome assembly GCA_964471405.1 of uncultured Sphingomonadales bacterium. Classification (GTDB taxonomy): domain Bacteria; phylum Pseudomonadota; class Alphaproteobacteria; order Sphingomonadales; family Rhodothalassiaceae; genus J084. The sequence continues at coordinate 32,466 of CAYYGH010000013.1, read as the reverse complement.
AGCCGTAGAGGTGAATGTGGTCTTCCCGCACATGGGTCTCGATCGCCAGAACCACCTCCTCGCCGGGCGCAAGGCGCGCAAGCACCCGTGCGGGTGCAAAGACGAGATAGCCGACACCCCCGACGTCAAGAACCAGATGGTCCTCCCCGATCTCCACCACCCTTCCCTTGAGCCGCGCGATCATGACCGCCGCCTCCGCCCGGGGGATCGTCCCATGACGGCGCCGCCCAGATGGTGGGCATGGCAGATGGCCACCGCCAGCGCATCCGCAGCATCGGCATTCCGGACATCGATGTCGCCGAGCAGCACCCGCACCATCATGCGCACCTGATCCTTGCTCGCGTGGCCGACACCGACAATCGCCTTCTTCACGGCATTCGGTGCATACTCGGCCACCTCCAACCCCGCCTCGGCCGGAACAAGCATCACCACACCACGCGCCTGTCCGAGTTTCAAGGTCGAGGATGGATTCCGGTTGACGAAGGTCTCCTCGATCGCTGCGCAATCGGGGCGATATTCGGCGATGACGGACCGCAGCGCCCTGGCCAGAGATGCCAATCGGGCCGCAAGCGGCAGGGCCGGGTCGCTCGTGAACGTGCCATGGGCGCAATGGGCAAGCCGCATGCCATCCCGGTCGATCATGCCCCACCCGGTGGTGCCGAGACCGGGATCGAGGCCGAGAATGCGCATGCGCGAATGCCTCTTGTTCACGGGAGCAGGCGCGCCGCCTGCCGCAGCCGCCGGGCGGCTCAGGCCGCCTCCAGCGCCGCCATCACCTCCTCGGAGATCTCGTAGTTGCCGAAGACCTCCTGGACATCGTCATTGTCCTCAAGCGCGCTGATCAGACGCATCAGCTTCTGGGCGTCCTCCAGGCTGACGGCGATCTGGTCCTTCGCCTTCCAGGCAAGCTTCGCCGACTGCGGGGCGCCCAGCGTGTCCTCCAGAGCCTTCGCAACCTGGGCCAGCATCTCCGGCGCGCAGGTGATCTCGTGGGCATGGCTGTCGGATTCCACGTCATCGGCTCCGGCTTCCACGGCGGCCTCGAAGACGGTGTCAGGATCGGCAACATCGGCCGGATAGACGATCAGGCCCACCCGCTCGAACATGAAGCTCGCACAGCCCGTCTCACCCATATTGCCGCCATTCTTCGAGAAGATCGCCCGCACTTCGGAAGCCGTGCGATTGCGATTGTCGGTCAAGGCCTCAACGATGAGCGCAGTTCCACCCGGGCCGAAGCCTTCATAACGCACCTCCTCGTAATTGGCTGCATCGCTCTTTTGGGAAGAGGCGATGGCACGCTCGATCCGGTCCTTCGGCATGGAAGCCGCCCGCGCATTGGCAATCGCCGTGCGCAACCGCGGATTGGCAGCCGGATCCGGTGACCCCATCTTGGCCGCCACCTGGATCTCGCGAGCGAGCTTGTTGAAGAGCTTGGCGCGCTTTTTGTCCTGCGCGCTCTTTCTGTGCATGATGTTCTTGAACTGTGAATGACCGGCCATCGCTTTCCTCGTGTATCCGGAAACCCCGTCGCCAGCGCGCCTGTCCGCCACGGGCGACCATCGGCTCGCCTTTTACTCCGCAAGGCCGAAGCTGCCAAGAGGCCCCGGCATCGCGCCCGCCTGCTCCGTTTCCCGGCCATCAACCGGGAGCAGGGGCAATCACGTCTCCTCCAGGCGCAACCGAGCCCGTGCGACCGCCTCGCGCCAGCCCCGGCGCAAATACTGGCGGATGGTGGCCGTCATGGTGGGCACGAACTCGCGTTCCGGCTCAAGCCGGGCTGCGATCTCTTCCGGAGCATGGTAGACCCCAAGAGACAGACCCGCCAGAAAGGCCGCCCCCAGGGCCGTCGTCTCCTGGACGTCGGCCCTCAGCACCCGTACGCCGGCAAGATCCGCGACGAAGCTCATCAGCCAGTCATTGGCCGCCATGCCGCCATCAACCCGCAGCTCGGCCAGACGCACGCCATCGGCCCGCATCGCCTCCAGCAGGTCGGCCACCTGATGCCCCACACCTTCCAGAGCCGCACGCACCACATGCGCCCGGCCGACTCCACGTGTCAGTCCGCACAGAACGCCGCGTGCCTCCGGATCCCAGTGGGGCGCCCCCAGGCCGGTAAAGGCCGGCACGAAATAGGCGCCCTCGCTGCTCGGCACGCTGCGGGCCAGTCCGTCGGTTTCGGCTGCCTCGGAAATCAGCCCCAGCTCGTCACGCAGCCATTTGACGACCGTGCCGGCGTTGAACACCGCCCCCTCCAGAGCATAGGCCACACGATCGCCGATCTCATAGGCGATGGTGCTGAGCAGACGGTGGCGTGAGCGGGTCGGTGCCGCTCCCGTATGCACGAGGGCAAAGGCCCCGGTGCCGAAGGTGATCTTGCCGCGTCCGGCCGCAAAACAGCCCTGGCCGATCAGGGCCGCCTGCTGGTCGCCGGCGATACCCCGGATCGGCAGGGGGCGGGGCAGAATCCCTTCGGCCGTCAGCCCGAAGTCCGCATCACTTGCCCGCACCGCCGGCAGGATCGCCTGTGGAACGCCGAAGAGCCGGCACATTTCCTCGTCCCAGCGACGGCGGACCAGGTTGAACAACAGCGTGCGCGAGGCGTTGGTGACATCGGTCGCATGCAGGCTTCCCCCCGTCAGCCGCCAGAGCAGGAAGCTGTCGATCGTGCCGAAGGCGAGTTCGCCCCGTTCGGCCCGTTCGCGCGCATGCGGCACATTGTCCAGCAGCCAGGCAATCTTCGTGGCGCTGAAATAGGGATCGAGAAGAAGGCCGGTGCGACGCTGGACATCCGCTTCCCGCCCCTCTTCCTTGAGCGCGGCACAGTGGTCGGCGGTGCGGCGATCCTGCCAGACGATGGCGTTTGCGATCGGCTCACCGGTCTCGCGGTCCCAGATGACCGTGGTCTCGCGCTGATTGGTGATGGCCAGCGCCAGAACGTCCAGCCCTTCTTCCTGTTCCGCCTTCTCGAACGCCGCGCGCGCCGTTGACAGGACACTCTGCCAGATTTCCTCGGGATCGTGCTCCACCCAGCCGGGCCGGGGAAAATGCTGCGGGAATTCCTCCTGCGCCACCTGGCGCGGCCGGCCCAGCCCATCGAAGACGATGGCGCGTGTAGATGTCGTGCCCTGATCGATAACGAGAAAACCGATTTCCTCTTCCGCTTTCGGCAGATCGTCGATCACGGTCGCACTCCCTTCTCCCCTTGCCGCCCCGATGCTCCGTGCTTTGGAGGGGGCAGCTTCCCGCATGCCGTTCCTCTAGCCGCTGGGGGGACGGCCTGACAAGGCGCGCGCATCCCCTGCGCCTCTTGCCATCTCCGGTCGGCGGCCCTAGCCTGCGGGCGATCAGGAAAGACCGGGATACCGGAAAGGAGGGGGCGGATGACAAGCGTGGCCGGAAAACCTGCACCTTCCCGGAAAGAGCCTTCCCTTTTCCCCTCGCGCATCCGATCCTGAACGGGCGGAACACACGCATGGCAGTGACCGAAAGTGACCGAAGATGAGCAGGGCCTATGACCTCGTCGTCATCGGCGGCGGTGTCAACGGTGCCGGGATCGCCCGGGACGCGGCCGGGCGGGGCCTGCGCGTCCTGCTTGTCGAGGCAGGCGATCTCGCCACCGCCACATCCTCGGCCAGCTCGAAGCTCATTCATGGTGGTCTGCGCTATCTGCGCTATGGCGAATTCTCCCTGGTGCGCGAGGCGCTGGCCGAGCGGCGGCGACTGCTGTGCCATGCGCCCCATATCGTCTGGCCACAGCGCATTCTCCTGCCGGCGGGCGAACGGGGCAGTCCCCCTGCGTTCCTGCTGCGGGCCGGCCTTTTCCTTTATGACCATCTGGCGCCCCACGAACCCCTGCCCGCCTCCCGGCGGCTGCGGCGGGAACCCGAGGCGGCCGCCTTCCTGAAAAAGCCTGCGAAGAGACTGTTCGCGTACTGGGACGGCGCCACCCATGATGCGCGGCTCGTCGTCCTGATCGCGCGCGATGCGGCCGAGCACGGGGCCGAGATTCGCCTGCACACCCGTTTCCTGGAAGCGCACCGGCGTGCCGACTGCTGGGATGTCGTGATCGAATCACAGGGACGAAGGGAGACCGTCTCGTCGCGGGTACTCGTCAATGCCACGGGCCCCTGGGTGGACGCGATCAACCGCCGCATTTTTCCGGTGAGCCCGCGGCGGGCATCCGGCCATCTCACTCTTGTGCAAGGCAGCCACATCGTCGTGCCCCGGCTTTACCCGGGGGATGACGGATTTCTGCTGCCCCAGCCGGACGGACGCATCGTCTTCGTCCTGCCCTTCGGCAGGAGGCATCACCTCGTCGGCACGACCGAGACGGCCTTTTCCGGCGACCCCGGCACGGCACGGCCCCGTGCGGAGGAGATCAGCTATCTGCTTGCCGCTCTTGCGCGCCATTTCGCTCGTCCGCCGGGCGAGGAGGACATCCGCCATGCCTTCGCCGGCGTTCGTCCGCTTTATGACCCCAAGGCGCGCTCGATGACGGCTGCCAGCCGTCACTACGTGCTCGACCTGGAGGCGGAGCACCCGACCGGCCCGGCCCTGCTGGTGGTCTATGGCGGCAAGCTGACGAGCTTCCGGGCGCTTGCCGAAAAGGCCGTCGATCAGCTGGCCGGACGGTTGCCCCGCATCGGTCCGGCCTGGACGGCCGATGCGCCATTGCCGGGCGGGGAAGGTCTGTCCGGCCCCTCAGGGTTCCGGGCATTCCTGGAAGAGCTTGCCCACCGCTTCCCCTTTCTTGCGCCGGAAGAGCGGTGGCGACTGGCCCATGCCTATGGAACCCGGCTGGTCAGCGAAGTCCTTGCCGGCGTCTCTTCGCGCGCGGATCTCGGCGCCGATTTCGGCCATGGCCTGACCGCACGCGAGCTCGATCATCTGATCGGCCGGGAATGGGTGACGGCGGCGGATGACGTGCTGTGGCGGCGCAGCCTGCTCGGCCTGTCCTTCACACCGGCCGAACGTGAACGGCTGGAACAGGCCATCGCCAGCCGCCGGGCACAAGCCTCTTCACAGGAGGCGTCCGCCCCGGCATGATCGCGACCGCTGATCACAAGCACAAAAGGAGGAGGAAAAATGGGGACTGGTGATGCCGCTTCGGGAGCAGGATGTCGCAAACCGCTGATGGCGTGCATGCTGGCAGCTCTGTTTCTCCTGCCTGCGGGCGCCACGGCCGGATCGGCCGGGCAGACCGCCAGACCATCCCCGCCTGCTGCGGCAGCCGGCCTCAAGGCCATCCGCCCGGCCCACACCTACTCCATCGTGGCCCGGGATCCCGAAACGGGCGAACTGGGCGTGGCCGTTCAGTCTCACTGGTTTTCCGTCGGCTCGATTGTGGCCTGGGCAAAGGCCGGGGTGGGTGCCGTGGCCACCCAGAGTTTCGTAGAGCCTTCCTACGGCCCTCTCGGGCTTCAGCTGATGGAGGCCGGCAAGACGGCACCCCAGGCTCTCAAGGCCCTGCTGACCACCGATGCGCATCCCGATGTCCGCCAGGTCGCCATGGTCGATTCCGAGGGGCATGTTGCCGTCCATACGGGCGAGCACGCCATCATCGCCCACTGTCAGATCACGGGTGACGGCTTTTCGGTCCAGGCCAATCTCATGGAGCGCGAGAGCGTGTGCGCAGCCATGGCCAGAGCCTATCGGGAGACGGAAGGCGACCTCGCATCCCGCCTCATGGCGGCGCTGAAAGCGGCCCAGGGCGAGGGCGGGGACATTCGCGGCCAGCAGTCGGCGGCGCTTCTCGTCGTCTCCGGCCGGCGCACCGGCACGCCATGGGCGGAGCGGATCTTCGACCTGAGAGTCGAGGACAGCACCGACCCCCTGGGCGAGCTGGAACGGCTGCTCACCCTGGCGCGCGCCTATCGCGAAATGGATGCCGGCGATGCGGCGATGACCCGCGGCGACATGGCGGCCGCCCTTGCCCATTATGCGCGGGCCGAGTCGCTGGCTCCCGACAATCACGAGATGGTCTTCTGGCATGCGGCCACACTTGCGGCGAACGGACGCCTGGAAGAGGCTCTGCCGCTGTTCGCCAAGGCATACCGCATGTGGCCCAAATGGCGGGAACTGGTGCCCCGGCTGCCCAAGTCCGGCCTGCTGCCGGATGATCCGGAGCTGATTGCGCGAATCGTCGCGGCAGGCAGGGAAAACTAGGACTTGCCCGCCTGCCCTGCATGGGGTGAAGAGACGGCCCCTTGCGAGCCTCCTGTCCGCAAGATGACGGGCCGGTCCGGGGGTGACGGACCGGCGGATCAGCCGCCTGCGGCCGGAGAGGGGGCTGGGGCGGCCTGACCCGGCGTGCGGATGGGCCCACTCCTGCATTTTTCGGGATCACGCCCCCCTTGCCCCCCGTTTGCGGACGGAAATTGTCCGGACCCTTTAAGCCCCTGTTGAGAATTTGCCGTCAGAATGAAGGCCGTCCGGGCGGCAAGGGGCCATCCGCCCGGCTCCGGGCGAACCGGCCAGGACGCACGTAGCGTTAAGGGATTGATCGAACGAGGAATCGTGGGAATGCACAGTCTCGACCTGTGCGGCCTGCGGCGGCCGCAACCCATCTTGAAGCTGCGGCGGATGGTGCGAATGCTTGAACCGGGTGACGCCATCCGGCTGATCGGTGACGATCCGCATCTTGTGGAAGACATTCCGGCCTACTGCCATCAGGCCGGGCTTCAGCTCCTGCGTGCTGAAGATCATGGAGACCATTATGCCTTCGAGCTTTCCCTCACCCCGGCCATCATGGCCGCAGAGTGAGGGCCTCCCGGCAATCCGGGGATGGAGGTGAAGACGGCCTGAAGGAAGGCGCACCGGGCCCGGCAAGGCGCCGCCCTGCCCCCTTCGCCCGCAGGGCCCGCCTGCCTCTTTCAAGACTCATGGGAAGACTCATGGGAGGCCGCAGCCGGCCCGTTCCTTTCAGGCAGGCGAAGGATTCGCAGGCAAAGGCCTAGAAGCTGCGCCTGCGGCTCATCTGACTGGCAAGCCAGCCGGCGAGAAGAGACAGCAGCACCGCTGCCAGACCGTAGAAAAACGGGGCGCGATGTGCCGCGCGGGCCACCAGCCGCTCAATGCCGGTCTTGCGGGCGGCGAATGTCATGCGGGCCTCGCTGATGGCCTCCCCTTTGCGGAACAAGAGGATCCGCACCCGGAACTGCCCTTCTGCAAGGCTGGCCGGCAGTCTCAGATTGGCGCGCCAGAGCGCTCCTTCCCGCAGGACGACGACATCGGGGCCGAACCGCGTATCGACAAGCCCGCGAGCCGCCAGGGCCTGGACCGCGGCCGCCACAAGAGCGGGCCCGGCCGGCACCGACCTGCCCTCCTCATCCAGGCGATGAAGGACGATCCGCTCCGGCGGCAGATGAAGGGCGGCAAGAACCGGCGCGGCCGCGATCTCCGAGAGAGGCCGGCTGGCAAGCAGGGCATAGAAGGCCGGCGAATCGGTCAGACGGGCCATCGGCTCGTCCACCCACAGACCGGCAAGCCTGCGCTTTTGCCAGAGCACCGCCGGCCGGCGCGGTCCTTCGATGGCAATGACGATGTCCACCGCTTCATGCGCCGCAAGCGGTGGAGCAATGGCGCCGAAAAGCACCAGCTCTTCGCCCCGGAAGTCATAGCCCAGCCGCACCAGTCGATGGCTGGCATCGGGAATGATGCGATGCCGGGGAACCTCGGTCGGCGCGGGCGGCAATCCGCGGGCAGATCCGCCTGACACCAGCACAAGGATGCAGGCCGCCACCACGCTCCATGCAAGCCGACCGCCGATCATGTCAGCCCCCATTCGATCCGGTAGAGAGTGGCGGGCGCAACGAACAGGGACCAGGCCATGCGCATCGCCACCAGCAGCACCATGAGAGCCAGCAGCACGCGGAACTCGACACCCGCGACCCGGCTGGCCAGCCGTGCCCCGTACTGGGCACCGGCTACCGCGCCGACAACGAGGACGGCAGACAGCAGGATATCGACGCTTTGGGTCTGCGTCGCATGCAAAAGCGTCGCAAAGGCCGTCACGAAAACGATCTGGAACAGCGATGTGCCCACCACGACGGCGGCCGGCATGCCGATGATGTAGATCATCGCCGGAATCATGAGAAAGCCGCCGCCCACACCCATCACGGCGGCCAGCACACCGACCACGAAACCGACCGCCAGGGGCAGCAGCGCCGAAATATAGAGCCGGGAAGCGCGAAAACGCATCCTGAAGGGAAGGGCATAGCGCAAGCCCACATGCCGCCGGCGACGAGCTCTGGGCGGGGCATCCGCTCCTTCCCGATGCCGGCGGATCAGGGCGCGCAGAGATTCCACCAGCATCAGGGCACCCACCACTCCCAGCAACAGGGCATAGGTCAGCGCAATCACGACATCGAGCTGCCCCAGGCTCTTCAGCAGTCCGAACAGCCAGGCACCGACAACGGCGCCGATGCCGCCACCGATCGTGAGAATCCAGCCCATCTTGATGTCGATGCCGCCGCGTCGGGCATGAGCCAATGCCCCGGAGACCGAAGAGGCCGTGATCAGATTGGCGCCTGTCGCCACGGCCACCGGTGCGGGCACACCAAGAAACATCAGCAAAGGCGTGATCAGAAATCCGCCGCCCACGCCGAACATGCCGGACAACAGCCCCACCAGCGCTCCCAGCGCGATAATGAGATAGATATTGAAGGCGATCTCGGCGATGGGAAAATAGAGAGACATGATCGCCCCGGCATTGCATGACCGGCTGTGACTGCATGGCCCGGAAATGCCACGGTTCTTTTGCCACCCCGAGCTGACTGCCCGCCTCTTTCACCCTTTAATGGTGAGCGAACGGGGTGGGGAACCGCCTTCCCGGCTTCCCTTCACGCTAGCGCAAGCCTGCAAGCCAAGGCAATTCGCTTTCGCCCAAAACGGGCCAAAGAAATGCCGGCGCCGGGCAGGCCAAAGGCACCATCAGAAAAAGTCGCGGATGCCGGCCAGCGCAAATTGGGCGGCCAGGGCGGCAAGCACGATTCCGAGTACCCGCGAAAGCACGCTCGCCACGGTCGCCCCCATCAGCGAGACAAGGCGCTCCGCAGCCAGGAAGATCACGAGACTGAGCAGCAGCACGGCCCCCAATGCCACCAGCACACCGACAAGACCGCCCACCATCCCGCCTGCCTGGCCGGCAAGCAGAATGACGGAGGTAATAGCCCCGGGACCGGCCAGCAACGGCACGGCAAGCGGAAAGACGGAAATGTCGCTGGGATGCTCCTCGCTCACCCGCTCGGCCGTGGATTCCCGTCGGCCCGATCGGCGCTCGAAAACCATCTCCAGCGCCAGCACGAACAGCATCACCCCGCCGGCCACCTTGAGCGCAGCCAGCGTAATGCCCATCGCGGCCAGAAACGGTTTGCCGAAAAGGGTGAAGAAGACGAGCACCGCCGTCGCAATCGCGACACCGCGCATCGCCATCCGGCGCCGGTAGGCCGGTGTCCCGCCGGCCGTCAGCCCCACGAATATGGGGGCAATCCCCAGGGGGTCGACCACGACGAAGAGCATGGCGAAGGCGCTGATGAAAATGTCCCACATGCCCGTTTTCTTTCCGCCTGCCGGTGACCGCGCCGGCCAGGCGAGAGCTGACGTCTTCCCCCTCTCCTGTCAAGCCCGGGTGATGCCGTCACCGGCGGGAGCGGAATGATCGAGGCCCAGACGCCGGCGGATCTCGTCAGGCCCGATTCCGGCCTCCCGCAAGGCCGCAATGGTCATGGCACGATCACGCTTGGCCAGCCTGCGGCCATCCGGCCCCAGGATCAGGCGATGATGGTGATAGACGGGGGTCGGCAGGTCCAGAAGCGCCTGGAGCAAGCGGTGAACATGAGTCGCCGCGAAAAGATCCGCTCCCCGGATCACATGGGTGATCCCCTGGCAGGCGTCATCCACCACGACGGCAAGATGATAGCTCGTCGGTACATCCTTGCGCGCCAGCACGACGTCACCGACCATGTCGGGCTCCCATGTCACCTGCCCGCGCCCCTCCTCATGCCAGCTCAGATCCCCGCAATGGCGGGCGGCCAGCACCTGCAGGGCGGCGGCAAGGTCAAGCCGCAGCGCAAAGGGCCGGCCTTCGGCGATCAGGCGCTCGGCGCGGCGCCGGTCCCGACGGCAGGTGCCGGGATAGGCCGAACCGCCGCCACCATGAGGAGCCGCCCCCATCGCGGCCAGCTCGGCAGCCACTTCCTTGCGGGTGCAGACACAGGGATACAGCACTCCCAATCTCTCCAGCCGATCGAGCGCTGCCCGGTAGTCCGCAAAATGGCGGGACTGCCGGCGCACCGGCTCCTCCCAGCTCAAACCCAGCCAGGCGAGATCCTCCTGGATGCCGGCAACGAACGCCTCGCGCGTGCGCCCCTGATCGATGTCTTCGATCCGCAGCAGAAAACGTCCTCCTTCCCGACGGGCCCGATCGAAGGCCAGCAGGGCACTGTAGGCATGACCGAGATGAAGACGCCCCGTTGGCGAAGGGGCAAAGCGTGTGACGAACTGCGTCATCGATCCCGACTTCTGCTTCCTGCCGTTCGCTCTCCGGGGGCTTGCCAAACCCGGTGGCTTCGCGCATCTGTGCCCGGAACCAGGATGGTGGCGCAAGCGGAATGCTCCAGGCTCGCATGCCGCCACGGCCGGTCGGACCAGGAAGGGAGAAGCCAGCGGTGGACAGGCCTGTCACGCTCTCCGGGCCCGAGCGCGCACCGGCAAGCGCAGAGGCACCGGACAGTCTTGTGATCTTTCTGCATGGCTACGGCTCGAACGGGGACGATCTGATCGCCCTTGCCGAGCCCTTCGCACGGGTGCTGCCCCGGGCCCATTTCCTTTCTCCCCATGCCATCGAACCCTGTCCCGGTGCGCCTCAGGGCTATCAGTGGTTTCCCCTGTCCACGCTCTCGCGCGAGGAACGCGATGAAGGAGTCGCCAAGGCCGGGCCGGTGGTGGCGGCCTATGTGGAAGCCCAGCTTGCGCGGTTTGCGCTGGCACCCGAACGCTGCGTGCTGGTCGGGTTCAGCCAGGGGACGATGCTGGCATTGCATGTCGCTCTTCGCTTCCGGCCGCAGCTTGCCGGCGTGCTGGGGTATTCGGGCGCCCTGGCCCGCATCGGCATGCTGATGGACGAGATTCGCGCCCGGCCGCCGGTGCAGCTGGTCCATGGTGACCAGGATCCGGTGGTCCCCGCCTGGATGATGTTCGAGGCCCTGGGCGCGCTGGAGGCATTGCGGGTGCCGGTCAACTGGCATGTCAGTCGCAATACGCCCCATGCGATTGCGCCGGACGGGCTTGAAGTGGGTGCCCGTTTCCTCCAGCGCGTGCTGGGATGATGCCGCCGGCCGGATTCGATTGCCGGCCTTCTTCTTTGCGCGGAACCTGACGAACGGATGGCGCAATGGATCGGCTTGAAATCATCGGCGGGCACAGGCTGGAAGGCCGGGTGGCGATCGCCGGCGCCAAGAATGCGGCTCTGCCCCTGATGGCCGCCGCCCTGCTGACGGATGAACCCGTGCAGCTGACCAATGTCCCGGCCCTTGCCGACATCCGGTCCATGGCCGGGCTTCTCAAGGCCGTGGGGGTGGAAATCGCCCATGACGAAAAGGCCGGCCGTCTGAGACTTGTGGCACGGGACATCGCCTGTCGGCATGCTCCATATGATCTTGTACGCAAGATGCGGGCCTCGATCCTGGTGCTGGGCCCGCTGCTTGCCCGCACGGGCCAGGCACGGGTCGCGCTGCCTGGAGGATGTGCGATCGGGCCGCGTCCCATCGATCTGCATCTCAAGGGGCTCGAAGCGCTCGGCGCGGAGATCAGTCTTGAGGAAGGCGATGTCATCGCCCGGGCCCCCCGCGGCCTTCAGGCTGCGCGGATCGTGCTGCCCAAGGTATCGGTGGGGGCCACCGAGAATCTCATGATGGCGGCTGCCCTGGCCAGAGGCACCACGGTGATCGAAAATGCCGCCCGCGAGCCGGAGGTCGTCGATCTCGGCCAGGCGCTGATCGGAATGGGCGCCGAGATTGCCGGCCTTGGCAGTGACTGCATCACGATCACCGGTCGCGAGCGACTGGCAGGAACGACACATGCCGTCATTGCCGATCGCATAGAGGCGGGCTCTTATGCCATCGCTGCCGCCATCACCGGCGGCAACCTGCTGCTTGCCGGGGCCGAGCCGCACACGATGGATGCCGTGATCGCCTTTCTGCGGGCGGCCGGAGTAGAGGTCGTGGAGCAGGCGGACGGGCTGCGTGTCAGCCGCGATCCCGCCACGCCTCTCAAGCCCGTGAACGTCGTCACCCAACCCTATCCCGGCTTTCCCACCGACATGCAGGCCCAGGCGATGGCCCTGATGAGCCTGGCCGAGGGAGCCTGCGTCATCACGGAAGCCATTTTCGAGAATCGCTTCATGCATGTGCTGGAGCTGGTCCGTCTGGGGGCCGACATCACGGTGACCGGCGCAAGTGCGGTGGTGCGGGGCGTGGACCGGCTCGTGGGAGCACCGGTCATGGCCACCGATCTGCGGGCCAGCATGTCACTGGTGTTGGCGGGCCTGGCCGCCGAAGGCCGCACCATCGTCAACCGCGTCTACCACCTGGACCGCGGCTATACCCGTATCGAGGACAAGCTGGGTGCCGTGGGCGCCCGAATTCGCCGCCTCAAGGACTAGCGGCAGGTGCGGATCGCACATGCCTTCCGGCAGGCGGATCCGATCCTCACGGCCGCATCACCATGGACCGGAGAGCCGCCGCCACAGCCTGCCGATAGCGCGACATGTCATGCCCCGTGCGGGCATCGACAAGGGTCGAGGACCCATGTCGCCCGCGCCGCACGATGATCACCTGCGCTCCCTTCTTGCGCAGGCCCGCAATGATGTCCGGGATATACCGCCCGCCGGCCTCGGTATCGGGCCAGACGACGAGGATCGGCAGCTGCACCTTGCGCCAGTCCCGATTCGTGCCACAGACCGCAAAGGCAGGCGAGAAGGCGACCACGCCATCGATCTCGTCGGGATGACGGGCCGCAAGCTTGAAAACCAGCCCGCCCGAATAGCTGGATCCCCACACGAGCAATTTGCGCGGATGGTAATGACTGCGGGCGAAAGCGAGCGCCGCTTCAAGATCCGGATAGGCCTGGCAATAGCCCGTGCTGCCGCCATGGCTGGCTACCGTGCGGTTGGTGCTGCCATACAGACTGCCGCCGGAGCGCTGATCCCATGCAATCACCCGAAAACCGAGACCATTGAGCCAGCCGATCAGCGGTCCGTATTCCCCGCGCCCGTTGGAACGTGCCTGATGGAAAAGCAGAATGAGGGGCGCATCCTCGGGCAGATCGGCAAAATAGGCGGTCCCGAACACCTTTCCGCCATCAGCCGCGATGGCGAGGACATCCTGCCCCTTGGCCGAATGCTCCGGATCAGCGGCTGCCGGTAGCCGATGAGACAGGAGTATCGGCACAAGAAAGGCCAGCACACCGAAAAGCGCCCACCGGCGCAATCCGCTTCCCATGTGACCAGCTGCTTCGTGCATCATTGTGACCTCACCTCCCCTCCTTGTGTGAACGTGCCGGCGCGCTTGCCTCCCCTGTGCGGGCAAGGCGCCCCTTAACGCAACCGTTCGACCCGGATGTCCGACGGCACGCCCTTGATGTCAAGGAAGTAGCCACCGAACATGCCCTTCTCCAACCGTGCTGCAACCGGCAGCTTCGTCAGGCGCACCCGCACATCATCCTTCTGACGCCAGACCTGGCCATCGGCCGTCTCGAAATGCCAGCGACCGCGCCGGTCCGGCCAGGCGGCGGTAATCGTGACCGCAAGCTTCCTGGGTTCCTTGCGCGCCTTTTTGCGCTTGAGCCCGTAGTCCGACCGCGTCCCTGCCTCTTGCGCGGCAGGTGCCGTCTGCGGGGAGGACGGGGCCGGCCGGGATTCGGTGCGCCTGGCAGGCGCTGCGACCGGCGGTGAGGAGGTCGTGGGCCCATGAGCCATGGCGGGCGGAGTCTTTGCGCCCGTGCCCTTGGCCGCCTCCGCCCGGGCGATGGTCTCCTGGGCCAGGGTTTCGAAGCAGCGCAGCCGTTCGCGCTTCTTGTGCACGGCCAGACAGGCCTTCATGCCGGCGACAATCTCGGGCGGCGGCTGCTGGGCTGAAACCGGCCCGGCAAAGCCTGCCCCAACAAGGAGGGCGCCGACCATTCCCGCCACACCCCGGCGGACTTTCATGCGCATGCTCCAGAACATGACGGATTCCTATTCATCCATGCCGACATCGTGAACCGGCAGCCTATCCTGGCGCTGCTGCCAGTAGAAGGGTGCCAGGCGATGATTGCCGGTAACGACCTCTTCCATGGTCGGCTCGCGATAGATGCGGCCGTTCTGAATCACATAGACGAGATGATCGGTCACACCGATATCGGCGAGCGGATCACCGTCGATGACCAGAAGATCGGCCAGCTTGCCCGTCTCGATCGATCCGAGATCCTTCTCAAATCCCATGTAGCGCGCCGGATTGATGGTGGCAGCCGACAGGGCCTGCATGGGGCTCATACCTCCCTTTACCATCGCCCGGATCTCCCAGTGCATGCCCAGCCCCTCGCGCTGACCATGGGCGCCGGCATTCACCAGCACACCGCGCTCCAGCAGGGCCCTGGCGTTGGCGGCGGCCGCAAACAGATGGTGGTAGTCCTCCTCCGGCGCCTTCAGGCGGCGCACCGAACGCGGCTGGAGAATGTGCGGCGGCACGAAACGTGAGAGAATGGGATGCTTCCAGACGTCATCATGCTGATAGAACCAGGTCTCTGCCGACAGGCCGCCGTAGGAGACGATCAGGGTGGGCGTATTGCCGACCTTCGTCTGGCTCCAGAACTGCAACACGTCGTCATAAAGATGCTCGACGGGGATATTGTGCTCGACTCCCGTATTGCCGTCGGCAATGAGCGTCATGTCCATGTGATAGAGCGAGCCGCCCTCGGCGACGACATTCAGCCCCTCTGCGCGCGCCGCCTCTACCACCATCTGCCGCTGCTCGCGTCGTGGCTGATTGTAGTTCTTGACCGAGATCGCCCCTTGCGCCTTGAGGCGCCGCACCGCCGCCAGCGCATCCTCATATTTCTGGATGTCGATGAAATATTCGGATTTCGCGCCGTAGATGATCTCGCCCGTGGAGAACGTCCGGGGAGCCATCAGCCGGCCTGCCCGCTGATACTCGGCAGCCGCAAAGATCTCGCTTGCGGTGCTGGAAGGGTCGTGAATGGTGGTCACGCCGAGCGCCAGATGCGCGAGCGCCGACCAGTTCTGTTCCGGGATCAGATCGTCCACCCCCTGGGGACCATGGGCGTGAATGTCGATGAAGCCCGGAAGGATGGTCCTGCCGGCCACATCGACGGTCTTCGCGCCCTTCGGGATGCCGACCTTGCCATAGGGACCCACGGCCCGGATCCGATTGTTTTCGATTACCACGACACCGTCCGCGATCACCGAGCGGGCATCGTTCATGGTCACGACCCGCCCATGCACCAGGGCCACAAGGCCGGTGGGCCTGTCCGCTGTCACCGTCATCGACAGATCGGCGAGTTTTTCGGGTTCCTTGAAGTCGGGATCATGCACGGCCTCGGTTTTCACCTCATAGAGCGTGGGTCCCAGGGAAAAGACGAGGTGCCGGGCATCACGCCAGCTCATATAGGAGGAGCCCTCGGGGCTGACCCGCTTCATCGGCAGAGCCTTGGTCTGCGGGCTCAGGTCCAGCACACCGCCGGGAGGCATCGGCAGCAGATACACCTGAAAGCTCTGACGCCAGGCAAGATGCCGGCCGTCGGGAGCGATCGCAAAGTCGATACCGTATCGGCTGCGGGCATGGACCCGCACGGCCTCGCCATTCAGGTCCGAGGAGACCAGTTCGTGCTGTTTGCCGTCGCGCACGAAGAAGAGCCTCTTGCCGGAGGCCGCAAACTGCGGGTGACGCCCCCGGTCGGTGATGCGCCGCATCCGCTTCGTTCTGACATCAATGGCATAGATGCCGGGATCCAGCGACCACAGCGGCGAGGTAAGCCAGCCACCGGTCCGGCGCTCGACCACCACGGTGCGACCGTCGGGCGAAAAGACCGGGTTCCAGTAATGGCCGGGTTCGGGTGAGACCACCCGTGCCTTGCCGCCTTTTGCCGGGACGATGCGCACGGATCCAAGCTCCGAGTCCGACCAGCGCACGAAGACGACGGAACGGCCATCCCGAGAGAAGGCCGGAAACAGCTCGCGCGCGCCCGTCCTGTCCCGGGTCAGACGACGTGGGGCGCCGTCGGGTAGCGCCTTCACCCACAGCTTGCCCAGGGATTCGAAAACGGCCAGCCGCCCATCCGGCGAGACCACGGGAAACCGCACCATCTTCGTGCGGAAAGTCTCGGGCGCCACCTCATGCTGAAAGCGCACGGCTTCGATGACGGTGCGCCTGTCTTTTACGTGAAAGGGAATGTCCACGACCGCCCCGGACTCCAGGTCCAGCCGGTGGATCTTCCCACCCGCCCAGAAGATGATGCTGCGCGAATCGGGCGTCCAGGCGAAATTCGGATACATTCCCTGCACGCCCCAGGTTTCCTGCATGTCGTCATCGAGCGGTTTGTAAAGGGGGCGTTCGGCGCCCGTTCTGAGGTCCTTCACCCACAGCGCCGAAACCGCACGGATGCGCCGCACGAAAGCCAGATACCGGCCGTCCGGCGACGGAGTCGGGCGGACTGCGCCTCCCGGACCGGTTACAAGATCCGTGATCTTGCCGGTGGCCAGCTCCAGGCGCTTGATGTGAAAGATGTCCTTGTTGGAATCGACGGCATACTGAAAACGGTCGCCAGGCGTTGCGGCCTGGGTGTAGTAGAGATAGCGGCCGTCCGGGGAAAAGGCGGGCTCGCCGAGCTCCTTCTGATAGCGCTCGTTCGGACGCTTGACGAGCTGGACGCCCGCACCACCGGCTTCGACATCATAAAGCCACAGCTCGCCCGTGCCCAGCGAGCGACGCGTCGTGAAATGCTTGCGCGCGACGATGAAACGACCGTCCGGGCTCCAGGCCGGGTTGCCGAGCAGACGGAACTTTTCCTGCGTGACCTGCCGGGCGTTGCCGCCATCGGCATCCATCACCCAGACGTTCTCGCCGCCGCCGGCGTCCGAAATGAAGGCGATGTGCCGGCCGTCGGGCGAAAAACGAGGCTGAAAATCCCAGGCGAGGCCATGTGTGAGGGGCTTCGCCTCGCCACCGGTGATCGGCATCACATAGATGTCGCCCAGCAGATCGAAAACGATGGTCCGCCCGTCGGGCGCCACATCCAGGCTCATCCATGTGCCGCGCTTGACATCGACCTCCACCTGCGCCTTCGGGCCTGGGGGATTGTTCACATCCCAGGCCTTTGCCGCGGCTTCCTTCCCCTTGTCTGCCGCTGCCGCACTCCCGGCCGTCACGGCCGTTCCCGCCAGGGCGAGTCCCATGACAGCGAGCCGGACCAGGTTCTTCATCTGCATCCTCCCTTGGATTTACCGGCGGTGATACGCCTCAGCTGCCATTATCGTCTTCCCATCCCCCATCAAAGGACAAGGCGGATCATTATGGAAGCCCCTGCGATCGTTTAGTCGTCTAGCGCAAACCGCATCCGATGGCCATGTTCCCCCTCCTCTTTCGCCACCTTCCGGTTCAGCGACCATTCATGTGACCTGCGGTAAGGGTAGAAGACGGTCGGAAGCCGACCGGCTGCCGGGGGTAGAGAAAACGGTTGCGGCTGCTGGCCGCCAGCAGCAGAAAGAGATGTCCTGTGCCCGGGATGGGCGGGGTTGACGCAGGCTGGCGGGCAAAGGCAACTGGGGCGCGTGCGAGGGAGAAGTGGCTCATGACGGGCACGATATTCCGACCGGCCCTTCCGTGGCATCCGGCAGATCTGGCGCGCAGCTGGTGGCGACTGGCTGTTGCGGCGGGGATTGGTGTGGCGGCTCTGATGTTCCTGGCCGCACCTTCCCTTGCCGCCCGGCATGACCGCACGCCCGGTCACGATCCCTCCGCGACCCCGGTGAACCTGCTCAAGCCTCCGCCGGGGGTCGTCATCACGGTGACATTCTCAAACAAGCTGGCACGGCGGATCGGCGCCATTGACCGGATCGAGCAGATCATGGAGGAGCGCTGGCGGCGTCATCGGATTACGACGGCGAGTGTCAGGGCAAGCATCACGGACCGCCAACACTATGGTGAGCGCAAGGTTTCCGTTTATGGAGGGGAAAAGCTGATTCCCGATCTGGACGCCTACACCGCCGCCAACATCATCAAGGCCGCCACCGTCTACAACCTCCGCCGGGCCCTGCCCGATTTTCGCGGCCGGATCGCCTATGAGATCCGCAAGCTCAAGGTGGCCCGCCATCCGGTTGCCTTTCTCAACGGCAGTCACAGCTATGTCGTCGGCCGCGTCCGGATCGAGACGAATGCCGGCAAGGTCCTGCTTGAACGCAAGATTCATGCACAGCTGATCGCGGACCTCAGCCCCGTCTATCATTATGACGGCCCGCGTCTGCCCTTCATCCCGAGCGATGCGGACCGGCGGATCGCCCCCGTGCTCACCGCCTTTGTCGAACGGGCGCTCAAGGCCGCCTTCCCGGACAGGAAGGATGAGATCATGGGCCCGATCTTCGCGCCCTTCACGGCACCGGAGAACAACGAGATCGCGCCCTGATATCGGGCCGACGTCGCGGCCGTCGCATCACGGGCCCGTTTCCTCGCCGCCTCATTCGTCCAAGTGAGCAGTGGCCCCTTCAGCATCCCTCCTCGCATTCCTCACCACCAGGGGGAAGGCAATTTCAGCTGGGCCTCCCTTCCTACTTGCCGGCCGCCAAGGTGAACCTTTCCCGGCAGGGATGTGCCTGCCCTCACCACTCGCCGACAGATGCGGAGAATTCAGCTGGCGCGCCCTCCTCCCACGTGATTCGCCGGCAGATGCGGCGACTCCAGCCGGCGGATGGGACAGCCCCGGTGCCCGACGCTCTTGCCGCTTCCCGCTGGATTCACGAGCCCCCCTACCAGGTGCTCTCTTCGCTGCCTGCTGGACCCACCGGTCTGGCCGGCGGGTGACGAGGGGAAAGCGTCAGCGGATGACTCGGCGGATGACGAAGAGAGCCGGCGGACGGCGAAGAGAGAAAACGGGGGGATGACGGGGAGAGGCCGTCATCCCTTCGCCGGCATCCGCGGACTTCGACGCGCAGGCATGGTGCCCCTTCTCAGTAATCATAGCGCAACGTGATCCGGAAGCTGCGCCCCGGTGCCGGCAGCAGCTCCTTGAGGAAGCTCGTATGGTAGCGGATCTCTTCATCCAGCAGGTTGCGCGCTTCCACGAGCAGGGAGACCCGTTCGTCGGCAAAGGGATGTGCGCGCCAGTGAAGGCCCAGATCCACATAGCCGGATGTCGGGACTTCCTGCGGTGCCAGCCGGCGCTGGTGATTGGCCACGGTGGCCTCAATTCCGGCATCGAACAGCCGGCCAAGATATTCGAGAGCAAAGCGGGCCTTCATCGGCGGGATCCGGGGCAGCGGCGCAGCAAGGGCAAGATCGCGGGCACGCACGATGTCTCCTGAGATCTGCGCATGAAGGACCCGCCCTTCGGCACGCCAGATGTCCGCCTCCAGCTCGATTTCGGCTCCCACCAGGCGTGCGGGTGTGGCCGAGAACTGCACGACAGGCAGTCCGTCCTCTCTTTCACCGGTGAGCCGTTCCGCGATGAAGTCGCGATACCGGTAGAAGAAGACATTCACACTGCCGCTGATGCGGCCGGCAAGACGTTTGAGCGAGATCTCGCCACCGCGGGCCGTCTCTTCCCCCAGCGCCGTGTCGCCCCGTTCGAAGGTGAAGGTGGCCAGATGCGGACCGTTTGAGAACAGCTCTTCCGGTGTCGGCGCCCGCTCGACCCGAAAGGCGCTCAGACCGACCGTCCAGTCATCCCCGAGGGCAAGCGAGGTTCCCCCGTTGAGGGATATGCCGGTGAAATGGCGCAGAACGCCAAGAGCCGGAGCCCGGCTTGCCTGGCGGTCGAAACGCAGACCGCCCTCAACCGTGATCCCGCTGTCAAATTCCCGGCGCTCGAAGACATAGAGCCCCCATTGGCGGGTCCTGGTGGGAGGCACGAAAGCCTCCTCGCCCAGTGCCGAAAAATCCCGCTGCCGAATCTGAAAACCGAATGAGCCACGCAGGCTTCCGATCGGGGCATGCACGAAATCCGCACGGCCTTCGTATCCCTGGTTGGCAAAGCGCGTGCCGACGACTCCGTCCTCCAGCTCGACCTGGGCGTAATCCCCATATGCGAACTTGAGATCGACCCGCTCGATGCCCGGCAGCGGATCCTGACGCTGGCCGAGGATGTCCACCCGCTGCTGGGAACTGTCGATCCGCACGCCCGGCTCACCACCTTCAAGCGCAACGGGAATGCCGTAGTTGTTCTCGTTGTCGGTGAAGGCGGCACCAAGGAAGCCGTCCTCATCCACCCAGGACAGGCCGCCGCTTGCGCTCCAGTTCTCCTGATCGGAATTGACGGCACGGCCCCGGGGCTCCTCTCCGAACGGCCGCGGATCAGCGAGCCGCAGGCGGCGGCTGCGCAGGAATCCCGGCACATGATAGTCCCCGGTGTGGCGATAGAATCCCTGTGCGTGGACCAGAACATGATCCGCAACCGCAAGGGTGACGGCTCCCGACGGCGAGATCAGATCGGCATTGCTGCCATAGACGAGGCGCAGATGGCCTTCCGCCGGCGCTTCCGGCAATTGGCGCGGCACCCGGTCATCGATCATGTTGACGACGCCGGCGATCGCATTTGCACCATAGACGAGGGAAGCGGGCCCCCGCACCACCTCGATCCGGCTGACGGTCGCCACATCGCCGGCAACCGCGTGATCCGGGCTGGTGGTCGAGGCGTCGATGGTATCCAGGCCGTTGATCAGAACCCGCATGCGATCGCCCGCCAGGCCGCGAATGACTGGGCGGCTGGCCCCGGCACCGAAAAACGTCTGCGAGATGCCGGGCATGTTCTTGAGCGTCTCGCCCAGGGTGGGAGCCAGAGCCTGCTCCAGTTCCTCATCCGAGACGATCGAGGTGCCCTGCAGGGCCTGGGCCCGGCGGGTGGCCAGCGGATTGGCCGTCACCACGATCTCCTCGATCGGACCATGCGGATGGCTGTGCTGCTGGCTGGTCGGATCCGGCTCGCCGGCCTGAAGAACGCCCGGGGCAAGAAGCACCAGCGCGACCACCGCTCTTCCCCATGTCCACATGAATGGATTTCCCCTCTTTGCCATGATGCGCAGCTGTCCGGGGCATCCGGTCCCGCCAAGGCAAAAAAGTCGGACCCTCTCCGCCCAGGCGGGCGTCAGGCCTCGCCATTGCGCGGGACGCCCCGACCGGTCCGGTATCGGGAAGAAGGGCGGACATCCTGTCCGCCGTCCGTGGGGTGGTGCTAGCGGAGAAGAGTGCCGGGATCAAGGAATGCTCCGGCCTTTTTCCGCCCATCGTTTAACGGGATGCTGGAAAACCCGAAGGAGGGAGGAGGCGTCATTGCGGACAGTCGATACGTTCTCCTTGCGGTCACGTCCGGGCGATGAGCAGGGCGGCCGCATCGAGGATCGCTTCCGTATCGAGGCCGTAATGCCGGTAGAGGTCCGGGATGTCGCCCGACTGGCCGAAGGCGGTCACCCCGAGCGGGACGACAGGCCGGCCGTCCACCGCACCAAGCCACCCCAGACCGGCCGGGGCTGCATCCGCCACTGTCACGAGGCCGGCCCCTGCGGGCAACGCGGCCAGAAGAGACTCGACATGCGCGCATGATTCCTCTTCCGCCGCCCTGCCGCCGGCATCCGCCCGCCGCTGCCGCTGCCAGTCCCGAAACAGGCGGTCCGGCGAGGTGACGGCAAGCAGGGCGACATCGGGCAGGTCTTCCGCAATGAGATCGGCGGCCGCCTCAGCCTCGGGCGCAACCGCTCCGCAATAGACGATCGCAAGCCGGGTGCCGGGACCCGGGGGACGCCGCCAGTAGCCGCCCTTGAGGATCGCCTGTTCCTCACTTGCGGACAGCCGCCGGTTCGGCTGGCGGATGGGGCGGGTGGACAGGCGCAGATAGACGGCCTCCCCCTCATTGGACGCGACCCGCGCCAGGGCATCGCGAAAGATCACGGCCAGCTCGTCAGCGAATGCCGGCTCATAGGAGAGCAGGCCCGGCTGCGCCATGCCGACGAGCGGTGTTCCGATCGACTGGTGCGCCCCGCCTTCGGGGGCAAGCGTGATGCCGGACGGGGTCGCCACCAGAATGAAGCGGGCGCCCATGTAGCAGGCATAGTTCAGGGCATCGAGCCCCCGGTAGATGAAGGGATCATAGACCGTGCCGACCGGGATCACGCGCGTGCCGAAGAGAGAGTCGGCAATCCCGAAGGCGGCAAGCGCCAGGAAGAGGTTGTTTTCCGCAATGCCGAGCTCGATGTGCTGGCCATCCGGACCCTGATCCCAGCGGGTGGGGCTGGGAATGCGGCGCTCCTGAAAGGTGTCCGGATGCGGCGTGCGCGCAAAGACCTTCCGGCGGCTGATCCAGCCGCCCAGATTGGTGGAGGTCGC
Source organism: uncultured Sphingomonadales bacterium (assembly GCA_964471405.1). Taxonomy (GTDB): domain Bacteria; phylum Pseudomonadota; class Alphaproteobacteria; order Sphingomonadales; family Rhodothalassiaceae; genus J084. The sequence goes on along the minus strand of CAYYGH010000013.1, from coordinate 9,883 downwards.
CACATCCGGCGAAAAGGTGACGATCCGCTCGGCCTCCGCCGTGCGGGAGCGGGCCAGCTCCTGCATGATGCGGCCAAAGGCGGCCTGGGTGGAGATCGTCTGCGCTTCAGGCGCCCTGATCGTCTCGGGCAGCGGCAATGGCGGTGCCTGATGGCGGCGGGGCGGCAGCCGGTGGAAGGGATGGGTCTCAAGAAAGGCGGCCGCCCGGGATCGCCGGGCTGCGGGAATGGCGGCAAGCGGTTCCCATTCCGCGCCTTCGCGAATGCCGAGGGCCTCCCGCAAGGAGGTCAGTTGGGCCGGTGTCAGGAGGCCGGCGTGATTGTCCTTGTGCCCCTGAAGCGGCAGACCGTAGCCCTTGAGCGTATAGACGATGAAGGCCTGCGGCCGCTCATGGGCGCGTGCGGATGCGAAGGCCTCGGCCAGGGCCGCGATGTCGTGGCCGGCAAGATTCGTCATCAGGTGATGCAGCTCTTCGTCATCGTAGCGTGCCAGCAGCGCCTTGACTCCGCGCCGCCCCCCGATATCGGAGAGGATCTGCTCGCGGAACGCCGCCCCTCCCTCGAAGGAAAGGGCGGAGTAGAGGTCGTTCGGGCAGTTGTCGATCCAGCGTCGCAGATGCTCGCCACCCGGAAGCCTGAAGGCGCTCTCGAGCGCATGGCCGTATTTGAGGACATGGACATCCCAGTCCGTGGCGGCGAACAGCTCGGCCAGCCGCCCGCTCATCATCGGTCCCGTGATGGCGTCCAGTGACTGGCGGTTGTAGTCTACGATCCACCAGCAGTTCCGGAGACCGTATTTGGCCCCCTCGAGCATCGTTTCGTAGAGATTGCCCTCATCGAATTCGGCATCGCCCATGAGCGCGATCATGCGGCCCGCCTCGTCCGGCTTCAGCCAGCCCTTCGCAAGCAGATAATCCTGCGCCATGCTGGCAAAGGCGGTAACCGCCCCGCCAAGGCCCACCGAACCGGTCGAAAAATCGACATCATCCCGGTCCTTCGTGCGTGAGGGATAGGACTGAGCGCCACCGAACGCCCGGAACCGCTCCAGCTGCTCGCGGCTCTGCCGGCCGAGCAGATACTGGATCGCATGATAGACGGGGCTGGCATGCGGCTTGACCGCCACGCGATCCCGGACGGTCAGTTCGAGGAAGTAGAGGGCCGCAAGAATCTCGACCGATGATGACGAGGAGGCCTGGTGTCCGCCGACCTTCAGCCCATCGCGGCTGGGGCGGATGTGGTTTGCGTGATGGATCGTCCAGGTCGCAAGCCAGCGCACGGCGCGGGCAAGATCGGTGACGATGGCGATCTGCTCCGATGCCGATGTGCCGGCCTGGCCGGCTGCGGCCGCGCCATTGGCAATTGCGGGGGTGGCCCGTCCTGCCATCCGGAAGACTCCTTTCCAGCCCCGCGCCATGGCCGAAGCAGGGGCTGACACTGTTTCCCATCCTGCCGCGCTTCCTGCCATGAACGGCCCACCGCTGCCAAGACGGGAGGGATGCTTGCCTGTCGGGGGGCAGGCTCGCTAGGTTGCACCGTGCGCGCGTTGATTTGCCGGCTTTCACCGTGCCCCATTGCCTCTCAGGTGAGTGCCCCATGCCTGCCGTCCCGAAGGCGATCGCCCTCAAAATTCTCTCTGCCGCGATCTTTGCGGTCTTGTGGGCGTTGATCCGCTATGCCTCCGAGACGCTGCCGCCGCCGCTGATCGTCTTCTATCGCACGCTTTTCGGCCTGATGTTCATGGGCACGTTGTTCGCCCGCAGTGCGCGCGGCCTGCTGAAGACCAGACGCCTGCCCCTGCACCTGCTGCGCGGGTTGAGCGGAGTGGCGGCGATGTATCTGACATTCTTTGCGGTTTCTCTTGCACCGCTCGCCAATGTCGTCGCGATTTCCTACGCTACTCCTCTGTTTGCCACCATTGCTGCGGTGCTCCTGCTTGATGAACGCATTCGCGCCCGACGGGTGACGGCACTCGCTGTCGGGTTTCTCGGTGTGCTCTTCGTGCTCAGACCCGGTGTGCACATGCCGATGCCCGGCGAATGGCTGGCGCTGGGCTCGGCAGTCATGGTCGCCTTCTCGCTCACCTGCGTGAAGCTGCTGGCGCGCACCGAGCGGCCCGAGACCATCGTGCTGTTCAGCTTCATGGTGGCGCTGCCCATCAATTTCGTGGTGGCTCTCTTTTTCTGGCGCTGGCCGAGTCCGGAGGAATGGGTGCTGCTGGCCGCCATCGGCATCGGGGCCAATCTGGGGCAGATCACAATGACGCGCGCCTTCGCCCTGGCCGAGGCGAGCGCCCTGCTTCCGTTCGATTTCGTCCGCCTTCTGGTCGCCTCCGCCTTGGCGGCGGTGCTGTTCGGCGAACGGCTCGACATCTGGACGGCCGTAGGAGCAGGGATCATCCTGGCGGCCTCCGTCTATCTTGCGCATCGCGAACGCCAGCTGGCCCGCGCTTCACGCACAGGAGAGGAAGCCGCAAAGAAGACTGCCGATCAGAATGTGAAGCTTCAGGAGGCGGGCGGAGCACCCGTGTCAGCCGGAGTGGAAGTCTCCCCGCCGCCGCCCGTGTTCCACAACAGGCGATAGGCCGGCCAGGTGATGCGGGCAAGCCAGGGAGCATCCGCGCGTCCGAAAAGCTCCAGCCGCCCTTCCTCCTGGGCGAGCACCCGCTGCGCAAGCGGGAGCAGCCGGCGCGCCCGCCCCTCCCGTTCCTTGAGCATCTCCTGAGAATCGGCAGGCGGGGGCGGCTCTTCCTCGCCCTCGGCAGCCGGTTTCTTGTGCAGGGGGATCTGCGCCATCAGCAGGGCGAGGCCTTGTTCCTCGGTCCGTTCCCAGCTCAGCCGCACCCCCGCTTCGGGGCCGGCGCGGCTCAGACAGTGATCGACCACCTCTTCCAGACCCTGCCGCATCCCCCGGGCGGAGGCGATCAACCGCACGGACGGCCCCTGCCCGACCTGGATGCGTGCGCCCTCTTCCGCTGGACGGTCAGCCACAAGAGCACGCACGACGCCGTCAATGGCAAGACCGAGCTCATTGTCATTGAGCCCCTCCTGGAAGATCCGGTCCGTCTGGCGGGGTGACAGGCGGTCGAGAGCACGGAGCACCCGTTCCACCGATGTGGCGATATGCCGGGCATACTGGCGGTAGAGCGGATTGTCGATGCTGCCATACGCCTGCTGATGAATGAGCCGGGCAAAGCCGATGGCCGCATGCAGGGGGGTCAGGATCTCCTCTTCCAACTGGGAGCGGATCGCCGCCAGACCATGGCGCAGACGGGCGATTTCGCGCTGGAGATCCTCAGGTGTCTCGGGAAGGCTGCCGAATTTCGTTGCCGCACATTCCAGGATCCCGGCGGCAAGCTCCGCATAGCGGGCCAGACGCGCACGCTGCGCTTCGGTGAACTCCGCACGCGGCCGCGTGTCAAAGACGCACAGGGCGCCGATCGCCAGCCCCTCGCCTACGCGCACGGGAGCACCGGCATAGAAGGCCAGATGCGGCTCTCCATGAACGAGGGGATTGGACGCGAACGCCGGATCCTCCGCCAGGTTGTGAAAGACCGTCGGCGCAGCATTGGCGATCGTGTGCGAGCACAGACCATGTTCCCGCGGAACGGCTCCCATGGTCTCCCCCACACTGGCGACGAAGCAGACGACCTGCCGCTCCACCATCGTCAAGGCGGCATGATCCACCTCGAACTCTTCGGAAACGAGCCGCAGGAGCGAATGCAACACCGGCCGACAGGCAGGCACGACCGCTTCATAGCGCGTCACGGCCTCCAGCCGCTCGGGAGTATCAATGCGATGGAACAGACCCATTGTTTGCAGCTGCCCTGTATGCCCCACCACCGCGCGCTGCACCATTCCTTCAAGTTCGACATTATGTCGCGATCTTCCTGAAAAGCCAAGAAGAAATAAATTGAAAAATCATTTTTCAAGTGTGAAATTATGATGCGCAGAAAACGGGAAAATTCCGTTTCTTTGCAAACCGCAGCAGAAGGAAGGTGGCGCGCAAGAGGGACCATCCTGTCGCAATGGGAGCGGAGGTGGTGGCGGTGCGACCGTCGATGGATCGGCTTGTCAGCGGGGCATGCAAGCCGGTATGGGAGAGCCATGCGCAGGACGGATCTGCTGGCCGGGGGACGTGATGAGCCCGATTTCGATCGGGTGGCCCGGCGCTTTCTGGATCGCCTGCCCTGGCCGGCCGAGCTGCGTCCGGTTGGACGGCCGCGTGGGCGCGATGAAAGCAGGGCGGCGGAGAGTTTTGCGCGCCGGTTCATGACGCTCCTGCCCAGGGACGCCTGGATCGTCGCGCTCGATGAACGGGGCGAGCTGTGGAACAGCAGGGCGTTCGCACGCCGCCTTGAAGGGTGGTTCGGCCGGCGGGGCGGGATCTGCTTCGTCATCGGGGATGCCCAGGGCCTGCCACCGGCCGTTTGCGAACGCGCGGATGCGATGTGGTCGCTTTCCCCGCTCACCTTCCCGCATGCGCTGGTCCGCGTTCTGGTGGCGGAACAGCTCTATCGGGCGGCGAGCATTCTCGCCGGTCATCCCTATCATCGAGCGGGATAGGCCTTGGGGGGCGGCGGATGACCCATTCTTCTTCAGGCCCGGCTCGGCATCGCAAAAGGGTGGCAGCGCGTCGTCGGCCCGGCGGCTGCTTCCGCTTCTGCGGAAACGGGATGCTGGCTGCGGCGATCATCCTGGCCGCAGTGATGACGGACAGCGGTGCCGCTGCCGCGCAGACACGCACGCGCCCCCTCATGCATTCCCCACCTGTTCCCCGTGAAGCACCGCCGCGCATGATCCGCATGCCGGCGGCCGGGAAAGAGAAGTCGGATGCTGCCGCTTCCGCTCCCGCTCAGGAAGAGCCCGAGCGGATTCTCGCCCGCTTGCGCGAGATCGCCGCCCGTCAGCAGAAGGCGGCCGAGCGGGCGGCTGCTCTCGAACGGCAGGCGCAGGCACTGCAGGATCGCGAACGCGTTCTTGCCGCGCGGCGGGTGGCGATCGTGCAGGCCTTGCGGGCACTCGCCGCCCGGCGGGCCGTGCTTGCCGCGGAGCTTGAGGCGACCCGTGCGCGTCTTGCCGCTCTGACTGCGCGTTTTGACCGCACGCGGCTGGAGGCCGCCCGGCAGGTGACCCGGCTTGTCCGCCTGCATGCCCTGCCACCGGCCCTGCTGATGGTCACGAGCCCCGATCCCGAAGAGACGATCCTGCGCATGGCGGCCGGTGAGGGCCGGCTGCGGCTCGCGGCCGACATTCTGCGCCGCTTGAAGGAGGAGCGCAGGCGGCTGGAGGAAACGGAGGCCGATTACCAGCGGCTGCTTGCCGCCCTGCAGAAGAATGAAGCTGCGCAAGAGGCCCGCAGACGGGATCTGGAGGCCGCCCTGGCGCAGGCGCAAGCCAGGCGCCGGCAGCTCGTTGCCGAGGCGGCAGCCGCCCGCAGGCAGATGTCGGCACTGGCACGCCGGGCCCGCAATCTCGAAGAGCTGCTTCAGCGGATCCGCCAGCAGATGCGGCGCAGACCCGCGGATGCGAACACGAGTCTCGCCTTCGAACCGCCTCCGGGCACCCCGGCCTTTGCCGCCGCGAAAGGGCGTCTCGTGCCGCCGGTGATGGGCAGACTGGTCGAACGCTTTGGCGTAGCAGGCGATGCGGGGCACAGCCGAGGCCTGACATTTGTCACCGGACCGCGAGCCGTTGTCGTGGCTCCCTGGGATGGCCGGGTGGTCTATGCGGCCCCGTTTCGCAGTCTTGGAATTGTCGTGATCATCGCGCATGGGGACGGCTATTTCAGCCTTCTGGCCCGGTTGGGGGAACTCGTCGTCAGCCAGGGGCAATGGGTGCTGGCCGGCGAGCCCGTGGGCCGGATGCCGGACGGTGGAGCCGAAGCCGGCTCTCCCCGCCTCTATTTCGAGCTGCATGAGGCGGATCGTGCCATCGATCCTCTACCCTGGTTGGCAGGGTTTGTGCAGGGCCGGTCCTAGACCCCGAGATGCTTGGCGCGGGACAGGGCAATGAGCTAAGAAGGACCCGACAGGCGACCGCAGCTTGCGGGCGCAACACTTGGGAGTTGTGCGATATGGGAAACTGGCGCAGCATGGCGCGATCCGTTTTTGGGCTGGTCCTCGCCTTTCTGCTGGGAGTGGGCATTGCGGGATCCCGGGCCTCTTCCCAGAAGGCGAGCGAGGAAGAGGACATTTTCGAGCAGCTCGACCTTCTCATGGAGGTCTTTGAACGCATCCGCGCAGACTATGTGGAGCCCGTGGATGACAAGAAGGTGCTCCAGGGAGCGATTGCGGGCATGCTGCAGTCTCTCGACCCCCACTCCAGCTACCTGCCGCCGAAGTCCTACGATTCCCTGCAGTTTCAGATGGAAGGCGAATATGGAGGACTCGGGCTTGAGGTGACGATGGAAAAGGGGGTTGTGGTCGTGGTCTCGCCGATCCGCGGCACCCCGGCCGAACGGGCCGGGCTGAAAGCCGGCGACTACATCACCCATATCGACGGCAAGCCGGTCATGGGCCTGAGCCTGGACGAGGCGGTCGAGAAGATGCGCGGGCCCGTTGGCACCGCAATCACCCTTACCGTCGTGCGGCGAGGCCTGGAGGAGCCCTTCGAGGTCAAGATCGTGCGCGAGAAGATCGTCGTGCCCAGTGTCGAGGCGCGCATCGAACGCGGCCGCATCGGCTATATCGCGGTTTCCAGCTTCAACGAGCAGACGGCCAAGGGCATCCGCAAGGCCATCCGCTCCTTCCGCGCCGAGCACAAGGACGATCTGGCCGGTATCGTGCTCGATCTGCGCAACAATCCCGGCGGACTGCTGGATCAGGCGGTCGCGGTGGCGGACGAGTTTCTTGCCCGCGGCGAGATCGTCTCGGTGCGCGGCCGGCATGAGCGGGACAACGAACGCTTCCAGGCCACGGCCGGCGACCTGACTCATGGACTGCCGATGATCGTGCTGGTGAATGCCGGCTCGGCTTCGGCTTCCGAGATCGTCGCAGGAGCCCTTCAGGACCATCGCCGCGCCGTGATCCTGGGTGAGCAGACATTCGGCAAGGGAACGGTGCAGCATATCCTGCCGCTCGGACCCGGCCGCGGGGCGCTGCGGCTGACGACGGCGCGCTACTACACGCCTTCCGGACGATCCATCCAGGAGCTCGGAATCACGCCCGACATTCCGGTGCTGACTCCTGCCAACGGCCATCGCCTCAAGCCGGCACGGGAACGGGATCTGAGAGGCCATCTGAGGAACGACCAGGTCTCGGGCAAGGATGATGCGGGCGTGCCCCCCGTGGCGGAAGAGCAGGAAGAGGGGGCCCATCAGCCCGCGGAACCCGAGATGGTCGATCGCGACGTGCAGCTTGAATACGCGCTCGATCTGCTTGAAGGCGTCGCCAAGGCGGTAGCCGGCATGAGAACCGCCCGCGTCGCCACCGACCCGGCCAAGAGCGCGCCGTAAGGCGGACCGGCAGAAGGCGAAGGTTTTCGCGCGCAGGACGGGAAAGGGGGAAAGCGCCTGTGATGTCCGCCCTTTTGCGGGTTCTGGGGTCGCCACGCACGCTTGCCATGGTCTGGGGCGTGACCCTTCTTGTTCTGCTTGCGGGCGCTCTTGTCCTTGCCTTTCTGCCCGTCGGCGAGAATGCCGCGTCCACAGGCGAAAGCGGCAGCATGGCGCGCAATCCCATGCCGACCGAGACGGTCGAAGGGCTTCACGAGCTGGATACGGGAGGCAAACCGCCCATTTCGCAGCCCGCGGAGACACAAGGAGGCAAGAGGCAGTCTCCTTCCGGGATGGCGGCGGTGAGCCCGGCCGGCGAGGCCCCGCCGACGGGTGCGGAAGAGGAGGGACGAGCCCCCGCGCGGAACGGAGGCGGCCAGCAAGCGCGGCCTGCCGGGGCCGGCCGGTCTGCGGCATTGCGGGTGGCCGTGGCCGCCGCACCGGATCCCGATCTTCTTGAGCCATCCCCTCATGGTCCGCTGCCGGTGCGCGCGCCGGATGGCCGGACACCCTTCCAGGCCTATCAACGCCCTTTCGTCGGTGATCCCCAGACTCCGCGGATCGCGATCATCATCACGCAGCTGGGTCTGTCGGCCAGGCGGACGAAGGAGGCCATCGCCGAGCTGCCGCCGGATGTCTCCCTGGCCTTCAGCCCCTATGGCCGCAATCTCGAAGACTGGGGGCGCCAGGCCCGGCAGGCGGGACATGAGGTCCTGCTCATGCTGCCGATGGAACCGCTCGGCTATCCGGATGACGACCCGGGGCCGCTGGGCCTGATGACAAGCTTGACCCCGGCTGAGAACATCGATCGGCTCCACCGGGTGCTCGCGAAAATGACCGCCTATGTCGGGATCGTGTCCGAGATGGGATCGCGCTTCACGGCCATGCCGACCGCTCTGCGGCCCGTTGTCGCCGATCTTGCCCGGCGGGGCCTGCTGGTCGTCGATTCACGGGCAACCGCCCGCAGCCTGCTTGCCGATGAGGCGCGCAAGGCGGGCCTGCCGGTCGCCGTCAACGACCGGACCATCGACAATATCGCCGATCCCGACGAGATTGACCGCTATTTGGACGAGCTGGAAACCCTGGCGCTCCGGCGGGGCTATGCGCTCGGAATGGGGCGGCCGTATCCCGTTACGATCGCCCGGATCAAGGCGTGGGCGGAAGGGCTGGCCGCGCGCGGCTTCGTGCTGGCGCCTGCAAGCGCGATCGCCCGGCAGGGCAAGGAGGCACAATGAACGCACAAACACCGGATCCGGCAACGGGCGATCCGGCCGCCAGCCTGCCCTATCGCAAGGGGGTCGGGATCGTGCTGTTCAACGATCGGGGCGAGGTGTTTGCCGGCCAGCGGATCGACAGCCCCCTGCCGGCCTGGCAGATGCCCCAGGGGGGACGCGAGGAGGACGAAGACCCCTGGCAGGCGGCCCTGCGCGAGCTTGCCGAGGAAATCGGCACCGCCGCTGCGCAACCGCTGGCCAGAACCGAAGAGCCGATCCGCTATGATCTTCCTCCCGAGCTTGTCGGCAAGGTCTGGGGCGGGCGCTATCGCGGCCAGGAGCAGATCTGGTTTGCCGCCCGTTTTCTGGGTTCTGACGAGGACATCCGGCTGGATGCAACCGATCACCCCGAATTCCGCGCCTGGCGGTGGATGCCGTTTGATGCCCTCGTCGCCCAGATCGTGCCGTTCAAGCGCGCGCTTTATGAGGAGCTCCACAGGCGTTTCGGCCCGCTGGCCGAGCGGATTCGCACAGCCGCCCGCAGCTGAACGGGGCGATCGTCTCTTCCGCTCCCGCTCCACCAGCACCGGAGGCGCCGGCCGGCATGTGCCGGTCTTTCCAGCCTGATTGGCGGCTCATGGATCCAGGGGGTCGATAGTAGCCGGCCGCCGATCCGTTTCTGCTGCCGGCGCCAGCCCATCCCGGATGGGCGGGTCTGCCGGGCAAACCGGCTTACGAGGCAAAAAGCGGACGCCGCCCTCTCCATCTCCATTTTTCGCTCTCTGCCGGCTTTTCCCCGTCGCCCCTGCCATGCCCTCCCTTCTCTCATTCCCGGTCTGTGCCTTCTCCATCGCCGGTCTCCTGCCTGCCAGCTCTTTCTTCGCCACTTGCCCGTCCACCCCCTCGTCACCTACCGCTTTCTCCTCTCCTCGCCCCTCGCCGTCCCCCTCGTGACCCGCCGCCTTTTCCCTCTTCGTCATTCGCCGGCCCCTCTCTTCACGTCACCCGACGGCTTGACCGGCGGGTCCATCCCCTTCCCCGTCCTCCGCCGATAGACACAGCGGATTCAGCGGGAGGCGAAGATAATCACAGCACCGGAGAGTGTCGCAGCTGCCGGCTGGATCCGCCGGTTGAACCGGGGAATGCCGGGGCGAGGAGAGGCGTCACCGGCTGGATGCC
>CAYYGH010000012.1:0-47851 GCA_964471405.1 uncultured Sphingomonadales bacterium | reverse complement strand
CCCCGACGCAAGCGCCGGCCGCCTGACAAGGCTGATTGAGGCGGCTGGACCACCCCTCATGGCGGGACGGCAATTGCCAAAGCCTGCCAGCTCGCCTATGTCACGCGGGGTAGAGCCGGCGGAAGGAAATCCCAAGGCCCGTTCAGGAGTGATCAGAGGCAGCCATGACCGCGACAGCACCGATGGCGGCACCGGGGCCGGTGGAGCCCGTGGTCGTCCCGCGCCCGGATCCGGGAGCGGGCGACGAGCGCGTGGACCTTCTCACGCTTTCGCGCGACGAGCTCAAGGCCGCGCTTGCCCAGGCAGGCGTGCCGGAGCGCGAACGCAGAATGCGCATGCAGCAGGTCTGGCACTGGGTGCACCACCGCGGGGTGACCGATTTTGCGGCGATGACCAACATCTCGAAGGACCTGCGCGCGCGACTGGCGGAACATTTCCGCATCTCGCGGCCCGAGGTCGTCACCGCGCTGACCTCCACCGACGGCACGCGAAAATGGCTGCTGAGACTGGCCGACGGGTCGGAGATCGAGACCGTCTTCATCCCGGATGAAGACCGCGGCACGCTGTGCGTCTCAAGCCAGGTCGGCTGCACCCTGAACTGCCGCTTCTGCCACACGGGCACCATGCGGCTCGTGCGCAATCTTACGTCCGCCGAGATCCTGGGCCAGGTGATGCTGGCCCGTGATGCGCTCGGCGACTGGGCGGCGCCCACGGCGGAGCGCCGGATCACCAACATCGTCATGATGGGCATGGGCGAGCCGCTCTACAATTTCGACAATGTGAAGAAGGCGCTGCTCACCGTGATGGACGAGGCGGGCATCCAGCTCTCGCGCCGGCGCATCACGCTGTCCACCGCGGGCGTCGTGCCGATGATGGCCCGCTGCGGCGAGGAGATCGGCGTCAATCTCGCGGTCTCGCTGCACGCCGTGCGCGACGAGATCCGCGACGAGATCGTGCCCTTGAACCGCAAATGGAAGATCGCGGAGCTGCTCGAGGCCTGCGCCCGCTATCCCGGCGCCAACAACGCGCGGCGGATTACCTTCGAATACGTGATGCTGAAGGACGTCAACGATTCGGATGCCGATGCGCGCGAGCTGGTGCGGCTGCTGCGCGCCTGGCGCATTCCGGCCAAGGTGAATCTGATCCCCTTCAACCCCTGGCCGGGCAGCCCCTATGAATGCTCGGACTGGGCGCGGATCGAACGCTTCTCGGAGATCATCTTCTCTTCCGGCATCTCGGCGCCCATCCGCACGCCGCGCGGCCGCGACATCATGGCCGCCTGCGGCCAGCTCAAATCGGCCACCGAACGCGCCCGCCGGCGCCCGCCGCAAGCGGGCGTCGAAAAATGACCCGCGCCACGGCATGATTTTCCAGCAGCTGTGCGGGAAACTTTCGACGGGTCACGAAGCCATGGGCCGGCTTGTGCTGCGGATGATGCGGCTGCTCGTCAACCGGCGGCGGTGGGATCTGCTGCTGCCGCTACTCGCCGGACCTGTCGCGGCCCTGCTGCCGGGCGTGGGCCTTGGCCTTGCCTTCTTCTGCGCCTTTCTCATCCTGTTTGTGCGGCTGCTCGTCGATGCGGCAGGTCATGCGCGGATCGCGGAACCGCTGCTTTGCGGGCTGATTGCGGCCGGCGTCGTCATCCTGCGCGGCAGCCTGCTCGTGGGCGGGCCGTTTCTCGCGGTGATCCTGGGATTCGGCATGGCGCTTTCCGACCAGCATCCCTTCCAGCATCTGAACGCCCTGCTGATCGCCCTGTTCGCGGGCGGCGTGCTGGGCGCCCACATGGCGCCGCTCGTCCTGCTGCACGCCCTGCGGCGGCCGCTGGCGCGGGCCTTGGGACTGGATGAAGCCGGCCGGCCGCTCGCCGCCTCCTGCCTCGTGCTTGCGCTGTTGCTCGCCGCGTGCGCGCTGGGGGCCATCTCGATCTGGCTTTCCTTCGGCGAGGCGGGATTCGCCCCCGCGATGCTTCTGCTGCTGGCCGTCGAGGCGGCGACCTGGGCGCTGTATGCGGCGGCCGCAACCCCTGATTCCGAGGCCGCGACCCGCTAGCGCCGATCGGCCTGCGGCTTGCGCAGGATCACCTCCACGCGGCGGTTGCGCGCGCGATTCTCGTCGGACGTATTCGGCACGAGCGGCCGCGCCTCGCCCCAGCCGCGCGCGATGATGCGGGCCGGATCCACGCCGCGGCGCGCCAGCGCCAGCGCCACCACATGCGCCCGCAGCTCGGAGAGGACGCGGTTGAAGCTCTCGGAGCCCAGATCGTCGGTGTGGCCTTCGACGAGAACCTCTCCCTGCCGCAGCCTCGCAAGCCGCGCCAGCCGGTCCAGCACGGGGCCGGCCTCGGGCTTCAGGTCCCAGCGGCCGAGATCGAAGAGGATCGCCTCGGCCAGCGTCACCTTGAGCCCCTCCGCCGTCTGCTCCGCGCCGAGTGCACGGATGAGATCGGCCTCGGCCTCGGGTGCGGCCTCCTCGTTGCCATAGGCCGCGATGCGGATGCCGCCCACCAGCACCGGCGCGTCGGCGAAAGGCTGGGGGACATCGAAGCTGCGCAGGAAGCGCATCGTCATCACCCGGATCGGCGCGCCCGGCCGCAGCGGCCTGTGTCCGACCCGGGCGCCATCGACGAAGAAGCGGATCTGGCCACGCCGCAGCTCGACCGCGATCGCGTGATCGCGGCCCGGCGCAAGACGGGTGCGAAAATCCGCCCGGCCCGCGAGATTGCCCGCCGGCCGGTCCTTGGCGGCGAAGATCGCCTCACCGTCCGCCGGCAGGGTGATCGCGACCAGCTGATCGCGCCCGGCCGCATAGGCATCGCTCGCCTCCACCGCCGGTATGATGCTGTCGGGGTGCAGGGCGAGCTCAAGGCGCGGATTGCCCGCCGGGAAGGCATGGATCACGAATTCGATGGAGAACTCCTCAGGCAGCGGCTCGGGCAGCAGGAGCGCCAGCGTCGTGCCGTGCTCCAGCGGGCGGATCCAGATGCGGTCCGCAAAGCGCGCGCATTCATAGCCGCCACGCAGGATCCGCCATTCCGACAGAAATTCGCCGACCGGACAATGCACCAGATCGGCTTCATAGATCACCTTGTCACCGGGCTCGAAGCGATAGCGCTCGCTCGCGCCTTCGATCCCCTGCGACCAACCCGAGATCGGTGCCATCGCCAGCGTGGCCAACACGGACACGACAAGCATGTCGCAAAGACGGCGGGGAAAATGCCGCATCTTCCACCACATGGCCTGATCCTTCCTGCTCGCCACCCTCACCTTCTACCTTGGAATTACCTTATATCATCCTGCGCCAGAAAAGAAATTTAAGATCACGCATTCATATGAGAAGAGCTTGGAAGAAGGGGTGAGGCAGGCCGCTGCCCCCAGCGCGGGAATGGGAGCGGTCCGGGGCGGGAAGCCTGCTGCCTCTTCTCAATCGCCGGCGGCAAGCCGCTGCCACACGGGCAGAAGATCGTCCGCCACCACGCTCTGCCAGTCCGGATACTGCTGCCGGGCCCGGGCGGCGATCTGCCGGCGGCGCGCTGCCCGTTCGGCCTCGTCCCCGCCTGCCAGCTCCCGCAGGGCCGCAACCCAGGCCGGGCAGTTGCCGGCGGGCAGAGCCCATCCATCCAGGCCGGCTTCGGTGATCAGCTCGGCCACGCCCTCCGAGGCGTTGACCAGCACAGGCAGACCGCTTGCCTGCGCCTCACGCAGGACATTGGCCGCGGCATCGGAAGGCGAGGGAAAGGCGAAGACGTCACAACAGGCCATCACGCGCGCGAGATCGTCCTGTGGCAGGGCGCCGGGTGCCGTGACGGAGGCGCCCAGGCGCGCTCTGGCCCGTGCCCGCCAGCGCCCCTCTCCGGCCAGAAAGAGGTGAAGCCGCGGCATCTCCGGCATGCTCGCCGCGATGACATCCAGCAAAAAAGGCACGCCCTTCGATTCATCCACCCGCCCGGCGAACAGCACGACAAAGCGATCCGGCGGAATGCCATGGGCCTGCTGCAGCCAGGCGCGATCCCGTCGGTCCGGCCTGAAACGCGTGAAATCGACACCCCGTCGCCACAGGCTCACGGACAGACCGGGCATTTCGGCCTGCAAGCGGGCAAGCTCCTTGCGGGAAGAGGCGAAGACGTGATCGGCCCGGCGCATGAGCGCGCCGATACGGTCCTGCACACGACCGCCCAGGCGTTCCGAAAACCGGAACCGCTCCTCAAGCCACCGGCTGGCGCGGGTTCCCACCATGCGCGCTACAATCGCAGCGCCATAGATCTGCGCGAAGACATCATGCCTGGTCTGCACCGCATAGACGAGCGCCCGCCGGTTGCGCCGGGCCCAGCCTGCCGCCGTGCGACCGAAGCCGAAGGGATCGCTGATCACCACGACATCGGGATCGCATTCCGCAAGCCGGCGCAGCAGAAAGAAAGAAGGGGCAAGAAGTTCGGTACCGCCGGCAGCCGTGCGGGAAAATGGCAGACGGTCGCTGTCAAGCAGGGCGGGAAGACGATGGAGATGAACATCCCCTCCCGGCGATTCCCGAGCTGGGGCATCTCCCCGGCGGATCATCATCAGATCGAATCGCAGCGGCAGATGCGGAAGGGTCGCAATGGTCTCGGCCACCCGCAGCCAGACTCCCAGATGGCCGCCAACGGGCGGCCTGTCGCCCAGTCCCGCAACCACAGCGACCTTCGGCCGAACGCCCGCTCCTTCAACCATCGTTGAGAATGATTGCACCGTCTGCGCGCTCCCGCTAGCCTGCCGTCGATGCAAAGCCGGTGGCCGGGCACCAAGTCAAGAAGAAGAGCCTTGGCCGGAAGCGGATGTGAACCGTCCCGGCATGGCCCCCGTGGGCGGAAAGGGAGGAGAAGACAGATGCTGCGGATTTCACGGACCGGACGCCACCCTGTCCCCTGCTTCGTTCTCACGATGATCCTTGGCGCGCTGATGCTGGCCGGACAAATTGCCGCCACCAGCGCCAGCCCCGGCGAGTCCCGCAAGAAGGGCCCGCGGGACGTCTTTGCGCAGCTTGACGAGCTTTTCCCCACCGCGAATGTCTATCGCACGGCCTCCGGCGCACCGGGCCCCGCCTACTGGCAGCAGAAGGTGGATTACGTCATCTCCGTGCGGCTGGATGAAAAGGCCAAAACGATCACCGGCGAAGAGACGATCACCTATCACAACAACTCGCCCGATACCCTGCGCTATCTGTGGGTGCAGCTTGATCAGAACCGCTTCCGCAAGGACTCCAAGGCGGTGCTCTCATCCACCGTCTCGCCCGACGAGAGGAAGATGCGCTTTGAAGCACTCGATGCCATCCTGCAAATTCAGGAAAAGGGCTATGGCGACGTGATCACCGCCGTCACCGATGCGACCGGGCAGCCCCTTGCGCATCACGTCGTGGACAGCTTCATGCGCATCGACCTCCCGAAGCCGCTGCCTGCGAAAGGAACGTTCACTTTCCGCATCGCCTGGCATTACGTCATCCCCGAGGGACGCGTGGTGGGGGCGCGCGGCGGCTATGAGGAATTCAAGGACGGCAACGCCATCTTCTTCCTCGCCCAGTGGTATCCGCGGCTGGCCGCCTATACCGATTATGGCGGATGGCGTGTGATGCCGTTTCTCGGATCCGGCGAGTTTACGGTGGAATTCGGGGACTTCGATGTCCGGATCACGGTACCCGCTGATCACGTGGTGGCTGCCACCGGCACGCTCCAGAACCCCGAGGAGGTGCTCACCGCCCGGCAGCGCAATCGCCTGAAAAAGGCCGCAAAGGCAAAGAAGCCCCTCTTCATCATCACGCCGGAGGAGGCAAAGAAGAACGAGCAATCCGCTGCCACGGACACGAAAACCTGGCATTTCAAGGCGGAAAACGTGCGCGATTTCGCATGGGCTTCCTCGCGCAAGTTCATCTGGGATGCGAAGGGCTTCCGCTATCCGTCCGGGCGCTTCGTGCTCGCCCAGTCCTTCTATCCGAACGAGGCGATGCCGCTGTGGCATCTCTATTCCACCGATGCGATCATCCAGTCGCTTGACGTGTATGCCCGCATCACGGGCCTCGAATACCCCTGGCCCCATGCGGATTCGGTGAACGGCCCGCTCTCGGGCGGCATGGAGTATCCCATGATCACCTCGAACGGGCCGCGGCCGAAGGATCCGCCAAGCTATTCGCGGCGCGAGAAATACGCGCTGATCGGCGTCGTCATCCACGAGATCGGGCATGACTGGTTCCCCATGATCCTGAATTCCGACGAGCGGCGGTGGGCCTGGCTGGACGAGGGGCTCAACTCCTTCGTCCAGAACATCGCCGAACGCCTGTGGGAGAAGGACTATCCCAGCCGGCGCGGGCTCAATGAGAACATCTTCCGTTACATGAAGGGCACGGGCCAGCGCCCGATCATGACGGCGCCCGACGAGGTGCTCCAGCTCGGCAACAATGCCTATGCCAAGGTTGTGGCGGCATTGACGGTATTGCGTGACGTGGTGCTGGGGCGGGAGGTGTTTGACCGGGCGTTTCGCGAATATGTGCGGCGCTGGGCGTTCAAGCGGCCGACGCCCTATGACTTCTTCCGCACCATGGAGGATGCCTCAGGCGTCGATCTGGACTGGTTCTGGCGCGGCTGGTTCTATGGCACGGACCATGTGGACGTGGCCATCGACCGGGTCGTGCGCGCGCGCATCAACACCCGCAATCCCGAGCGCGAAATGGCCTGGAAGAGGGCTCGCGAGGAGGCCCTGGGCCCCACGCTTCAGGAAAAGCTGGATGCTCCCCTGCCCCGCCGGGTGGACCGGGACCCCTATCTGAAGGACTTCTACAACACGCATGACGAATACACCGTCTCGCCCAAGGATGTCGCAGAGTATGAAAAACTCCTCGAAGGCCTGAGCGAGAAGGAAAAGGCCCTGCTTGAGACCGGCAGGAAGCTCACCTTCGTCACCTTCCGCAACAAGGGCGGCCTCGTCACCCCCCTGCCCCTGGAAATCCGCTACGCGGACGGCAGCACCACCCGGCTCACCCTGCCGGCCGAGATCTGGCGGCGAAACCCCCGGACGGTGACAAAGCTGTTCGTCACCGACAAGGACATCACCGGCATCCGCTTCGACCCGGACCGCAGCACCGCCGATGTCGATCTCTGGAACAACGCATGGCCGCGCGAGCCGGAGCAGATCTCCATCACCCTCACCAAACCCAAACCATCCCGCAACCTCATGAAGGAGATGGGCGAAGCGCCGCCGGATGCCGGACATGAGCGGCGCTAGGCGGTCGGGCCGGTAGAGAAGACTCCGGGGAAGGAGCAGGGAGGAGGGCGGCCGTCTTGCCGTTCACGGCCCTTGGGGCCCCAAAAAGGCGGCATGCGGTCATCCCGCAAGCGGGAAGGCGAGGGTGATGCAGAAGATGTCGGCAGGAGGAAGGCCATGAAGATCGGGGGGCACATTCTGGGGCTGGCGAGCTGGCTTGTCGGGCAGCTGCTTTTCCTTCCCGCCCTGGCCGGGACGGAAAAGGGCGTGCCGGATCCGTTTGCCCAGCTTGACGAGGTTTTCCCCGCCGCGAACCTCTATCGCACGGCCTCCGGCGCACCGGGCCCCGCCTACTGGCAGCAGCATGTGCGATATCGGATCGCCGTGCGGCTGGACGATCGGCTTGAGACCATCTTCGGGGATGCGACAATCACATATGAGAACCACTCGCCCGATACGCTGCGCTATCTGTGGTTTCAGCTTGATCACAACCGCTTTCGCCCCCATTCCCTCTCTCAGCTCTCGCGGTCCGATCCCCCTGCCGACAAGCTGCCCTTCGCCCGGCTGACGGAAATTCTGACGGTTCAGGAGGCCGGGCTCGGCATGTCGATCGAGCGGGTGGAGGACGCACACGGCCGTCCGCTCGCCTTTCATGTGCAGGACACGATGATGCGGGTGGACCTGCCGCGCCCCCTCGCACCGGGAGGCGAGGTGACGCTCAAGATCTCTTGGCATCTCCGGATCCCGCCCGCCAAGGAGGTCTCCAACCGCTCGGCGATGGAACGCTTTGCGGATGGGGCGCCGAGCTATTTCGTCGCCATGTGGTATCCGCGGCCGGCCGCCTATACCGATTATGGCGGATGGATCGTCAAGGCCTTCCTTTATGGGGAGCCGGCCTTGGAGTTCGGCGATTTCGATGTCCGGATCACGGTGCCGGAAACCTTTACGGTCGCCGCCACCGGTGTTCTTGACAATCCCTCGGAGGTCCTCGGCGAGCAGGAACGCCGCCGGCTGGATGAGGCGCGCACCGCCACCAGGCCCGTCTTCGTGATCACGCCGGACGAGGCGAAGGCCCGCAGCGGCCGGAAACCGAAAGCAGCCAGGACCTGGCATTTCAAGGCGAAAAACGTGCGCGATTTCGCCTGGGCGGCCTCCCCCCGCTTCGTCTGGGACGCGAAGGGCTTCCGCTACCCTTCGGGGCGTTTCGTGCTGGCCCAGTCCTTCTACCCGCCGGAAGGCATGCCGATCTGGAACCGGTTTTCGACCGAGGCCGTCATCCAGGCGCTCGACGTCTATGCGCAGACCACGGGCTTCGAATATCCCTGGCCGCAGGCCACATCGGTCAACGCGCCGATCCGCTCCGGCATGGAATATCCGATGATCTCCGCCAACGCCCCGCGACCGAAGGACCCGCCGAGCTATTCGCGGCGCGAGAAATATGGGCTGATCGGCGTCGTCATCCATGAAGTGGGGCACAACTGGTTTCCCATGATCGTCAATTCCGACGAGCGCCACTGGCTGTGGATGGACGAGGGGCTCAACTCCTTCGTGGACGACATCGCCATGCGGCTCTGGGAGCGGCGGCCTCCCCGCTCGCGCGGGGCGCCGGCGCGGATCGGACCGATCATGACGCGGCGGCCGCAACGGCCGATCATGACGCTTTCCGACGACTATTTCGATCGCGGGGCAACAGGCTACCGCAAGGTTGTGGCGGCATTGACGGTATTGCGTGACGTGGTGCTGGGGCGGGAGGTGTTTGACCGGGCGTTTCGCGAATATGTGCGGCGCTGGGCGTTCAAGCGGCCGACGCCCTATGACTTCTTCCGCACCATGGAGGATGCCTCAGGCGTCGATCTGGACTGGTTCTGGCGCGGCTGGTTCTATGGCACGGACCATGTGGACGTGGCCATCGACCGGGTCGTGCGCGCGCGCATCAACACCCGCAATCCCGAGCGCGAAATGGCCTGGAAGAGGGCTCGCGAGGAGGCCCTGGGCCCCACGCTTCAGGAAAAGCTGGATGCTCCCCTGCCCCGCCGGGTGGACCGGGACCCCTATCTGAAGGACTTCTACAACACGCATGACGAATACACCGTCTCGCCCAAGGATGTCGCAGAGTATGAAAAACTCCTCGAAGGCCTGAGCGAGAAGGAAAAGGCCCTGCTTGAGACCGGCAGGAAGCTCACCTTCGTCACCTTCCGCAACAAGGGCGGCCTCGTCACCCCCCTGCCCCTGGAAATCCGCTACGCGGACGGCAGCACCACCCGGCTCACCCTGCCGGCCGAGATCTGGCGGCGAAACCCCCGGACGGTGACAAAGCTGTTCGTCACCGACAAGGACATCACCGGCATCCGCTTCGACCCGGACCGCAGCACCGCCGATGTCGATCTCTGGAACAACGCATGGCCGCGCGAGCCGGAGCAGATCTCCATCACCCTCACCAAACCCAAACCATCCCGCAACCTCATGAAGGAGATGCAGGACGCCGCCAACCGGGCCAACCGCCCCCGTCACCGGTAACGGGCGGTTCTCCCGGTGCTTTACCTGCTCGAAGGCAGGGCGGCGCTTTCCGCCTTCCACCAGCTGCGGGCGGCATCTTCCCGCTTTCTTCAGCAGCAGGACGGATGCGACGGGGCTCGTCGGCCGTATCCACGCCCTGGCGATCAGCCGCGCACGAGGCTGACGGGGCCGTCGCGGTGGCGGGTGAACCGGGGGCCGGCAATCGGCTCGGCCTGGTGCGAGATTACGGTTGAGACATAGTGGAACCGGCCGCTGACCGCCTCAGGGGCCACTGTGAGCTCGATCCAGCCGCGCCAGCGCGGCTCGAAGTAGACGAGCTCGGGATTGTGCGCAACAAAACGCCGCGCCATCTCCTCCGGCGGCACGGGCAGGTACTGCGCAAGCCCCGGTGAAGTGACGGCCGGAGTGGCGAATTCCACGGCTGCCGGCCGTCCCTTCCTGTCGGCAAGATTGAAGGCCCAGGCGTTGTGGCTGTCCCCGGACAGCACCACGGCCCGTGCCGCCGTCTGATCGAGGATGTCATAGAAACGCTCCCGCGCGGCCGGATACCCATCCCAGGAATCGAGATTGAGCGGAAGTCCCGCCCGCGCCAGAGCCTGGAACTTTTCGGCCGCCTGCCGGTTGATCACGGAGGGCTTGGAGAAATCCGCGATATCCAGCAGCTCCGGCGCAACCAGACGACCCATGACCACCTGCTGTCCGATGAGCTGCCAGGGTGTCCCGCTGTGGACGGAACGATCGAGCTCGGCCGCCAGCCATGCCTCCTGCTGGGCCCCGAGCAGACTGCGGCGGGAATCCCAGAGCTTCTTGCGGAAGGCCTCCAGGTCGGGGAGATAGGCGATGCCTTGCGGCAGGTTCCCGGGATCCAGACTGCGGATCCGCTCCCAGTCGAGAATGGGTTTCGGCTTCTCGCCCGTCATGTCGAAGGGGATGGGCACCACCTTGCGCAGCTCTGCGGGCAGCCTGCGCGCCTGCTCGGGATCGGTGACCACATGCGGATGCGCCGGGTCGGAAAAGTCGAAGACCGCGGTGCGCAGAGGCATATCGCCGCTCAATTGCGGATTTTCATCCTTTGCGATCAGGCTGTTGTCCGGCAGATAGCTGAGCTGGCGATCGCGGGCGACGAGCCGGGTATCAAGAATGAACAGATCGAACAGGCCGGGAGCGGCGATCCGCCGATAGAAGCTGTCCTCCGGCGCTGCGGGCGCATGGGTCACGGGCAGCCATTCCTGCCAGGCCTTGAGCGCCGCCTGCTTGCGGACGGACCAGTCCCCCTCATTCGGCTGATGATTCTCCGCTCCATTCTTCCAGGAATCATTGGCCGCTTCATGGTCGTCATAGATTGCGACTATAGGATGTGCGGCATGCAGGGCCTGCAGGTCCGGATCGCTGCGATAGAGAGCATAGCGTTCGCGATAGTCCGCCAGCGTAAGCAGCTCGCCCTCCGGCTTGACCTGCCGTCCCTGGGCGACGACCCGCGGGTCGCCGTATTTGCCGGCCGGGTATTCATAGATGTAGTCGCCCAGATGAAGCACGAGATCGATGTCCTCGCGGGCCGCAATGGCCCGGTAGACGTGGAAGAAGCCATACGGATAGTTGCTGCAGGAGACGACGGCGATCTTGAGCGGCCGCGGCGTCGCCGGCAATGTGCGGGTCCGGCCGGTGGTGCTGAGCGTCCCGTCGGCGGCCTGGAAGCGATAGAAGTAGCGGCGGTCCGGCTCCAGCCCGTCCACGATTTCCGTAATGCAGAAGTTGCGCGCGCGGCTGACCGCAACCTCCCGACGCAGGCGGACATGCGTGAAGCCGGGATCGTCCGCAAGAGTCAGAACCAGAGTGGCGTCATCCGCACCATGGGGAGGCTGATAGCGGGTCCACAACGCCACATGGTTCGTGCCTGGATCCCCGCTGGCAACACCATGCGTGAATCCCGAACCGCTCTCCTCTGCCATCAGCCGCCCCGGCATCAGGCCGCTTACGCCGGCTGCGAGCAACCCCAGCAGCCCTTCCCGCCGCGTAATCGTGAAACCGTCGCGCATTGCTGTCCTCTCCCGCTTTTCCGCACCCCGATCAAAGAGCGTTCCGTCCCTGAAGTCTGCCTGCCATCCTCCTGCCGCCGTGACAAGGGGCGCACTGACCCGCCCTCCCCTTATGGACCGGCAAAGTCCGCCTTTTTGTGGGGCTTGTCCCGCCTCTTGGCATTACGCGATACTGTGACCACATGATGACGGGGCAGGCTCTCCGCTGTCCGCCGAAATCCGATGAAGCGTACGAAAGAGAAGGTGGACGGCAAGCCGGTCCCGCAAGGGGCGGAGCGGGGTGCAAGAGGCTCATGAAGCGATGATCTGGCTGATGAGCATATTGGGTGTGGCGGTGGCGGTCGGGCTGGCTGCCGCCCTCTATGGTCTGCCGCAGCCGACGCTCTCCTGCGAGCAGGCCCGCCGCGCCTATCTGGCCGACTGCTTCACGGACCATGTGCAGGGCGTGTGGCTGGACGGCAGGCGCCGGGTGGCGCTGCTGGCGCTTGCCGATCCGACGGCGCTCGGCCTCGTGCTGGCCCTGGGCGACAAGCTGGTGACCAGGCGGCTGACGCCGTCCTTCCTGCGGAGCATCGAAGAGGCAGAAGGCGATCTCGTTTTCCGGCTGGATGATCTGGTCCTGCCCCGCGTGCGTTTCCGCAGCAGAGGTGCGGAAGCCGAAGACGGGGCGGATCAGGAAATCCGGAACCGGCTTGCCCGGTGGCAAAAGTCGGAAAAAGCCGGATCCGCTCTCGGATCGGCGCCCGAGGTGGCTTGAGAGGATCAGAACGCGCCGGAAGACGCGCGCAAGGAGACCGGACGATGGAAGCCTGGACATCCCTGCCCAATCCGATCCAGATGGCGATTCCGGCCTTCGTCGCCCTCATCCTGCTGGAGATGATCTACGGCTGGCGCACGGGTCGCGTCCGCTACGAGCCGCGCGATACCGCCACCAGCCTGCTCATGGGGCTCGGCAACCAGATCGCCACGGCCCTGACCAGCGGTGCCGTCATCGCCTTCGGCCTGTATGTCTGGCAGCACTGGCGGCTGTTCGACATTCCCTTTGCCTGGTGGTCCTTCCTGCTGGCCTTCATTGGCGAGGACCTCGCCTATTACGCCGTCCACCGGGCGGGCCATCGGGTGCGCTGGCTGTGGGCGGCCCATGTGATCCATCATTCCTCCCAGCACTACAATCTTTCGACGGCGCTCCGGCAGACCTGGACGAGCGTGCTCGCGGTCAATTTCCTGTTTCGGGTGCCGCTGTTCCTGATCGGTTTCCACCCGCTGCTGATCGCCTTCGTCGGTGCCCTCAATCTGATCTACCAGTTCTGGATTCACACCGAGGCGGTGGGGCGTCTGCCCCGCTGGTTCGAGGCGATCTTCAATACGCCCTCGCACCACCGCGTGCATCATGCCGTCAATCCCCGCTATCTGGATGCCAATTATGCCGGCGTCTTCATCATCTGGGACAAGCTGTTCGGGACGTTCGTGCCTGAAGACCCGGCAGAACCCTGCCGCTATGGCATCGTCAAGCAGCTCGGCACCTTCAATCCCCTCAAGGTGGCCTTCCACGAATGGATCGCGATGTGGCGGGACATGCTGCGGGCCCGCTCTCTCAAGCAGGCGCTGCTCATTGCCCTCAAGCCCCCGGGCTGGCGCCCTGACGGAGGAGAGACGACGGACGTCATCAAGGCCCGCTGGGCGGCTGCCGAACGCAAGTAATGCTTCCGTCCGCAAGACCGTGAGAGAGGTAATCCGCCGAGGATTCGGGCCTCATTGCCGGGAAGAAGCATGCGGCACCCCGGCAGCGGACGCCTCTCCCTTCACCCTCCCGCCTTCCTCATCTCAAGCGATGCGGAGGACTTTTCCGCCTCTGCCGGCCTGCGGGGAAGAGAGGCAAGCTGCGCCGCCTTCAGACATTGCCGCAGGGCCGAAGGGGCAAGGGGCCGTCTGCCAAGTGCGCGCCAGAGGGGTTCGAGCTGGCGCACCAGGGCCGCATTGTCGGGAGCCTGCCGGCCGTCGGCGAGCCTGAGATTGTTCTCAAATCCGACCCGCACATGGCCACCGAGCGCAATGGCGGTGGCGGCGGCAGGCAGCTCCAGCCGGTCAAAACCGCAGACCATCCAGTCCACCGCCTTTCGGGCGTGAGGACCGGACAGGGCGTGCAGCATCGCGGGCAGATCGGCCAATGTGGCTCCGCGTCCCAGCACGAGCAGAACGAAGGGCCTGTCTGCCGCAATGACGCCACGCTCGCGGAGCGCGTGAAATCGCAGGATGTCCTGCCGGTCGTAGAGGATGAACTGCGTCCACACCCCGGCCTCTGCCAGTTCCCAGAAGAAGACGCGTGCCCGCCGCTCCGCCGCCGGCGTGTCATCGGGCACCAGCTCCCGGATGGCCAGCGAGACGGCCTCCGGCCACAGGGACCGGACAAGCTCCATCTGCTCTTCAGGCTCATAGAGGCCGACCGATTCCGTGGAGATCTGGATGACGGGATCCCGTCCCACCCGCGCCCGGATCGCCGAAACGGCCATCCTGTAACGCTCCGGATCCAGACTGTGGCGCCCCTCCTCGTCCCGCACATGCAGGTGAATGGCTGCCGCACCGGCGGCGACGGCCTGGGCGGCCGCCTCGGCCAGCTCATCCGGCGTGATCGGCAGATGAGGATGGTCGGCCTTGCTGCGGCGCGCGCCATTGGGGGCCACCATCACGAGCAGACGGTCGTCAGGAAGCACGGACCTCACTCCTCCGCCCGCCGAAGACGCGATCCAGGGTTCTTTCCAGCCGGTCCACCAGCATGACCAGTTCCTCCTCGGAAATGATGAATGGCGGCGCAAGCAGGATGTGGTCGCCCCGTCGGCCGTCGATCGTGCCTCCGGCCGGATAGCAGCACAACCCCTCGGCCATGCCTGCCGCCATGATCTTCCTGTGGATGCCCTCCTCCGGCGCAAAAGGCTCCTTGCTTGCGCGCTCGGCCACGAGTTCAAGCCCGATGAGCAGACCGCGGCCACGGATGTCGCCCACATGGGGATGATCGCCGAAGCGGTCGCAAAGCAGCCTCATCAGGCTTGCCCCTCGTGCCCGCACGCGCGCCAGCAACGCCTCCTCCTCGATCACGTCGAGCACCGCATTGGCTGCCGCACAGGCGATCGGATGGCCCATGTAGGTATGGCCATGCCGGAAACTGCCGGAACCCTCCACAAAACGGCGATAAAGGGGCGTCCGCACCAGCACCGCACCGATCGGCTGGTAACCGGCTCCCAGTCCTTTGCCGAGAACGAGAATGTCGGGAACGATGCCCTCCTGCTCGCAGGCGAACAGCGTGCCGGTACGCCCCATGCCGCACATCACCTCGTCCAGAATGAGCAGGATGCCATGACGGTCGCAGATCTCCCGCACGCGCCGGAAATAGTCCGCCACCGGCGGGACCGCGCCGGCCGTGGCGCCGACCACCGTTTCAGCCACGAAAGCCGCCACCCGATCCGGCCCCAGCTCCGCGATGACCCGTTCCAGATCCGCTGCGGCAGCGGCCGCATAGGCCTCATCGCTTTGGCCGGGCGCCTGCTCGCGATAGGCATAGCAGGGAGCGGCATGGACAATGCGGGCAAGCGCAGGCCGGAAGGGCTCCTGCCGGAAAACCGAATCTCCAAGCGCGAGAGCCCGCAGCGTCGCACCATGGTAGCTGCGTCGGCGGGCGATGAAATGGGTGCGCTGCGGCTCACCGTTTTCCACATGGTATTGCAGCGCCAGCTTGAGAGCGGCCTCTATGGCCTCCGACCCGCCGCAGACGAACAGCGCGTGATCAAGATCGCCCGGTGCGGCGGCCGTCAGGCGCGCTGCAAGACGTTCCATCGGCTCGTTCGTAAAGAAGGCGGTATGCGCATAGGCAAGCCGTCCGGCCTGTTCCCGGATCCTGGCCACAAGATGCGGGTGGCCATGACCGAGGGAGGAGACCGCCGCTCCACCCGAGCCGTCAAGATAACGACGGCCATCCGCGTCAATCAGCCAGACCCCCTCGCCTGCGACCGCCATCGGCAGCCGATGGGCCAGGGTTCGGTGAAAGACATGCGAAGAATGCGTCGATGGATCCATTGCTCTCCTGTTCTTCCGGCTGTCCGATCACCCCGTGGCGACAAATTCCCCCTCATCCCTTTCCGTCTTCGGCGGCGGGAAGCGTTTTTCCCCGGGCCGGCATATCGTTGCCTTCCCGCACATAGGCGCCGAAGCGGGCCAGCTGCTCTTCGCTGGCGCGCAGGGTTTCCAGGAAGCGCCGGCCGCCGCGGGCGATCATGGCGGCCGCCAGCATCTCGACAAGCGCCACCGCCGGCGCCACCGTGCCGGGGATCTGCGGCCCATCGCGCCTGAACTCCAGAATCACCTCGGCACCCCGTGCAAGCGGAGAGAGGGCCGAATCCGTCACGGCGATGATCCGGGCGCCACGCTCATGCGCATAGGCCACCGCCTTCACGCTCGCCGCCGAATAGGGCTCCATACCGATCACGAGCAGGATGTCACGCTCGCCGATCTCGCGCAGACTGTCGGCAAACGTGCCCGCCAGCCCATCCATGAGACGCACCTGCGAGCGCACCATCCGGGCGGCGTAGGCGAAGGCGAAGGCTGCCGCAAAGCAGCTGCGCATCCCGCAGACGTGAATGCTGCGGGCGCGCGCCAGCATCCGGCCGCAGGTGATCAGCACTTCCGGCTGATTGCGCCGGATCAGGGCCGCGATATTGGCTTCATGGGCCGCCTGGATGTCGACGAGCAACCGCGTGGCCGTGCCGGCGCGACCGCCCGTGCGTTGCTGCAGACGCGCCGCCCGCTCAAGGAAGCTGCCGGGCTCGGCACTGGCCTTCACTTCTGCCTGGAGCAGCTGCCGGAGCTCGTTATAGCCGGAAAATCCGAAGCTTTTTGCAAAGCGCACGAGATTGCTGGGATCGACGGACAGGCGCTGGGCGATTTCGCGCATGGAAGCCATGGCAGCTTCGGGCGCATGATCCAGCAGATATTCCGCGATCAGCCGGAATACCCGGCTCTGACCACTTCCCCGATCGGCAATCCGACGCCGCAGCTCGGCCAGGCTTGCCGGCCTTGTCGGGGAATCCGGACCTTGCCTGTCGGCCGCGCCCGGCTCCGTCTTTCCCTGACGGGGATGGGCCGCCTTTCCGGAAGATGTCGGCTTGCGTTTCATCTTCGTCCTCCTTGCCGGGTGCACGCTAGCAGCAGTGTTGCCCAAAAACAACACTTGTTGAATAACGATATGTTATAGGCATCAAATGTTGATTTTTTCCTTGCGGGGCGCACATGGCCTCTGATAGCCTCCCACGCTGCCGGAAAAGGGACAGCAAACCGGCGCGCCCGTGTGGTGGGCGCCTCTGCCGGTGGCGCCTGGGGGCGCCGGGGCAGAAGACGCCGGGGTGAGCGAGACAGCGGCTGGAGAGCGGCGTTTCCGCAACGCGTCCGGGGCGGGGAGACGCTGTGCACAACTGTGAGCATTGGGAGGAAATGCCATGGAATTGAGACGGGTCTATGTGGCAGATGACGGTCGCCGTATGAGCTGTGCGGTGGCCGCCGGCAAGAGACATGTGCTGGCCAGGCTGTTGGGCGGACTGGCTGTTGGCGCCTTTGCCGTCGCCCTTGTCGGCACCCCGGCTCTTGCCGGCGACAATGACGGGGCGGCGGCCTCGCGGATGACGGCAGATGACCGCACGGAAGCCGGCGCGCAGACCGCATCCGATCAGACCGAGGACGCCAAGTCCGACGAGGCCAAGGATGCAGGCCCCATCGAAGAGATCGTTTCGATCGGCACCCGCATGCGCGGACGCACGGCCGCGGACACGCCGGTCCCCATTGATGTGGTGAGCTCCGAATCCCTGGCACTGACCGGCCAGACCGAGGTCGGCCGCATGCTGCAGCGCCTGGTCCCTTCCTTCAATTTTTCGAGCTCCACCGTCTCCGACGGCACGGATGCGCTGCGGCCGGCGACCCTGCGCGGTCTCGGCCCCGACCAGACCCTCGTGCTGGTCAATGGCAAGCGGCGCCATCTGAGCGCGCTGGTGCATGTGAACACCTCCGTGGGCCGCGGCACCGCGGGCGTGGACATGAACGCCTTTCCCTCCGCTTCCATCAAGCGTATCGAGGTGCTGCGCGACGGCGCGGCCGCCCTTTACGGTTCCGACGCGATCGCGGGCGTGATCAACATCGTGCTCCAGGACCGTGTCAACGAAGGCGTCGCCCGCACGCAGTGGGGGCAGACATACAAGGCCGATGGCGACCAGTTCCTGGCCAATCTCAATTACGGCATTCCCATTCGCGAGACGGGCTTCATCAATTTCACGGCCGAATACCGCCATCGCGGCGCGACCAACCGCGCCGGTCTGGATGGCACGCGGCAATATCCCTACATCAATGAGGAGGAGCCGGAATGCAATTTCGGCCAGGGGCCGGACTGCCAGCTGGACCCGCGCGAGTTCACCTTCAACCGCCTCAATCATCGCATCGGTGATGCGAAATCCGAGCAGAAGTCCTTCGCCGTCAATGGCGAGATTCCCTTCTCGGACACCGGCACCTTCTACTTCTTCGGCACCTATTCGGGGCGCAAGAACGAATCGGCCGGTTTCTACCGCCGGGTGGTGGATTTCACGCGCACGGTCGTCGAGCTCTATCCCGACGGCTTCCTGCCGATGATCCGCACCAATATTCGCGACTGGCAGATCGTCGAAGGCCTGCGCTGGGAGCTGGACGACGGCTGGTATATCGACCTGTCCGGCAATGTGGGCGAGAACAATTTCGATTTTACCACATTCAACTCGCTCAATGCCTCGCTCGGCAAGTTCAGCCCCACGGAGGCCGATACCGGCGCGCTCAACTACGGGCTGACCAGCATCACGGCCGACTTTTCGAAACCCGTTGCGATCGGCGAGCGCGAGCTCAATGTCGCCTTCGGCGGGGAATATCGGCGCGAGACCTACAAGATCATCCCCAGCGAGCCGGCTGCCGTCATCAATGGTGGCGAGGTGAACACCAACTGCCCGGGCTGCGATCCGGCCAAGGGCGGCACCCCCATTCCCTATGCGGCCGGCTTCCAGGTCTTCAAGGGCTTCTCGCCGGCCAATGCCGTCAATGAGGATCGTGACAGCTTTGCCCTTTATCTCGATCTCGAATCGGACGTAACACCGGACCTCACTCTTTCGGCCGCCGGCCGTTTCGAGCATTTCAGCGACTTCGGCAGCACGATCAACGGCAAGTTCGCCTTCCGCTACCAGGTGGTGGAAGATCTGGCGCTGCGCGGAGCAGTCAGCTCGGGCTTCCGGGCGCCTTCCATGCAGCAGAAATTCTTCAACTCCACCTCCACCCAGTTCGTGGACATCGGAGGCAAGGTCGTCCCGGTCGAGCGCGGCACCTTCCGCAATGACAGCGAGCTGGCCCGCGCGCTCGGCATTCCGAAGCTGAAGGAGGAGACATCCTTCAACCTGTCGGCCGGCTTTGTCGCCAATCCCCTTCCCGCCATGACGGTGACGGTGGATTTCTACCGCATCGCCATCGACGATCGCATCGCGATCACGGGCGGCATCGGTGGTGACAACTTCCCGCAGGAAGTCCAGGATGCCCTGGACGCCGCGGGGGCCAGCCAGGCCCAGTTCTTCATCAATGCCGCCGATACCAAGACCCGCGGCGTGGACATCGTGATCACCTATGATCTTGCGCTGGACAATGGCGGCACGATCAACTTCTCGGCAGCAGCCAATTTCACCGATACCGACATCCGCAAGGGCTCGGTGGTGCCCCCGGCGCTGCTTGCGGGCTTCGAGACGGTGATCTTCACCCCGCAGGACCGCTCCATCCTGACCCAGTGGCAGCCCAAGAACCGCGAGGTTCTGACGGCCGTCTACCGCAAGGGGCCGATCACCTTCACGATTTCCGGCCAGCGCTTCGGCTCCTATACGGTCTGCGAGGGGGCCTGTGACAATCCCAACGAGGGGCCGGGCCAGAACATTCAGAAGTTCTCGGCGAAATGGCTGACCGATGTGCAGTTCGATTACGAGCTCGGCACATCCGGTCTCGTGCTGACCATCGGTGCCAACAATCTCTTCGACGTGACGCCCGACAAGAACAAGATCGGGCAGGCACGCGCCGGCACCATTCCGGGGATCGTCAGCTCGCCGGGCATCTTCAAATTCTCGCGGCGTGCGGCGCCCTTCGGCTTCAATGGAGGGCTGTATTACGGCCGCGTGACCTACCATTTCTAGACGGCGCATGAGGGTGTCCCCCTTGGGGGGCACGCCATGAAACGGGCGGTGGTGCATGATGAGCGTGCACCACCGCCTTTCTTTGGGCTTCTGAAGGAAGGCAGGATCGGGCGCTTTCCCCTGCCCGGTGGATCAGGGCTCAATCCGCCCTTTCCTGCCAGCCGCTTCCGGATCCTGCCGGACCATGCCTGCCCTGTGCCGATCTTCCGCTTTCTCGGAGGGATCCTCCTCGCTCAGCCGAGCAGCACGGCATAAAGGCCGATCAGGGATTGTCCGGCGATGACCAGCCAGGTCAGAAGGGTGCCCCAGTAGCGCCCGACGGAGCGCCCCGTGCTGCGCGAATATCCCCAGGCATGCAGGGCCCGCGCAATGACCAGCAGGCCGCCAAGAGCGAAGGCCAGCATCGTCTTGTGCACGACAAGTTCGATCGCTGCCAGCTGAACCAGGGCAAAGGGAACGTATTCGACAAAATTCGCCATCACCCGCATGCGGTGCGCGAGCGCTTCCTCGATGGCCGGGCGACCGTTTTCATCGGCTTTCATGAGCGCGCCACGCAGGGCGACACAGCGGGCAGCCAGCACCAGCAGCAGCAGTCCCAGCAAAGATGCGGTCAGCAAGGTGGCCGGAATCGTCATGCGTCTTTCCTCCCCGGATCACACAGGCTCCTGCCCATTGGCCCGGGCCACAGGCTGCCGCATTCGTCCCCTTCTGGCAAGCCACGCAATCCATGAGGCAGGGCTGCGCATCCCTGACCGGCCCTCTTCCCACCTGCGGGAGACAATCCGACGCCAGCGGAAGAGGCTACTTGCGACGGTTTGCGCCATCTTCCCCTGCGGCCGGATCCTGGCCCTCGCTCGCAGGCTCGCCTGCTCGGTCCACGCATTCCTGCTGTTCGAGCTGCAGCGTGGAATGGTGGATCGCATAACGACGCTTGAGCTCTGCCTTGGTCTGCCGCATCACCTCGGGGCCATGGGCCAGATCGCGCACTTCGAGATGCGCGGTCAAAAGCCGGTCCCCCCGGTTCAGGGACCAGACGTGGATGTGGTGAATGCCCGCCAGTTTCGGCACATGGGCCAGCAGATGCCGCTCCAGCTCGGCCGGATCGATTTCCGGCGGCGTGCCCTCCATGAGGATATGCATGCTGGGGCTGAGCACATTCCAGGCCGCCCGCAAAAGCAGCAGCGCCACCAGAAGGCTCAAGATGGGATCGATCGGTGTCCAGCCGGTCGCCACGATCACGATGGCCGCCGCGATTGCGGCCACCGAGCCCAGAATGTCGCCGATGACATGCCAGATCGCCGCCCGGATATTGAGATTGTCATGATCACCCCGATGCAGCAGCAGCAGGGCCGCCAGATTGGCGACGAGGCCAGCCACGGCCACCACCAGCATCGGCGCCCCCTTGACGGCGGGAGGCGTGATGATGCGCTCGATCGCCTCGATCACGATCCACACGACCAGAACCAGCAGACCAAGACCGTTGACGAAAGCGGCCAGCACCTCCGCCCGGGCGTAGCCGTAGCTGCGCTGCTCGTCCCGCGGCCGGCGCGCCAGACGAAAGGCCACTGCCGCCAGGGCAAGGGCCAGTGCATCGCTTGCCATGTGGCCGGCATCCGCGATCAGCGCCAGCGATCCGGCATAGAGGCCGCCGACAATCTCGACCACCATGAAGACGAAAATGATGGCGAAGGCCGCCCAGCTCAGCCGCTCATTGCGGCCGCTGGGAAAGTGGCCATGCGCATGACCATGATCATGGCCATGCGGGTGGGAGGCCGCCGCCCCCAAGCCGCCGGCAGCACAGGCGCAATCCTGATCCGGCTTGGATGTCGTGCGCCCGTCTTCCATCATCTCATCGATTCCGCCGATCCCGGCCCACCCTCAAGAAGGAGTATGGACCTTCCGCCGCCGGCCGCCATGCTCCCTATCCTCCCTATCCGGTATTCACGCAAAGAGTCCCGCTCCTTGCCGTCATGCAGGCCACAGGCGTGCGAGAATGGCGCGGGCGTCGGTACCGGGCGGGAGCGTCCCGTAGGCATGACCCCAGCGCCCTCCCAGACGCGTGGCGATGAAGGCATCGGCCGCCGGGCCGTCGGCATGCCGACGCATCAGCACCGCCTGCAGAAGCAGCGCCATCTCCTCGGCCGCCTGACGCGCATCCCATTCGGTGATGGCGCGGTCCCGCACGCGCGCCTTGATCCGCTCGAGCTGCTCGGCGAGCGCCGGCTCGTCCCGGGCTGCCCCCTCCACCTCGGCGAAGAAGACGTCATAGGCTTCCGGCTCCTTCACCAGCACCCGCAGGATGTCGAGGGCGATCACATTGCCGGAGCCCTCCCAGATGCCGTTCAAGGGCGCCTCGCGGTAGAGCCGGGCGAGCGGTGCCTCCTCCACGTATCCGGCCCCGCCCAGCGCTTCGAGGCATTCGTAGACGACACCGACCACCCGCTTGTTCAGCCAGTATTTGCTGAGCGCCACCGCAAGGCGTGCGAACAGGGCCGCCTCGTGGCTTTCATGCGCGGCATCGAAGGCGCGGGCGACATGAAAGGCGGTGTGGGTCGCCGCCTCCCATTCGAGTGTCAGATCCGCCAGCACGTTCTGCATGAGCGCGTGGTCGATCAGCGTCTTCTGGAAGGCGCGGCGGTGGCGGGCATGATGCACGGCCTCCACCAGCGCCCGGCGCATCAGCGAGGCCGCGCCCACCATGGTATCGAGGCGGGTGTGATGGACCATCTGGATGATGGTCTTGACCCCCCTGCCCTCCTCCCCGACGCGGAAGGCGAGCGCGCCGTCGTACTCGATCTCGCTGGATGCGTTCGCCCGGTTGCCGAGCTTGTCCTTCAGACGCTCGACGAAGAAGCCGTTGCGCTCGCCCTCCGGCGTCCAGCGCGGCACGAAAAAGCAGGTCAGCCCGCCCGGCGCATAGGCCAGCGTCAGGAATCCGTCGGACATCGGTGCCGAGCAGAACCACTTGTGCCCGGTGAGCCGGTATTCGGGGCCGAGGCCGTGGACGCCGTCGGGTCTCTCGGGGGCGAGCGGTTCGGCCTTCGTCGCATTGGCGCGGACATCCGAGCCGCCCTGCTTTTCCGTCATCGCCATGCCGATGGTCGCGCCCCGCTTGTCCTCCACCGGCCGGCAGCGCGGATCGTATTCGCGTGAGAGAATCTTCGGCAGCC
This sequence comes from uncultured Sphingomonadales bacterium, assembly GCA_964471405.1. Lineage (GTDB taxonomy): Bacteria > Pseudomonadota > Alphaproteobacteria > Sphingomonadales > Rhodothalassiaceae > J084. Next base: position 24,680 of record CAYYGH010000012.1, on the reverse strand, counting down.
AGTGGGCCGCCAGCGCGGGATTCTGCTTGAGCGTCGGCACCCCCGCATAGGTCATCGACAGCGGGCAGCACACGCCGGCCTCCACCTGGTGCATCAGATATTCGAGCGCGGCGTGAAGAAAATGCCCGTGCCGCTCCCATGTCCAGGCCGCGGCATGCTGTTCATGCCGGATCCCGAGTGCCATCAGCTGATGGTAGCTGGGGTGGAACCGAACCTCGTCCACCCGGTGGCCGAATCGGTCATAGCGGATGAGCTCCGGTGCGTAACGGTTGGCCAGATCGCCGGCCTCGAGCGTTTCGGACCGGCCCAGAACATCCCCGTAGGCCGCAAGCCGCGCGGCCGGCTCCGCTTCCCCAAGCCTGGCCACCCAGGCCTTGAGGACGGGATCCATCTCGAAGAGAGAATAGTCCTCAAGAGGAGGCGGCTGGTTCGTCACCTCATGGGTGCGCAACCGGCTGCGTGGACGATAATACGACATCCGTCTGCTCCCTTTGCCCTGGCTGCTCTACTGCGGCAGCTCGCCCCCGCCACCCTAGAATCTGCCCGGCCGCAGGCCAAGAGGCCGAAAAAGGAAGGGGCGCCGATTTCTCTGCTCTCCGCCAAGCGATCGTTTAGGTCAGGATCGGACAATCCACCTTTCGCTACAAGGGGCCGTGCGATAGGATTCTCTGCCGGGCTCTTTGGAGGAAGAGGAAAGGCGGGCACGGCCCGGACCGCGCAAGCGGCCTCATCCGAGGGCAAGGGGCAAGGAGGCGATCATGCGTGACATCCGATCGAGCGGACTTGTAGCCGGACTTCTGGCCGTTCTGTGTGTGGGCTGGATCCTCCGGCCCTGTCTGCTGCCGGCGGCGGAAGATCAGGACGATCCGATCCTGCGGGCCGTTCATCACAATCCCGATCGCCGCCAGGAAGATCGGGCCCGGGACCGTTACCGGCATCCGGTTGAGACCCTGCGATTCTTCGGCATCCGGCCCGACATGGTGGTGGTGGAGCTTCACCCGGGAGCGGGCTGGTATACCCGCATTCTCGCCCCGCTGCTGCGCGAGCGGGGGGTCTGGATCGGGGCGGACTACGATCCCGAGCTGTTCCCGGAAGGCTCGCGCTTTCGTGCGGCCATGGAAAGCCTGCCCGTGCGCGTGAAGGCCAATCCCGCCTTCTACGGGCCTCGCGCACGCGTCGGCTATGTCGTCAAGGGCGACTATGCGGACCCCGAAAGCGTCGACATGGTGCTCGGCATCCGCTTCATGCACAACTGGATCCGCAACGGCATCGCGGAAAAAGCGCTCGCCAACGTCTATCGGGTGCTCAAACCCGGCGGCGTCTTCGGCGTGGTGCAGCACCGCGCGGCCGAGGACGACCCGCGCGACGACCTGACGCTGGCCAACAACGGCTACGTGAAGGAATCGACGATGATCCGGCTGGCGGAGGCCGCCGGATTCCGGCTTGTCGCCCGCTCGGACATCAATGCCAACCCCAGGGACGATCACCACCACCCGCGCGGCGTCTGGACTCTGCCGCCGACGCTGGCTCTGGGAGAGAAGGATCGCGAGAAGTATCTCGCCATCGGCGAATCCGACCGCATGACGCTCAAATTCGTCAAGCCTGCATCCTGAGCCCGGCGCACCCTTTGCGCGGAAGTCATGCCGGGATGCCGCGGCAGGATCCGGAAGCGACTGGATCAATGGACAGGCTTGACCAGCGGCTTGTGTGCCGCACCCCTTCCCCGTCACTTCCTTTGCGGCCCTCCTTCCCTTCCCGTCGCCGGCGGATGTGGCGAATCCATCCCGTGGCGCCCCCGGCGTCATTCGCCGGTTCAACCGGCGAATCCAGCTGCCAGGTGAGCCATCCCCGGCGCGGGGCTCTCCCCACTTTCCGACTGCCCCCTTCCCCGCATGTGACACGCCGGCCCGGCAGACAGGAGAACCGCTCCAGCGTCCGGAAAGGTGACCCTGCCGCCGGCAGGGTATTCCCGAATCCGGACGGACATCCCTGCAGCCAGGGAGACGACCGCGGGCCAGGACCATCCCGGCAGAAGACGACCCCGGGGGCAGGACGGCGACCCCGGGGCAGGCGTCCCTGACCGGCAGATCCGGCCGCTCTCATGCGAGAAGGAGCGGCCTTCCGTGTTCAGTGGTTTTCGGACTTGCCATGCTGGCCTTGTGAGGCCGGCTCGACCTCCTTGACCTCATGAAAAGTGCCGAGTCCACAGGATCCCACCTCCTGGTGCAGCCCGGTATCGATCACGGTGATGATGTCGAGATCGCACAGCTCGGGCACGCTCAGGCTGTAGGAAATGGCGCGATCCCGGCTCAGCCCCGGACAGCGATGAGGCAGCTTGCTGATGTACAGCTTGCCGCTCTTGAGCTTGAAGAGAATGTTCTGGGCATCCAGAATCCTGGTCTGGTCGATGTCCACGAGCCTCAGACAGCGGGTTGTCTTGCCGGTTTCCTTGTAGGCGGCCAGCGGATCTTCATGCTTTGCATCATGGGCCAGAGCCTGCGAGCCGCTCCATGCCGTCACCGCCAGCGCCGTCAGGGCAAGGCCGGCCGCCTTGATGATGCGCGCTTTCATGGTTCTCTCTCCTTGTTACTCACCGATGAACGAAGCCGATCGCATGGTTAACGCTCCCGCAGGGGACATGTTCCCACAAGCCCTCTCGCCCTGCCGGGCACAGCCCTTCCCTATTCCGCTGCAAGTCGGCCGGCATCCAGCCCCTGCACCGTCTTCAGGAGCGCGGGGGCTTCTTCTGCAAGCCAGTCCCAGAAGGCGTCATACAGACGCATCAGGGTGAAAAAGCCGGCATGGGGGCGCCCATCGTCGGTCAGATAGTGAGAGCGGGCGCATTCGATCTGCAGCGCGTGGAGACCGGTGCCCGGAACCGCATGACGCCGGATCGTGTACCCGCCCGCAAAGGGAGTGTTGATTGCAACCCGCAAACCACGAAGCCGGAAGAAATCGGCCACCGCCTCCCGGATCAGCGGGTCACAGCTCGTTCCTTCTGCATCGCTCACAACGATATCGGGGAAGGGCTTGCAGCCGGGGATTGCAGGCATCGAATGAAGGTCGATGAGAAGAGCCGCCCCATGACGATCCCGCAGCCGCGCCAGCTGCCGGGCCAGGCGGCGATGATATCCCAGATGATGGCGGGCCAGCCGCACAAGGATCTGCTCACGGGCAAGCGGAGCGCGACGCAACGGCAGATGATGGCCGGCCAGGCGCGGCACCACGCCCAGCCCCGCCCGCACGCGGGGATCCTCCGGCTCGGCATAGGTCGGCAGAGGGCCGGCACAGACATGGCGGTCGAAGGCGAAAGGCGACCGGTTGAGGTCCAGATAGCTGCGCACCAGCCTGGCCGTGAGAACACCGATTCCCCGGGGCGGCGCCCCGCAGGCAAACAGATCCACGAAGGGATCGGAAAGCGCATCGACCGGCACGCCTGCCTCAAGTTCCCGGGCAAGCTCGGCCGGCACCACCCGTCCCGCATGGGGAACGGCGACCAGGACCGGCCGCTCCCGCCTCAAGGGCGGCGTCCAGACTGCACAGTGCCGATGCGTCATTCCTTGTCCACGCAATTCACCTGGCGACCGCTTGATGACGGGAGCATTGCAAGCTTCCCGAAACAAGGCAAGCGGCTGCTGCCCGTCCCTTGCGCCATATCGGCCCCAGGGCTGGACGCCTCGGCGGAAATCGGCAAGATGAGAAGCGAAACCGTTCACGCATGCTGCACGCCTCCTGAGAAGCGGCCGTGCAGGCAACGGGGCGAGGGAAGCCATGGGCGTGCGCCATCACCACGAAGAAGCGACCGGCACATCACCGGATTCCCCCTTCCTGCGCCTGGAGCGGAAATCGGATGCCATCCATCTGCGGCTGGGCGGCCGCTGGACGCTCCCGCATGCCGCAACCATTGCCGGCCGGATTGCCCGCCTCCTGCCGGACGGCGACCGGGAACCGCAGCAGGACCTCCCGGGCGGACGCGCGCTCATCATGCTTGACGGCCTTGAGGCGCTCGATACCACCGGCGCCTTCCTCATTCTGCGCCTTGAGGAGCGGCTGAGCGCGCGCGGTCTTTCCGTTTCCCGCAAAGGGGGAACACCGGCCTGGTCCGAGCTGCTGGCCCTTGTCGCCCGCCAGCGCCCGCAGGAGCCTCCACCCCTGCCCGGCCCCATTCCGCTTCTCAGCTTCGTGGAAGACATCGGTCGGGCAACGGTCGCGATCCTCTACAATTTCGGGATGCTGCTGTCCTTCTTTGGCGCGGTGGTCTGGACATGGCTGCGTGGTCTCTTCCACCCCCGGCGCCTGCGACTGGTGCCGCTCGTCTACCACATGGAACGGGCCGGCGTACGGGCGATGCCGATCGTGGGGCTGATCTCCTTCCTGATCGGCGCGGTCGTGGTCAACCAGGGTGCCGTGCAGCTGGAAAAATTCGGCGCCGAGATCCTCGTGAGCGATCTTGTGGGCATTGCGGTGCTGCGGGAACTCGGCATCCTGCTGACCGCCGTGATCCTTGCCGGCCGCTCGGGCAGCGCGTTCACGGCCCAGATCGGATCGATGGTGCTCAACGAGGAAGTGGACGCCTTGCGCACGATGGGCCTCGATCCCGTCGAGGTGCTGGTGCTGCCCCGCGTGCTGGCGCTGCTCATTACCCTGCCCCTGCTCACCTTCTATGCGGACATCCTGGGATTGCTCGGCGGCTGGCTGATGGCACTCGTCAGCCTTGACATTGATTTCCTCCAGTTCACCACCCGCCTGCAGGAAGCGACAAGCTGGCATGATTTCGCGATCGGCATCATCAAATCCGCCTTCTTTGCGGTCATCATCGCAGTGGTGGGCTGCTTTCACGGACTGGTGGTGGCACGCAATGCCGAATCCGTCGGCCAGCACACCACGGCCTCGGTGGTGGAGGCCATCTTCATGGTGATCGTGCTCGATGCCTTCTTTGCCGTATTCTTCACGACGATCGGCTGGTAGCATGGAAGGCGGCCACAGAAGAAAGGATCGCCGCGCAGTGCCTGAACCCGGGATCACGGCCCATGACACGAGCCCCCCGCTCCGCCGCGAGCGGCAGGAGGTGGTCGTGCGCGTGCGGGGGCTTGTCAACCGCTTCGGCAGCCAGACCGTTCATCAGGGGCTGGATCTTGATCTGTATCGCGGGGAGATCCTCGGCGTCGTCGGAGGCTCGGGAGCCGGCAAGTCCGTGCTGCTGCGCTCGATCGTCGGGCTCCAGCATTACGAGGCCGGCACAATCGAGGTTTTCGGCCAGGACATCCGCACCCTTTCGCCCGAACGGCAGGAAAGGCTGCGCCACCGCTGGGGCGTGCTGTTCCAGCATGGCGCCCTGTTCTCCGCCTTGACCGTGGGCGAGAACGTGGAGGTGCCGCTCAGGGAATTCTATCGCCTGCCCCCCCGCTTGCGCTGCGAGATCGCCTGTCTCAAGCTGCGGATGGTGGGGCTGGATCACACCGTCTTCGGCAAGTATCCGGCCGAGCTGTCCGGCGGCATGAAGAAGCGGGCGGCCCTGGCGCGTGCGCTGGCACACGATCCGGAGCTGCTGTTTCTCGACGAACCGACCTCGGGCCTTGACCCGATCTCGGCCGGCGCCTTTGATGCGCTCATCCGCTCTCTCAAGGAATCGCTGGGATTGACGGTCTTCCTAGTCACCCATGATCTTGATAGCCTGTTTGCGATCTGTGACCGGGTGGCGGTGCTGGCGGAGGGCCGGGTGATCGCCATCGGGCCGATCGAGGAGGTGATCGCCAGCGATCACCCCTGGATACGGGCCTATTTCCACGGTCCCCGGGGACGCGCGGCCACCTGGGAACGGCGAAAAGTGGCAACGGCCACCACGAAGCCGGAGGGCAGGAGAACATAACGCCATGGAAACCCGTGCCCATTTTCTGGTGATCGGCAGCGTCGTGTTGATGCTCGTGCTGTCGGCCTTCGGGTTCGTGGTCTGGCTGACACGGGCGGACGTGGATCACAAGACGGTGCGCTATCGCATCTATTTTGACGGCCCCGTCTCGGGCCTGACGAAAGGCTCCAGCGTGCGGCTGAACGGGGTGCCGGTCGGCGTCGTCAAGCGCATCCGCATCCCGCGGGAAGACCCTTCCAAGGTGCTGGTGGAAGCGGATATCGGAGCAGATGTGCCGATTACCAAGGGAGCGGTGGCCCGTCTCGAAATCCTGGGCTTTACGGGAGCAGCCTTCGTCCAGATTCGCGGCGCTCCTACAGGCGAGCCGCTCACCGCAGGGCCAAATGGCGAACCGCCGGTCATCCCCTCGGAACGCTCACCGATTCAGCAGGTCTTCGAGGAAGCGCCGGATCTGATCAACGAGGCCATTCTGGCCATCAACGCCGTGCGGCAGCTGCTCAACGAGGAAAACAGGCAGCATGTCACCCGCACTCTTGCCCATCTGGAATCGCTGGCCGCCGCTCTCGACGAGCAGAAGGACGATATCGCCGCAACCATTGCCGATACCCGCGCCACGATCCAGGCCTTAAGAGAGACGGCTGACAGCATCACCCGCACTGCGGACAGCCTCAACAGGCTGGTTGATGAAAAGGGGGCGGCCGCCGTGGGCGAGGCCCGGGAAGCGTTTGCCGCCCTCAGGGACTTTTCGCGCACGCTGCAAAGTCTCATCGCCCGCAACGAACCGGCGATCGATCGCTTTACCGGTGACACCCTGCCGGAAATCGGTGGCCTTGTGGCCGACCTGAGACGGGCGACCCGCAGTCTGGATCGGCTGCTGCGGCGGCTGGAGGAAAATCCCGCCCAGATCATCTATGGTCGCCCGCGTCCCGAATATGTGCCGCCATCAAGGGGGAACCGAAACGAATGATCACCAGGCCTTCCTCTCGCATGTTCATGGCCCTGCCGGCCCTCATCGCTCTGATGCTGCTGGCCGGCTGTGGCGGTTTTCTTTCGGGCGGCTCCAGCAAGCCCGCACCGGACTACTACATGCTGCATCACATCCCCCTGCCGGCAGAAGAAAAGAGGCCGGGCGATGATCCATCCCCCCAGGTTGTCATGATCCTGGAGCCGAGCCTGCCGGGAGCCTTGGCCACCGACGGGATCGCCGTGCGCGTGGGCCCCTACCGGATCGCCTATCTCTCAGGGGCGCGCTGGTCGGACGAAACGCCGCTGCTGCTTGCCCGGCTCATTCGCCAGGCCGCCGATTCCCTGCCCCATGTGGTGGCGATCTCCGAAGATGAGGTGGGCATCGTGCCGCAATGGCGGCTCGTCTCGGAGCTCGATGCCTTCTTTGCCGAGGCTTCCGATCCCGACAGCCCGCCGGATCGCGTCCATGTGGAGCTGACGGCCCGCCTGATTGCCGCCCGCCCCGGCAATCTCCTTGCGGAACGCCATTTTTCCGCGGAGGCCGGCATTGCCGGCACCAGCCATGATGCGATCGTCGCCGCCTTTGACAAGGCGACAAATCAGACAGTCGCCGCCTTGCGCAACTGGCTGGCGCAAGAGCTGGCGACCGCAAATGATGCGCGATCGGCCCATTGACCGGCCGGGAGGGCCGGGCGCACAAGCGACGAAAAGACACCGGCCGTGCAGGCCGAAAGGGTCCGTCCTGCAGCCCTGTCTCCAGGGCCGGATCAGGCAGGATCACCGGGGCATCTGCCCCGCAAGCCGTCTCGCACCCACCGGCCATCTCATCGGCCATGCGAGGACGGCAAAGAAAAAAGAGAAATCCCTCAGCCGGTCGCCGTCTCCGGCTTTTCATCCGAACTGGCTGCGGCCAGCGGCAGGGCGACAATGAAGCGGCTGCCTTTGTCCGGCTCGGATTCCACCGTGATCTCGCCTCCCATGAGACGGGCAAGCTCGCGCGAGATATGCAGGCCCAGCCCGGCTCCCTCGTTGCGGTGGCTGTAGACGCTGTCGCGGAGCTGATGAAATTTTTCGAAGATCCGCTCCTGCGCCTCTGCCGGGATACCGATGCCCGTATCCCAGACGATGACATGGACAACGCCCTTGCGCCGATCGGTGCGCAGCTTGACGCCGATGCGTCCGCCTGCCGGCGTGAACTTGACCGCATTCGTCAGCAGATTGACGAGGATCTGCAGCAGGCGCCGCTCATCAGCCATCACCTTGAGCTTGCCGACCCGCTTCGGTGCCTCGACCGTGATCTCGCGCTCCTCGGCCCGCAGGCGCACGAAGGCCAGCGCCTGGGCGATCACCTCGGCCAGACAGACGGGACGCAGATCAAGCGCAAGATTGGCCGTTTCCATCACCGAGACGTCCAGCAGATCATTGATCAGCCCCAGCAGATGGCGGCCCGCCTTGCCAATGTCGCGGGCATAGGACTTGTAGCGCTCGTCCAAGGCACCGAAGACTTCCATGCCCATGGCCTCGGCAAAGCCGATGATGGCATTGAGCGGCGTCTTGAGTTCATGGCTCATGGAAGCCAGGAATTCATTCTTGGCCTTGAGTGCCGCTTCCGCCCGGGCATGGGCGAGATCGAGCTCCAGGTTCTTGCGGGTGAGTGTTTCCAGCACCTCTTCCAGATGGCGCTGGGCGTCGCGTCGCCGTTCGGCCTCACGCGCGGCCAGTGTCGTATCGATGCCGGCGCCCCGATAGCCTTGGAAGCCGCCATCCTCGGGGTCAAAGACGGGCACACCGGCAAGCTGGCAGATCCGCTCGTCGCCGTCTTCCCCCTCCATCGCGAAGCCGACACCGCGAAACGGGCGCCGCGCGGCAATGGCCTCGCGCAGGGCAGCTTCCAGATCTCCCTGACTTTTGGGCGCTGCGATCTCCCACAGATAGCGCCCCTCCCAGAGGGCCGCAGGGGTTCCGGTCAGGGCCGCGAAACGCTCCGAGACGTAACGCAGCCGGCCTTCCCGATCGATCTCCCAGAACCAGTCTCCGCTGGCTCGGGCAAAGTCGTTGAACCGGCGCCTGGCGCGGATCGCCTCGCGCCGCTCGATCACCTCGCGGGTGACATCCACATAAATGGCGCCCACCCCCTCGATGCGTCCTCGCTCATCGAGCACGGGGAAATGATGCCCCCGCCAGCAGCGACGACCGCCAGAGACCTCGATCCATTCGTCAAAAGCGACCGTGCGACCGGTCAGCAGCACTTCGTCGAGGATGCGGCGATAGGAATCGCCAACCGCTTCCCCGAACTGCGCAACGCCGGGCCCGAAACGCCCGCCCTCATTGGATTCCAGAATTTCCTCGAAGCGGGCATTGGCGAAGACGAAACGGCCGTCACTGGAGACCAGAAAGAAGGGGTGCGCCTCATCGATCAGACCGGCCCGCGCCCGCGCCAGGAGCCGCTCCAGCGATGGCCGCGCCACGACTTCCGCGCGGCGATCATTCGGAGGATAATCCTGGCGAATGTCATTGCCGTCATGAAAGCGGGCGGGAGGGTTGGCTTCCCGCATCCCCCCGCCTGCCCGTTCCGGTCGCAGGGCCCGGGCCCATGATCGCAGGTCGATCGTCCGGGCGGCGCGCGAACCCGTCTTGCCGCCGTCAACAGACATCCCGCAGCTCCTCCAGCGCTTCCTCATAGGTCCGGTCGAGCCGCCAGTAGAAGAGCGCCACCTTGGCCTGCTCTTCGCTGGTCTTGTCGAACAGCTCGAGGATCCGCTCGAGTACCCGGGGAGACTGGGCCCCCTGCCCGTCACGCACTTCCGAAAGCAGAAGGAAAAGCTTCGCGAACTGCTCGCGTGTAATCCCCGCTGCCCGGGCCAGAACAGCCAATCCCTCCCCACCTCGATCGACGAAGATCCGCCAAGCCGTCTGGAGATCTATGCCTCCAAGCTCTGCCAGACCGGCGACAAACACTGCCAGACGCTGCCTGCGAAGGCAAGCCATCAGGAATTCCGGTGTCAATTCGCCGCGTTCGCGCAGGCGGCGGACGAGTTCATGCGCCTTCGCATGCACGCTGCGCTCGGGCGCATGCGAAGCCTTGAGGGCATGGACCGCCTCCTTGACCGCCCGGTCAACGATGACGGGATCGGCCTCGATGCGGGCCATGATCTGCTGGCGCAGGGCGGCGCCCACCCACCAGAACATGCGCAAGGCCAGACGATCCGGCAGCTCGTCCCGGTGAATGAGCGGCTCCTGAAAACGGTCGATCCGGCGGGATTCCGCAACCAGATACTCCATCGCCTTCTCGGACAGGCGCGCATCCGGATTGCGGAGCAGTGCCTCGATGACATCCTCTTCGCCATATTCGACAAGCGCATCGCTGACCGTCTCGCTCAATCCATCACGCATCGCGATGGCCAGACGGTGCTCATGGGTCCGCCAGCGGATGATCTCGATGAGATCGGGGTCGCGCAGGGCCCGGCTCTTGCGCAGGATGGGACGGGCGACCGCAATCTCGTCCTGCGCCAGGGCACGCTCGACTTCCGGCAGGTCGATGCCGCTGCGGGCCAGCGCTTCGGCGAGTTCCTGGCGAACGGCCGTCTCCACCTCCTCCAGCAACTTGAGCAGAATGTCGGAGATGAGCGCGCGCTCCTGCTCGCTCAGCCGTCCTTCCTCGCTCAGGAAGAGATCCGTGACATTCTCAAGAAGCACGGCACGGGCGTGAGCCGAGCGCTCGCGCGCCAACCGGATCAGTTCCTCGACTGCCAGTTCCTTGGCCATTCACCCACTCGCCAAAGGCCTCACCGATCGCAATCGGGCCTGCTTCCACTTACAGCCGCAGCGGATCCCGTCGTTCCCCTGCTCCACCGTTGCGCTTCATGCCGCTCATCATCCTGTCATCAGGGCAGCAGCATGAAACATGCCGGCCAATCGGTCAATAAAGTGTTAAAATCGGCAATCTGGGTAACGAAGGCGTAGATTCGTTCCAGATCTTCCGCAAGGAAAACCCGGGAATTGGCTTCGAACTGCGGTGTGCACTAACGGAAATCTTGGGAGTCTGTTTTTGGAAGTTGGGGAGCAAGGGGTGATGCTCAACTGTCCTTGAAGCTGGCGCGCACTTCCGCGGCCAGTTCGGGCCCTGCTATCACGCCCATGATATCCTCCGCGTGCACGCTGCGATGCCCCTCTTCGGCCACCAGCACGAGATCGGCCTGGTGCCGGTTCATCCGGCGGATGACATCCACCATCAGATCATCCGGATGGGCGAGCACGAAGCGCCGCATCACCGGCGGGCGCAGCGCGGGGTCCTGCGCCCGGGCCTTCTCGAACTGGTGCCAGTTCTCGATCCGCATGACGCCGCTCACATGCCGGCCGCGCAAGACGAGCGCATAGCCCGCCGTATCCTGAAGCTCGATGGGTGAGAAGCTGGCATCCGGACGATCGATCCGCCCTCGCACGGCAATCCGCCCCTTCACCGGGGCCATGACGGCCCGGGCGGGACGCACCAGGAACATGTTGGTGTGCCGGTCCTTCGGAATACGATGGCCCCGCCGCATGAGCTTGAAGGTATAGATGTTCTCGGACGACAGCGCCCGTCGGGTGCCGATCGCGCAGGCCACCGCGATGATCGCCGGCAGAATGAGGGAATAGGCCGTCGTCATCTCGAACATCATCAGGATCGCGGTCATCGCCGCGCCCGTTCCCCCTCCCACCATGGCGGCCATGCCGATGAGCGCGAACTGTGCGGCGGTCAGGTGCAGGTCGGGGAGCAGCAGGCCCACGACACTGCCAAAGGCGCCGCCAAGGGTGGCACCCAGGAAGAGAGAGGGGGCGAACACGCCTCCCGACGCCCCGCTGGCAAGCGACAGGGATGTCGCAAACAGCTTTGCCGCAAACAGCAGGAACAGCAGGCCGGCGGCATCAAGCCGTCCCAGCAGGATTTCCTCGATCGTGCCATAGCCCACGCCATCGACATGGTAGGCCCCCGTCGTCCACTGCAGCAGGAGCATCAGACAGCCCAGGATCGCGAATCCGACGGCCGCACGAAAGTAGGGATTGGGCAGGCGGGCCTCCATGAGATCCTCCAGCTCATGGAGCAGCCGCACGAAGGCAAATGCCGCAAGACCGCAGATGGCACCCAGCAGCACATAAAGCGGCAGCAGTCCCAGATTGGAGGGCAGCACGACATTCGCAATCTCGGCCATTGAGAGCGTAAAGGCCGGTGCGATACCGAAGATCATGCGCCCCACATAGGTGGCCGTGCCGGTGGCAAGAACCACGGGCAGAAAGGTGCGCGCGCTGACCTCGGGCAGCATCAGCTCGATCGCGAACATCACGCCGCCCAGCGGCGTGTTGAAGGTGGCGGCGATACCGGCGCCCGCACCGGCGGCCACCAGTGTGATCACCTGCCAGGTCGCAAGCCGTCCCCACTGCCCGAAGACGGAGCCGATCGCACTGCCGATCTGGATGATCGGCCCCTCGCGGCCCACCGAATGCCCGGATCCGATGGATACCGCACTGGCCACCGCCTTGGCGAACACGACGACGGGGCGAATGCGTCCCGCCTTGTAATAGATCGCGTCCATCACCTCCGGCACGCCATGTCCCTTTGCCTCCGGGGCGAAGCGCCGGACGATGAAAACGACGATGAGCCCGCCGATGATCGGAGCCAGAATGATCGCCGCTCCGAAGGGGGATGGCGGTGTCAGCTGATTGGCATCGAAGGCAAAGGACAGGCGGCCTTCGAAGAAGATGTTGTGAAAAAGGGCGATCAGGGCCCGAAAGACTGCTGCTCCGATCCCCGTGGCCACACCGAGAATCACGGCCAGAAAACTGAGCGAGACAAGCGAAAGCTCACGCCGCGCGTGATCGGTCATTGGTCGAAACCCGTTACTCGAATCCGCAAGCTGCCGGCTCTGCATGGGGCCCATGATCAGCACCATGCTTTGAGCGAGTCGGGTGCGCGATGCCCCCCTCGCGACACCGCTGATACGATGAAGACCCGGGTCCCGGCCGACGGGCATCGCAAGAAGAAGATGAATGGGCCTTCGCAGCCTCACCGGCCGGCCGTGACCGCCCGTGCGGATTAGCGAATCGGAAAAGAGCTTTGCAAGGCTTCGAACGAAATTTTCCGGCAGAATCAGCCTGTCGGTCGGTTGTCGGCCGGAAGGCGCAGAAAAGGCGACCGCCGCGTCATCAGTGCTCCTGCTGATCCACCTCCTGGCGCAGGGCCCGCAGAAGGCCGCGCAAGGCCTGCCGGATCCGTTGACTGTCAAGCGCCATGAAATCCTTGGCGGCCGCCACGGCATCCTCGCTGAACTCCACAAGAGAGCCCAGCCGATTCGCCTCCGTCCCGTCGTCCTTGCCGGGAAAGAAATCTGCAACATCGGCACCCAGCAGCCGCGCCAGCACGAACAGACGGCCTGCGCTGATGCGATTCGTGCCGTTCTCGTATTTCTGCACCTGCTGGTAGGAAATGCCCAGCGCCTTCGCCAGTCCCTGCTGGGTCACCCCGCGTGCCAGGCGCCGTTCGCGAATGCGTTGCCCGACGAAGCGATCCACATCATGGGCCAGCCGCCTGGCCTCGGCCGCATCCTCCTCGTAACGCGCATTCTGCCCCCGCATCTTTTCCTGTCTGGTGGTCATGTCCTGTTGCCCTGTTTTGGCCGCTTTTCGTCTTGATCTCCTCGATCATCCTCGGGTGGAGCCTGCTGCTCCTGCGAGAGGCGCTTGCCTTGGCCTGCGAAAGATCGGATATAGAGTGGCCGGGGAAGATGGTGCCGGCAGCCGGCAGACCGCCTTCTGCTCCATCTCCGGCAGGACCACCCTGGACCAAAGGCGGCGCGGGATTCGAAACGAAGAGAAGCCGATGATCTCGACTCCAATGGGACTGCCCCGATTCGATAGCAGCTTGTTTCGCATTGCTGTTTCCGTCTGTGCCCTGCTCGCGCTCCTTGTGCTTCCCGCCTGCTCCTCATCCAAGAAAGACACATATATCGCGCGAGATGTCAATGTCTTATACAATCTCGGCTACGAGAATCTGCTGCGCAAGCGATGGCAGGTGGCGGCGGCGGCCTTTGACGAGGTGGAGCGCCAGCATCCCTACTCCAGCTGGGCGCGTCGGGCGCAGTTGATGTCAGCCTATGCGCATTACATGAACAAGAAATATGATGATGCGATTCTGGCAGCCCAGCGCTTCTTGAGCCTGCATCCCGGCAGCAAGCTGGCGTCCTATGCCCATTACCTGATCGCGGTGAGCTATTTTGAGCAGATGACGGACGTCTATCGCGATCAGACGGTGACCCTCAAAGCACGGGATGCCCTGCGCGAAGTCATCAAGCGCTACCCTGATACGGACTATGCCACCGATGCGAAGCTCAAGCTGGCGCTTGTCGAGGACCAGCTGGCCGCGCATGACATGATGGTGGGACGCTTCTATCTCAAGCAGGGCCACTATCTGGCAGCGATCCTGCGATTCCGTCATGTCCTTCAGGAGTACCAGACCTCCACGCAGACGCCGGAAGCCCTGCATCGGCTTGTGGAGGCCTATCTGGCACTCGGTGTGGAGGACGAGGCGCGGCGGTATGCGGCCGTGCTCGGCGCCAATTATCCGGGCAGCCGCTGGTATCGCTATTCCTATGCCCTGCTGGAAAAGAAGTCCCTGAAGAAGGACAAGAAGCGCGGCTTCTTCGCCTGGCTGTTCTGACATACCCGGTTTTCCCCGGGCGCCGGACAGGGAGAGGGTGCACGGATTGCCTGCAAGGCTCGAGGAGCTGACGATCCGGAATGTCGTGCTGGTTGAGCAGGCACGGCTCGTCTTCGCACCGGGTCTCAATGTGCTCACGGGCGAGACGGGCGCCGGCAAGTCGATCCTGCTGGATGCGCTGGGCCTGGTGCTCGGCGCGCGTGCCGACCAGCGGCTCCTGCGTCCCGGTGCGGAACGGGCCCAGGTTGCGGCCGTCTTTGCCGTGGATGAGAAGCCGGATCCGGAGCTGGAAGCCCTGCTCGCCGAGCAGGATCTCGCCCTGGCCGAGAATGGTCTGCTCTATCTGCGGCGCAGTCTGGATGCCCGCGGCAGCAGTCGGGCCTTCGTCAATGATCAGCCGGTAACGGCCGGCTTTCTGAGGCGGCTCGGCGCTCTGCTGGTCGAGGTCCACGGCCAGCATGATGAACGCGGCCTTCTGCAGCCGGCCCGTCACCGCCGCATTCTCGATGCTTTCGCAGGGCTGGAGGAGCTGGTGGCCGAGGTGGCCGAATGTCACCGCCATCACGCCGAGCTCGCAGCCCGGCTCGCCGAGCTCGAGCGCAACAGGGAACAGCTTGCCGAACAGCGTGCCTATCTGAGGCATGCCGTTACGGAGCTGGACGAGCTTGCTCCCCGCCCCGGGGAGGAAACCGCGCTTGCCGAGGAACGCCAGCGACTGATCGAGATCACCCGCATTCGTGCCGATCTGGACCAGGTCGGCCAGCTGCTCATGGGTGAAGGAGGCGCTGACGAGCAGCTTGCCGCCGCCCTGCGGCGTCTGGAGCGGCTGCATGCCCCCAGCCTCGGCGAGCCTTTGGCCGCCATCATCGAGGCCCTGGGGCGTGCCGGGGCGGAAGTGACGGAGGCGGGCCATGGACTGCAGACGCTGCTTGCCGGTTTCGAGGAGGATCCCGAGCGCCTCGAACAGGTGGAAGAGCGGCTGTTCGCGATCCGGGCGCTTGCCCGCAAGCATCAGGTTCCCCCGGACGAGCTGGCCGCCCTGGCCGAAAAACTGAAGGCCGAATGTGCCGCTCTTGACGACCTCGAAGAGCAGCGGGATGAGCTGGTCCGCCAGCTGGCCGCGGCCGAAAAGACCCTTGCCACGGCCGTCGGCGCATTGCATGAGGCGCGCCGTGCCGCCGCCCGTCGGCTGGAGCAGCAGGTTGCGGCCGAACTTCCCGCCCTCCGGCTTGAAACCGCCCGCTTCAGGGTGCGGGTCTCCGCCCTTGCGCGCGAACGCTGGACGGGAACGGGCGGTGACGAGGTCGCCTTCGAGATCGCAACCCACCCGGACGCTCCCTTCGGCCCGCTCAGCCGCATCGCCTCCGGCGGCGAGCTGGCGCGCATCATGCTGGCCCTCAAGGTGGTGCTGCGCGAGGCGGCCGGTGCGGCAGTGATGGTCTTTGATGAAATCGACCGCGGCATCGGCGGGGCGACGGCCAGTGCGGTCGGTGAACGCCTTGCCCGGCTGGCCGATGATGCCCAGCTGCTGCTGGTCACCCACAGCCCGCAGGTGGCCGCCTTTGCCGACCGCCATTTCCATATCGCCAAATCCGGCGCGGGCAGCCGGTTGCGCACGGAGGTCACCCCCCTGGACGAGGACGCCCGGATCGAGGAGCTTGCCCGCATGCTTGCCGGCAGTGCGATCACGGAAGAAGCGCGCCGCGCCGCCCGCAGCCTTCTCGACCGGCATGGTCCGGCCCCTCGCCCGGGCCGGAGACGGCGGGAGCGCAAGGATCGGCTATGCGAAGGAGAGGTGGGTCATGTCGAAGAAGGCTGACGACCGGGCGCATCCCGCCGTGGAGGCATTTACCGTCCCGCCGGACGATCCGCTGCGGCGCAAGCCCGTGCTGGCCCTGACGGAAGAGGAAGCCCGGACTGAACTGGCCCGACTGGCCAAAGAGATCGCCTACCACGACTATCTCTACTACACCAAGGCGCAGCCCATCATCTCGGATGCGGAATACGATGCGCTGCGGGCACGCAATACCGCCATAGAGAAGCGTTTTCCGCATCTGGTGCGCCCGGACAGCCCTTCCAAGCGGGTTGGGGCACCACCATCCGAGAAATTCCGCAAATGGCGTCACCGCATCCCGATGCTCTCACTGGAGGATGCCTTCTCGGACGAGGAGGTCCGGGCGTTTTTCGACCGGGCCCTGCGGTTTCTGGGCCTTGATCCCGCCACCCGCCTGGAGCTGACGGCTGAGCCCAAATTCGACGGCCTGTCCATCGCCCTCATTTACGAGGACGGACGGCTCGTGCGCGCCGCCACCCGCGGCGACGGCTATGAGGGCGAGGATGTGACCGCCAACGCCATGACGATCGGCGACATCCCCAAGGCACTGGCCGGCTCCGGCTGGCCCCGGGAGCTGGAGTTGCGCGGGGAAGTCTACATGCGCAAGAGCGACTTCCTCAAACTGAATGCCGAGCAGCAGGCCCGCGGCGAGACCACCTTCGCCAATCCCCGCAATGCCGCGGCCGGCTCCCTGCGCCAGCTGGATCCGGCGGTCACCGCCGCCCGGCCCTTGCGGTTCTGCTGCTGGGGATGGGGATATGCCAGCACATGGCCGTTCAAGACCCAGTGGGAGGCCTATGCCGCGATCAGGGAGTGGGGGGCACCGCTGAGCCCCCTCAATCGGCTCTGTGCCGGCGTGGACGAGGCCCTCGCCTATTTCCGGGACATGCAGGCCCGGCGCGCCACGCTGGACTTTGATATCGACGGTGTCGTCTTCAAGATCGACCGGCTGGACTACCAGCGACGACTGGGCGAGGTCGAGCGTGTGCCGCGCTGGGCGGTGGCGCGCAAGTTTCCGGCGCACCGGGCCGAGACGATTCTGAAGGACATCATCATTCAGGTCGGCCGCACGGGTGCCCTGACGCCGGTGGCGGTCCTTGAACCCGTAAACATCGGAGGCGTTGTCGTCCAGCGAGCCAGTCTGCACAACAAGGATGAAATCGAGCGCCTCGGCGTCATGATCGGGGACTGGGTGGAGGTCGAGCGTGCCGGCGATGTAATCCCCCACATCGTCCGTGTTCTCAAGGACCGGCGCCCACCCGATGCCAAGCCCTTCGTCTTTCCCGATCACTGCCCGGTCTGCGGATCGCTGGCGGTGCCCGACGGCGCGATCATCCGCTGCACGGGCGGTCTTTTCTGCCCCGCCCAGCGCGTGGAGCGGCTGCGCCACTTCGTCTCGCGCCACGCCTTCAACATCGAAGGGCTGGGAGACAAGCAGATCGAGACCCTCTTCAAGCGCGGTGCCATCCGCAATCCGGCGGACATCTTCACCTTGAAAGAGCGCAATGATGAACTCAAGCTGGAGACCTGGGAAGGCTGGGGCGAAAAATCGGTCCAGAATCTCTTTGCCGCCATCGAGGCGCGACGGCGTATCCCCTTCCACCGGTTCCTCTATGCCCTGGGTATCCGCTATGTCGGGCAGGTAACCGCCAAGCTGCTGGCATATCATTTTCACAGGATCGAGACCTTCCTCGCGCTTGTGGAAGGTGATCCGCAGCACGCCCGCGAGGAGCTCGAATCAATTGACGGCATCGGTCCCAAGGTCGCCGAATCCCTCATCAACTTCTTCCGCGAGCCGCAGAATCGCAAGATCGTCGATGCCCTGCTCGAACAGGTGACGGTTCTGCCCGAGGAGGAACATGTCTCATCCGACAGCCCAATCGCCGGCAAGACGATCGTGTTCACGGGAACCCTTGAGAGCATGACCCGTGAGGAGGCGAAAGCCCGGGCCGAACGGCTGGGTGCAAAGGTGGCAAGCTCGGTCTCGTCACGAACCGATTTCGTCGTTGCCGGCCCGGGCGCCGGGTCCAAGCTGAAGAAGGCACAGGAACTGGGCGTCAGGATCATCGACGAGCAGGCCTGGCTTGCCCTGCTCGCCCAGGCGGAAAAGGCCGGCGGCTGACGGCGCCCCTCGCCTTTTCCCCTCCTGGTCGCCTCCCGTGACAATCATATGTGCGACGCGGTAGCCATGCATAAATTGCATGGCTGACAGGCGCCTAACTGCTCTCCTCACGCCCGAAAAAAGGATTATGTGAGAGGCGGTTCGCACGGAAGGCTGCCAGGAACAAGCAAGGAGACCGAACATGTTGCAGCGCATCAAAACCGCCATCCGTCTTGCCGGTGACGGACTTTTCGGCCGGCAGACCGACTTCTTTGACGTCATGCGTCTTCATGGCCAGCTGCCCGATGATGAGGAAGCCGCGCGCATTATCGCCCTCAAGGTCGCCCCGCGCGCTGTGCCTGCCGCCCATCGGGATCTGCCGCGCGCTGCCTGAGCAGACCGGCAGGTGGAAGCGGCCGGTACGCCCGGGCTGGGCGTCTGAAGGCCAGAGTCACCCAGCCCTGCCGGCACCAGCGGGCAACGGGCACGAGCCCAAAACGCCGATAGCGGTTGATCACGCTTCCGGCCTCATCCGCCAGAATGCCGGACAGCAGCAGCCAGCCGTCAGGTGCCAGCTGGCGGGCAAGCGCGGGTGCCAGCGTCTTGAGCGGGCCGGCCAGGATGTTGGCGACAATCAGTCGGAAGGGCCCCGCGCGCCGCAAGCAGGGGTCATCAAGGCCGGGCGCAATCCGGCAGGCCATTGCCTCGCCCCTTCCCCGGCGCGCGGAAGGCCGCAGAGCCACACCGTTCCGGCGCGCATGGGCGGCGAGAACCGGCATAATGTCAGGATCGATGTCACTCGCCCAGACCGGGCGTTTCCACAGCCTGGTCATGGCCAGCGCGAGCACGCCTGAACCGCATCCCACATCCAGCATGGGTGTTGGGGCGCGACGCCCGAGACGACGGGCCAGAGCGTCCAGCATCACCAGCATGCCGCGGGTCGTTGCATGATGCCCCGTGCCGAAGGCCGTGGAGGCGATGAGCCTGAGTGCGGGCCGCCCCGGCCAGAAGGACGCATGGCTTTCGTCCATCAGAATTCGGAAACGCCCCACCAGCTGGGCGGGCAGTCCGGCCTGGGAGAGTCGCACCCAGTCACGTTCCGGCAGCGGCTCCGGTGCAGGGCAGGTCCGGGGCAGGACTCCCGGCGGCAGTTCCGCCCCGAGGCAGGTGAACAGTTGCGTCACCAGCTCCGTCACCTGCTGCAAGTTGAGAGAAGCTCCCGTCATGGTGACGGCAAGCTCCGCAGCGGCCGCATCCGCCATCCGGTCCTCTTCCGGCAGGACAAGATCGAGAGCAATGGCCGGCCCTTCCTCCTGCCCGGCCAGAGCGTCGACCGCCTCGTCGAGAGCTGCAAATGCAGCCTCGGCCGATGGGCGTTCAATCCTCACGCGCCAGCGAAAACCGGTCACCGCACTCACCGGGCCCGCTCCAGAAAATGGGCGATGACATGCTTGGTGCCGGAGGTCTCGAAATCGACGACGACCTTTTCACCCTCCACCTCCCGCACCTCGCCATAGCCGAACTTCTGATGGAAGACCCGCTCGCCCACCGCAAAGCGGGGCGTCTCGGCAGCCGGGGGCAGGCGCCGGGTTTCGGCTGCCAGCTGGCGGGCCATCCGCCGGCGCTGGGCCCGCTGCCAGCCGGGTCCCCGCTTCAGCTCTACATCATAGCCCTGATAGGCCGCTGCCAGTGCGGGATCCCGCCCTCCTGCCGCCACATCGGCCGTCATGCCGGGAAGGTGATGGCGCTCGACATGCTCGGGCGCGATCTCATCGATGAAGCGCGAGGGAATGAGAGACTGCCACTGGCCGAAGACGAGGCGGCTTGCCGCATGCAGGATCACCGCCCGCCGGCGTGCGCGCGTGAGCCCCACATAGGCGAGCCGGCGTTCTTCCTCCAGCGCCTTCTCGCCTCCTTCATCCAGTGCGCGCTGGTTCGGGAAGACGCCCTCCTCCCAGCCGGGCAGATACACCGTATGGAATTCGAGCCCCTTGGCCGCATGCAGCGTCATCAGGGAGATCTTGTCGGCTTCGGCGGCCGCTTCGTTCTCCATCACCAGTGCGATATGCTCCAGAAACCCCTGCAGATTTTCGAACTCGGCCATCGCGCGCACCAGCTCGGCGAGATTCTCGAGCCGGCCCGGCGCATCCGCCGTGCGGGCCTGCTGCCACATCGCGACATAGCCGGATTCCTCGAGCACGCGCTGAGCCAGCTCGGTGTGCGGCAGCTCGGCCGCCTCCTCGCGCCAGCGCAGGAATTGTTCGACAAGCCCTGAAAGCGCCCGGCGCGCAGCCGGACGCAGCTCGTCGGTCGTCGTGATCCGCATGGCGGCCGAGAACAGCGACAGCCCCTCGGCCCGGGCCAGCCGGCGCACCGTTCTGAGGGTCGCCTCGCCGATTCCCCGACGCGGCACATTGATGATGCGTTCGAAAGCCAGGTCATCGTCGGGATTGGCGATGATCCGGAGATAGGCGAGCGCATCCCGGATTTCCTGGCGCTCGTAGAAACGCGGCCCGCCGACGACCCGATAGGGCAGTCCGAGCTGGATGAGACGCTCCTCGAAAGGCCGGGTCTGGAAACCCGCCCGCACGAGGATCGCGATTTCTCCAAGCGGCACGCCGGCACGATTTTCGGCCTCGATGAGATCGGTGACGGTCTGCGCCTCCTCTTCGCCGTCCCAGACCGCGATGATCCGCACCTTCTCGCCCGGTTCGCCCTCGGTTTTCAGCGTCTTGCCCAGCCGGCCCCGGTTCGCCGCGATGAGCGATGAGGCCGCCCCCAGAATATGGCCGGTGGAGCGGTAGTTGCGCTCAAGCCGGATGATGCGGGCCGTCGGGAAGTCCTGCTCGAAGCGCAGGATGTTGCCGATCTCCGCCCCGCGCCAGCCGTAGATCGACTGGTCGTCGTCACCGACGCAGCACAGATTGCCGTCCGCATCGGCCAGCAGTCGCAGCCACAGGTACTGGGCGGCATTGGTGTCCTGGTACTCGTCTACGAGGATGTAGCGGTAGCGCTGCTTCAAGGCTGAGCGGACATCCGGCTGCTCGCGCATGATCCGGATCATGTTGAGGATCAGCCCGCCGAAGTCCACGGCATTGAGGCTCGTCAGCCGCTCCTCATAGGCCGCATAGAGCTCCGCGCCCCGCCCGTCCGCGAATTCGCCGGCTTCTGCTGCCGGCACGCTTTCCGGAACCAGCCCCCTGTTCTTCCAGCGATCGATGAGCTGGGCCAGCAGCCGCGCCGGCCAGCGCTTGGCATCGATATCGGCCTCGGCGATGAGCTGCTTGATCAGCCGTTCCTGATCGTCGGTATCCAGAATCGTGAAATCGGGCTTCAGCCCCACATGTTCGGCATGGCGCCTGAGCCAGCGCGCGGATATCGCATGAAAGGTGCCGAGCGCCATGCCGGCCACGGGCCGCGCAATCAGCCGCTCGACGCGCTGGCCCATCTCGGCCGCCGCCTTGTTGGTGAAGGTGACGGCCAGAATTTCGCCCGGCCCCGCCCGGCCGGTGGCGATCAGATGCGCAATCCGGCAGGTGAGCACCCGGGTCTTGCCGGTACCGGCACCGGCCAGCACCAGGAGCGGACCGTCCAGCGTGGTAACGGCAGCACGCTGCTCCGGATTGAGACGGGCAAGATAAAGGGGCGTCGTCATGGCGATCCCTGGCTTTTCCAATTCCCGTTCTCTATGGCGCCTCTTTGGCCGTTCGCAAAGGGGTGAACGAAATCGGACGGCAATCAAGCCGGTTTCCCCGCTTCCATGCCGGCCGGACAGCCATACCTTTCCCAGAAGAATTGTGGTAATTGCAAAGCCGGGTCGTCGCCGGATGGCATCTTGGCTGCGGACGGGCAGGACCATCCGGGGCCGACGGCGGCGCAGTCAAGCACATGGATCACCCCATGCCTTCGATTCCCAGAGATCCCGGTCTGGCGGCGCTGGTGCCCGTGGACCGGGAGACGGATGTGCCCTGGGAAGGGGGACGGCGTCTGAAGACGTGGTGGTTTGCCGCCCGTGGCGAACGCAGGATGCCACGGTTGCGGGACTTCTCCCCCGCCATGATGGGGCGATACCTGGCCGGGATCATCATCTTCGATGTGGTGCGAAAGGGCGATCTGGCGGACTTCATCGTGCGCCTGGCAGGGGAAGATTACCGCCTGGCATCCGGAATCAGTCTCAAGGGTCGCGGCATGAACGCCTTTCCGGATTCGGCTCCCATCCGCGAGCGGTTCGAGTGGGCCGTACGCGAAGGGCGCCCCTATATGGCGCTCGACCTGCCTTCGCACTGGTCGGGCAAGGATTTCGTGCGGTTCAAGAGCCTGGTCGTGCCCCTGTCCGAAGACGGCGAACGGGTCACTCACCTCATGGGCCATGCCCATTACTATACGGCCTCCCGATAGGAGCGCCCGCCACCACAAAGAAGCAGGCGGCCGCCAGGGAGAAGGAGGCTCCCCTTTCTTGCATTCCCGATCTTTCCAGCTTTCCCGCCGGACGGGGATGCGCTACATTGGCCATGAGTGGAATTGCACGCGCGAGAGAAAGCGGCTCTGCTGGGATCGGTTCGTCCGGAGGACGGGCGGACAATGGAGTGCTGTCATGCCAGAGCCGGAAAAACGCGACAAATCTTCCCTCCTCGACCCCGGAATTGCGGCCATCATTCCGGTAGAGGCGGACACCGTCGTCCCCTGGGAAGGGGGGATGGTGCTCAAGCGCTGGTGGTTCTCGGCCCGTGAGCGGCAGGATATCCCCCCGGTCCGGGCGTTCCACCCGCGGGTCATGGGCCGGCATCTGCCCGCCACCGCCCTTTATGACGTCCTTGACGAGCCGCCCTTCTTTCGCGTCAGACTGGCGGGAGAAGACTATCACCGGGCAGCCGGCGGGCCGATCAAGGGAGTAACGGCGCAGGACTTCCCTCACACAAGCCCGATTTTCGCGCGCTTCCGCTGGGCGGTGGACAATCGCCGTCCCTACATGGTGATCGACCTGCCGCTCCTGTGGGCGGGCAAGGAATACATTCTCTTCTCAAGCCTGGTCATGCCGCTGGCCGATGAGGACGGAACGATCGTGCGCCTCGTCTCGCAGAACAGCTATCGGATGATGGCATAAATATCCCGGCCGGAACAGGAAATGCGGCCAGCGCCTCCTGTTCGGGAGAACCGGCAAAAGGAAGGAGCGAATATCCCACCCAGAATGGATTCCAAGAACGTCCCCGCGGTTGCTGCGGGAAGGAAAATGGTGGGCGCGGCTGGGATCGAACCAGCGACCCCTACGATGTCAACGTAGTGCTCTCCCGCTGAGCTACGCGCCCGTAAAGAATGAAAGTGGCCTGCGGTTGCCGGCCCATGCTGCGAACAGCCTGCGTGCGGCGTTCCTTAGCGCGGCAGTCGCCGACTGACAAGCCCCCAGCAGCCGGCTGGAAGAAAGGAGTGAGGCAATCGCCTGCAGGCATACCGGATCATGCCGGCAAGACGGCGCAGATTCCCCTTCTTTCCCAGGAGATGGGGCGCGGGGACGGAGATCGATTCTTCATGCGGACGCAAAGCGATGCCCGAAGCAGGCCCGGCCATCTCCCCTTCAAGCCATGCCTTGACAGCCAAGGTACATCCCCCCCTGCCGCAAGCCACTCTTTCGTCACGCACCGACAGACATGGGGAATCCGTCCGACGGCATCTCTTCCCCTCTCCCGTCATCCACCTCTCTGCCGTCATCTACCTCTCTCTCCCTCATCCGCCGGTAGCCGGGATGAATCAGCTGCCACGGACATCGATCCGGCAACACCCCATGGCTCCATTCGCCGGTAGTCGTGGGGCGCTCAGCTGCCCCCCTCCTTTCTCGTCGGTTGCCGGCTTGACCATTGACCTCCTTCAGTGACGTGCCTCCTCCCATGTCATTCGCCGCCGATCATAGCGAGCTCCACCGGTGACACCTTCCTTTTCGCGTCATTCACCGCCTTGATCGTGGACCCCCTTCAGCGATGTGCTCCCTTCCGCGTCATTCACCGGCGGCCGCGGTGCGCTCAGCCGGCGATGCCCTCCTTCTCTCGTCATTCGCCGGTTCAACCGGCGAATCCAGCAGGCAGACGAGACAACTTCTGCATCGGAAACTGGCCCGTCGGCCTGGAGGGCTTTGGGCATGGCATCCCCCGCGCCGGAGGCTCTCTTCCCTTTCCGCTGGATCCGCCGGTCTTGGCCGGCGGATGACGACTCGGTCATCGGTCTTCAG
>CAYYGH010000011.1:2612-48212 GCA_964471405.1 uncultured Sphingomonadales bacterium | reverse complement strand
CTTTTCGCGGTCTGGCTGCCGGCGCTCGCTGGCGCCGCCGCATCGCCCAGTGGGTCCGTGGTGTCCAAGGCTGATTTCCCTGCCGTGTTCCGGCCGCCTCCCCCCGGGATCCGATCTGGTCAGACCAGCCGGGTCGGTGGTGTCTGGATCTCGGATTACTCACCGCCCGCGAGCACCTTCACGATCCGCTCCGCGGCGCGGCCGTCGCCGAAGATGAGGCGCGGGCGGGCCATGGCGGCGTAGGCGGACGGATCGTCGAGCAGGCGCGTCGCCTCGCTCAGGATGCGTTCGGGATCCGTGCCCACTAGCCGGGCGGCGCCGGACTCCACGGCCTCCGGCCGCTCCGTCGTCTCCCGCAGCACAAGCACCGGCCTGCCCAGCGCCGGCGCCTCTTCCTGCAGCCCGCCCGAATCGGTGAGCACGATATCGGTCTGAAGCAGCAGCCGCACGAAGGCGCGGTAGTCGGGCGGCTGGATCAGCCGGATGCGCGGGTGGGTGCCGAGAAGGGGCGGGACGGCACCGCTTACGGCCGGATTGGGATGCAGGGGCCAGACGATCTCGATGTCCGTGCGCTCGGCAAGGCTTCGCAGCGCTGTGCAGATGCGTGCAAGCCCGTCACCCAGGTTCTCCCGCCGATGGGCGGTGACAAGCAGCCGCCGCCGCATGTTTGGGCCGCGCTTCTGCCGCAAGGCACCATCGACATCGTCGCGGTCGCACACATCCGACCCGCGCACGGCTTCGGCCGTCATCAGCAGCGCATCGATACCGGTGTTGCCGGTGACGTGAATGCGCCGCCAGTCCACCCCCTCGGCCAGCAGATTGCTGCGCGCCTCCTCGGTGGGCGCGAAATGCAGGTCGGCAATGCGGGCCACCATTGCGCGGTTTGCTTCCTCGGGAAAGGGCCGGGCGAGGTCGCCGCTGCGCAAGCCGGCTTCCACATGTCCGACAGGCACGCGGGCGTAGAAGGCGGTCTCGGCGGCGGCCAGGGCCGTCACGGTATCGCCCTGGACCAGCACCCGGTCGAACCGATGCCGGGCCAGCAGCCCGTCGAGCGCCTTCAGCACCCGCGCCGCCAGCACTGCCGGCCGCTGGTCCGGGGTCATGAGGTCGAGGTCGACGTCGGGTTCGATCCCGAAGGCGGTGAGCGCGTCGTCAAGCAGGCTGCGGTGCTGACCCGTGGCGCAGACGGTGAGCACGAAGCGGTCATCGGCGCGAAGCCGCCGGATCACGGGCGCAAGCTTGATCGCCTCCGGCCGCGTGCCCACCACCACAAGCGTGCGGATCGGCGCCCCCATGTTGCGCCCCCTCTCCCCTTCTTGCTCCCCTGTCCGGCCCCCGCCCGCACATGGCAGAACAATACCCGTGCGGACCAACGGCGACAAGACCGCGCTGAGAACGGTGTTGAAGGCGGGAGCTTTTTCGCTTGCCCTCGTGCTGGGAATCGGGCTTTAAGTCCGGCAGGTTACATGGGCGTGATCAGAGGTCGCAACTTAAATATAAATAAATATAGGCAGGAAAACAATGCGGGTTGCAATCATCGGTACAGGCTATGTGGGGCTGGTGACCGCCGCGTGCCTGGCGGACGTCGGCAACCACGTCGCCTGCATCGACATCGATGCGGAACGGATAGCGAAACTCAAGGCCGGCCGGTGCCCGATCCACGAGCCAGGTCTGCCGCAGCTGCTGGCGGACAATCTCGCCGCGGGTCGCCTCGCTTTTACGACCGACTATGCCGAAGGTCTCGACGGTGCCGAGGTGGTGCTGATCGCAGTCGGCACCCCGGCTGATGAGGACGGTTCCGCCGATGTCCAGCATGTGCTGGCTGCCGCACGCATGATCGGCCGGAATCTGAGAGGGCCGGCCGTGGTGGCGACCAAGTCCACCGTGCCTGTCGGCACGACGGACAGGGTGAAAAGGATTCTGGAGGAAGAGATCGCGGCCCGCGGTCTCGATATGCCTGTGTGGGTTGCCTCCAACCCGGAGTTCCTGAAGGAGGGTGCCGCCGTTCAGGACTTCATGAAGCCGGACCGCATCGTCATCGGTACGGCCAGCGTGGAGGCGCGGGAGGTGCTGCACCGGCTTTATGCACCTTTTCAACGCAACCACGAGCGCATCATCCACATGGGCATCCGCGAGGCGGAAATGACGAAATATGCAGCCAACGCGATGCTGGCCACCAAGATCAGCTTCATCAACGAGATCGCAAGCCTGTGCGACCGGCTGGACGTGGATGTGGAGGCGGTGCGGCTTGGCATCGGCGCGGATCCGCGCATCGGCTACCACTTCATCTATCCGGGTCTGGGATTCGGCGGTTCCTGCTTTCCGAAGGACGTGCGGGCGCTGATCTCGACCGCCCGCGAGGCCAATCTGACCCCGGCCGTGCTGGAGGCGGTCGCCGCCCGCAACGCCGAGCAGCGCGCCGCCTTCATCGCCCGCATCCGGGCGGTCTTCGGCAATGATCTGAAGGGCCGGCGCTTTGCGCTCTGGGGGCTCGCCTTCAAGCCGGGGACCGACGACATGCGCGAGGCGCCTGCGATCGACATCGCGAATGCGCTGATCGCCGGCGGGGCCGAGGTGCGCGCGCATGATCCCGCTGCCGCCGAGACGGCACAGCGCATCTTTCCGGAGGGGTGGTTCAAAAGCGGCGTGCTCCGGCTCATGGAGGATCCCTATGAGGCAGCAGAAGGTGCGAGCGCCATCGTGCTGGCTACCGAGTGGCGGCTCTACCGTTCACCGGACTGGGGGCGGCTCAAGACCCTGATGCGCCATCCGATTGTCTTCGACGGCCGCAATCAGTACGACCCTGCGCTGCTCGATGACCTCGGCTTCGCATGCTTCGGCATCGGCCGGCGCAATGGGCTTGCCGTCCGTCTGCGCAGCGAGGGTCTGTCGGCGCTCCAGCCGACGCAAGGGGAGGACATGAAGTCGTGACGGACGCAATTCTGGTCACGGGGGCGGCCGGCTTCATCGGCATGCATGTGGCAGAAAAGCTGCTGGAGGCCGGTCACCGGGTTCTCGGCATCGACAATCTGAACGACTACTACGATCCGGCGCTGAAAGAGGCGCGGCTTGAGCGGCTCAAGCCGCACGACGGCTTCACCTTTCTGCGCTGCGATGTGGCGGATCGTCCCGCCATGTCCCGTCTTTTTGCGGAATATCCCATTACCCATGTGGTGCATCTCGCGGCCCAGGCCGGCGTGCGCTATTCACTCCGGAACCCGCACGCCTATGTGGACGCCAATCTCGTCGGCTTCGTGAACATTCTCGAAGGCTGCAGGCATCACGGGGTGCGACATCTCGTCTACGCCTCGAGCTCTTCGGTCTATGGCGGCAACACCCGGATGCCGTTCTCGGAAGGCGACAACATTGACCACCCCATCAGCCTTTACGCCGCCACCAAGAAGGCGAACGAGCTGATGGCGCATACCTACAGCCATCTCTACGGCCTGCCGACAACGGGCCTGCGCTTCTTTACCGTCTACGGCCCCTGGGGGCGGCCGGACATGGCGCTGTTCATCTTCACGAAGGCGATCCTCGAAGGCCGTTCCATCCCGCTCTACAACGAAGGGCGCATGAAGCGGGATTTCACCTACATCGATGATGTGGCGGAGGCGGTGGTGCGCTGCGTGTTCAAGCCGGCAACCCCCGATCCGGCCTTTGATCCGGCCGCCCCGGACCCGGCTACATCCAGTGCTCCGTGGCGCGTCTTCAACATCGGCAACCACACGCCGGTGGAGCTTGAGCGCTTCGTCGCCCTGATCGAGGAGGCGACCGGACGCCGGGCCGAGCGGCGGCTCGAGCCCATGCAGCCCGGCGATGTGCCGGCGACCTTCGCCGATGTCGCGCGGCTCAAGGACTGGATCGGCTTTGAGCCCTCTACGCCGATCGAGGAAGGCATCCCCCGCTTCGTGGCCTGGTACCGGGCCTTCTACGGGGTGTAGCGGGACTTGCTGACCACTGGCCATATCCCGGTGGCGGGCTTGCACGGGGGCATGGACGCGGTCGGAGAAGAGGAGGAATCAGAATTTCTCGGCCTGCCGGGCCTGCTTTTCCGTGATGCCGCTTGTCCCTTCCCGGCGGGCAAGTTCTGCCAGAACCTCTTCCCAGCCGACATCCAGGGCTTCCAGCAGAACGAGCAGGTGAAAGACCGCATCCGCCGCCTCGGCCACCTGTGCCGAGCGATCACCGGCCAAGGCGGCGGTCACGAGCTCGATCGCCTCTTCCCCGAACTTGCGGGCCGTATGGGCGCGCTCGGCCGCAAGCAGGCGGGCCACATAGCTCGTCTGCGGGTCGCCTCCGCGGCGGCTGCGGATGACGGCGACAAGCCGGGCAAGGATGTCATTTTCATCGGTCATGACGGATATCTTACCGGAATTCCGGCCTCTGCCATAGCCTTCTTGACGGTTGCAATGCGGATCTCGCCGAAATGGAAAATGGACGCAGCCAGCACCGCAGAAGCGCCCCCCTCGCGCACACCGGCAATCATGTGATCGATGGTGCCGACGCCGCCGGAGGCGATCACCGGGACATTCACCCGGGCACCCACGGCCCGCAGAAGGGCGATGTCGAATCCGGATCGTGTGCCGTCCCGGTCCATGGAGGTCAGCAGAATCTCGCCGGCGCCCCGGCGGACAAGCTCTTCAGCAAGCACGGGCGCAAACCAGGGGGTCGCACGCCGGCCGCCATGGGTGTAGACGCGCCAGTCTTCCCCTTCCTTGCGGGCATCGATGGCGGCGACGATGCACTGGCTTCCAAACCGGTTTGCCATTTCGCTGATCACGGCGGGATCCTCGGCAGCTGCGGTGTTGACCGCCACCTTGTCGGCTCCGGCCAGCAGCAGGCGCCGGACATCCTCAACCCGGCGCACGCCGCCGCCCACCGTCAGCGGCATGAAACAGACATCAGCGGTGCGTGAGACCACATCGAGCAGGGTTTCGCGGCCCTCGTGGCTGGCGGAGATGTCCAGAAAGCAGAGCTCGTCCGCGCCCTCTTCATCATAAAGGCGCGCCTGTTCGACCGGATCACCGGCATCCTTGAGCTCCTGGAAGCGGACGCCCTTCACGACCCGGCCATGATCGACGTCGAGGCAGGGGATGATCCGCACGGCAAGTGTCACGGACGGGCCTCCTCCCGCTCTGCAGCATCGCTCAGCAAAGCCAGCGCCGCTTCGAGATCAAGACGCCCGTCATACAGCGACCGGCCTGCGATCACACCGGCGATCTGCCCATGGCATTCACCGGCCGCCTTCTTGAGCGCGGCAAGATCAGCAAGATCCCGCAGACCGCCCGAGGCGATGACAGGCAGAGGCACGGCCTCCGCCATGGCCACCACCGCCTGGACATTGATTCCGGATCCCGTTCCGTCACGGGAGATGTCGGTGTAGACGATGCCGCCCATGCCCCAGTTCGCCGCCAGGCGGGCCAGATCATGAGCGCGGATGCCGCTGCCGCGTTCCCAGCCGGCAACCTTCACTTCTCCGTCCCGTGCATCGATGCCGATCCACACCCGCCCCGGAAAGCGCTGCGCAGCTTCAGCAGCCGCCTCAGGTGCATCCACGGCCATGGTGGAGACGATCACCCGGGCAATGCCGGCATTCAGCCAGCCGGCTATGGCTTCGATGCTGCGGATCCCTCCGCCCAGCTGAACGGGAAGATCCACCGTCTCCAGAATCGCTTGCACGGCCTCACGATTGCCGGCCGCACCGGCGCGGGCCCCGTCCAGATCGACGATATGCAGCATTTGCGCTCCCCGAGCGGCAAACTGGCGAGCGATGGCGACGGGATCATGGGAATAGACGGTCTTGCGATCGAAGGCGCCTTCGCGCAGCCGGACGACCTGGCCGTCCTTCAGATCGATTGCCGGAATGAGGGTGAGCGTCATCGGCCGGTCTTTCCCTGCAGCGGCGTGGCATCGAGAGTCTTGGTATAGAAGTAGCCCGTATGAAAGCGGCCGTCGATGAGAGCATAGTGGGGTTTTTCCGCCCAGCGACGATACCCAAGCCGCTCCACGAGCTCGATCGCCCGCCTGCGGTCGGCCCGGATTGACAGGTCGAGCACGATCAGATGCTGGGCCCGGGCCAGCTCTTCAGCCTTTTCCAGAAGGGCCCGGGCCAGCCCATGGCCGCGGGCAAAGGGAGCCACAAAGAACGTCTCGATCGTGCCCTGATGGGCACCGGCTTCATGGATGGTTCCCGGCAGGACAAGCTGCACGGCAGCGGCAATCCGCCCCTTGAAGCGACCGACAATCAACTGGCGGCGGGGGGCGGAGAGCACCCCTTTCCAGAAGGCCCGCAATTTCTCGACCGGCGGAGGCGTGAGCCAGGCGATATCCTCCCCATCGGCCACCGCGTCGCGTGTGGCGGCGGCGAGGGCGTCCAGCTCCTCGTCCGAGAGGCTGTCAACCGCCTCCACCATGATCGGCGTTCCGGCTTCGTCTGCCGCCGCCTCGGCCGTTCTTGCCGTTTTCGTCATGGCCGCCACTCCAGAAAGTTCTGCAAAATCGCCAGGCCCGTGCGCTGGCTCTTTTCCGGGTGGAACTGCGTGCCGACCACGGCTCCCCGCCCGACGGCCGCCGCAAATCGCCGTCCATGTTCCGCGGTGGCCAGCAATGGCGACTCTTCCACCAGCTCCATTGCATAGGAATGGACGAAATACACATGGGCCCCGTCCTCGATGCCGGCAAACAGCGGATGATGTGCGCCGGCCGCTGTCAGCTTCAGGCGGTTCCAGCCCATATGGGGAATGCGGATGGCGGGAGGATCGGGCTCCAGCGCGCGCACCTGCGCCCGGAACCATCCAAGGCCCTGATGGGTGCCGTGCTCAAGTCCCACTTCCGCCATCAACTGCATCCCCACACAGATGCCGAGCAGAGGCCGGCCGCTTTCGGCAAAGCGACCGAGAGCCTCCCACATCCCGGGGATCGCCAGAAGGCCTTCCTTGCAGGCGGCAAAAGCTCCGACACCGGGAAGCACCGCCCGGTCCGCCTGCATCAGATCGTCCGCATTTGCGACGCGCTGAATGCGGATGTTCCGTCCCCGCTCGGCCGCCGCCCGCGCCAGGGCCCGCTCGACCGAGCGCAGATTGCCGGAGCCATAGTCAATGATGGCAACACGTTCGCGCACGGACGACGGTCCCGCTTATTCGTTCAAGACACCCTTGGTGGACGGTACGGCTCCGGCGGCTTTCGGATCGCAGGTTACCGCTTCCCGCAAGGCGCGGGCTACCGCCTTGAAGGCGGATTCGGC
Source organism: uncultured Sphingomonadales bacterium (assembly GCA_964471405.1). Taxonomy (GTDB): domain Bacteria; phylum Pseudomonadota; class Alphaproteobacteria; order Sphingomonadales; family Rhodothalassiaceae; genus J084. The sequence continues at coordinate 40,969 of CAYYGH010000011.1, read as the reverse complement.
GATGTGGTGGTTGTTGGCGCCGTATAGATTTTCGACATGCAGCGTCAGTTTCGCGCGCATGGCGAAGGAGCGGAAGAAATGCTCGATCATCTCGGTGTCCAGATCCCCCAGTCGCGGCTGGGTGAAACGGGCCTTCCAGACGAGATAGGGGCGCCCTGACACATCGACGACGGCGCGGGTCAACGCCTCGTCCATCGCGATATAGGCATGGGCGAAGCGATGGATGCCGGCACGCTCTCCCAGCGCCTCATCGAACGCCACTCCCAGGGCCAATCCCACATCTTCCACCGTATGATGGCAATCCACATGGGTATCGCCGGTGGCCTGGATGGTCAGGTCGAAGCCGCCATGACGCGCCAGCTGCTCCAGCATGTGATCGAGAAAGCCGATCCCTGTGGCAACATGCGCCCGGCCTGATCCCTCGATCACAAGCGAGACCGCCACTTGCGTCTCTCTGGTCTCGCGCCGGCACTCGCCCTTGCGCATCACAGTCATCCTCTTGCATGCCGCATGCCGGCCATGGCCGCGCTCCCGACTGCCGGCAGCCTCATCCGGCCTATAACACCACCACCCCGGCCGGCCAAGAGGAGCGCCGGGGAAGGGGCATTCATGATGGGCAAGGCCCGGCGGTGATCTCCGGCGCCTTGCCGCCTGCCCGACCCGGTCCTATATGCCGAAGGGACCCAAGACGGGGCCGTCAATCGCTCCGTCCGTGATTCTGGTCCGGAGGATCCCGCAGACAAGGACGAATAAAGGTGACTACACCGCAAGGCTTTCCCCACTGGCATGGCACGACGATCCTGTGTCTGAAGAAGGGCAAGACCGTTGTCATGGCCGGCGATGGGCAGGTCTCGATGGGGGCGACTGTCGTCAAGGCACGCGCGCGGAAGGTGCGCAAGCTGGCCGAAGGGCGGGTGCTGGCCGGCTTCGCCGGGGCGACAGCGGATGCTTTCACGCTGCTTGAGCGGCTGGAATCGAAGCTTGAGCGCTTCCCCGCCCAGCTCGCCCGCGCCTGCGTGGAGCTTGCCAAGGACTGGCGAACCGACCGCTATCTGCGGCGGCTGGAGGCATTGCTGGCGGTCTCTGACGGGCGGGTGAACCTTCTTGTTTCAGGCAATGGTGACGTCCTGGAGCCCGATGACGGGATCATCGGTATCGGCTCCGGAGGGGCCTACGCGCTGGCCGCTGCCCGTGCCCTGATCGACCTGGATCTCAAGGCCGAGGAAATCGCCCGCCGGGCGCTGGCCATCGCTGCCGACATCTGCGTCTACACCAATCATGAAATCCTGCTGGAGACCCTGGAGGTGCCCGAGTGACAATGTCACAGCCTGACCACAGTCCTGCCGCCGTCAAGGGCGAGCGGGCAGCGACGTTCACGCCGCGTGAGATCGTCCATGAGCTGGACCGCTTCATCGTCGGTCAGCAGGCCGCCAAGCGGGCGGTCGCCATTGCGCTGCGCAATCGCTGGCGGCGCCGTCAGGTGTCACCGCCGCTGAGGGAGGAGATTCTGCCCAAGAACATCCTCATGGTCGGGCCGACGGGCGTGGGCAAGACCGAGATCTCCCGGCGTCTCGCCAAGCTGGCCGGGGCTCCCTTCATCAAGGTGGAGGCCACCAGTTTCACCGAGGTCGGCTATGTGGGACGCGATGTGGAACAGATTCTGCGTGATCTCGTCGAGGTCGGGCGCCAGATGCTGCGTGAACGCCGGCGGCGCGAAGTCCGGGCCCGGGCGGAAGATGCAGCCAGTCGACGGCTGGTGGAGGCGCTTGTCGGCCGCAGCGCCAGCGACGAGACCAAGGCGGCTTTCGCTGCGCGACTGGCCCGTGGTGAGCTTGACGATAAGGAAGTGGAGATCGAGCTGCACGAGAATCCCGCGGCCAATCTGCCCCTTTTCGACATTCCGGGCATGCCGGGTGCGCAGGTCGGCATGATCAATATCTCGGACATCATGGGCCGGATCATGGGCGGTGGCCGCACGCATCGCCGGCGCATGACGGTCAAGGCCGCTCGCGAGGCGCTCATCGCCGAGGAATCCGACCGGCTGATCGATGAGGAGGCTCTCAACCGGGAAGCTCTGAAGCTGGTGGAAGAGGAGGGAATCGTCTTCATCGACGAAATCGACAAGGTCTGTGCGCGTGAGGGGGTGCGGGGAGCGGATGTCAGCCGCGAAGGCGTTCAGCGCGACCTGCTGCCGCTGATCGAGGGCACGACTGTCGCCACCCGCTACGGCATGCTGCGCACCGACCATATTCTGTTCATTGCCTCCGGCGCCTTTCATCTGGCCAAGCCGTCTGATCTGCTGCCGGAGCTTCAGGGGCGGCTGCCCATCCGCGTCGAACTGGAGCCCCTTTCGGAAGAGGATTTCCGCCGCATCCTGACGGAGCCGGAAACCTCGCTGTTGCGCCAGTATGAAGCCCTTCTGGCCGCCGAAGACGTGCGGCTCGTCTTTCGGGAGGACGGCATCGCCGAGATCGCGCGGATTGCAACCGAGCTCAATCAGTCTGTCGAAAATATCGGCGCACGCCGCCTGCATACGGTGCTGGAAAAGCTGCTGGAAGACGTGAGCTTTGAGGCGCCCGACATGCCGGCAGGCAGCGTGGTCACCGTCAATGCCGCTTATGTGCGTGAGCGCTTGTCCGCTCTTCTGACGCCCGGTGACGTCGCCCGCTACATCCTTTAGCCATGGCGAAAACTGGCCGGTTCCGCCGTCCCCGATTTCCGCTGTCCCTCACACGAGGGCGCGCCCCGGGCCGGCCAGGCTTTTTCTCAAAAAAACGGAGGCCTCCTGCCGGCCAGGTGCGGATGGCGAGCCGGATCGGTGGTGGGAAGCTTGGCCACCGGTCGTCAGGCCTCGGATTCGAGATGCCGGTTTCTGACGATGCAGTCGCCCCTTCGCGTGGTGCGCCGACTTGACCGCCGCCCTCACGCCTCAATGGACGAGAGCGTAGGCCAAGGTGGCGACCGCGAAGGCTCCCGCAAAGGCTGCTGAAGCGCATGCTACAGCCGCAGCTGCAACGCGGGAGGCATACCGCCAGTTGATCCGAACGCCGGTCTCAGCATGCAGCACCATCTTACGCCGCAGCGCAGGCGCAAGCCCGGCCAGCACCGCCACCGCGCACAGCCCCCAAAGCAGCGCCACCGCCTGTGGGTCCTTGAAGAAGGGCGGAATCATTCTGTTCCTCCTTTCATCCCCATGAACGGCGAATTTCCGGTGCCTGACGACCGGCCGGCCCCGCATCGGCGCTTCCCGCAGGCGAAGGGGCCTTCCCGATGCGCATGGGCCGGACCCGATGCGCATGGGCCGGAGCGCAGGAGCCCCTAGAGCGCCCGCATGAGCAGCATCTGCTTGATCTCGGTGATGGCGCGGGCCGGGTTCAGGCCCTTGGGGCAGACCTCCGTGCAGTTCATGATCGTGTGGCAGCGGTAGAGCCGGAAGGGGTCTTCCAGATCGTCGAGGCGCTCGCCGGTCGCCTCGTCACGGCTGTCCGCCAGCCAGCGATAGGCCTGCAGCAGCGCCGCGGGCCCCAGATACCGTTCGCTGTTCCACCAGTAGCTCGGGCAGGATGTCGAACAGCAGGCGCACAGGATGCATTCATAAAGGCCGTCAAGCTTCTTGCGGTCCTCATAAGATTGCAGCCGCTCGCGCGCGGGCGGCGGCGACTTCGTCTTCAGCCAAGGCTCGACTGCCGCATACTGGGCGTAGAAGTTGGACAGATCCGGCACCAGATCCTTGATGATCTCGCAGTGCGGGAGGGGATGGATGACGATGTCACCCTTGTAGTCGGCAATCGCCTTGGTGCAGGCCAAGGTGTTGCGGCCATTGATGTTCATCGCACAGGACCCGCACACGCCCTCGCGGCAGGAGCGGCGGAAGGCCAGGGTCGAGTCGATCTCGTTCTTGATCTTGATCAGGGCATCCAGCACCATCGGGCCGCATTGGGCGAGATCAACCACATAGGTGTCCAGCCGCGGATTTTCCCCGTCATCGGGGTTCCAGCGATAGACATGGAAGCGCCGCGGCTTTTCCATGCCGTCTGCGCTGTTCCACTGCTTGCCCTTCTTGACCCGCGAGTTCCTGGGCAGTGTGAACTTGGCCATCGTGACGATCCCTCATCCCTGCGATCCGGGAAGCCTGTCCACGGATCGCCCAACCTGCGATCAGTACACCCGCTCCTTGGGCGGAATCGGATCTATCTCACCACTCAAGGTGAAATCGTGGACCGGGCGGTAACCGAGACGCACCTTGCCGTCCTCCAGCCATGCGACGGTATGTTTCATCCAGTTCTTGTCGTCGCGATCCGGATAGTCCTCGCGCTTGTGTGCGCCACGCGATTCCTGACGATTGCGGGCCCCATGAATGGTCACCAGTGCATTCGCCATCAGATTGTCGAGCTCGAGGGTTTCCACGAGATCGGTATTCCAGATCAGCGACCGGTCATTGACGCGGATGTCCGCCATCCGCTCGCGTGTCTTTTCAAGCTTGGCGATGCCCTCCGAGAGGATTTCCTCGGTACGGAAGACGCCGCAGTCCGCCTGCATCGTCTTCTGCATTTCAAGCCTGACGGCGGCCGTTGGGGAATCGCCATCCGCATGCCGGAAGCGGTCAAGCCGGGCGATCGCCTGCTCGCCGGCATCCTTGGGCAGGCTCTTGTGTGGCGTATTCGGCTTGACGAGTTCGGCAATCCGCTGGGCGCAGGCCCGGCCGAAGACGACAAGGTCGATGAGCGAGTTCGAACCCAACCGGTTTGCGCCGTGCACCGACACGCAGGCCGCCTCGCCGACCGCGAACAGGCCCGGCACGACGGCATCAGGATCACCGTCCTTCGGGCAGACGACTTCGCCACGGAAATTCGTCGGGATTCCACCCATGTTGTAATGGGCCGTCGGGACGACGGGGATCGGCTCCTTCGTCACATCGACGCCCGCGAAGATCTTGGCCGACTCGGAGATGCCCGGCAGGCGCTCGGCCAGGATCTGGGGATCCAGATGCTCCAGATGCAGATAGATGTGGTCCTTCTCGGGCCCGACACCGCGGCCTTCGCGGATCTCCTGGGCCATGGCGCGGCTTACCACGTCGCGCGATGCCAGGTCCTTGGCGTGCGGTGCATAGCGCTCCATGAAACGCTCGCCCTCGGAGTTCGTCAGATAGCCGCCCTCGCCACGCGCGCCTTCGGTGATCAGGATGCCGACGCCGTAGACGCCGGTGGGGTGGAACTGCACGAACTCCATGTCCTGCAATGCGAGCCCCGCGCGCAGGACCATGGCATTGCCGTCACCGGTCACCGTATGGGCCGAGGTGCAGGAGAAGTAGATGCGCCCATAGCCACCGGTTGCCAGCACGACGGCATGCGCCTTGAAGCGGTGGATGGTGCCGTCCTCCAGGCACCAGGCCATCACGCCGCGGCAGACGCCGTCATCGTCCATGATGAGATCGAGTGCGAAATACTCGATGAAGAAGACGGCATCATGCTTCAGGCTCTGCTGGTAGAGCGTGTGCAGCATGGCGTGACCGGTGCGGTCGGCAGCGGCACAGGTGCGCTGGGCCGGCGGTCCCTCGCCGAAGCGGGTCGTCATGCCGCCGAAGGGACGCTGGTAGATCTTGCCGTCTTCGGTGCGCGAAAACGGCATGCCCATGTGCTCAAGCTCGATGACCGCGCGCGGCGCCTCGCGGCACATGTATTCAATGGCATCCTGGTCACCGAGCCAGTCGGAGCCCTTGACGGTGTCATACATGTGCCAGCGCCAGTCATCCTCGCCCATGTTGCCGAGCGCCGCCGCGATCCCGCCCTGGGCTGCGACCGTGTGGGAGCGGGTGGGAAAGACCTTCGTGATGCAGGCGGTCTTCAGCCCCGCCTGGGACAGACCCATGGTCGCCCGCAGACCCGAGCCACCAGCCCCGACAACGACCGCATCAAACTCGTGATCGATGATCTCGTAGGCTGCCATCGCGCATCATCCTCCCAGCGAGACCTTGAGAACCAGGACAATGCCCAGCAATCCCAGGATCAGATTGACAAAACCGTTCAGGAACAGGGCGATCAGCTTCCATGCGCCGTCATGCACATAGTCCTCGATGACCACCTGAAGCCCCAGCTTCAGGTGGTAGAAGACGCTTGCCACCAGCATGACCAGCAGAATGGTGACGAGCGGATCCTTCATCCACCAGACGATCGTGCGATAATCGGCACCAGCCAGCGCCGCCATCGAGACGGCGAACCAGACCACAAGCAGCAGATTGACCACCGCCGTCAGGCGTTGCCACCACCAGTGGGAAAGGCCGGCATGGGCTGCTCCCAGCCCTTCGACGACCTTCTGGGGCGTGATCAGGCGTCTCATCGCACGAGATCCTTTCCTTGGCCTCATCTTTCAAGCGGTGCCGGAGCCGTCCGCACCCGTCTTCGCAGGGCGCTCCCGTCCGGCCGGCTCAGATCAGCCCGGCGAACCAGTAGGCGAGAACCCAGATGCCGATGGCGAATGCGAATGCCGCCAGGATGATGGCAACACCGGCCGCATTCGCCGAGCCCTTCTCAAGCAGAAAGCCGGCATCCATCAGAAGATGACGGATGCCGGTCATGGCATGGAAACTCACGGCGATGGTGATCAGGAACAGAACGACCCGCCCAAGTGGCGTGAGCATGATGGACAGGAAAAAGTCATAGTAGTTCGGCCCGAGCGCCACGGCGGCAAGCCACCAGATCAGCACCAGGGCACCGGCAGCACTCGCGACGCCCGTGGCGCGGTGAAGGATGGACAAAGCCATGTTCATGCCCCAGCGCCAGATCTGCAGGTGCGGGGACAGCGGACGGTGGACTTCGGCCATGGCGGGTCCCTCTTCGTCTTGCGCCGGAAGGCCGGCGCGCGCCGGCACGAGACGGGCGCCGGTGCGCCAAGCTCCTGGTTCGGTTCGAAAAGCCGATGTCCTGTTTGACAAGCGCCCCGGGGCTTGTCAAGGGAGGGGACGGTGCGCGGCGGCGGCCCGCGGCGCAAGGGAGGACGGGCCATGGAGACGGATCTGCGCGAGCTCAGAATCGTCCTGCCGAAGCGCTGGAGCGGCGACGTTGAACGGGTGCTCGAGGCCCACGATCCCCTGCACTGGAGCCGCCGCGCCGGCGAGGACGAGGTGGAATTCACGGTCCTCGTCGGCAAGCAGGGCCGCCAGGAGCTCATCGACGCACTCCAGGCGGTGCTCGCGCCCGCGGGCGATGACTGGCGGCTCGTCATCCTGCCGGTGGAGGCGAGCCTGCCGCTCGCGCGCCGGGAAGGGGAGGAGGAGGCCGACGAGGCGGGGCGCAAGGCCGACTCCGACTACGGTTCGCGCGAGGAGCTTTATGACGACGTCGTCTCCGGGCTGGGGATCGGCCGCGACTTCCTGATTTTTACGGCGCTGTCCGCGGTGGTGGCGGCGGTGGGTCTGATGGAGGACAATGTGGCGGTGGTGATCGGCGCCATGGTCATCGCGCCGCTGCTGTCCACCCAGCTCGCGCTGTCCCTCGGCGCGGTGCTGGGCGACCGGCACCTCATCGCGCGCGCGGCGCGCAACGGCGTGGCGGGGCTTCTCATCGCCCTCGGCATCGGCGCCATCGTGGGGGCGGTCTTTCCGGACCGGGTGGAAAGCACCGAGCTGATGCTGCGCACCAGGGTCGGCTGGTCGTCGGTGATCCTCGCGCTCGCCTCGGGAGCGGCCGCGGCGCTTTCGCTGCTCAGCGGCGCGAAGGCGAGCCTCGTCGGCGTGATGGTGGCCGCCGCGCTGCTGCCGCCCGCGGTGACGGCGGGCGTCATGGCCGGCGCGGGAAGATTCGGCGAGGCGGCCGCGGCGCTGATGCTGTTCGCCGTCAACGTCGTCGCCCTCAACATCTCGGGCCAGCTCATGCTGCTCTGGCGCGGGGTCAAGCCCCGGACCTGGCTTGAGCGGCGCGCGGCCGAACAGTCGGTGCGCTGGAGTCTGGCGGTGTGGGGAGCGATGCTGGCGGTGCTCGCGGCGGCGCTCGCTTTCGGGCCGCGCATCGGCTGAGGATGAGCGAGCGCCGGCCCGGCGCCCGCCGCATCCCTCAAGGACGGGCCTTGACGACGATCTTGCGCAGCGACGCAAGGCGGTGCGTCAGCTCCTGCCAGTCCTGCTCGCTGAAGCTGCGCTCGGGACCCGAGAATTGGATGGCATAGGAGCAGGAATTGGGGGCAATGAAGGCGACGGTGATCCGGCGGAGCGGCTGATCGCCCTCCTTGAGCTCCGTGCGGGCGGCAATGCCGTAGGGTGCATCCTTCAGCCGCTCGACGGTGCAGGAAACACCGCTGGCCAGGCAGGCCTGGCGCGTTTCGGCCACCATCCCTTCCCAGAAGGCGGCATCGGGTACGCCCTCCTGCGGCTCGTCAAGCAGCGAGCCCTGGACCAGCAGCACGCCATGGCTGCGGTCATGCACAAAGGCCAGATCGAAGGCCGGCATCATGTCCGCCAGTTCGGCCTGCAAGCGCGCGTCGCGGGTCACTGCCTGGCCGATGTCGCGCCAGCCCCGTTCATGCGCAAGCCGCGCTGCCAGGGCATCCAGCCCGCAGGGCAGCGCACGATAGGCGACACCCTCATGCTCGGATGCATGGTCAAGCCGCGATGGAAGCGCCGCCGTCAATGACAGCGCCACCACCAGTCCAAGACTGCCGAACCATGACAGAACCACGCGCCATCCCTTCCCTCAATCGGAACCGAGAATGAGACCCGGCACTTATACCATGCCCACCACGGCCTGCCTATGAGAAAGGCACCATCTGATGCGCATTTGTCGAAAATTTTAACGAATTGGAAACCATCGGCAAGACGGAAGACGGCCCGGATTTGTCCCATTATGATACGACGCAATGATACGGCGCACAAAAACGTGCCAGCAGCCGGCCTTCCCCTTCATCATTTGTCGCTTCATGCGATGATTTCGCACTGGCGGAAGGGTGATCCGGTCCCCTGAAAGAATCGAGACGTTCCGTTCTGCGTCCCGCATTTTCCGGTGCACACCCTAAAGCCCATCCCGCCCCCGGTCTCTCTCGGCCTTCGAGGGGGGGGGAAGTGTTGTGAAAGGACGTTCAGGAGCCGGCTTTCCTTCGGGCCCAGGCCATGATGCGCTCTTCCAGGATGTCGAGGGGAAGAGGGCCGTTTTCCAGCACGTGATCGTGGAAGGCCCGGATGTCGAAGGCCGAGCCCATTTCGGCCTTCGCCCGCTCCCGCAACTGAAGGATTTTTTCCTTGCCGATCAGATAGGCGGTCGCCTGGCCGGGCATGACGATATAGCGTTCCACGGCCTTGACGATATCGCCTTTCGGGTTGGGCGTGTTGTCGAGATGATAGCGGATCGCCTGCTCGCGCGTCCATTTCTTCGCATGGATGCCGGTATCCACCACCAGCCGCACGGCGCGCCACAGCTCCATCGCCAGGCGTCCGAAGTCCGAATAGGGGTCCTGGTAGAAGCCCATCTCCTTGGGCAGATATTCCGCATAAAGTCCCCAGCCCTCGGTATAGGCGGTAAAGCGGGCGAAGCGCTGGAAGCGGGGAATGCCCTGCAATTCCTGGGCAATCGCGATCTGGAGGTGGTGGCCGGGCACGCCCTCATGATAGGCCAGCGCTTCCATCTGATAGGTGGGCATGTCCGCCATCCGGTAGAGATTGACATAATAGGTGCCGGGTCTGGAGCCGTCCGGCGCCGGCTGCTGATAGAAGGCCTTGCCGGCGGCCCGCTCGCGGAAGGGCTCGACCCTTTTGACCACGAGATCCGCCTTCGGCAGCCGTCCGAAGTATTCGGGCAGCTTTTCCCGCATCCGGGCGATGATGCGCCGTGCCCGCGCCAGATAGGCGGCGCGCCCTTCCTCGCTTTCCGGCAGATAGAAGTGGGGATCGGAGCGCATGAGGGCGAAAAATTCCTGAAGCGTGCCGGTGAAGCCGACACGCTTCATGATGGCGCGCATTTCCTCGTGAATGCGGGCCACATGCTGAAGGCCGATGTCGTGGATCTGGTCGGCGGTCAGGCGTGTGGTGGTATATGTCTGGAGGCGATTTTGATAGTAGGCTGCGCCATCCGGCAGCTTCCACACGCCGGCCCGGTCATCGGCCCGTTTTTCCTGTTCCTGAAGGAAGGCGATCAACCGCTCATAGGCCGGCTTGACGGCATGGGTCAGGGCATGACGGGCCTGGACGAGCAGGGCTTCCCGCCGGTCTTCCGGGATGGCGAGGCGGGCCGTCTTGGCCTTGAAGTCCTGCCAGAGAGCGGAAGGAGGAGCCGCCTCATCAAAGGGGGCGCCCGTGATGACCCGCCGTGCCGCTTCGATCACGATGGGAAAGACGAAGCGCGGAGGCACGATGCCTTCCTCCTCACGCAGGCGAAGCTGGGCGATGAGCTGGTCCATGAGGGGCGGGACCCGTTCCAGCCGCGCGATATAGGCCCGGGCATCGCGCTCGTTGGCAATGCGGTGGATGTTGATCAGGAAGCTCGGAATGCGCTGCTGCCAGCCGAACATCTGATTGACGAGATACCCGTAATGTCGCCAGCGGTCGTTCGCGATGGCCTGCTCGGTGAGCTTCTCGAACAGCCGATAGGAAAGGCGGAGCCGGGGCGAAAGGGTAGCGGGATCGATGGCGTGGAGAGCGGCAAGCTGTCTGCGCCACAGGGCGACGGTCTCATCAGCATAAGAATCGGACAGGTCGTCCCAGCGGTCGGCCTGATCGGTGATGCCCAGCATGCTCTGATACATGGGCGAGCGGGCCAGACGCTCATCAAACGCCCCCTCGAAGAAGGCCATCGCCCGCCGGTCGGCAGCGGAAAGAGAGGGCGACGGCGAAGCCTGACCGGCTGAATCCGTTTTGGGTGCAGGCGATTTGTGCTCGGCATCCCGTTCACAGGCGCCAGGCACGACCGCCAGAAGAATCACGAGACACCCGAGCCCGATGCGCCACCGGCGATCCTCCCGTTTCGTTCTTCTTGCGCTCAACACGAACATGCCATGCTCCCTGTTCTCAGCCGGATGGTCGCGATTTCGGCCCAGGTGATGCCCTGCAGGTTCGACATCTGGAGCCTGTCGAAATGCAGGTGGGGTGTGCTCTTGCAAGCGGCCGGCTCCTGCGGGCAACATCACCTTCCCCATTATTGCCCGCTCACCGGGGGGACTTGCAAGCTCAAGGCGATAGTGCGGGATTGCAATCGAACGATAGTTGGTTCTGGCAGGAGTGAAGGACGACGATGCGTGATGCAGCTGGCAAGGGACTCGTTTCCGGTCTGGCCGGTCGAATCGGGGAAGAGCTGGTCTGTTCGAACTGGCTGACCGTCACCCAGGACATGGTGAATGCCTTTGCGGACACGACGCGGGACCATCAGTGGATCCATGTGGATGTGGAGCGGGCCCGGCGTGAAAGTCCCTTTGGTGGTCCGATCGCGCACGGGTTCCTGACACTTTCCCTGCTCCCGGCCTTTCTTGATGGAGCCTTCGCGGGGCTGCCGATCCGCCAGATCATCAATTATGGTTGCGAGCGGGTGCGATTTCCCGCGCCGGTCCCTGTCGGCAGCCGCCTGAGGGGGCGTGCGCGGCTGAAGGCCGTGGAGGAAGGGCCGATGGGCTCGCTCAAATGCACGATTGCCGCAGCCGTGGAAATCGAAGGGGGTGACAAGCCGGCCTGTGTGGCCGATCAGGTCTTTCTGCTCTTTCCCCGGGAAGAGTGAGGAGGCTTCCGACAGCCGGCAAACGCAGGGCCGGCAAGGCGGCAGGAGCGAGGGAATCGAAGCGGATTGAAGGGTGATGCGCCATGAGCGATGTGCTGGCTTGCTATCGTGAGCTTTTTTCGCTGTCGGGCAGGACAGCGATCGTGACGGGATCATCGCGCGGCATCGGGCGGGCGATCGCAGAAGCCTTGGCCGCTCATGGGGCGCGCGTCGTCATCTCCTCCCGCAAGCAGGAGGCCTGCGAGGCGGTTGCGGCCGGCATCCGGGAGGCGGGGGGCGAGGCAATCGCGGTCTGCTGCAACATCTCCGACAATGCCGCCCTTGAAAATCTTGTGGCCGAGACGCGCCGGGCCTTCGGCCAGGTGGACATCCTGGTCTGCAACGCCGCTTCCAATCCGGTTTATGGCTCGATGGCCGAAACGACCGATGCGGTCTTTCACAAGATCATGCACAACAATGTGCGCGCCAACATGAATCTCGCTCATCTGGTGCTGCCCGAGATGGCCGAGCGGGGGGATGGCGCGATCATCATCGTCTCCTCGATCGCAGGGCTGAAGGGATCGAAGAACATCGGTCTTTATGCGATCTCGAAGGCGGCCGACATGCAGCTCGTCCGCAATCTGGCAGTGGAATGGTCCCCGAAGGGGGTGCGGGTGAATGCGATCGCGCCGGGACTGGTCAAGACGGATTTCGCCCGGGCTCTGTGGGAGGATCCGAAAATCCGCAGCTATGTGGAAAGGCTGACTCCTTTGCGCCGGATCGGAGAGCCGATCGACATTGCGGGCGTGGCCGTGATGCTGGCGGGGCCGGCCGGCCGCTTCATGACGGGGGAGACGGTCGTAGTGGATGGAGGGGCCACCATCGCAGAGCCCTTCTAGCCGGTCCGAAGGTGCTGTCATTCCGCCACTCGGCGAGAAGATTTCGGCCCCGTCCTTTCCGGGGCTGCCGGAATCCTTTATGGGGGGAGGACGGCCGGTCGGAGGAAAACGACAGAGTGCGGCTGACCGGCGATCAGCAGGGCAAAGGAGCCATGATTCATGGGCAAGATCGACATCGCTGCCGTGCCGGAACGGGTGGGGTCCGGCTATCCGCCTCCCCATGATGAGCCCTGCCGGGCGCGCCGATCCCGGGCGTTGGGGCTGGCAGGCGGGCTGACGCAATTCGGTGTCAATCTTGTCACTCTTCCGCCCGGGAGCTGGTCCAGCCAGCGCCACTGGCATGCGCGCGAGGACGAGTTCGTCTACGTGGTGGCGGGCGAGGTGGTGCTGGTGACGGATGAGGGGGAAACGCCCCTTGTCGCCGGTGAATGTGCCGCCTTTCCGGCCGGCGACAGGAACGGTCACCATTTCCAGAACCGCAGCCGGGAAGAGGCGGTGTTGCTGGCCATCGGCAGTCGTGATGATGGCGATTGGGGCGCCTATTCCGACATCGACATGGTCTTTACGCCCGGGCGCTACGCCGGAAAGACGCCGATATTCCGGCACCGCGACGGGCGTCCCTGGGAGGATCATGACTAGAGACGGACGGCCATCCGGCCGGCGGACCGGTTCCCGGAAGACACGGGCTCGGCAGGCCGCATCGCAGGCAGGTCGGCTGCCTGCGCCGGGGGAGCAAAAAAGACGCCCTCCCACCCCACGCCAGGGCCTGCGGGTCTGGCGACTGGTTCTGGTGATTCTGGTCTGGCTGATCTTTTTCGGCCTGCTGTGGGTGCTCTGGATGGCCCGGGACCTGCCGGACATCGCTCATCCTCCCCCTCTGCCCGAACCGGTGCGGGTAACGGTGCTGGCCGTCGATGGCAGCGTGCTGACGACCTATGGGCCTGCTCCCGGGCAGGCTCTGCCGCCGGACCGGATTCCGGAGGTGATGATCCAGGCGGTGGTGGCCACCGAGGATCGGCGCTTCTTCCATCACCATGGGATAGACCTTGTCGGAATCGCGCGGGCGGCATGGACGAATTTGCGGGCAGGCCGCCTGGTGCAGGGGGGCAGCACGATCACCCAGCAGCTGGCCAAGAATCTGTTCCTGACACCTGAACGCTCGCTTTCGCGCAAGGTGAGGGAATTGCTGCTGGCGCTTTATCTCGAAGAAAAGCTGACGAAAGAGGAGATTGTCGCCCTCTACCTCAATCGCGCCTATTTCGGGGCGGGTGCCTATGGCATTGATGCGGCCTCGCGCAGCTTCTTCGGCCATGGGGCGCAGCAGCTGAATCTGCGCGAAGCGGCCGTGTTGGCCGGCCTTCTCAAGGCGCCTTCGCGCCTTCAGCCGCTTGCCAATCTCGAAGGAGCCTGGGAGCGCGCCCGTCGCGTGGTCCTGCCGGCGATGCAGCGGGCCGGCTATCTGTCCCGGCAGCAGGTCGAGCGGGCGATTGCCGCCGGTCCCCCACGCTTGCGCCGAGGGCTGGGCGCAAATGTCCGCTATGCGACCGACCGCGCGCTGCGCGAGGCTGAACGCCTGACCGGAGGCTGGTCGGGATCCGTGCGGATCCTGACCACCATTCGCCCCGATCTGCAGCGTCGGGCCCAGCGCGTGCTGCGCGATGTGCTGGCGCGCTCGGGGGATGTCCGGAACGCTCATCAGGGTGCGGCCGTCGTCATGCTTCCGGATGGCGCCATCGAGGCCTATGTGGGCGGGCGAGACTGGCGGCAGAGTCAGTTCGATCGGGTTTTCCAGGCGCGCCGACAGCCCGGCTCGGCGATGAAACCTTTTCTGTATGCGGCCGCGCTTGAGGCCGGTTATTCGCCGGATGACGTGCTGCCCGATGCCCCGATCCGCGTCGGTGACTGGCAGCCGAGAAATTTCGACGATCGCTATCGTGGACCGGTGACCCTTTATGAGGCCTTCGTGCACTCTCTCAACAGTGTTGCGGTTCGCCTCATCCTGGCCGTCAAGCCCGAGGCCGTGGTCGCCATGGCCCATCGGCTGGGATTGCAGGAGCCGTTGCGGCCCTTGCCCTCTCTTGCGCTGGGCGCCCAGGAGGTGCGGCTGCTCCATCTCGTGGCCGCCTACGCCCCCTTCGAGAATGGCGGGCTGCCGGTGGATCCCTATCTGGTGCTGGAGGTGCGGGCCGAGAATGGCCCCGTGCTCTATCGCTACCGGCCGAAAGAGGAGGGGCTGCCCGTGCTTGCCCGTCCCTTGCGGCGGACGATGCGGCATCTGCTGCGCGGGGTGGTGGCTGAGGGCACGGCACGGCGCGCCGCGTTGCCCGGCGTGGCGGCGGCCGGCAAGACGGGAACGACGCAGGACTTTCGCGATGCCGTTTTCGTGGGATTCATCCCGGGGCATCTGGCCGGTGTCTGGGTGGGCAATGATGATAACAGCCCCATGAAGGGTGTTACGGGTGGCAGCCTGCCGGCGATGATCTGGAAGGAGATCATGATGGGGCTCATCCCCGGCCCGCAGGAACAGGAAGGCCCTCCTGCGCGCTAGGAGACGGCCATCTGCCGGTGGGCCGGCGAAAGGCGGTGGGCGGTGAGACGTTCAGGCCGCCCTGGGATGGCGGGAGCGGGGGATGCCGTTCTGCCATATGGCCGCCACGGCAGTGCGCAGGGCCTCTTCCACGGGGCGTGGCACCCAGCCCAGCTCGGTGCGGGCACGGGTGGAATCAAGCGGGCGGGGATATCGGGCGAGCCGCACCCCTTCGACGCTGGCCAGGGGCGGGATGCCCGTCCGCCGGGCACGCAGCTCGGCCAGACGGGCAGTCGCGAGCGCGATCGGGAACGGCACCCGGTGTGAGGGCGGCGGCCGGCCCGTCACCTCGGCGACAATGGCCAGCAACCGGGACATGGGGGTTGCGGGGGCCCCGATCACATAGCGGCTTCCGGCGGGAGCCTGCTCGGCAGCCAGGAGGTGGGCGGTGACGATATCCTCGGCATCCAGGAGATTGAGCGCACAGTCGAGATAGGCGGGCGGCGGAGCGAAGAGAAACTGCTCCAGCATCCGCGTGGGCGGCGTGCGCGAGCGGTCATCACCACCCACGGGAATGGCCGGATAGAGGATGACTGCCGGCAGACCGGCTGCAATCGCGTTGCGAACGGCCTGATCCGCCCACCACTTCGAACAGCTGTAGGGACCGGCCATGCGGGTGACGGGCGCAGCAGGCGTGTTCTCGTCAATGGGAGACGGGTCCGGGTCATCCCAGCCCCGCAGCACGACTTCCGAGACCGTGTGCACGAAGCGCTCTATGCCTGCCCGCCAGGCTTCTTCTAGGACGATCAGCGTGCCCTCGTAATTGACGCGGCGATAGGCCTGCGGGTCCGGCAGCCAGAGATGGGTGAGAGCCGCCATGTGGAAGATCGTGCGGGTGCCGGCCAGGGCCTTTCGCACGGCCTCGCGGTCGGTCACGGAAGCGGGCACCAGTTCAGCTCCCGCCAGGGCGGAGTCCGCGGCATCGGCCGCCTTGTCCAGCACGCGCACCCGGGCGCCTGCTGCCAGGAGCCGGCGCACCAGTCGCCGCCCCAGAAAACCGGCGCCGCCCGTTACCAGAACCGGATCGGCAATCATTCGGCTTTCTCCGCCCGTCCGTCCGCTTGCGCCCGCTTGTCCAGTTGACAGACCAGCATGCGCGAGTCCCAAGCGCTGGTTGCGATCAGTCGCCCCGCCCATATGACTGCCGTCGTGGCTGCCGACAGCCGCTGCCCGTCTTCCGCATAAAGGGTACTCGCACGCCCGTCCGGAGCCAAGCGCAGGATCATCGTTTGTGCCCGGCGGCGGCCGAAAAGATGGTCCCGATAAAGCGCCAGCGCAAACAGAGACGGGTGGGCCGCAACCAGCAGGCCGCCATCACCGTCCGGCCTGCCGTCCCCGGCAATACGGGTGAGGTTGTCCGGCGCCGCCGGCAGCGGCAACAAGCGCCGCATTCCGGCTCTCTTTCCTTCGAGTGGCAGGGAGACGAGGGCATGGCCCCGGGTTTCGGCAATCCACAGCCTTGTGCCTTCGGCCGTCTTCGTCAGCGCCAGCCCGTTTGGCCAACGCAAGCCGGCAAGCAGCGGTCTGCCCCGGGGAGCCGGCCACTTGCGGGCGGTGAGGGGAAGGGACGTCACCCGGCCGGAAGGCGCGGCCCGAAGATCTTCCCACCAGCGGCGCCAGCCGGAGCAGGCGGCATGATCCAGCGTCACCAGCAGCCGATTGCGGGCGGAATCCAGAACGAGATCATTGGCCGCGCACCAGGCGCGCCCCTGTGCCAGAAGCCGGGGGTGCACGAGATGCGTGCCCGAGAGTGAAAACGACCAGATGCGCACCCCCAGCGCGCCATGCCGATAGCGCCGGTCGATGACGAAGAGGCGCGTCTGTCTGCCATCCCTGGCGGCCGCGATGCCGTGAGGGCGCAGCGGAACCGGCGCAGCCAGCGGCACGAGAGCAAGGGGAGCCCCGGCTTCCGCCGTCTCCAGCCGTTCCGCCTTCAGCAGATACAAGCCCCCCTCCGGCACGGGGTGCTCCGCATCAAGAGCCGCCTTGACTGCGCGTCTGTCATGGGCGGAGATCACAAGATGCTTTCCATCGAGCACTGCCAGATCTTCCGCGCCGGCAATCGCCTTGCCGGAGCGGGCATCGATGAGAGGATGAGAAGCGCACGCAACCGGCGCCAGTTGCGAGTCGGAGGGAACGGTTGCCTGTCTGCCGCAGGCAGCAAGCGGGGCAAGGAGCAGCAGAGCCGGCAGAAGGGTCCGCCACCTGCTCACGCCGCCTGGTCCCCATAGCGAGCGAGGAAACGTCCCCACCGGTCCTCGACCTTGCGGCGGACATCCTCGGGAATGGGCCGATAGCGGTTCTTGCGATAGCCGGTGACACTGTCCAGATAGCGGGCAAACCGCTCGCGGTTGCGGCTGAAACCGTCAAGCCCGAGACGCTCATAGATCTCGGCTATGGTCTCAAGGGGAGACCGCTCCAGCCGCGCAAAGGAAATGGCGATGAGGCGGTCTGCCGGCCAGTCTTTTGTTTCGGACTCGAAACTGTCCATCATCTCGGCATAGGTGTCGAGAATGATCTCATCGATGTCGAGATGGTCATAAGGCTGCAGGGCGAACTGACGCAGCAGCTGCCGGTAGAAATTGCGCATCGACACGAATACCCGGTAAGGGTCACGATGGATGTGCACGAACCGTGCCTGCGGGAAAAGCCGGCGCAGATGGGCCGGGCGTGCCGTGTAGACCGGGTTCTTGATGATGAGGCGTTTGCCGGGCTGGGCGATGGCAAGCTTGCGATAAAAGCGCCGCAGCACGGCTTCCCATTCCTTCCTCTCCTGCTCCTGGAGGCCGTCGAAGAAGATGGCGGGATGGAAGATGGTGTGAAAATGCCGCGGAAAGTAGAGGGCGTGGTAGAAGGAAACGGGGGTCAGATTGGCAAGGGCGATCTCGTCTTCCTGCGGTGCGTCGGGTGTGACGGAGACGCGGTCAATATAGCGATGGCGCGGCAGCTTGCGTGTGAGCAGGGGGCGGAGCAGGCTCCCCAGAATCAGGAAATCATGCGGCAGCGCCGTGGCAAAGGGGGAGACATAGGCGGCGTCGTCCGCCTTGCTGAGAATGTTGTAGAGATGCGTGGTGCCCGAGCGCCAGTGACCGAGAATGAACAGAGGTGGCGGACCGGACGGCGGGTCGCGGTGGAGGGCCTCATATGCCCGCTCGATAAGAGTGAAGGGCAGCCTCCCGAAGGCCGCAAGCAAGGCCCGGTAGGCGATCATGCGCCGCTCGGGGGCGGGGGGGCCGTAGCGGCGCAGCACCCGGATGAGGGTGCGCAGATCCGCTCCATAGAGCGCATGCGTGGAATCAAGGCGATCTTCCATCATGGGGATCCTCTTAACGCCTCGCTTGCCTGCCGCCAAGCGGAAGTCTGCAGTGCGTGTCAGTCGCCTGCGGGATCGGGAATGGCAAGCTGGGCCTTAAGGGCGGGGATGAGCGAAGCAGGGGCCGCATAAAGAACCACCGGGCCCGCTGCGGCTGCGGGATGGTCGTCCTTGGGTTCGGCGGCTTGGCCGCTCTCCTCTTCATGGACGAAGCGCAAAGGAGCCTCCGGTGTTCCCCGGAGCACGCCGCCGGCCTCCTCGACCAGCAGCTGGCCGGGGGCGATGTCCCAAGGTGCTTTCGGCGTGAAGCTGAGGAGCAGATCGGCCTCTCCTGCGGCAATCCGTGCCAGGCGGAGGATGAAGGAGCCAATGCTGTGATGGCGCAGCGGCGGCCATGGCTGTCGCCAGGCGGCCTTCCGGGCCAGCCGGCCGCGATCCGCAAAGGCCCGGGCTTGTGCCAGCTCCCGCCGATTGCTGACATGCAGGGCCTCGCCATCACGGTAGGCGCCCTCACCCCGCATGGCCCAGAACAGGGACCCTGACTCCGGTTCTGCCACGGCGGCCAGCACCGGGCGACCGTCTTCCAGCAGAGCGCCGGCAACGCACCAGTCTGCCCGTCCCTTGAGGTAACTGCGGGTCCCATCGATGGGATCGACCAGCCAGACAGGCGCCCTTTCGCGAGGAGGCACATAGCCCGATTCCTCCGACCACCAGCCGTAATCCGGACGGGCCTGACGCAGCCGTTCGCCCAGCAGGCGGTCAACGGCGAGGTCGGCTTCGCTCACCATGGTCCCGTCGGCCTTGCGCCAGGCGCGGGGTTGCGTGCTCTGCAGGGTCGCGGCCAGCTGCCCGCCGGCGGTGACGGCGCGGCGCAGAATATCCAGATCGGCATGCCGCCGCTCGCTGAGCTGGGCAGCCATCGCCTCCTTCCGGCTCATTCCTTGCCTGCCACCGTCATTTCGGGCACGAGCAGGGTGGGGGCATCGATCCCGTAGCGGAAATCCAGGTCGTCAGCCGCCACCAGCTCCGCAAACATGCGATCCAGGCGACCGGCGATCGTGACCTCATGGACGGGATAGGCGATCTCGCCATTCTCGATCCAGAAGCCGGCCGCCCCCCGGCTGTAATCCCCGGTCACGATATTCACGCCCTGACCGATCAGTTCCGTCACCAGCAGGCCCCGACCGGCATCCCGCATCAGGTCTTCCGGCTTGCAAGGGCCGGGTTCCAGGTAGAGATTGCTGGGCGCCGGCGATGGCGGTTCCGCAAGGCTGCGGGAGGCGTGCCCCGTGGTGCGCAGGCCGAGTTCACTGGCGCTTGCGGTATCGAGAAGCCAGGTGAGCAGGCGCCCCCCTTCCACGATTGCACGGCGGCCGGTTGCCACTCCCTCCGCATCGAAAGCCCGCGACCGCAGCCCCGCCGGCCGGAGAGGATCATCCGTGATCGTGATGGCCTCGGGAAAGACGGGCTCATGGAGGCGCTCTTTCAGGAAGGATGTGCCGCGTGCAATCCGCTCGCCATTGATTGCGGCGGCCAGATGTCCAAGCAATGTGCGGGCAACCCGGGGGGCAAAGAACACGGGAAAGATACCGGTCGGAGCCGAACGGGCACCGAGACGGGCGATGGTGCGGCTGCGGGCCCGCTCTCCTATTCTGTCCGGGGGCTCGAGCGCTGCACGGTGGCGGGCCGAATGGGTGGCGTAATCCCGCACGGCCGCATCACCCTCGCCGGCCATCACGCTTACGCCAATGCCGTAGATGGTGGATTCGGTGCGGGCGAAGAAGCCGTCGGTCGTCGCATGCCAGCGCGTACGCCGCCCCGCCGAGGCGCCCGCTCCTCCGGAATTCGTGATGCGATCGTCGGCCCTGGCCTCCGCCTCGGCTGCCAGGGCCATTTCGGCAAGCTCCTGCGGTGTGGGCTCGGCCTCGTCGGCAAGCCGGAGGGCTTCGGCAGCCCTTTGGGGATCCTCCTTCAGGCAGCTGGCCGGAGCCAGGCGGGCGTGGGGGTCCGGCGGGCTCAATCGCGCCATCGCGACCGCGCGCTCGGCAAGGGCGGTCAGTGCCTCCATCCGCCGCGAGGCGGTGGAAACGCTCGCCTGACGGTGGTTGACGAAGACCCGCAGTCCGATGGCGAAATCGTCTTCGCGTTCCATGGATTCCAGAGCACCCAGGCGGACACGGGCCTCGGCCGCCGTTCCCGCGATCATGACCGCCTCGGCCGCCTCGGCCCCGGCCCGCCGTGCCGCCTGGAGCACGGCCTCCAGAAGCAGGCTGGCATCGGCTTCGGCGACCTCGACCGCCTGGTGCGTTGTGCTGTGCATGCTGGGGGCCTTGACAGTCATCGTTCTGGATCCCTCGCTGTCGGTCATGGTGGAGCCGATCGTTTCCGCCGACAATCGCTTTCAGATGTCGTGTGTTGGAACCGGAAAGGCAAGAGCCGAATTCTGCCGGAAGACGGCCTCAAGGTGCCAGTGCCACCAGTGCCGCCTTGAGCCGGGCAAGGCGGGCCTGAAGACGCGCAATGCGCAGTTCCTCCGCGGGCAGCGCGCGCCTGGCCGCATCCAGCTTGAGTTCGGCCTCGGTTACCGCCACTTCGAGGCGGTGTCGCCGGCTGCGCAGGACTTCCGCTCCCGCCCAATCCTGCCCCGTGTTGCCGGCTGCCGCCTCGCCGGTGCCCTGGCCTGATCGGGCGAGCTCGGCAAGATCCTTTTCCCAGCCGGCAATGCGCTCCGGCAATGAGTCGAGAAAGCGGCGCGCCGTCTGGGCATCGGGAAAGGCGAAGACCGGTTTTGCGGTCATGCTGCGCATGGGGGCCGGCGCCGGAACGGGGCTGTGCGGCGGCGGGCCGGCCAGTCGCGGCCAGGGACCGCTGGCACAGCCTGCCAGCAGGACGGAAAGAAGCAGCAGAAGCCCGGAACGGAACATGTGGGGGATCATCGTCCTTGCGCCGTGTTGCCGCCCGTTCCCTGATCAGGTCACGCGATGGTGCCCATTGCACGAGATCACCGAAAAGGGACTTGATTGCCGGCGGCCTCATTACTATGTTCCGCGCGCATCCGGCAATGGCGGTGTGCCGCTGATGGCGGATGCCTGCGCGCTCGTAGCTCAGCTGGATAGAGCACCAGACTACGAATCTGGGGGTCGGGGGTTCGAATCCTCCCGAGCGCGCCATGACCGGGGCCGTAGCTCAGTTGGGAGAGCGCAGCAATCGCACTGCTGAGGTCAGGGGTTCGATTCCCCTCGGCTCCACCACCCCGGAATTTTTGACTATGTGAACGGAATCCTCGGCCGCATTCTGCCTTGAGCGGCTGTCGCCCGCGATCGGGAATCTCCAGTGTCGTCCGTTTTTTCGATCCTTGGCCCGGCTCCGGCATGGACCACCGTCCTCTTCTTGCGCAATTCCGGCCGGGGTCGGAGCGGTCTGTCGCCGTCCAGGAGGCAGGGGAGATCAGCCGGGCGGAGCGCCTCCCTCATCGACAACGGCATCTTTCAGCGCCAGGGTTGGGTCGCTTGCGCGAGCGGGGTGAAGCCGAACACCTGCGGCAATCAGCCTTTTGGCCTGCATGAAGTCGCGGGGAGTGTTGACGCTGTCGAGAGCAAGGAGGCGGTCTCCGGCATCCATGTGCAGCACGGAGAAGGTCCCGGAATCGGGATCACCGCGCAGCAGATGGCGACATGCGACCTGAGCGAGACCCACCGTCTGCAGGCGCACGCCGAACTGTTCACTCCAGAACCAGGGCAGCGGGTCGTATCGGGCCTGGCGGTCACCGGCAATCACACGCGCGGCGATCTGGGCGCTGTCATTGGCATTTTGAATCGATTCGAGGCGGATCGATCCATAGCGGCTGTGCTTCAGCCGGGCCATGTCGCCGATGGCGAAGATGTCAGCCGCACTGGTCCGCAATTGCTCATCGACGAGAACGCCGTCCTCACAGGCGATGCCGGCTTTTTCGGCCAGTTCCGTTCGCGGACGCGCACCGATCCCGACAAGCGCACAATCGGCGGCAATTTCCGTTCCGTCCGCCAGCCTTGCGCGCACGCCATCCTTGTCCAGAAACAGCTGGCTGAGGCGGGTGGCCAGACGGACATCCACACCGTGCTGGCGGTGGAGCGCGGCAAAGAAGGCGCTCACCGGCGGAGAACCGAGCCGCGGCATCAGCTTGTCGGTGGCCTCGATGACGGTGACCGCAAGGTCAAGCGCCCGGGCGCTGGCCGCCACTTCCAGCCCGATATAGCCGCCGCCGATCACCAGCAGACTGCTGCTGGCGGCCAGACGAGATTTGATCCGTCTCGCATCTGCCAGGCTGCGCAGCGTGAGCAGGCGGTCATACCCTTCAGGGTCTGTCGCGGAGACCATGTCTGCCGGCAGAAGGCGAGGTGCGGCACCGGTGGCCAGCACGAGCGTGCCATAGGTGATGCCATCTCCATCGGCGAGCTGCAGCCGGTGTGCAGCCGGGTCGATTCCGGTCACGCGCATGTTGCGCATGACATCGATCCGCTTGGCCTCGTAGAATGCCGGCTTGCGCAGCAAAAGCCGCTCTTCCGGCAGCTCGCCCTTCAGCCAGGCCTTGGACAGCGGCGGACGGTCATAGGGCAGGGCGTCTTCGGCCCCGATCATCAGGATGGGCGCCTCGACCCCCAGCTGCCTGAGCGTGGCGGCACATTGCAGGCCTGCATGGCCGGCCCCGAGGATGACGACTCGATCATTCATCGTTGATGCGTTCCCTCACATGTCACGGCGATCCTTCCACACCCTTGCAGGATCGCAGGAGAAATCCCCGCGTCATTAGAATGACGGAGAGCGGGACGCAAGAATCTTGCGCGGCGCTTCTTTACCGGGGCGGTGGACTTGTCAGCGCAATCGCAACATCCTAAGGGTCGGATGACCGGGATCATCAGCGGGGGCGTGCATGATTGGGAAGCTGGCAATGAAAACGGCATTCTTGGCGACAGCGGCGAGCGTGATACTGATGACCTCTGCAGCCATGGCACAGGACCAGGCGTCAGCCGGAGATCCGGCACGCGGTGCCAAGATCTTTCGGATGTGCATGGCCTGTCACACGATCAAGAAGGGTGCACCCAACCGCATCGGTCCGAATCTGCATGGCGTGGTCGGCCGCAAGATTGCGAGTGTCCCGGGTTTCAACTACTCGCCGGCGCTGAAGAAGCACCAAGGTGTGTGGGACGAGAAGACACTTGATGCCTGGCTGGCCAATCCGCGCAAATTTGCGCCCGGCAACCGGATGGCGTTTGCCGGCGTCCGGCGTCCGCAGGATCGCAAGGATCTGATCGCCTATCTGAAGTCCATGAGCGAGGACTGATTTTTTCCCGTTCCCGCACGGGACAGCCACTTCGCACAGGGACGGATCTGCGCCCGTCTGGCCGCCAACGGTGGCAAGGCGGGCGTTTGCATTGTGACCTGATCCGGCCCGCTCCATTCAGCCTGGAGACAGCTGCAGTTCAGGAGGGGTTCAGCCGCTTTCCCTTATCCTGCCTGCAAGATGGATGCGATGGATGCGGCGTTCAGCCGCCGGCTGTCACAGTGACGGGAAGGAGCGACAGATGACCGGCATGAAGAGGACGGCAACACGACTGACCGGAGCGCTGGCGGGTCTTGTGCTGGCGGGGGGACTGATGATGCCGCGCGCCGAGGCCGGAGGTGGTGGCGCAGTGGGTGTGGTCTATCACACCCATGCGGCGGCAGGAGCAGTTCATGTCGGCTCCTATTATTATCGTCCTCACCATCGCCATTATGGCGGAGGGCATCACCATTATCGGCATCACCATTTTGGTTATCACCACCACCATCATCATGGGCATGGCGCGGGTCGGACCCTGCTCGGCATCGGAATCGGTCTGCTGGCCTATGACATCATCCACAAGAGCAAGGCCCACCGCCGGAGCCCCGTCGCCTATCCGCAGGAGCCGTATCCGGCAGATTATCCGTCTCGGCGCTCGGCCGCGCGGACGGCCCCGGCGGCACCATCGGAAAACGCCTGCCTGCAGATCCGGGAATATCAAACGACCATCACCGTTGGCGGTGAAGAGCGGGAGGCTTATGGGGACGCCTGCCTGATGCCGGATGGCAGCTGGCGGCTTGGTCCCCCGAAGCTGGTGCCGGCATATTGACGACGGCGGTGGCCGGGAGGAGATCCCGCACCGCTGCTTCGCCTAGGCCTCTTCCCCGGAGGCGGCCGCATCCTGGGCGCGGGTGCCGGGCTGGATGCGCTGGGCCAGCGCGGCAGCAAGGAACGGGTCGATGTCGCCGTCCAGCACGTCCTGCGGCTGGGTGCTCTCCACGCCCGTGCGCAGGTCCTTGACCAGCTGGTAGGGCTGGAGGACGTAGGACCGGATCTGGTGCCCCCAGCCGATGTCGCCCTTGGCGGCGTGCTCGGCGGCCGCCTGCTCCTCACGTTTCTTCAGCTCCAGCTCGTAGAGCCGGGCCTTCAGCATCTTCATCGCCTGGGCGCGGTTCTGGTGCTGCGAGCGCTCGTTCTGGCAGGCGACGACGATGCCGGTGGGCAGATGGGTGATGCGCACGGCCGACTCGGTGCGGTTCACATGCTGGCCGCCGGCGCCGGAGGCGCGGTAGACGTCGACCCGGATATCCTTGTCCTGGATCTCGATTTCGATGTCGTCCTCGATCACGGGATAGACCCACACGGAAGCGAAGCTCGTGTGCCGGCGTGCGCTGGCATCGAAGGGCGAGATGCGCACCAGGCGGTGGACGCCCGATTCCGTCTTCAGCCAGCCATAGGCGTTCTCGCCCTTGATCAGCACCGTCACCGACTTGATGCCCGCCTCCTCGCCGGGTGAGAGCTGCACGATCTCGGTCTTGTAGCCGCGCCGCTCGGCCCAGCGCAGATACATGCGAAGCAGCATCTCGGCCCAGTCCTGGCTCTCGGTGCCGCCGGCGCCCGCGTGGATTTCGAGATAGCAGTCGTTGGCATCCGCCTCGCCGGAGAGCAGGCTTTCGATCTCCTTTTCCTTCGCGCGGCGGGCGAGCGCCTCAAGCTGGCCGATGCATTCGGCGACCATGTCCTCGTCGCCTTCGGCCTCCGCCATCTCGACGAGCTCGACCAAGGAGGCGAGCTCGTCCTCCATCTCGCGGGTGGCCTCGATCTGGGACGCGAGTCGGTTGCGCTCGCGCATCACCTTGCGGGCGCGCTCGGGATCGTTCCACAGATCGGGATCTTCCGCCTCAGCGTTCAGTTCCGCAAGGCGGTCAAGAGCATGATCCCAGTCAAAGATACCTCCGCAGCAGGGTGAGCGACTCGCGGATCCGGTCAACGAGGTTCTGGGCTTCGGCACGCATGACACTCTCTTCCTTTTCTGACACTTCACCGCAGCGGCCTGTGCGCCGCTGACATAAAGGCGTGTGCGCGGGCTGACAAGACGTCTGCGGTTTTCAGGTGGAGGGCGCCGCTTTTACGAGCTCATGGAGCAGGTTCTCCCATCTGGTGATGTGGGATTCCCAGGAAAAGCGTTCCTCGGCCACCCGGCGGGCAGCACGCCCGGCCGGACGCAGGGGCGCAGGATTCCAGATCAGCAGATGCAGGATGCGCAGGAAGTCCTCCTCGTCGCGGGCAAGCCAGCCGGTGACGCCATGGTCCACGATCCGGCCGCCGAGCAGCTCCATCCCCGGTGCCGCGGGATCAAAGGCGAGCACGGGCCGGCCATGGGCCATTGCCTCGATCTGCACAAGTCCCAGGCTTTCGCGTCGCGAGGGCATGACCACGAGATCGGCCCGCGCATAGTGCGGGGATACGTCGTCCACGGCCCCATGGAAGGTGATCCGCTTTTCCATGCCCATGGCCCTCGCCAGACCCTCGAGCCGTTCCCGCTGCGGCCCGTCGCCGACGATGTCGAGGTGAAAGTCCTTTTCCGGATCCACATGGGAAAGCATCTCGATGAGAAGCGCGACGTTCTTGTCGGGCACCAGCCGGCCGACATGGAGCAGCCGCACCGGGCTGGCGGCGCGCGGTGGCGACCATTCTGCCGGCAGATCCACAGCCGGCGGGATCACCACCGCACGCTTCGGGCGGATCCCGGGGAAGGCACTCAGCATCGCATCCAGGGCGTGCCGGGAAAACCGCACCACCGCATCGGCATGAATGAGCGCATGTTTCTGGGCGCGGGCGTAGAGACGGCGGTTCACCGCGCGCGCCAGCGGATCGGCGAAATAGCGCGCCATCTCATCGGCCACCTCGACCGGAGCATGGGGAAGATATGTCCAGGGGGAGGCGGGAAACAGGTCCGCGTGGGCGCGGATCAGACTGTGTTCGCTGGCGATCACCGCATCCGGACGGGGCCAGCCGAGATGCACCAGGCGTCGCCGTGACCGCAGAAACGAGGCAAGATGATCGAACCGCCACAGGCCCGGCATGCGCAGGTGCCGAGGTGCCAGAATGGCGAAATCCTCCGGAACCACCCCTTCGGGCGGCGGGATCTCTTCCGGTCCCAGACAGATGACCGAGACACGATGGCCGGCTGCCGCCAGCCGTTCGGCCAGCGCCCGCATGTAGACAGCACTGCCCGCCCGCTTGTCGAGATAGGAGGCGAGCAGCCGCACATGCATGTTTTCATCCTTCCTTCATCCGGTATGCGCTGGACCTGCTCCGGTGTGCACCCGTTCAGCCTTTCGCGGCCTGTGCCTGTCGAGGCTGCATGGGTTCTGCCCGGATCGCGGCCTGAGCCGCGGCCAGGCGCGCGATCGGCACCCGGTAGGGGGAGCAGGAGACGTAGTCCAGCCCGATCCGCTCGCAGATCGCAATCGAGGCCGGATCGCCGCCATGCTCGCCACAGATGCCCAGCTTGAGGTCCGGTCTGCGCGCGCGGCCCTTTTCTGCGCCAAGGCGCACGAGCTCGCCCACTCCGGCCTCGTCAAGACTGGCGAAGGGATCGGCCGCAAAAATCTTGTGCTCCAGATAGACGGGCAGGAAGCGCGCAGCGTCATCCCGGCTCAGGCCGAAGGTCGTCTGGGTGAGGTCATTGGTGCCGAAACTGAAGAATTCGGCATGTTCGGCAATGCGGTCGGCGGTCAGCGCCGCCCGCGGCAGCTCGATCATCGTCCCGACATGATAGGCGATGTGCATGCCCCGTTCCTTGAAGACCGTCTCGGCCGTGTCCGTGATCAGCTTCTTGACGAAGGCAAGCTCCGCCGCATCCGCGACCAGCGGCACCATGATCTCCGGCAGCACCTCCGCCCCTTCCTCCTGTTTCAGGGCGATGGCCGCCTCCAGGATGGCGCGGGTCTGCATCTCGGTAATCTCGGGATAGGTCACGGCCAGCCGGCAGCCGCGGTGGCCAAGCATGGGATTGGCCTCCTTGAGCTCGGCCGCGCGCCGCTTGAGCTCTGCGACATCAAAGCCGCTTGCGCGCGCCACCTCTTCGAATTCCGCCTCCTCCTTCGGCAGGAACTCATGCAGCGGCGGATCGAGCAGGCGGATGGTTACCGGCAGGCCGGCCATTTCCCGGAAGATGGCCAGAAAGTCATCCCGCTGGAAGGGCAGAAGCTTGGCCAGTGCCCGTTCGCGCTCGCTGCGGCTTGCAGCCAGAATCATTTCCCGCACGATCGGGATGCGGTCGGGATCGAAGAACATGTGCTCGGTGCGGGCAAGCCCGATGCCTTCGGCGCCGAAGCGTCGGGCGGTAGCCGCATCGGCGGGCGTTTCGGCATTCGCACGCACGCCCATGCGGCGCAGGCCGTCGGCCCAGCGCATGAGCACCGCAAATTCGCCCGACAATTCGGGAGCCCGCGTCGGGATCCGGCCGAGCATCACCTCGCCGGTGGTGCCGTCGATGGTGATCTCCTCTCCCGCCTGCACGATCCGCCCGCCGACGCTGAAACGTCCCTGGGCGGGATCGACGAAGATCGCGCCTGCCCCGACGACGCAGGGGCGCCCCATGCCCCGGGCGACGACGGCGGCATGGCTCGTCATCCCGCCGCGGCTGGTCAGGATGCCGCGCGCGGCATGCATGCCGTGGATGTCCTCGGGGCTGGTTTCCGCCCGCACGAGGATCACATCGCGACCTTCGCGCGCAAGGCGTTCGGCCTCGTCCGCCTGGAACACGACAATCCCCGAGGCGGCGCCCGGTGATGCCGGCAGACCGCGTGCAATCACCTCGCGCGGCGCATCGGGATCAAGGGTGGGATGCAGCAGCTGATCCAGCGCTTCCGGCTCCACCCGCAGCACGGCCTCCTTGCGCGAGATCAGGCCTTCTTCCGCCAGGTCCACGGCGATCCGGATCGCGGCGCGAGCCGTGCGCTTGCCGGCGCGCGTCTGGAGCAGCCAGAGGCGGCCTTCCTCAACCGTGAACTCGATGTCCTGCATGTCGCGATAATGCTTCTCAAGCGCGTCCATCAGCTGCACGAGCTCGGTGAAGACCTCGGGCATCGCCTCTTCCATGGAGGGAGCCTCATCACCGGCCGCCTCGCGCGCGGCGCGCGTCAGATGCTGGGGCGTGCGAATGCCGGCGACCACGTCCTCGCCCTGGGCGTTGACGAGAAACTCGCCATAGATCTCCTTTTCTCCGGTTGCGGGATTGCGGGTGAAGGCTACGCCGGTTGCCGAGCGCGCACCCAGATTGCCGAAGACCATGGCCTGGACATTGACGGCGGTGCCCCAGTCGTCCGGAATCTGGTGCAGGCGGCGGTAGACCTTGGCACGGTCGCTGTTCCAGGATTCGAAGACCGCGCGGATCGCGCCCCACAGCTGCGCATGCGGATCCTGGGGAAAGGGCCTGCCGGTTTCGGCCTCGACGATTTCCTTGAAGCGGGAGACCAGCAGCTGCCAGTCCTCGGCATCCAGATCGATGTCGCTGGTGACACCCTTGTCCAGCTTGCGGTTCTCGATCGCCTCCTCAAAAAGGTGATGGTCGATTCCAAGCACGACATCGCCATACATCTGGATGAAGCGGCGATAGGAATCCCAGGCGAAACGATCATTGCCGGCCGCCCGGGCGAGACCTCTTACGGTCTCGTCATTGAGGCCGAGATTGAGCACCGTATCCATCATGCCGGGCATGGACACCCGCGCGCCCGAACGCACGGAGACAAGCAGCGGTCTTGCCGCATCCCCGAAGCGGCGCCCGACAATCTCCTCAATATGCTTCAGCCCCGTTGCAACCTGGTCTTCAAGACCCTCGGGCAGCGCGCCGCCCTTCGTATAGTAGAAACGGCAGGCCTCGGTCGTGATCGTGAAGCCGGGCGGCACCGGCAGTCCGATGCGGGCCATTTCAGCCAGATTGGCGCCCTTGCCGCCCAGCAGATCGCGGGCGTCCGCCGAGCCTTCAGTCCGCTCGCCGCCGAACAGATAGACCCATTTCGTCATGATCGCACCCTGTGCCTTCAGCTCGCCCCATCCGGATGATGGGTATCGAGACGTTCGCTGCCCTGAGAACCTGATGTCTTCCGCCCGTGTCAGGATCCCGCCGTGACGGGTTGGCCCCGTCCTTTTTGGCCCCGGTTTACGGGTGTCGAATCTCCTTCGATCTTCGAGAAATCGGCGACCGCGTCAACCGCTTCGCGCACGGCATTGAGCAGCCGCAGCCGATTTTCTCTGAGCGCCGGGTCGTCCACATTGACCGTCACGCGGTCGAAAAAGGCGTCAACCGTTGGCCGCAGTGCCGCCAGGGTGCGCATTGCGGCAACGAAATCCTCGCAGGCCAGAGCCCGGGCGGCTTCATCACGGGCATGAGAGAGAGCAGCAAACAGGGCCCGCTCTTCCTCCTGCGCAAAGAGGGCGGGATCGGGCGCCTCGCGATAGCTGCGGCCGTCCTTTCGTTCCTCGATGCGCAGGATATTGGCGGCCCGGCGGTAGCCCGTGAGCAGATTGGCGCCATCCGGCGATTCGACGAATGCCTGCAAGGCGGCGACCCGCTTGATCAGCCGCAGGAGATCGTCATCCCCGCTGACGGAAAATGCCGCATCGATCAGATCGTGACGCACGCCCTTCTCACGCTGCTGCACCTTCAGCCTTTCAGCAAAGAAGGCCAGAAGCGTTGCGGGATCATGCTTCGGCAGATCCACGTGGTAGAGGCTGCGGGCCTTCTCGATGAGGGGGACAAGCGGGACGCTCAGCCCGTTCTCAAGCAGAATGCGGATGACCCCAAGCGCTGCCCGGCGCAGCGCAAAGGGGTCTTTCGAGCCCGTGGGCGGCAGGCCGATGCCGAAGAAACCGACGAGCGTGTCGATCTTCTCCGCAAGCGCTACCGCAACCGAGACCGGGGCAGACGGACAGCGGTCCACCGGGCCCTTCGGGGCGTAATGCTCGGCGATCGCATCCGCCACCTCCTCGGGCTCGCCCTGGGCCAGCGCATAGTAGCGCCCCATGATCCCCTGCAGTTCCGGAAATTCGCCGACCATGCCGGTCACGAGATCGCATTTGGCAAGCCGGGCGGCCCGGCGCACGAGCGCCACGTCCGTGCCCGGCAGAAACGCTTGCGCGAGATGGGCGGCCAGCGCCTCGATCCGCTTCACGCGATCGAGAAGACTCCCGAGCCGCTCGTGGAAGACGATTTCGGCCAGCTGCGGCAGCCGGTCCTCCAGCGGGATCTTCAGATCCTGCTCCCAGAAGAAGCGGGCATCCGCAAGGCGTGCGGCCAGCACCCGCTCGTTGCCACGGGTGATCGCCCCGGCATCGGCGTGCGCCGGATCCCGGTCCGCCACGAAGACGAAGGCCGCCGCCAGCTTTCCGCTTGCCGGATTGCGGGTCGCAAAGACCTTCTGATGATGGGCCATCGCGGTCACCAGCACCTCTTCGGGAAGGGCAAGATAGGCCTTATCAAAACGGCCCAGCATCGCCACCGGCCATTCGGCAAGCCCGGCATTTTCCGCAAGCAGCTTCCTGTCTGCCGCAAGTTTGAGGCCCGCTTTTTCGCATACGTCCTCGGCACCCTCGGCGATGGCTTCCATCCGCTCGGCAAAGGACAGGCGCACGTGAGCATCGCTCAAGGCCTGTCGATACTGCTCCGCAGAGGTAACGGTAAGGGGCTCGGGCGCATGAAAGCGGTGGCCCGTGGTGGTGTTGCCGGCCGTGATGCCATCCAGCGCAAAGGGCACGGGCCTGCCGTCGAGAATGGCAAGGATGCTCCGAATCGGCCTCACCCAGCGCAGGGAGCCGCTTGCCCAGCGCATCGACTTCGGCCAGGCAAAGGTGCGGATGAGCTCCGGCAGCAGCTCTGCCAGCACCTCGATGGTCGGGCGTCCCGTCTTGCGCACATCGGCAAAATAGAAGCGGCCTTTCGGGGTCTCTTTCAGCACGAGATCCGCAACCGTGACCCCGGCTGCGCGGGCAAAACCTTCAAGCGCCCTGGCCGGGGCGCCTTCACGCGGGCCGCGGCGCTCCTCGGCGATATCGCTCTGGCGGGCGGCGAGCCCCTCGACGAA
The DNA here is from genome assembly GCA_964471405.1 of uncultured Sphingomonadales bacterium. GTDB lineage: Bacteria > Pseudomonadota > Alphaproteobacteria > Sphingomonadales > Rhodothalassiaceae > J084. Next base: position 9,115 of record CAYYGH010000011.1, on the reverse strand, counting down.
GGCCACCAGCCGCCGGGGGGTGACCGCGGTGGCAACCGCCTCAAAGGGCAGACGGGCCTCGGCAAGCGCGCGCTCCAGATCCTGTTTCAGGCGCCGGGCGGCATCCTGCTGGAAGCGGGATGGGATCTCTTCGGAGAGGATCTCGAAGACGAGTTCAGGCATCGGCCGCCTCCCGCGCCGCCCGCTCTTCGAGCGCGAGCCAACCTTCCGCGCAGGCCTTCGCCAGTGCCCGCACGCGGCCGATATAGGCCTGGCGTTCGAGCACCGAGATCACGCCGCGGGCATCCAGCAGATTGAACAGGTGGCTCGCCTTGATGCACTGGTCATAGGCCGGCAGCACCAGATCGCGGGCAAGCAGCGCCCGGCATTCCGTCTCCGCATCCGAGAAATGCCGGCGCAGCATCTCGGTGTCGGCGGCTTCGAAGTTGTAGGCGGAAAACTGGCGCTCGTTCTCCAGAAAGATGTCGCCGTAGGTCACCCCGCGGTCGTTGAAGGCAAGATCGAAGACATTGTCGATCCCCTGGACATACATGGCCAGCCGCTCAAGGCCATAGGTCAGCTCGCCCGAGACGGGGCGGCAGTCGATCCCGCCTACCTGCTGGAAATAGGTGAACTGGGTGACCTCCATCCCGTCGCACCACACTTCCCAGCCCAGACCCCAGGCGCCCAGTGTGGGACTTTCCCAGTCATCCTCCACGAAGCGGATGTCGTGGGCGCAGGTGTCAATGCCGATCGCCTCAAGGGAGCGCAGGTAAAGGTCCTGCATGTCATCGGGAGAAGGTTTGAGGATGACCTGGAACTGGTAGTAGTGCTGCAACCGGTTGGGATTTTCGCCGTAGCGCCCGTCGGTGGGCCGCCGGCAGGGCTGAACATAGGCGGCGCGCCAGGGGCGCGGACCGAGAGAGCGCAGAGTGGTGGCCGGATGGAAAGTGCCCGCGCCCATCTCGACATCATAGGGCTGCAGAATGACACAGCCCTGCTCCGCCCAGTAGCGCTGCAGGGTCAGGATCAGCGATTGGAAATCGCGTGTCTTCTCCATGGCCGATCCATGGCTTTTCGTAGACCAGGCCGCCCCGCAGGGGAGCAGGCGGTGCGCCATCGCGGGCCGAGCTTTAGGCAAGGCCTTTGCCTCTGGTCAATAGCCGGGCGGAAAGAAGGTCCGGGCAGCATGGCGCATGGTCCCATGCCTTGGACCAAAAAAAGAGGGTGTTGCGGACAGGGCCGAAACACCCCAAGTTCAGGGAGGAAACACGCATGCAAGCGGGAAGGCACATCGACCGCCGGCTGGAGACCGAGGTCTCGTGATTTCGCCTGCAGTTTCCCTTATACCACAGGAATATTAACGCAGGATTACCGCTCGTGGCGAAATACGCACATATCGTCGTATTGACGGGGGCCGGGATTTCGGCGGAGTCTGGTCTGTCCACCTTTCGCGATGAGGGAGGGCTGTGGGCACGCCACCGCATCGAGGATGTCGCAACCCCCGAGGCTTTCTTGCGCAACCCCGAGCTGGTGCAGAACTTCTACAATGCGCGCCGCGCTCAGCTCAAAACGGTCGAGCCCAACGCGGCCCATCGGGCGCTCGCGCGACTGGAGGCCGAATACCCGGGTCGCGTGACGGTGATCACCCAGAATGTCGACGATCTTCACGAACGCGCCGGCTCGCGCCGTGTCATCCACATGCATGGCGAGCTGAAGAAGGCGCGCTGCCTGTCCTGTGACGTGGCCAGCCCCTGGGAGGATGATATCCTTCCGGAAAGTGCCTGCCCGGCCTGCGGGGCAACCGGTCGCCTGCGTCCGCATGTGGTGTGGTTCGGCGAGATCCCGCTCCATCTTGACGAGATCGACCGGGAGCTCGGCTCATGTGACCTCTTCGTCTCGATCGGGACCTCGGGCGCCGTCTATCCGGCTGCCGGTTTTGTCACCCAGGTTCGCGCACTGGGGCGGGCGCATACGGTGGAGCTCAATCTGGAACCGTCTGCCGGCTCGCACTTTTTTCATGAGGCGCGTCATGGACCGGCGACACGGGTGGTGCCCGCATTCGTTTCGGAACTGCTTTCCGAGAGCGGGGGCTGACGGTTCATCCTGACGGGAAGGGGGCACGGCACGGATCCGGACGGGGCTTGCCTGCCGCAAGGCTGCAATCAGCCGGCGCGAGGTGCGCATCTTCATCATCCGGAATGCGGCAGCTAGCTGCCGCCCTTGTGGGCGTGGCGACGCAGCCCGACTTCGTCCAGGATGCTCTGTTCGATGCGTTCCTGCGCCCGCTTCATCTCGGCGGCCCGCCGCTCTTCCAGAATGGCGAAGCGCTTTTCTTCGGCAAAGGCTTTGGCCAGGCGGGCGCGCAGCTCCGCAATCCGCTCTTCCAGAGCCGCCGCCTGTTGCTGAATGTCCTCCCGTTGCGCCTTCACGAGAGAGGCGAAGGCCGCAAAGTCGACGAAGGCGGACATCTGCTCCGCCGCCGCCATCTCCGTGGTGAGCTTGGCCGCGAGCCGTTCATCTTCTGCAAGCAGGGCCGCCAGGGCTCTCTCCTCGCTGGCAATGGTGCGGCGCAATTCGTCGACCTTAAGACGCGCCATCCGTTTGAGGGTCGCCAGGCTCCTGGGGCGCATGCCGCTTCTGCCTCTTGTTCATCCTTCGTGTCGCGCGATGCGGGGGGCGAAGGCCGTTGCGCGGTGCTCACCCGTCCGCTGACGCCGTCTCCGCCTGGGGTGCACTGGCCAGAATGGCTGCCAGCCGTTGATAGGTGTCGCGCAGGCTGGTGGCCTCGGTTTTTTCCTGGGCCAGAAATGCCTCCAGCTGGGGCATGAGCGCGATTGCCCGATCAACGAGCGGATCCGATCCCCGGCGATAGGCGCCAAGCCGGATCATTTCCTCCATGTCCGCATAGGCCGCGAGCAGCTTGCGGGCCTCCTGGACGAGGAGGTTTTCTTCCGGGCTGTTGCAATGCGGCATGGTGCGCGAGATGGATTTCAACACATTGATCGCCGGATACCGGCCCCGTTCGGCAATCGCCCGTTCCATGACGATGTGACCATCGAGGATGGACCGCACCGCATCCGCCACCGGTTCATTGTGGTCGTCACCTTCGACGAGAACCGTGAACAGCCCCGTAATCGCTCCCTTGCCGCGGGGACCGGGCCCTGCCCGTTCGAGCAGGCGGGGAAGCTCGGAAAACACGGTCGGCGTATAGCCCTTGGTGGTGGGCGGTTCACCGGCAGCCAGCCCGATTTCGCGCTGGGCCATCGCGAATCGGGTGATCGAATCGATGAGGCAGAGCACCTGGGCGCCGGCGTCGCGAAAATATTCGGCGAGGGTGAGGGTCAGATAGGCGGCCTGGCGCCGCATCAGCGCGGATTCATCGGATGTCGCCACCACCACGATGGCGCGTTTCAGGCCCTCGGGGCCAAGATCATCCTCGATGAATTCCTGCACCTCGCGGCCGCGTTCGCCGATCAGGCCGATGATCGAGATGTCGGCCGCCGTATGGCGGGCAAGCATCGACATCAGGACCGACTTGCCCACCCCCGAGCCGGCAAAGATGCCCATTCGCTGCCCCTTGCAGCAGGAGACGAAGGCATTGAGCGCCCGTACGCCCAGATCGAGCTTCTCGCCCACCCGCTGCCGCTCATGGGCGGCCGGCGGACGGGCGCGCAAGGGATAGGGGCGGGCACCCATCGGCAGAGGTCCCTTGCCATCGACCGGTTCGCCGAAGGCATTGACCACGCGTCCCAGCCAGGCATGCGCGGGAAAGACAACCGGATCTTCTCCCTCGACGAAGGCGCGGCAGCCAATTCCCACGCCGTCAAGAGCGGCAAACGGCATGGCGAGAGCCCGGCCTTCCTCAAAGCCGACCACCTCGCAGCGCACCTGCCGACCGCCCCGGGCCTCCACCAGCAGGCGTGAGCCGACGGCCAGAGCATTTTCGGCACCTGCGATGGCAACCAGCAGGCCCTTGACCGCAACGACCCGGCCATAGCGCTTTGCCGGGCGCACGCGCTCAAGCTGCGTCACAAGACTGCGCAGTCTCACCGACTGGATGCTTGCGGCTGTGGTCTCGTTCATTGCTGTGCGTGCTTTCCCGGCAAGGCCGCCCATGGGGATCAACTGAAAGACTGCCGGGCGGTGATTAACACTCCGTAAAGCCTGTTTTTTCGCACCGGGAAGCACGGAGTCCTGGCGCGGATGAGAGCCGTTTTGCGGCCCAGGGAACAGCTGCGGCCTGGTGGTTACGGCGTCTCGATGATCGTGATGCCGGCGGCACGCATGTCACGATCCGCCTGTCTGCCCGATTCCGGGCTAAGAGCTCTGGCAGCCGCATCAATCAGGAGCGTTTCAAAGCCGGCACGGCGCGCATCCAGAGCCGTTGCCTTCACGCAGACATCCCGGGCAAGTCCTCCCACGATCACGCGCCTCACCCCCCGTTTTTTCAGCAGGGTGGCAAGCCCCGTTTCGTCAAAGGCCGAATACTGGTCCTTGTCGAAGCGCGTGCCCTTCGAGACGAGATAGGCCCCTTCGGGGACATGCAGCTCGGGATGGAAGGCGGCTCCTGCCGTATCCTGCAGGCAGTGTTCCGGCCAGGGACCGCCTTCCGAGGCGAAGCTCGGATGCCCGCGGGGGTGCCAGTCGCGCGAGAAGACGAGCAGGGTGCCGGCAGGCTCTGCCGCTTCGATCCAGTCATTGAGCACGGGGACGACGCGATCTCCCTCGGGTACCGGCAGGGCACCGCCGGGACAGAAGTCGCGCTGGACATCAACCACGATGAGAGCCGTGTCGCCCGCAAGCAGGTCGGTCGGGATCATGACGCTTCTCCCTCTTGTCTTTCCCGGATTCCCGGACGGCATGACGGTTGCGGATGCGTGTCATCACCTCGGCATGCTTGCGCTGCAATTCTTCGCTTATGGCCACCGGATAGGGGGGATTGGCGGGGGAAAGGGCGCGCACGGCATCCGGCAGGCGGGCCAGAGCCTCGGCGGCATGATGCCGGATTTCCTCCAGGGAGCGCGTCGCCAGCGCCGTCGGTCGGCCGTTTCTCACAAGCGGCTGAAGCAGCGGTTCGCCCCTGGCATGCTCCTGCCGGCAGGCGATGACATCACCCGTTGCCCGGCCGTTCTCGAACAGACGAAAAATCTGCTTGGCTCCCGGCAGGACGGGCTTGCCGGTGGACAGTTTGGTGGTGTCACGGTCGGCATAGCGAACCAGTTTGTAGACGATGTCAAGCGCAGGGGCATCGGCCGCCACTCCCATCGCCGTCCCCACCCCGAAGCCGTCAATGGGCGCGCCCTTGGCCAGAAGGTCGGCAATCCGATACTCGTCAAGGCCCGAGCTTGCGAAGATGCGCACGTCATGGAGTCCCGCCTCGTCCAGCATGCTGCGCACGGCCTTTGAAAGCGCGAGCAGATCTCCCGAGTCGATGCGCACCGCAGAAAAGCGGATGGGATGCCCCGGATCCCTGGCCAGCCGGATCGCCCGGGCGAGTCCTTCCAGGGTGTCATAGGTGTCGATGAGGATGGTTGAGCCGGGGAAGGCTTCGGCGAAGGCGCGGAATGCCGCTTCCTCGTTCTCATGAGCCTGCACGAAGGCATGGGCCATCGTGCCGCTGACCGGAATCCCGTAGCGGTGTCCGGCCATCATGTTCGAGGTGGCCGCGATCCCGGCGATCGCGAAGGCCCGCGCGCCCTCCACGGCCGCCTCCACGCCCATCATCCGGCGCGCTGCAAAATCGACCACCGTGCGGCCCTTGGCGGCTGTGACGATGCGGGATGCCTTGCTGGCGAGCACCGTGGAGAGAGTGATCTGATTCATCACGAGCGTCTCCAGGATCTGGGCCTGGGGCAGAGGGGCCTCAAGTTCGAGGATCGGCTCGTTTGCAAACACCGGCGTGCCTTCGGGTACGGCCCAGATGTCGCCCGTGAAACGGAAATCCGCAAGCCAGGCCAGAAAGCTGTCCTCAAAGAGCTCCAGCCTGCGGAGATAGGCGATGTCGTCATCGGAAAAACGCAGCTGTGCCAGTTTCTCGACGAGAGGGCCCTGGCCGCAGGCAAGCAGATAGTTGCGCTGTTTCGGCAGGCGGCGCACGGAAAGCGTGAATATGGCCCGCTCCGTCATGCCGCGTGCCAGATAGACCTGCGCCATCTTGAGTTCATAAAGATCGGTGAACAGCCCAAGCATGGCTTCATTCCCGGTGAGGCGGGATATCCCGCATGGCTTTGCGATTCAGAGGTGGTCTCCCGCATCCTGCGATGTCAACGATAGCACCATTCTTCCGGTTCGCGAGAGAGGCCGGGCGATGGGCGCTGCCGGGCGGGTGGGACAAGCCCTGCTCACCGGGATGGGGCGGCCTTCTACCGGGATGGGCATGCCCTGTCTTTCCGGAAAAGGGGCTGATGGGAAGGCGACAGCCGCATCCCGCGCCCACAAGCCATGCAGGATTCCTGTCGGGGCGGGATCCTCCATGGGCGGGATCCTTCATGGGCCGGATTTTCCACCGGATGGCGGGATCC
>CAYYGH010000011.1:0-2512 GCA_964471405.1 uncultured Sphingomonadales bacterium | reverse complement strand
TCCTCCATGGGCGGGATCCTTCATGGGCCGGATTTTCCACCGGATGGCGGGATCCCGCGGAAAATGGGTATGGCCGGGCAAGACGAAATAAAGAGAGGGCCGTGCCTCCTGGACACGGCCCCCTTCCTGTATTCTCCGCAAATGGCTGAGAGGGCAGCCCCCGGGCCGTTGCGGCCCTCCTGCCCGGTCTGCGCTAGAAGCGGTAGCGCAGGCCGAGGGCGGCACGCCTCTCATCCACACCGCGACGCGAGAAGTCGGTGTCAAAGCTGACATTGAACGACCAGCGATTGGACAGCCGGCTTGTCAATCCGACCTCCACGGTGCCGAATTCGTCGTCGATCGCCACGCCCGGCACATCAAACCGGAAGTTGGGATCCGAGGCGAAACCGGCCTGGGCAAAGAAGCGCCCACCCGTCTTGGCAACATCGTTCTGGTAGGTGACGCTGGTGTAAAGCTTGGTCCAGCGCTTCTTGCCCTTGCCCTTGATCACGAGCTGGGCCTGGCCGCCGATGCCGATCAATGTCTGGTCGGGCTTGCGGGTCGGGAATGCCGCTCCGAAATCACCGACACCGGTTTCGGTAAAGCCGTCGATCTTCAGGCTCGTGTGGCGCAGCTGGAAGAGCGGGCCAACGGCCAGCGGCCCGATATCAAGCAGCGCGCCCGCATCGACGCCGGCAATGAAGGCAAACCCGTTGGTATCGGCGCGCGCATTCATGACCTGGTCGATTACGACGGGACGGTTGCCCGAAAAATCGAACCAGTGCACGCCGAGGTAGCTGTCAAGATAGAAGGGGCCGCCATTGACGCTGCCGTACAGATCGAAGCCCCACATGTCGGCATTGTGCTCGCGAGTGGCGGCATCCGTGCTGGCATTGCCGAAGGAAACGGACAGGCCGGCAAGGAAGGTGTCATTGTATTTGTAATCGACACCTGCAGAGACCACGAAGTCCGTGATGTCGAAATTCGTGTTGATGCCATCGGCGTCGCCCTTGAGGATGTCAGCCGCAATGAATGTGGACCAGCGCAAGGGAGCGGCCTGCTTGCCGCCGCCAGTACCCGTCGGCGCGGCATCACTTGCCACGCGCCCCTTTTCGGCATTGGCCGCCAGAGCCCGGGCCACCCGCGCGCCATCGGACGAGCCCGCCATCGCGAACCGCAGGGGGTTGACCAGGAAGGCTGACGCGTCAACGCCACCATAGGCCGCCCCGCGCGAGGCGCCCGCGCGCCGTGCCAGGCGGTTGCCGAGCATGCGGGTCAATTGGAAGCCGAAGCGGTCGAACAGGAACACTTCGGTGGGATTGAGGGTCTGAAGAGCGGTTGCGAGCGGCCCCAGGATGCTCAGCCCGTCCAGCGCCCGCACGATGGGGCGGACACCTGCCCGGTCAATGCTGGTCGGGGTGGTCACGGCATCAAGGGCGCTGGCTACCGCCCGCTGCTGCTCGGTCTCGGCAAAGGGCGTGTAGTCCTCACCCACAGCCAGCACATAGGCGGCGCTGCCCGGACCGCTCACGACACCGGCATCGGCATCATTGACGATGAGGCTGTCAGCCAGATGCATGACGGTGGGATCACCCGTTGTCGTGGTTGCCTGGCCGAAGACGATGGGGGAGCCGAGCAGCGCCCCTTCCGTCTCGATCACGCGATAGAGAGCACCACGCTCGGGGACGAAGCCGGGCTTAAAATTCGCCAGCACCACACCGTCAAGGACGGCATTGCCACCCACACCGGTCAGCGGATCCGGCAGAACCGCCAGAAGGTCGGCCCCCGTCTCGTCGATATCGATGTTGAGAATGCCGATGCTGTCGGCATCTCCCGTCTGCAGATAGTCACCCGCGATGATGAGGGTGCCGACGGAGTTGCCGGGATTGAGGATGCCGCCCGTGTGCAGGAATCCGAGCGGGGCGCGAATGATGCCGGTACCGCCAACCGTACCGCCATCCTGGCCGAAGGCCCCGGTATCAAAGAAGCCATCGACGATGAGCGACCCATCCACCATCACGGACACGCCACTCAAATCGGCCACGAGGCCCGTCTCACCGATATGGACCGTGCCGCCCGCCTGAGAGAACTGGCTGGTGAGAAATTCACCGGCCACATCCAGCAGACCGCCGGTGACGAGGCTGCCAGCGAAATCCGAGTAGATTCCACTTTCACCGACCAGGAACTGCCCGCCCCGCAGATCCAGAAAGTCGGTCGCGAAGATCCCGTCGTTCTGGATCGTGCCGTCCAGCATGATGGTGCCAAGATCGATGAAAGGCGAGCTGTCGAAATAGATGCCGTCGGAGGCGATCTCCAGCATGCCGCCCTGCATCAGCAGCCAGCCCGAATCGAGCTCGGCGTCGCTGACGGTGATCCCGCCATCCACGACATTCACGTAATCGACCACGCTCAGCAGGGACTGGCCCGTCAGCGAGAGGGAGCCGCCCTCGGTGGTCAGCGTGTCGATCTCGATGCCGAAGGGATCGGAAAGGGTGACATCCACCCCATCCTGAATGGTGACCTCGAAGAACAG
>CAYYGH010000010.1:0-54463 GCA_964471405.1 uncultured Sphingomonadales bacterium | reverse complement strand
CTGCATGAGGCGGTTTTTCGCCGGGTCGTGAGCTTTCATTCATCCCGCCAGCTGCGCTGGGCAAGGGGCCAGACAGGTCGGCCACCGCTACATCCGGATGATGGCGCGCGGTGCCTTTCTCCGCTCCCGGCGTGTCCACGACCCCGCGATGCTCCCGCCCGGCCGCTCCCCCTTCCCATCGGGCTTCCTGCGTCCCATGATCGCCGGCATTCGTGAAGTGGCGTGGAGAGAGCAGGGGAGCGTGAAGAAAAGCAGCAAGATCGGGGCGCCGGATCATTCGGCATGTGCTCCAGGCGATTGCGATCGGCCACCTCGATCCGTCCGCCCATCTTCCGCGTGGCCGGATGACGGCGCGGGATCCGGCGCGCACATTCTCACCGGCCCGGGCCTCGTGGCTTCCGGCCGCCGACCGCGGGGTGCGGCCGAGACATGCCCGCCGCGGCCGTACGGCTTGACAAAAAGACCGAAGAAGGGGCCGCCACATGTGCAGCCCGATCTTCTCCATCGCACAGGGGCGGGGCCGTTTTGCCTTTCCGTGGCGACCGCCGCTCCTCCCTATGTCCGGATGCGCGACAACATCGCAGTATCGATCACGCGCCTTTCGTCCACGACGTCGTAAAGCTCGCGGGCGGGGGCAGCCTTGCTCTTCAAGGGGGCGTGAGCGAGTATGACGATGACGTTTTCTTCCTTGCAGCGCCGGATGGCGGGGATGAGGTCCGCATCGCCCGAGACGATCGCGATGCGTTCGACCGGCCGCCTCGCCGCCAGAAAGGCCATGTCCAGCCCGAGCATCAGATCGACCTGTTTCTGCTCGAATATGGGATTTCCCGTCGCATCCATACCGCGAAAGGCCAATCTTCCCAGCCTTACCTCGAATCGATCCGGGCGGTTGAGGGCGTCATGGAACCTTCTTCGGCTGCCGTAGCGTTTGCGCTCCTCTTCGCTCGGCTGATCCGACTGAAAGGGCAGGCAGTGGTAATAATACGCGCGGAACAGCGTCTCCGGCTCCGCGAGCACGACGGCGAGCTTTTGGAAGTCTATCCGTTCCCCGTTGAGAATGTTCTGCTGGAGCTTCTCGAAATACCCGCCATCGATGAATACGGCACATTGACCCCTGGCGCGGCCCTCTCTCATTCCCGGTGAACGAGCTTCCGCCAGCCACTTGCGTTCCGTCCCCTACCCCAAGTAAAGCAGGAGCCGCCTTCTCGTGCAAGAAGGCGGCTCCAGATCGCATTTTCTCTCGCCGTGACAGCAAAGTGCTGCGACAGCGAGGCGCATGAATCGTCAACCCATCTGGCACTCAGTCATGCGCGTGTCAAGCGTTCTGAAGCGCTTTCTCATTCTCTTCCGAAGTTTGGAAGTTCGGATCTGCGCGGACTGCCTTTTGAACATGTCCAGACCATGTTCCTCGGCGGGGGAGAGAACGAGCAAGAGATCGCCGGCTTTGCCGAAGCTGTTGTGGCGGCTGTCGAATGAAGCTTCGGCCTTCTGGGTGTGGCGGTGGACATTCTGGAATTTTCCGCCCGGAAATTTCTGGTGTGTCCACCACCCTCTCACGAAGAAGCCGATGCGCGCCCTGCGCCCCTTCCCTTCCCGTTCCATGCGGCCCATATTGGGGGCATGAGCAAGCAGAGCGCCATCGTCAATCCCGAGATCTTCACGCCGCACAAGCGCCGGCCGCGCAAGACCGAGGGCGGCATTCCCTTCCGTCTGGTCTCCGACTACGAGCCGGCCGGCGACCAGCCCCAGGCCATCGCCGAGCTCGTCGACGGCATCACGCGCGGCGAGCGCGACCAGGTGCTGCTCGGGGTGACCGGCTCGGGCAAGACCTTCACCATGGCCAAGGTGATCGAGGCGGTGGGCCGGCCGGCGCTGGTGCTCGCGCCCAACAAGACGCTGGCCGCCCAGCTCTATGGCGAGTTCAAGAGCTTCTTTCCGGACAACGCCGTCGAATACTTCGTCAGCTACTACGACTACTACCAGCCGGAGGCCTACGTCCCGCGCACGGACACCTATATCGAGAAGGAGTCCTCCATCAACGAGCAGATCGACCGCATGCGCCATGCGGCCACCCGCGCGTTGCTGGAGCGTGATGACGTGATCATCGTCGCGTCGGTTTCCTGCATCTACGGCATCGGCTCGGTGGAGACCTATTCGGCGATGACGCTGGACATCGCCCGCGGCCAGCGCATCGACCAGCGCGAGCTGCTGCGGCACTTCGTGGAGCTGCAGTATCAGCGCAACGATGCGAACTTCCTGCGCGGGACCTTCCGGGTGCGCGGCGACGTGATCGAGATCTTCCCCTCGCATCTCGAAGACCGCGCCTGGCGGATCTCGCTGTTCGGCGACGAGGTGGAGGAGATCGCGGAATTCGATGCATTGACCGGCGAGCGCACCGGCCGGCTGGATCGCATCCGCATCTATCCCAACTCCCACTACGTGACCCCGCGCCCGACGCTGGAGGAGGCGATCCGCCAGATCAAGCGGGATCTGGAGGTGGAGGTGAAGGCTTTCGAGGAGGCCGGCCGCCTGATCGAGGCCCAGCGGCTGCGCGAGCGCACGACATTCGACATCGAGATGATGCTGGCCACCGGCTCCTGTCCGGGAATCGAGAACTACTCGCGCTATCTCTCGGGCCGCGCGCCCGGCGAGCCGCCGCCGACGCTGTTCGAGTATCTGCCGGATGACGCCCTGCTGTTCGTGGACGAATCCCATGTGACCATCCCCCAGCTCGGCGGCATGGCGCGCGGCGACCGGCGCCGCAAGGAAACGCTTGCCGAATACGGCTTTCGCCTGAAGGCCTGCGTCGACAACCGCCCGCTCACCTTCGAGGAGTGGGACGCGATGCGTCCGCAGACGATCTATGTGAGCGCGACCCCCGGCCCCTGGGAGCTGGAGCAGACGGGGGGCGTCTTCGTCGAGCAGGTGATCCGGCCGACCGGGCTCGTAGACCCCATGGTCGAGGTCCGTCCCGTGGAGCACCAGGTGGACGACCTGATGGCCGAATGCCGGCGGATGGCGGAGAAGGGCCTCAGGGTCCTCGTCACCGTGCTCACCAAGCGCATGGCCGAGGATCTGACCGAATATCTCCACGAGCACGGCATCCGCGTGCGCTACATGCATTCCGATATCGACACGGTCGAGCGCATCGAGCTGATCCGCGATCTCAGACTCGGCGTCTTCGACGTCCTCGTCGGCATCAATCTGCTGCGCGAGGGGCTGGACATCCCGGAATGCGGGCTGGTCGCCATTCTGGATGCCGACAAGGAGGGATTCCTGCGCTCGGAGACCTCGCTCATCCAGACCATCGGGCGCGCGGCGCGCAATGTGGAAGGGCGCGTCATCCTCTATGCGGATACCATCACCGGATCCATGCGCCGGGCGATCGAGGAGACGGAGCGCCGGCGCGCCAAGCAGCTCAGGTGGAACGCCGAGCACGGGATCACGCCGGAAACTGTCAGGAAGGGCATCCCCGACATCATCGCCCATGTCGCCGAGGCCGATTATGTCACCGTCGATCTCGGTGCCGACGAGAAGGCGCACCGCATCGGCGACAACATCGAGGCGGTGATCGCGGATCTGAAAAAGCGCATGAAGCAGGCGGCCGACGAGCTGGAATTCGAGGAGGCGGCCCGCCTGCGCGACGAGATCCGGCGGCTGGAGGCTGCGATGCTGGAGCTGCCCGTCGTCGCTGCGGGCGATGCGGGGGAGCCGGCCCGCGGCGGCAGGCGGCGGGCACGGCGCGGCCGGCACGAGCCGTCCTCCCCTTCCGCACGCCCCGCCGGCCGGTCCACTGCCGGCCGCCCCGGCACCTGCACGCTCAAATCCAAGTCCAAGCCGAAGATGAAGTGGTGAGGGGCGTCCACTCGGGCCGCCATTGTGCACGGCGGCTGACCATGTTACCTTAGCGTGTCATTTTGGTGGGAGGTGAAAGCCATGACCAGCGCCGCGGACCGCTCTACGGCGGCATGCTGGCGGATCTGCGAGGAATCGAGGGCAATCGGCTATTACCCGCACATCTTCGAACGCATGCTTAGCACGCATGGCGGGGTGCAGACGGCACGCAGACTGATCAGACAGGGTGATATTCAGGACGGCCTCGTCAAGGTGGTGCGGCATGGCCGCGAGGACCTTTCGGTCGAACACCTCATGTTGCAGCCTGAATTCGCCGATCTCTTCACGGACGAGGAACGGCAGGCGGCGCGTTGGCGTCTTGAGCAGGCGCGTCGGAAAGCGGGTCGTCCAAAACCAAAGCCGCCGCCCGCAAGCCGGTGACATCTTCTCGCGCCGTCGTTGGCCGGCTTGACGGACCCTCCCCGCTCCTCGCCATCCGCCGGCTCCCTCTTCTTTCGTCACCCGCCGGCTCGACCGGCGGGTCCAGCCGCCCCTCGTCGTCACACGCCTGCTCCCTCTTCCTTCGTCATCCGCCGACTTGATCGGCGGATCCAGCAGACGCCGGGGCCAATTACCGCCGTCGGAGCTGCCGTCCCCGCCCGATGGGTTCGCTGGTCAAGCCGGCGAACGACGATTCGGTGATCGGTCACCAGTCATCAGTCACCAGTGATCAGTCATCAGTGATCAGCATGTCGCTCGCAGTCGCCCGGCCCTCCTCTTGGCTTTCCGGCCTTCCTCCTCTGCATCACCCGCCGACCTCCTCTCGTCGCTCCCCGCCCGCACTCTCCTTCCTCGTCATCCACCAGCTTGACCGGTGGATCCAGCGGGAAGCGGGGGCAAACGCCAGCGCTGGAGATTGCTGCGAACAGCGGCTGATTCCCTGATCAAGCCGGGGCATAACGGGGGAAGGAGGGCGTGATTGGGTGGATCCGCCGGCTAAAGCGGGAAATGACGCGGGAGGATTGCGTCGCTGGAGGGGAACGTCGTCTTCGCCGGCGGTGGGCGGGAGGGTGCCGGAAGCCGGTTGTCCGTTCCCTCCCGGATGGGGCAGGCGCAGAAGGCCTACAAAGCATTTGCGTGATTGCCTGCGACGGGGCGCCCGTCTGGACCGGAATGAGGCCATCTTCTATGACTGCCCGGAATGGCAATATCCCATCTGCCGTTCCCGGGCCCGGCGACCGGCCTGGTCCGGACGGTGCCAAGGAGAAGACGGTGGTCAAGATTGCCACATTCAACATCAACGGAATCCGGGCGCGTCTGCCACGCCTGCTTGACTGGCTGGACCGCAGCCGGCCGGATATCGTCTGCCTGCAGGAGCTCAAGGCGGAAGACGACAAGGTTCCCCGTCTGGAACTTGAGACGGCCGGCTATCACGTGGAAAGCTGGGGGCAGAAGGGGTTCAACGGTGTCGCGATCCTGGCACGCGAGGAAATTCGTGATGTCCGCCGCGGGCTGCCGGGAATGGACACGGATCCCCAGGCCCGCTACATCGAGGCGACGGTCGGCGATTTGCGGGTTGCCAGCCTCTATGCGCCCAACGGCAATCCTCCCGGTTCAGATAAGTTCACCTACAAGCTGCGCTGGCTGGATGCCCTGATCGCCCATGCCGCGGCGCTGATTGCCAGGGAGATGCCGGTCGTGCTGGCCGGCGACTACAACATCATCCCGGAAGAAGAAGACTGCCACGATCCCCGGGCCTGGGAGGGGGATGCCCTTTTTACGGTCGAGGCCCGTACGCGCTTTCGCACGCTCAAATGGCAGGGCTGGCTGGACGCGCTCCGTCACTGTCACCCAGGTGGCGACCAGTTCACCTTCTGGGACTACAAGGGTGGAGCCTGGGCAAAGGATTACGGGATCCGCATCGACCACCTCCTGCTTTCTCCCCTGGCGGCCGATCGGCTGGAGGCGGCCGAGGTGGATCGCATGGAGCGGGGACGCGAAAAAGCCTCCGATCATGCCCCGGTCTGGGTCCGGCTCGCCGATGCGCAAAATCCTGCCGCATGAGGCCGGCAGGCAGATTGCGGATTCGCAGTTTCAAAAAGTTTCGCATACGCCTTCGCAAATCGCGATGCCGCGGTCTTTCCTCTGCCCGCTGCCACGCAAGAGGGAGGCATGTTCGGCTGCCCCATTATCTTGAATTTTCAACAAATTGGCGAAAAACGGTCGGCTCGCTGGAATAACTGGTCCGTTTATTGCGTATCACGAATACGTTCATTGCGTGTCACGAATATAAGCGCTGCCAGCTTGGAGATTTGCTGGGGAGTAGAAAGCGGGGAAGAATCGGCGAGACATGACTCGTGCCGGAGGTCCGGGAACAGGGCGCCGCCATCCTGAGGGCGGAAAGAAGAGATGGTCGTTCTGCCAGCTGCGTGCCGCCTTCTGGGGCGGGACCATCGCCTATCTTGTCGCCGAACTGAGCGGGCTGTGTGGCAGGCTGCGGGAGCTGGCCGCGGTTTATCCCCCTGTCTTCCAGCTGCTGCTTTTCGTGGCGCTGGTGGGCGGGGCGATGGTGACACTGCTCCTGGTTTCCCGTCTGATGCGTGGGCGGCGCAGGCTGGATCGGCAGTCTCCTGCCATCGGCGCCGGGCAGACGGATGGTGCGCAGCGGGAGCAGGCATTCGTGGCCCATCTCAATCATGAGCTGCGCACGCCGCTCAATGCGGTCACTGGATTTGCCGGTCTGATCGCCAGCACGCCCCCTGAAAGTCTCGACATGGAACGCTGTCAGGAATATGCCCGCCAGATCCTGGTCGCCGGGATGGAGCTGGAACGGCTGACGGCCGATCTGGTCGGTCAGCTGGCCCTATCTACCGCACGCTCGGAATCGCCTCCGGAGCTAGGGCTTGACCTTGCCACCCTTCTCGGAGAGCTGCATGCGGCTCTGGCTCCCACGGCCCAGGCCGCATCGAAGAAACTGTTCGTGAGCATGCGCAGCGGGCTGGAGAATGTGCGGATCAAGGGTGGAAGAGAGCAGCTTTTCGCCCTGCTCGGCAATCTCCTGCAATTGCTGCTCAACGCCTGTGCTCCGGGCCAGGCAGTGCGGATCGTGGCCTTCGGAGTGGAAGGAAACGATCGGGTGGCCCTGCGCTTCATCCTGCCGGGAGACGCCGGAGTGGCCGATCGCTTGCGCCGGCTGCTCGATACGGTCAATGGCCTGGCCGGCGGTCATGCCTGGCAGGCGAGTGCGGCCGATCCCCTCGTCAAGCTGCTGGCCACCCGTCTCGATCTGGCAGGGGCCGCCCTTTGCCGTGAGCAGGCGGAAGGAGAGGGGGCTGCGATCGTCACCCTCTATCTGCCGGCTCGGCTAGACAGGCATGATCGGAGCGTGGGGCGGGATCCGGCCGGCCGTCTCCATGACGGCGGTGAACTGGCAGCGCTCAGCATCTGACGATTCCCCGCCTCCGTCCGCGCACTCCGACCCTGGAAGGAGGTGCATGGGCAGAGCCCCTGCTCTTTCCCCTTTGCCAAGACACGGGGGGACAAATCGGCAAGGCACAGGCGGAAAACAAAAGCGGAGGGCTTTGGTAACCCGGGCCCTCCAGACCGGGGGGAACGCTTCTGTTACCCGGTGCGTTCCGCGAGACCGTGGCGCATGCCGCCGATCTTGGGCCGCTAGGCCGTGAGATCAGGCAGCAACCGCCAATGCCACGTCGTTATCGTTGGCATTTATCGGTTTGGCCCTGTAACGGCGGTACCATGCCGGGCAGAAGGTCGCGTCGTTGAAGCGTGCGTCGATCCTGTTTCGCCCCCATCAGCACGACACCCGAAGCGTCCCAGGATGCCGTCCTGGTGGAGGCGCCGGGTACTGCCCCCGGGTCCGCCCCGCCAACGGACGCGCCGTTTACTGCCATAGCCGGGTCATGCCCGGCAGAGCTGATATAGGATCGGGGTAAGGCTCTGTCGAGAGGGAGGAGAGGAGAAATGGCCGCTTTTTCCCGAAAGAACCTTTTCCCATACCCCGGCGGCAGGCCCGGCCAAGAAGCTGTCAGTGTATCAAAATGTTTCTTGCTGCTTTCGCAAGGGATCTTTACAATATAGCCGCTATGGCGCAGCGGGGAGCGCATGATGCGCGAAAATGGCAGCGCGGAAGGGGCGATATGCAGTCTGGCGGGCGGATCCTGAGCAGAAAGGGGCGTGTGCCCATGCCGCATGGCCTGGCCCGGCTGCGCCGATGGCTGGCGGCCGGTGGCGGCACCCTGTCGCTTCCTGTCGTGCTGGCGCTGCTCGTTTTCCAGACATTCGGCGGCTGCACCTGTCCGGATGTCGCCGCCCATGGGATGCCGGGCGGTCCGGGTGGCGTGATGAGCGCCGGCCCGTCTCACCTGCTTGGGGGAGGGGCAGCCTCTGATCATGGTTCCCGACATTCGGGACCGGCCTGCAGCTGTTGTGGTGCCGGTCTGTGTGGTGGTGTCGGGCTTCTGCCGGGGACACCGGCACTTGTGGCCCGGCATATCTCCGCACCCGGGGGTCCGCTGCCTGCGATGGCAGACCGTCCGGCGGTCACATATGCCGGCCATCTGCGCCCACCGGTGCGAGCGCCGCCATTCTCAATGACGTCGTTTTTCCCGTAAAGCGGCTGCCGACGGCGTCCTTTTCCAGCACCGGACGAAGTCGAACACCGCTTCCGACCGCGATCAGGAACGGGAGGCGCAGTGTCGGCAGCCATCTGCGACGATATCTTCTTTTGGATTGAGGATGAAAGACAATGCGTGCACCGACATTCCGGGCGGCTGGTGTGATCATGCTGGTTGCGCTGGTCGCGATCCCGGCAGGACCGGCCACAGCCCATGAAGATCATGGCGCGGGCGGGCACGGCTTCCTGCATTTTTCCCACCCTCTGTTTACGGAATCGCCGTCGCCGGACACCAAGCTGCGGGTTGACTGGTTCTTCGCGCGGCTCGTGGGGGAAGAAACGGCGGACGGAGATGCTCTCGATCCGGCCGCACTGCCTGCGGACTTTCACAGCTTCCGGCTGGAGGGCGAATATGCCTTTACGCCCTCTCTTTCGCTGGAGGTGGATCTCCCGGTGAGCCTGCGCGATCCGGCAGGGCTGGCTGGCGGGGTAAGCAGCCTCGATACGGTGGATGTGGCCCTCAAATACGCGAATTTCCATTTCGCGGACCAGGGGCTGCTGCTCGGTGGCGGGATCGAGTTCGGACTGCCGACGGGATCGGATGCCAAAGGCATCGGGTCGGACCACATCATCGATATCGAGCCGTTTCTGGACTTCGGCTTCCAGCGCGGTGCCCTTGAGCTGGTCGGCTTTCTGTCTGCCGGGCTTCCCGTCAACGACCGGCCCGAAGATGGTGCAGCCGATGCCGAGCTCGGCATCGATCTGTCCGCCCTCTATCATGTCTCATCGCGGTTTGCGCTCCTGATCGAGCTGAATGGCGAGCATGTCTATGGCGGTGAGGAAGCGGGGCTTGATGTCTGGAACCTGGCACCCGGCTTCAAGGTCCGCCCCTGGAAGGAGCTGGCGCTCAAGATCGGCTTCGGTGTTCAGATCCCGGTGGGCGGCAGAAAGGAGCAGAAGATCCGGACTCTGTTGTCCGTCTTCTATCACTTCTAAAGCCCCCTCATTGGGGGAGTCTTCCGGATGGAAGCAGGCGTGCCCGGCCCGGCCGGGCGCGCCTCTTCCGTTTCCGTCTCCGGAAGGCTTGCCTGAAGACGCGGTGCATGCCAAAGACGGCCCCGCAAGGCCGGCGCTCGCCGGCAGGATGGGTGGTCAGGAAAGAAACGGACGGGCATGCCGGACGAGATTTCCCCAAAGATCGCGGACAAGGCCGATCATCTTGTCCGTCATGACTGGACGGCAGAGGAGGCATTGGCGCTTTTGCGGCGCCCCTTCCTTGATCTCGTGCACGAGGCCCAGCGCATCCACCGGATCTTTCACCCGGCGAATGCCGTGCAGATGTCGGAGCTGCTGTCCATCAAGACCGGCGGCTGCCCGGAAGACTGCGCCTACTGCCCCCAGTCGCAGCGCTACCAGGAAGGCACGGGGCTGAAGGCGGGCCCGCTGATGCCGGTGGACGAGATCGTCGCCGCCGCACGGCGCGCCAAGGCCGATGGCGCGACCCGGTTCTGCATGGGCGCGGCCTGGCGCGCGCTCAAGGACCGGGATCTGCCGAAGATCACGGATGCGATCCGCGCGGTGAAGGCGGAAGGGCTCGAGACCTGCATGACGCTGGGCATGCTGACCCGCGAGCAGGCAAAGGCGCTCAAGGAGGCGGGGCTCGACTACTACAACCACAATGTGGACACCTCGCCCGCCTATTACGACAGGATCATCACGACCCGCACGATGGCCGACAGGCTGGCGACGCTCGAGGCCGTGCGCGAGGCGGGCATCCACGTCTGCTGCGGCGGGATCATCGGGCTGGGCGAGAGCGAGGAGGACCGCGCCGCCATGCTGGCCTTGCTCGCCGGCCTCGACCCGCATCCCGAATCCGTGCCGATCAACCGTCTGGTGCGGGTGCCGGGCACGCCGCTTGAAGAGGCCGAGGAGGTGGACGGCATCGCCTTCGTGCGGGTAATCGCGGCCGCGCGCATCATGATGCCGCGCTCCATGGTCCGCCTGTCGGCCGGGCGCGAGCAGATGTCCGACGAGCTGCAGGCGCTGTGCTTTCTCGCCGGCGCCAATTCGATCTTCGTGGGTGACCGGCTGCTGACGACTCCCAACCCCGGCCGCAGCCGGGATGCGGAGCTCTTCACCAAGCTGGGACTGCAACCTCTCTGACGAACGGGCCGGCCGCGCCCAAATGGCCGGTCTTACGGATGCATGGCCATGACAAAGGTTGAGAAGGTGGACATCACGCCCGAGCTCATCGCCGAGCACAATCTCACACCCGAGGAATACGCCCGCATCGAAAAGGCCCTGGGCCGCGCGCCCAATCTCACCGAGCTCGGCATCTTTTCGGTGATGTGGTCGGAGCACTGCTCCTACAAGTCCTCGCGGGTGCATCTGAAGAAGCTGCCGACCAGCGCGCCCTGGGTGATCCAGGGCCCCGGCGAGAACGCGGGTGTGGTGGACATTGGCGAGGGGCTCGCCGCCGTCTTCAAGATGGAGTCCCACAACCACCCGAGCTTCATCGAGCCCTACCAGGGCGCGGCCACCGGGGTGGGCGGCATCCTGCGCGACGTCTTCACCATGGGCGCACGGCCGGTCGCCAACATGAACGCCCTGCGCTTCGGGGATCCCGCCCATCCGAAGACGCGCCATCTCGTCTCCGGCGTCGTGGCGGGGATCGGCGGTTACGGTAACTGCGTCGGCGTGCCGACGGTGGGTGGCGAGTGCGAATTCCATCCCGCCTACAACGGCAACATCCTCGTGAACGCCATGACGGTAGGCATCGCGCCGGCGGACCGGATCTTCTATTCCCGCGCGGCCGGCGTGGGCAATCCGGTGGTCTATGTCGGCGCCAAGACCGGCCGCGACGGCATCCACGGTGCCACCATGGCGTCCGCCGAATTCGACGAGGATTCGGAGGAAAAGCGGCCCACCGTGCAGGTCGGCGATCCCTTCACCGAGAAGCTGCTGATCGAGGCCTGCCTCGAGCTCATGGCGACCGACGCCATCGTCGCGATCCAGGACATGGGGGCGGCGGGGCTGACCTCGTCCTCCGTCGAGATGGCCTCCAAGGGCGGGCTTGGCATCCGGCTGGAGCTTGAGCGTGTGCCCTGCCGCGAGGAGGGCATGACGCCCTATGAGATGATGCTCTCCGAATCCCAGGAGCGCATGCTCATGATCCTCAAACCCGGCCGCGAGGAGGAGGCGCGCCGGATCTTCGAGAAATGGGAGCTCGATTTCGCCGTCATCGGCGAGCTGACGGCGAGCCGCCGGCTCGAGCTCTTCTTCCACGGCGAGAAGGTGGCGGACATCCCGCTGGCTGCGCTGGCCGACGAGGCACCGGTCTATGAGCGGCCCTTCCGCCTGCCCGAGCCGCGTCCTGCGCTGGAGCCGGCCGCCGTGCCGGCCGCGCCGGACCTTAGCGAGGCGCTCTTGAAGCTCATGGGCGGGCCGAACCTGTCGTCCCGGCGCTGGATCTGGGAGCAGTATGACCAGACGGTGATGGCCGACACCATCCGTACGCCCGGCGGCGATGCCGCGATCGTGCGCGTGCATGGCACGCACCGGGCGCTCGCCATCACCACCGACTGCACGCCCCGCTACTGCCTCGCCGACCCGGTGATGGGCGGCCGGCAGGCGGTGGCCGAGGCCTGGCGCAATCTGACGGCGGTCGGCGCCCGGCCGCTCGCCTTTACCGACTGCATGAATTTCGGCAGCCCCGAGCGGCCGGAGATCATGGGCCAGTTCGTCGGCTGCATCGAGGGGATGGCCGAAGCCGGGCGCGCGCTCGACTTTCCCGTCGTCTCCGGCAACGTCTCCTTCTACAACGAAACGGAAGGGGCGGCGATCCTGCCCACGCCCGCGATCGGCGGCGTCGGCCTCATCGAGAATTACGACCGGCGTGCGGATCTGGCGTTCCGGCGGAAGGGCGACGTGATTCTCATCGTCGGCCGCACCGAAGGCGCGCTCGGGATGAGCCGCTATCTTGCGGAGGTGCTGGGCCGCGAGGAGGGCGCACCGCCGCCGGTGAATCTCGCCGCCGAGCGTCGGCATGGCGACTTCGTGCGGGCGCTGATTGCGGAAGGGCTTGTGGATACGGTGCATGATCTCTCGGACGGCGGGCTGGCCGTGGCGCTGGCCGAGATGGCGCTGGCCGGCGGCATCGGCGCCGAGATCACGCTGGATGCCTTCGGCGGGCTTCCCGCGCATGCCGCGCTCTTCGGCGAGGATCAGGCGCGTTATCTGATTGCGGCACCGGCGGATGTCGCCACCACCGTGATCCGCCGGGCGCAGGCGGCCGATGTGCCCGTGCTCCGCCTCGGCGTGACGGGCGGTGACCGGCTGACGGTGGCCGGCGTCTTCTCGCTGCCGCTTGCGCGCATCAGGCAGGCCCATGAGGGCTGGTTCCCGCGCTTCATGGCCGCTCCGGCGGTGCAGGCAGCCGAATGAGGGCGGATTGCTGGCGGGCGCAAGCTGACGGCCGAAGCATGCGGATCACCGATTTCGACTATGATCTGCCGGAAGAGCGCATCGCGCTGCACCCCGCGCGCCCGCGCGATGCGGCGCGGCTGATGGTCGTCCGTCCGGGCGAGTCTCCGCAGGACCGCACAGTGCGGGATCTGCCGCAACTCCTGCAGGCCGGGGACCTCATGGTCTTCAATGATACCAGGGTAATCCCAGCGCGGCTTTTTGCCCGGCGCGCGGGCCATGAGGGGCGGATCGAGATCCTGCTCCACCGCCCGGCGGGCGGGGAGGGGACATGGGAGGCCTTCGCGCGGCCCGCGCGCAAGCTGAGGCCCGGCACCGAGCTCATCTTCGATCTCGGTGCGGGCGAGGAAGTCGTGGCGAAAGTGACGGGGGCAGGCGAGGGCGGCATCCGCCGGCTTGCTTTCGCCGATCCCCGCGATGTCGAGCGGGTCATGGCCCACGCCGGCAGCATGCCGCTTCCCCCCTATATCGCGCGCCGGCGCGCGCCCGATGTCGAAGATCGCGCCCGCTACCAGACGGTGTTTGCCCGCCTGCCCGGCTCGGTGGCGGCGCCGACGGCGGGTCTCCATTTCACGCCGCGGCTGCTGGCGGCGCTGGAGGAGCGTGGGATCCGGCGCGCCTTCGTGACTCTCCATGTGGGCGCGGGCACCTTCCTGCCGGTGAAGACGGAAGATGTGCGGGACCATCCCATCCATGCGGAATGGGGCCATGTGCCGGCCCATGTCGCGGCTCTCATCAACATGACGCGCGCAGCCGGCAGGCGGGTCGTGGCCGTGGGGACCACCGTCACCAGGCTTCTCGAATCCGCCGCTGACGAGGCGGGGCGGGTGCATCCCTTCGCCGGCGAGACGGATCTCTTCATTCTGCCCGGCTATCGCTTTCGTGCGGTCGACCTGCTTGTCACCAATTTCCATCTGCCGCGCTCGACGCTGCTGATGCTGGTCGGCGCCTTCTCGGGCGTGGAGACCATCCGCGCGGCCTATGCGCATGCGGTGGAAAGCGGCTATCGCTTCTACAGCTATGGGGATGCCTCGCTGCTGTTTCCGGAGGAGAAGGCATGAGCAGCCGACCCGCGCTCGGCTTCACGCTGCTGGCGACCAGCGACGGCGCGCGCCGCGGCCGCATCACCACGCCGCGCGGGACCATCGAGACGCCCGCCTTCATGCCGGTCGGCACGGCGGCGACGGTCAAGGCCATGCTGCCCGAATGGGTGGCGGCGACGGGGGCCGAGATCATTCTCGCCAACACCTATCACCTGATGCTGCGCCCGGGGGCGGAGCGGATCGCGCGGCTCGGCGGGCTGCACCGCTTCATGAACTGGCCGAAGCCGATTCTGACGGATTCCGGCGGCTTTCAGGTGATGTCGCTGGGCGAGCTGCGCAAAATCACGGAAGAGGGTGTCACTTTCCGCTCGCATCTGGATGGCAGTCACCATCTGCTGACACCCGAGCGCTCCATCGAGATCCAGGCGCTGCTGGGGTCCGACATCGTCATGGTCTTCGACGAGTGCACGCCATACCCCGCCACCCATGACGAGGCGCGCAAGAGCATGGAGCTGTCCATGCGCTGGGCCGCGCGTTCGCGCCGCACCTTTGACGAGCAGGGATGCGGGGCGCGCGGCCAGGCGCTGTTCGGGATCGTCCAGGGCGGGGTGTATGCGGATCTGCGGGCGCGGTCGGTGGAGGCGCTGATCGAGATCGGCTTCGACGGTTATGCGGTGGGCGGCCTTGCGGTCGGCGAGGGGCAGGCGGAGATGTTCCGGGTGCTGGAGGCGACGACGCCGCTCATGCCCGCCGACCGGCCGCGGTATCTGATGGGCGTCGGCAAGCCGGACGACATCATCGGCGCCGTCGCCCGCGGCATCGACATGTTCGACTGCGTGCTGCCGACCCGCTCGGGGCGCACCGGTCAGGCGTTCACCTGGGACGGGCCGCTCAACATGAAGAACGCCTGCCACCGCGACGACGAGCGGCCCATCGATCCGGAAGTGGAAAGCCCCGCGCGGGACTATTCGCGCGCCTACATCCACCATCTCGTGCGCGCGGGCGAGATCCTGGGGGCGATCCTGCTCACCTGGCACAATCTCGCCTTCTACCAGGCGTTGATGCGCCGCCTGCGCCGCGCGATCGAGGAGGGGCGCTTTGCGGACGAGGCCGAGGCGATTCTCGCCCGCTACCGGGCCGGACTCGCCCGCCGGGCCGGCGATCGGTGAACAGACGTCCGCAATCGGATGGTTTGCCCTTCTCATTTCCCCGCCGCCCCCGCGCGCCCGCTGCTGCTCTCTGGTCATCACCTGCCGGCCTGACCACGGGGCCAGCGGGAAGCGGGCCAATCCCCCGTGCCGGAGCCGTCACTCATGGTGGCTGGATTCGCCGCCTTCGCGGCGAATGACGAGAGAGAAGAGCGTCACCCGCCGGCGCCATCTCTTCCTCACCTGCCGGCACGATATGCTCTCGTCACCCGCCGACTTGATCGGCTGGCCATCTTCTTTTCACGTCACCCGCCGACTTGATCGGCGGGGCCAGCGGGAGATGGCGACGACCTCAGGCGTCGGGCGTGATCACGCCCGCTGCCGGGAGGGGGAGACTCCCCCAGGTCAGCTGCAGGCCCGAAGCGCCGGACAGCCCATGGTCCGGGCTGGGGACCGCCCTGCCAAAGGGGCCGGCCATGCGCGTCGGGCGCCAGGCGGCATCTTCGGGTCAGGGAGACGATGTCATGGGGATGAGATGACGATCATTTCCCGACGCAGGCAGCGGTTGGCGGACGGTCGATCGGATCACCGCTGGGCGGTCTGCTTCGAATCGTGGCGGGCCTGCTGCCGCCGCCAGAGAAGGATGCCGATGAGACCGGCCAGCAGCAGGAACAGCTGTTCGGGCTCCGGGACCGGGGCCTGGGCGACCACCCGAAGCAGCAGCGTGGCCACCGAGGTCAGGATCGGAGTCGTGCCGTCACCGAAGAAGGTGACAAGCAGCGTGATCTCATAGACACCCGGCACGTCAAAGGGAGTGCCCGGCCCCGTGGCCAGATTGAAGAGAAAACCGCTGCCCAGCAGCTGGCCGTTGAAGAACCATTCCGCCGTAAAGCCCGTCAATGCTCCCGACTCGCATGCGCCACCGAAAGCCGCGGCCAGACTCTGACCATTGAAAAGGGTGTCGCATCCATTGAGCAGGGCGGTTTCACCGAGAAGGACCTCGGCCGGTCCCGTCGCCACCGCCTGAAGCGTATCGGCCGGGGCCGGCGGCGGCACCGTCGTCGTGACCGGCTGATTGGGGGCCGGCTGGGGAAGAGTCGGCTGCTGGCGAGGAGAGGGGCGCAGTCCCCGCCCGGGACCGCCCGGGGCGCCCCCTGTTGCGGGCGGAGCCGCCCGGGCACGCGGGCCGCTGTCAAACCCCGTTTCGCCGATCGGGCGCTGACCGGCTGCCGGTCGCAGACGGGCGAGGATGTCGGCGATCTTTTCCGCCGTCTGGTCGTCAATGGTCTGCTCTTCCTCGGGATAGACGACGATGGCCGTCACATAGGTTGGCACATCGGCCGGATTGAGCAGGATCGACAGATTGCCTCCCGACACGCGCACCGGGATCGACATCGCGATGGCCGAGACCTCTTCCGTGTCATTCGGCATCTCGGGGATCATGTCTTCAACGAAGAAGTCGTTCTCGCGCAGGGTGGCATAGAGCTTCTTGGAGGTATTGAGGGCATCCTTGATGGGAACGACGGCCCCGCTTGCCTGCACGGTGGTTCCGAAAGGATAGGGCGTGATGTTCTGGCCCTCCGGAAGCGTGAGCAGGGTAACCCGGTAATTGCCGTCATCAAAGGCGTGATCGAAGCTGGTGATGTTCATCAGCCCGTCATAGACGGCGGGCGGTCCATCACCCGTCACCAGCGCGCTGGTGCCGCGATTGACGAAATCGGTATCCGGATGCACCCGGGTGAAACCGGGCTGGGGAGGCCGGCCCTTGGGCCCGAGGTCAAATCCGACGGCAGGTTTCTTTACCGCCAGATCCACCCGCATGCGGGTCCGGTAAAGATAGGCGGACTGGTAGGACTGATTGGCCAGCTCCACGATGTCCGCCGCCTTGGTGGCGAAGACGGCCGGATCATGCATGGCCGGGTCCTCGGAGAGGGCATCAAGAACCTGCACGACCTTCTCACGCAGTTTCTGGATGTCCCCTCCCGCCCCGTCAAAGAACTGCCCGAGCTTCTTCAGATCCTCCGGCCGGCCGGACTTGGCGGCAGCCACGGCCTCCTCAAGCGTGACGGGTGCAACGGGTTCGGCGACCGGTGTGGCAATGGTGTCCGGCGGCGGGCTGGCCGCAGGCTCTCTGGTCTTGGGTGGTTCCTGGGGTGTTGGACCGAGGCCGAGAAAGGCAAACAGCGAATCGATCGGAGCGCTCTGTTTTCCACCCTCCCTGGCGGCTGCTTCATCGGCCTGCTTCTGCGGGGTGGTAAGTAGCGAAAGATAGGTGGCAAGACCGGCAGCCGCGCCAAAGGCGACCACCAGCAGAACCGAGCCGGCAATGACGGCAAAAAACAGCTTTCTTGCGCGCATGCGGGCGCCTTGCCTTTCTTTCCCTCGGATGCCGCCGCTCCTTCCGAAAGGGGAGAGCGGAAGCGGGCCCGGCCTTTTCCTTGGACTCCTCTATAGCAGGAATGACAAGAATTTTCCAGATAAGAGCATGCAGGTGGCAAGAAAAAGGATCGCCTCTTCAGAGAAGATGTAAATGTGGTTAACGGCTCATTTGCCGTTTTCCCACTTGGGGTCTGGGGATGATGTCGGGCCGTCCTTCTGTCCACATGCCCGTGGAAATAGGGAGGAGGGCGGGGGCGGTGATCACGCCTCCGGCAGTTCGGTCTCGATCGTCCAGACCTTGCGGCCGAATCGCCAGACCACGAACAGCACGGGCACGGCGGTCACCCCCATGACGATTTCGGTCGGCCATTCCGGCACACCCATCAGGCGCAGCAACGCCCATTCGAATCCGTCGATGATCAGCAGCATGCTGACGGTCGTCAGCACGACCATGGAAATCGTCATGGCCAGTGCCCGCCAGGAGAATACGCGCCTTGCACCCATTGTCCGCCTCCTTCTCCCTGCGACCGGATCAGTCCACATAGGCACGGAAATGCGAGCCGTCGGCCAGCCCCTGATAGAGCTGCCGGGCGCGTTTTGCCGAATAGAGAGCAAAGGCCAGACAACCGACCAGGCCGATCGCGATCGTGACAAGATGCAGGGTTTCGTCAAGGCCGATGAGATCGTCCAGCCACCACAGAGTCCCTTCAAAGACGATGCCGAAATTGAAAAAGCCGATCAGGAAGGCACTGATCGCCGGAAGTGTGGAATTGGTCTGCTTGTTCATGGTCCGTCCGCTCCGTCTTGGCCCTTTGATCGGGAAGGCCTGACCTTTCCGCCTTGAACCGCATGAAGCGGGGTGCGGTCAAGGGGCAGTGTGTGATGCTTGTCTCGATCGCCAAGGCGCGCTAGGCCGCAGCGGATGGGCATCTCTCTCGTCTGCTGGGCGGGAGGACGCCCGGGCGATCGCCTTCAAGGGAGGACAGAATGGGCCAAGGCCTGACGCTGGCCATTGCGCAGCTGAATCCGACGGTGGGTGACCTGGAAGGCAACCGGGACCGCATTGTCGCCGCGCTGGAGCGGGCTGCCGGATGCGGAGCCGATCTTCTGGTAACGCCGGAGCTTTCGCTTGTGGGCTATCCTCCCGAAGACCTCGTCTTGAAGCGGGCTTTCGTGGATGCCGCGCGGGGGGTTCTGGAGGAACTCGTGGCCTGGTCACAGGCGCGGGACGATCTGCCCGCCTTCGTGGTCGGCCTGCCCTGGCGGGAAGGAGATCATCTCTACAATGCCGCCGTTCTGGTGGCGGGCGGGCGGATCGCCGGCCGGACCTTCAAGCGGATGCTTCCGAACTACGGCGTTTTCGACGAAAAACGCCATTTCACCCCCGCCGCCACGGCAGAGCCTGTGCGCCTGGGCGACGTGCCGATCGGGTTGATGATCTGCGAGGACATGTGGTTTGAGGATGTCCCGTCCGAGCTTGCGGCCAAGGGGGCGGCCTTTCTGGTGGCGGTCAATGCCTCGCCATACGAGATCGAAAAACGGGCACACCGGCTGGATGTGGCGGGAGCACGGGTTCAGGAGACGGGCTTGCCGCTCGTCTTCGTCAACCAGGTCGGCGGTCAGGACGAGCTGCTTTTTGACGGCGCTTCCTTTGCGCTTGATGCAGACGGCATGGTGCGGGCCCGTCTGGAGGCGTGCGAGGAGGATTTCGCTGTTCTGGACATCACGCTTGCGGCGAACACGACGTCGCTGACGCCGCGGCTTGGCGGCGAGGCGCGCTGGCCGGAGGGGGAGGCCGGTATCTATGATGCCTTGCTCCTTGGTGTGCGCGACTATGCCCGCAAGAACGGTTTTCGAGATGTGGTGCTGGGCCTGTCGGGCGGTATAGACTCGGCACTGGTGGCGACTCTTGCCACAGATGCGCTGGGGCCGGAGCATGTCTGGACGGTCATGCTGCCGTCCCCCTATACCAGCCGGGAAAGTCTGGAGGATGCCGCGGCCCTTGCCCGGAATCTGGGCGTTCGTCATGACGTCATTCCCATCACGCCCGCGATGGATGCCCTGGAGACGATGCTAAGACCCGTCTTCGATGCGCTTGCTGCGGATGAAACGGAAGAGAACATCCAGGCCCGCCTGCGCGGGCTGACCATCATGGCCCTGTCCAACAAGTTCGGTCATCTGGTGCTGGCGACGGGCAACAAGTCCGAACTTTCGGTCGGCTATGCCACGCTTTACGGAGACATGGTCGGCGGCTTTTCTCCCCTGAAGGATGTCTACAAGACGCTGGTCTATCGGCTTGCGCGCTGGCGCAACACCCACCGCCCCCGCCGGGGGCATGGGCCGGCCGGAGAGGTGATCCCGGCACGAATCCTGACCAAGGCACCGAGCGCCGAGCTCAAGCCCGGCCAGACGGACCAGGACAGCCTGCCGCCCTATCCGGTGCTTGATGACATTCTCCACGGCCTGATCGAAGAGGAGCTCGGATTTGACCGCATCGTTGCGCGCGGCCATCCACCCGAGCTGGTCGCGAAGGTGGAGAGCATGCTTTATGCCGCCGAATACAAGCGACGTCAGGGGGCACCGGGAATCAAGATCACGCGCAAGAGCTTTACCCGCGATCGTCGCTATCCGATCACCAATGCCTTCCGGACGGCGCGCATGCGCATGGTGGAAGCAAGAAGGCAGGGCTCCTGAACGTGATGGGTGAAGATCGTCATGCCGGTCATGAGGCCGGACGCAAGGAGGGCGGAAGCCCGACCTCCCCCGTGCCGCAGGAACCTGTGGTGGTGCGCTTTGCACCTTCGCCCACCGGCCATCTTCATCTCGGCAATGTCCGGGCCGCGGTGCTGAACTGGCTGTTTGCCCGTCGTCATGGCGGCCGCTTCATTCTCCGCTTCGATGACACCGATCCCGGCCGGGTGCGCGAGGAATATGTGACGGCGATCCGCGAGGATCTGGCCTGGCTCGGCCTCGACTGGGATGAGGAAATCCGCCAATCCAGCCGCATCGACCGATATCGGGCGGCAGCAGAGCGGCTGAAGGAGGCCGGGCGGCTCTATCCCTGCTATGAAACGCCGGAAGAGCTTGCCTTGAAGCGC
Organism: uncultured Sphingomonadales bacterium; assembly: GCA_964471405.1. Classification (GTDB taxonomy): domain Bacteria; phylum Pseudomonadota; class Alphaproteobacteria; order Sphingomonadales; family Rhodothalassiaceae; genus J084. The sequence continues at coordinate 33,846 of CAYYGH010000010.1, read as the reverse complement.
CGGGTGCAGCGCATGCGGGGGCGGCCTCCCGTCTATGATCGCACCGCCCTGGGGCTGAGCGAGGAGGAGCGCGCCAGATTGGAGGCGGAAGGCAGGCGGCCCCACTGGCGGTTTCTTCTGGCGACTGATGCAGCCGTGGAATGGGAGGATCTCATTCGCGGTCATCAACGGATCGATCCGGCCTCTCTCAGCGATCCCGTTCTCATCCGTGCCGACGGCAGCTTTCTCTACCTGCTGCCCTCAGTGGTGGACGACATCGATCTTGGCGTGACCCATGTCATCCGGGGAGAAGACCATGTCACCAACACCGCCGAGCAGATCCAGCTGATCACGGCACTCGGTGGCAAACTGCCGGCTTTCGCCCATTTTCCCCTCATGCTGGGTCCGGATGGGCGGCCGCTGTCCAAACGGGCCGGGGACATCAGCCTGCGCCGTTTGCGGGAGGAGGGCGTGCTGCCGCTTGCCGTGCTTGCCCTGTTGGCGACGCTGGGCACGGGCCGTGCTCCGGAATCGGTCACCTCGCGCGAGGAGCTGATTGCGGACTTTGACATCGGCGCCTTTTCGAAGGCGGCCGTGCGCTTCGACCCCGCCCAGCTTGCCCGCATCAATCGTCATGTTCTCCATCACACGCCATATGCCCAGTTGGCCGGCCGGCCGGAACTGGCCGACATCAGTCCGGAGCTGTGGGAAGTGGTGCGGGAAAATCTGGACACGCTCGCCGATCTCGGGCATTGGCGGCGGGTCGTCACGGGACCGCTCATGCCGGTGATCGCGGAGGCTGATCGCAGCTTTCTGGAGCAGGCGGCAGGCTGCCTGCCGGAGACGTGGACAGAGGAGGCCTGGTCCCGCTGGACCGCTGCGCTCAAGGAGCGGACCGGCCGCAAGGGGCGGGCTCTTTTCCGACCGCTCAGGCTTGCGATCACCGGACGGGAAAGCGGTCCCGCAATGGCGCGGCTGCTCCCGCTCGTGCCGCGTGAACGGGTGCTGAGGCGATTGCGGGGCGAGGAGGCTTAAGGATGGGCGAGATCGCCTTGCGGCTGACAAATACCAGAACGGGAAAGAAGGAGCTGTTCACCCCTCTCGATCCTGCACGGGTGCGCATGTATGTCTGCGGGCCGACCGTTTATGACTATGCCCATATCGGCAATGCCCGGCCTGCGGTGGTCTTTGACGTTCTGTTCCGGCTTCTGCGGCATGTGTACGGGGCGGAGCATGTGATCTATGCCCGCAACATCACCGACATCGACGACAAGATCATCGCCCGCGCGCAGGAGACCGGCGAGGAGATTGCGGCGATCACCGCCCGCTATGCCGCAATCTATCGCGCCGACATGGCCGCTCTTCATGTTCTTGCGCCGACGATCGAGCCGGCCGCCACCGCCCACATCCCCCAGATGATCGCGATGATCGAGCGCATGATCGCGCGCGGCTGCGCCTATGTGGCGGAAGGGCATGTGCTGTTTTCGGTGGCGCATCTGCCGGACTACGGCGCGCTCTCCCACCGCTCGCGCGAGGAGATGATCGCAGGCGCGCGTGTCGAGGTCGCCCCCTTCAAGCGGGATCCGGCGGATTTCGTGCTGTGGAAGCCGAGCACGGATGACCAGCCCGGCTGGGACAGCCCCTGGGGGCGCGGCCGGCCCGGCTGGCATCTGGAATGCTCGGCGATGATTCACACCCATCTGGGTCACCCCATCGACATCCATGGTGGCGGCCAGGATCTCGTCTTCCCCCATCACGAGAACGAGCGTGCCCAGAGCGCCTGCGCCTTCGGTGGCGAGTTCGTGCGGATGTGGGTGCACAACGGCTATGTGATCTCGGGCGGCGAGAAGATGTCGAAGTCGCTCGGCAACTTCTTCACCGTCCACGAGCTGCTGGAGCGCCACCGGGGCGAGGCGATCCGGCTGGCGCTGCTGTCGGCCCATTATCGCCAGCCGCTTGATATCACGGAGGAACTTCTGTCGGAATGCCGGCGCCGGCTTGATCGCTGGTATCGCCTCGTGCGGGATGTCGAGCCGGATGATGAAATTCCGGCGCCGATGCTGGCGGCGCTGGCGGATGATCTCAACACGCCCCGTGCCATTGCGGCGCTGGAAGAGCTGGCCCGCCCGCAGACGGCGCCGGCACTGCTGGCCGGGGCGCGCTTTATCGGACTTCTGGAAGAGGAACCGGAGCGCTGGCTGAAGGGTGAGGACGGCAGCGGTCTTTCGCGTGCGGAAATCGAGGCGCTGATCGCCGAGCGGGCTGCAGCACGCAAGGCGCGGGATTTTGCGCGTGCGGACGCCATTCGCGATCGCCTGGCCGCAAAGGGCATCCGGTTGCTCGACCGGCCCGACGGCACCACCGACTGGGAGCGCAGCGGCTGATGGCGGAGAGCACCAGCCCGCAGCAGGCCGCCGCAGCCGCACCACCCGTCATCATCCTGGTGCGGCCGCAGCTTGGCGAGAACATCGGCAAGGCGGCGCGCGCCATGCGCAATTTCGGCCTGAAGGAGCTGCGGCTCGTCGCCCCGCGTGACGGCTGGCCCAATCCCGCGGCCGGACCGGCGGCAGCCGGGGCCGATGACGTGCTGGCCGGTGCGCGCGTGTTCGAGACGGTGGCGGATGCGATTGCCGATCTTGAGCTCGTCTTCGCCACAACGGCACGCCGGCGCGATCTGCCGAAGCCCTGCTTCGACCCGGAAGACACGATTGCGCAGATTCGCAAGGCCGCTCACGCCCGTGCCGGAATCCTGTTCGGGCCGGAGCGTTCCGGGCTTGACAATGACGACATCGCGCTGGCCGATGCGCTCGTGAGCATTCCTGCCGACCCAACCTTCTCCAGCCTCAACCTCGCGCAAGCCGTGCTGGTGCTGGCCTATGAGTGGGGCCGCCAGGTCCTGCGCCCGCGTCAGCGTCTGCCTCAGCCGATCCGGCCGGCCGCACCGCGTGCCTACTACCAGCGTCTGTTCGATCTGATCGAGCCGGCGCTGGATGCACGCGGCTATTTCCCCTCGCCCCAGCGCAAGCCCGTGCAGATCCGCAGCCTGCGCAGTCTCTTTTTGCAGGCTCGCTGGAGCGAGCAGGAGGTGCAGACCCTGTTCGGCGTCATCAAGGCGCTTCTTCGTTCTCCAGGGGGTGGGAGGCAGACGTGAATCCGTGCACACATGATCTGGTCCAGCGCGCCAAAAAGGACTATGAGGGATATGGGCTCATCGGTGTCATGCGGGTTGCCCTTCCATCATGCCGAAACCGACAAGGATGCAGCGGGTCGCGCACCGGGAAAGCGGTGAAGATCGGCGAAAGACAGGAAAGGATCAGGGATGCCTGAGGGGATGACACAACCGGCGCTGGAAACCAGACCGCTCGACCGGCGTCTCGTCATGGAATTCGTGCGGGTGACCGAGGCCGCCGCGCTTGCCGCACACCGCTGGATCGGGCGGGGCAACGAGCGCCAGGCCGATCAGGCGGCGGTCGAGGCCATGCGCTCGGCCCTCGACCGTCTGCCCATCGCCGGCCGTGTGGTGATCGGGGAAGGCGAGCGCGATGAAGCCCCCATGCTTTATATCGGGGAGGAATGTGGAGCGGGCGGAGACGCAATCGATCTTGCTCTTGACCCGCTCGAAGGCACGACGCTGACCGCCAAGATGGCCCCCAATGCGCTGACCGTGATTGCTGCTGCCTGGCGTGGCCATCTGCTGCATGCCCCGGATGTCTACATGAACAAGATCGCGGTGGGCCCCGGCCTGCCCGAAGGCGTGGTGGCTCTCGATCGTTCGCCGAGCGAGAATGTCCGCTCACTTGCGGAGGCGAAGGATGTGCCGGTGGAGGAAATCACCGTGTGCATCCTGGACCGTCCGCGCCATGAGGCGATCATCGGCGAGCTCAGGGAACTTGGTGCCCGTATCGTGCTCATCCCCGACGGCGATATCGCCGGCGTGATCGCCACCACCGATCCGGCCACCCGCATCGACATGTATCTCGGCATCGGCGGTGCGCCGGAGGGCGTGCTGGCGGCCGCGGCTCTCAACTGCATCGGCGGCCAGTTCGAGGGCCGGCTCCTCTTCCGGAACGATGAGGAAAAGGCCCGCGCCCACAAGCTGGGCATTACCGATCTCGACCGCCTCTACCGTCTGCATGATCTCGCTTCCGGCGACACGATCTTTGCGGCCACCGGCGTCACCGATGGCACGATGCTCAAGGGTGTCAAGCGCACGGCCCGCGGCTATCGCACCCAGTCCGTCGTCATGCGGGCCTCTTCCGGCACGATTCGCTGGATCGTGACCGAGCATGTCGGTGAGCGGTCGTGACGGTTCGGCCTGCGCATGAAAGGCAAGGCGGGAACGGCATATTGCTGGGCGGGGCCAGGTCCTTTGCGGGCCGCCGCTGGCGGCTGCGGGCGGTGGATCCGCGGATGGCTGCTCTCCTGGCTCAGCGGCATGGGCTCGATGAGGCCGTCGCTGCCTTTCTTGCCGGGCGCGGAGTCGGCGTAGAGGACGTCCCCCGGTTTCTGGAGCCGAAGCTGCAGCACTGGCTGCCCGATCCCTTTGTTCTAAGGGGGATGAAGGAGGCTGCCGCCCGCCTTGCCAAAGCGATCGTCACTCGTGAGCGCATTGCCGTCTTCGGGGACTATGACGTTGACGGCACCTGTTCGGCGGCACTGCTTGTCGATTTCCTGGAAGGGGTGGGGGCGGATGTTCTGACCTATGTTCCCAACCGCATGACGGAAGGCTACGGCCCCAACGAGAAGGCGCTCGGCCAGCTGGCGGATGCGGGCGCCGGTCTCGTGATCACCGTCGATTGCGGCACCACCGCCAGGGATCCGCTTGCGCGGGCCAGGGATCTTGGCCTGGATGTCATCGTGCTCGATCACCACAAGGTCGAAGAGACGCTGCCGCCGGCCGTGGCCGTCGTCAATCCCAATCGGTTGGACGATGATTCCGGGCTGGGCCATCTTTGTGCGGCCGGGGTGGTCTTTCTGACCCTTGTTGCCGTGCGGCGGCAGTTGCGGGAATCGGGACAGCTTGCCGGCCCGGAACCGGATCTGATGGCCGGTCTTGATCTCGTGGCCCTGGCCACGGTCTGCGACATGGCGCCTCTTGTCGGCCTCAACCGCGCTTTCGTCGCCCAGGGTCTGAAGGTAATGGCCAGACGCGGCCGACCGGGTCTGGCCGCCCTTGCCGATGTGGCGGGCCTCAAGACGTCTCCCCAGTCCTGGCATCTGGCATTCCTGCTGGGCCCGCGCATCAATGCGGCCGGCCGGGTGGCGGAGGCCGATATCGGATTGCAGCTTCTGACGACCCGCGATGAAGGCAAAGCCCGCGAACTTGCCATGCGGCTTGATGCACTCAATCGGGAGCGCCAGGCGCTTGAGCAGGAGGTGGTCGAGGCCGCCGGCGCCGTCATCGACCGGCGCATCGCGCAAGGGGAGGATCCGGCGGTGTGGGTGGTTGCCGGGCGGGGCTGGCATCCCGGTGTCGTCGGGATTGCAGCGCAGCGGCTGGTCCAGCGGTGCGGCAGGCCCGTCGTCGTGCTCAGCCTGGACGAGGAGGGGCAGGCGGCAGGTTCGGCCCGTTCGATTGCGGGGGTGGACATCGGCCAGGCGGTCATTGCGGCACGTGCACAAGGCCTGGTGATGAAGGGCGGGGGACATCCGATGGCCGCCGGCATGACGCTTCGGGCGGACATGCTCTCACGGCTGGAGGCCTTTTTCGATGCACGTCTGGCATCGGATTTCGCCCGTGCGGCCGCCCGGCAGGAGCTGGCGATCGATGCCGCTCTCGGCCTGTCGGGCGTGCGGGTGGAGCTTGCAGAGGCCCTCGCGGCGGCCGGCCCCTATGGCGTCGGTCATCCGGCGCCGCGTTTTCTGCTGCCTGCCGTCCGGGTGGTGAAGGTCGAGGAGGTCGGCAACGGCCATCTCCGCCTCGTCGTGACGGATGAAGGCGGCAGCCGGGGGCTTGCGATCGCCTTCCGGGCGGCCGGTGAGCCATTGGGGGCCGCATTGCTGGCCGCGCATGGTCAGCGTATTCATCTCGTCGGTCAGATCAAGCGCAATGAGTGGCAGGGCCGGGTGCGTGTGGATATCGTGGTTGAGGATGCGGCGCCGGCGCATCTGCCGCTTGAGGTCATCTCCCGCCAGGCGGTGGAAGACATCGCCGGCGAATGAGGACTGGCGGGGCTTGACCCTTCCTCGGCGCTTGGGTAGGAAGCGCCGACATCGCCGTGGCCCCTTCGTCTAGCGGTCTAGGACGCCGCCCTTTCACGGCGGAAACACGGGTTCGAGTCCCGTAGGGGTCACCAACCGGTTCCTCTTCTTCTTGCCCGCCTTCCTGATGCACGGCAGCAGCTGCCGGGAGCTGCCAGGCAATCCCCCTTCATCCGGGACGATCCGGCCGCCGCTGACAGCCCGTGAGAGCCTGTCTGCCGTTTCCCGTCACCTGCGAAAAGGACTTGCGCAAGGGGCGGGGGAGCCCTATATGGCGCGAGCGCGCGCGGAGCTGTCCGTTTCATGGCTTTGCGGGCGATCCATGTTCGCAAGAATGGCGCACTGCTCCGGCACCCCCGGGGGGTGCGTTTCGCATCAGGAGGACCGCGCATCGCCGAACAGATGGGGCGAGAGAAGGCGGCGATCCGGCAGCGAAACAGTTCTCCTGCGCCAGAGCGAACGCTTTCATTGCTGGTTTGCGGAAGGGAGGCGGGCCATGCGACCCACTCTTGCCCAAATCGGGGTGAAAGCCGTCGAAGCTCGGCGGCCCCAGTCCACGGAGGGCAACAGGACGATCGGCGAGGCGGTTGCCAACGACCATTTCGTCGAGCGGAACGGCCTGCGCTTTGCGGGCACTCATCTCATCCTTGATCTTTGGGAAGCGGAGCGTCTGGACGATCCGGACTACATGCGCACAGTGCTCGAACGGGCCGTCGATGCGGCCGGGGCGACGCTGCTGCACATCCATCTCCATCGTTTTGGTGATGGCGGAGGCGTATCAGGCGTTGCCGTTCTTGCCGAAAGCCATATCTCGGTCCACACCTGGCCCGAGCGGGCGTTCGCGGCCTTCGACGTCTTCATGTGCGGGCGTGCCGATCCTCATGCCGTCATCCCCATTCTCAAGGAGGCATTCCGGCCGGGGCGGCTGACGGTCACCGAACATATGCGGGGAATTCTGGGATGAGCGAACAGGAGCAGTGGTTTGAGGAAACGCTCTATTCCGCCGATTGGCGGCAGCGGCTCAAGGTGACGCGCACGCTCGCCGAAGCACAGACGCGTTACCAGCGCCTGTGGCTGTTCGAGAGCCCTTCCTGGGGCAAGGTGCTGGTTCTGGATGACGCCCTGCAGCTGACCACCGGTGACGAGTTCGCCTATCATGAGATGCTGGCTCACCCCCCGATTCTGGCACATGGCCGCGCCCGTCATGTGGCAATCGTGGGAGGGGGTGATGGCGGCACGCTGCGCGAGGTGGCCCGTCATGAAGGCGTTGAGCGGATCACGATGGTCGAGCTCGATCCCGACGTGATCGCCTTTTCGCGCAAGCATCTGCCGGAGGTCAGCAACGGGGCCTTCGATGATCCGCGTCTGGACATCGTGATTGCGGACGCCGCCCGCTACATGGCTGAAGACGGACCGGGCTTTGATGTCATCATCGTCGATTCCACCGATTGCGTCGGGCCCGGCGAAGTGCTTTTCGGCGAAGCCTTCTACGCGGCCTGCCGACGCCGGCTCAATCCGGGCGGCATTCTCGTCTCCCAGCTTGGCAATCCGGCCATTGACGGTTTCGTCCTGGAGAGGGCGCTCGCCAATCAGGCGCGGGCCGGCTTCGCGGATACCCGCATCTATCTGACCGTGGTGCCCACCTACATCGGCGGCCATCTTGCCATTGGCTGGGCGAGCGATGATCCCTCCCTTTACGGGGTTCCGGAAGAGACCCTGCGCGCGCGTCCGGTGCCTGCCGGCCTCAAATACTATTCGCCCGCCATTCATGCGGCTGCACGGGTGTTGCCGCCCTGGCTTGAGAAGATGGTGGCGGAAACCGTCGCCCGAGGGCGGCAGGAATAGGCCTTAACAATCCGGGCAGAGAGCATGAGTTGCTGTCCGGCTCCGCCACGCCATCCGTAGGTTTGCCGTGGCGATTCCCGGATTGGCTGCGGCAGGCTTCCGCATCGTCCCGTGGCAGGAAGCCACCGGCATTTCCGTGCGGGTCGGGGTGCGGAATGCGGATCGCGCACCAAGGGAATCCGTCAGCCCACAGGTTCCGGATGCACGCCTTCCTTGCCGACGGTCCACACATGGCCACGGCGGATCCAGGCGGCGAAATCCGGCTTGCCCGTCTTCTTGCGGATGTCGGCGATCTGACGGTTCGCCTCTTCCTCATAGACTGCGCGGGGATTGCGGTAGATGACCCCGATTGCGACGGGGAAGGCCGGGCTCTCCATCTCGATGAGCATCTGCGCGAGATGGGGATTGGTCTCGTCATGGACGAGGATGTCGGACTCCGAGATCCCGTTCTTGCCGATTTCCACGACTTCCAGGCGGCAGCGCACGGGATCGACACGCAAGCCCTTGTCCCGTGCCTTGCCGAAAATCAGCGGCTCCCCATGGCGGACATCGATGGTGCGTTCGTCGCGCACCTCCCGGGCGGCAAAGTCCGCGAACACGCCGTCATTGTAGACGATGCAGTTCTGGAAGATCTCGAGGAATGTCGCACCCGGGTGGGCATGGGCGGCCTTGAGCATTTGCGGAAGATGCTTCTGGTGCGTGTCGATCGAGCGCGCAATGAAGCTGGCGCGGGCTCCCAGCGCAAAGCCGCATGCGCTCACCGGCGTGTCGATCGAACCGTAGGGGGTTGATGGTGAACGGGTGCCGCGGGCGGAGGTCGGTGAATACTGGCCCTTGGTGAGGCCATAGATCTCGTTGTTGAAGAGGATGATCTTGAGGCCGACATTCCGCCGCAGGGCATGCAGCAGGTGATTGCCCCCGATCGAAAGACCGTCGCCGTCTCCGGTGATCACCCATACGTCAAGCGCCGGATTGACGAGCTTGATGCCGGTGGCGATTGCCGGTGCACGGCCGTGGATCGTGTGGAAGCCGTAGGTGGCCATGTAATAGGGAAAGCGGGAGGAACAGCCGATGCCCGAGACGAACACTGTTTTTGCCGGATCGGCACCGATCTCGGCGAGTGTCCGCTGGACGGCCTTGAGGATGGCGTAATCCCCGCAGCCCGGACACCAGCGCACTTCCTGGTCCGAGGCAAAATCCTTGGGCGTAAGCTTCATCGGCATCTCGTTCATGGCATCACTCCGCCGCTTGCGGTGTCTCGGAGGTGAGGGCCTCGCGGATTGCCGCAAGCACCTCGCGCACCTTGAAGGGCTGGCCGGCCACCTTGTTGAGCTGGCGCACCGGAATGAGATAGCGGTCCCGCAAGAGGGTTGCGAGCTGCCCCATGTTCAGCTCCGGCACCAGAACCTGATCGAAGCGGGCAAGCAGCGCCCCCAGATTCTTCGGCATCGGGTTCAGATAGCGCAGGTGGATGTGGCTGACATCAAGTCCCTCCGCACGCGCCAGCCGCACCGCCTGATCGATGGCACCGAAGGTGGAGCCCCAGCCGACGACCGCAAGCTTGCCGTGGTCGGCGCCGCAGGAGACCTGCTGCTCGGGGATGAACTCCGCCACCCGGGCGATCTTGGCGGCTCTGAGCTCCGTCATCTTCTGATGGTTGGCGGGATCATAGGAGATATTGCCGGTCTCGGCCGACTTCTCAAGCCCGCCGATGCGGTGCATCAGCCCGGGCATGCCGGGCACGACCCAGGCCCGCGCCAGGGTTTCCGGATCCCGCTGGAAGGGATTGAACGGCGGCGTGATGCTGCCTGGTGCCGGCTTGTGATTGGTGATCGGGGGCAGAGCGTCCAGATCCGGCAGTCGCCAGGGTTCCGCAGCATTGGCGATATAGCCGTCGGTCAGCAGGATTACCGGCGTCATGAATTGGAGGGCAAGCCGCACGGCCTCGATCGCGACGGCAAAGCAGTCGCCCGGTGTCGCGGCGGCCAGCACCACCAGCGGCGCATCGCTATTGCGTCCGAAAACGGCCTGGTACAGGTCCGACTGCTCCGTCTTCGTGGGCAGGCCGGTGGACGGTCCGCCGCGCTGGGAATTGACGACGACAAGCGGCAGCTCCACCGCGATCGCAAGACCCAGCGCCTCCGTCTTGAGGGCGATCCCGGGGCCCGAGCTCGAGGTCACGCCGATGGCGCCCGCATAGGATGCGCCGATTGCGGCGCAGATGGCGGCGATCTCGTCCTCTGCCTGGAAGGTTTCCACGCCGAAGGCCGGCATGCGCGCCAGTTCGTGCAGGATCGGCGAGGCCGGGGTGATGGGATAGGAGCCGAAGAAGACCGGCAGGTCCGCCTTGATCCCGGCCGCCACCAGCCCCCAGGCGATCGCCTGAGATCCCGTGATCGTGCGATATTCTCCCGGCTCGACATGGGCGGGTGCGACGCGATAGCGCGGCAGATGAAAGCCGAGCTCGGCCGTCTCCCCGAAGGCGTGGCCCGCATTGAGTGCGGCGATATTGGCGTCACGGATCTTCGGCTTGTCGGCGAACTTCGTGTTCAGCCAGTCGATCACCGGCTTCCTGGGCCGGGTGAACATCCACAGCACGAGGCCCAGCGTCCACATGTTCTTGCAGCGCAGGGCTTCCTTGTTCGACAATCCGAAGTCCTTGACCGCATCGAGTGTCAGTTTCGAGATGTCGATGGCGAGCACCTGATATTTGCTCAGGGTCTCGTCGGTGAGGGGGTTCGTCTCGAAGCCGGCCTTCTGGAGATTGCGGGAGGTGAACGAACCCGTGTCCACGATCACCAGTGCGCCGTCGCGCAGAGCCGGCAGGTTTACCTTGAGCGCGGCGGGATTCAGCGCCACCAGCACGTCCGGCTCGTCGCCGGGGGTGAGCACCGCCCCCGAGCCGAACTGGATCTGATAGGCGGACACGCCGAAGGTCGTGCCGGCCGGCGCCCGGATTTCGGCCGGATAATCGGGAAAGGTCGCAAGGTCGTTGCCGGCCAGTGCCGTGGCCGAGGCGAACTGGGTGCCCGTCAACTGAATGCCGTCACCCGAATCTCCCGCAAAGCGCACGACCACGCGGTCGAGCGCTGCCAGTTCCTGAGAGGGCAATCCGCTGTCCATGATATTCAGCCGGTCCTTCGATGCTTGCCCGAGGGGCATGACCCGGTTCCGCGCTCGGCCGCCTCGGGCTTCGATTCACCCGTGGCGCGGCGGATGCGCGCTGTCAAGACCGTTGCATTTGATCAGCTCAGGCGCGCGGGCGCAAGCAAAAGGCGGTATCTGCTGCCACAAGAAGAGCTTAATCACCGGTGCGCCCGGCATTCTGCGCACGGCGAGGGGCCCGAACCATCGCCCGCCACTGGCGGAGGGGATTGCGGATCCCGCCCTCCAGGATCGCCATCCGGAAGAGATGGCCGGCTACCCACAGCACTCCCGCAATGGCCAGAATCTGGGTCATCCCGGCCAGGAGGATGGTGCCGAGGCCGAGCCCCGCATCATGGCGGGCGACGATCATGAACGGGCCGATCCCTGGCAGATAGGAGGCGATCCGCGCCGCCGTGCTTGTGGGATCGTCGCCGAGGACGATCACCACCGGTATCATCATGAACATGAGCAGCATCAGGGGCATGACGAGAAGCTGGCTGCTGCGCTGGTCGACCGCAAAAGCGCCCGCCACCACGAACAGACCGGCAAAGAAGAGGAAACCGAGCAGGAACTGGGAAATCAGCAGCACCAGCAGCCCCGGTTCCGCCAGCGCCTCGCCGACGACCCGCAGGACGAGCACCACCTCTCCGGGGCCAAGCAGCCGCAGCGCAAGCAGGGTAAGGGAAAGCAGAGCCGTCAGGGACAGCAGCGAAATGGCGGCCCCACCAATCAGCTTTCCGCCCAGCAGCGTCTGCGGGGAGACGGTGGACACCAGCATCTCCAGCACCCGGCTCTGACGCTCTTCCGCCATATGTCCCATCAGCAGGCTCGCCTGCAGCAGCAGAAAGTAGATCAGCGCGAAGGCGAAGGCGCGGGGCAGGAAATCGCGGATCACATCGGCCGGGCGACGTTCGTGTCCCGCCCGGCTCCGCAGGTCGATCCGCTGGACGGGCAGGCTTGCGGCCAGCGCCGCCTGGATGGCCGGCGTCATGCCCGCCTGCTCCAGACGCCTGTGACGCAGGACGGCGGTTGCCGCCTCCCGCAGGTTGTCCGCCACCCGCTCGGCGCCCGTGCCGGCCGACCACAGCTGCAGGCTGTGCTCGGGATCGGGGCGGGCGAACAACGCCGGGTCGTCAGGGGACAGCAGCGTGATCCGTGGCGGGATTACGGCAAGCACGTCAAGCCTGCGACCATCAGGGAGCCGTCGGCGCCCGTTCAGGTAAGGGCGGGCTTGCTCACGCAGCCGGGTGATGTCGCCCGTCTGCATGGCCTGCACCAGTTCCGGCGGCAGCGGGACGAGCAGGAAATCCGGTGGCGGGGCGACGAACGACCTGGCATCGGTGCGCACGAAGGCCATGGCGATCGGCAGCAGACCGGCCAGTCCGCCCCGGCGCTGGAAGGCGGCGATGTCCCTGGTAGTGATCTGGGAGCGGTGCTTGAGCAGCAGGGCGGGAATCCTGTCCGGATCCGGCCGGCCGTTTTTCAGAAACCTGTCAGCGAGATTGAGGCGCATCCAGCGTGCCAGGGCAGCCAGTTCGTCCCTGGCGCGCTGGGAGGCGAGCTGTGCGCGCATCCGGCTTTCGATGCGCCCGCTGAAGTCCGCGATGGCCACGGTGGGCGGTGCAATCGCCTCTTCCGCTATCCAGCGGGGAACAAGGCCGCTGACCACGATGATGAAGGGCAGCAGCACCAGTGTCAGGAGAAAAACCCGGTTGCCCGCCGTCTGCAGAAATTCGTGACGTGCGATCAGCAGCAGCTTGCGCAAGCCGTCCGTGCTCATGCCCGATTCTTTCCCCTCACTGCGTCCGCTTCCTCCGCCTCGTCCACGAGAGCAAGGAAGACCTCATGGAGACTGGGCCGGATGACGTCGAGATCGCGGATCTCGCGGCCGCATGCCATGATTGCCTGCAGCACGGGGCCGGCCGGCGCTCCCGGAGCCAGCGTGATCCTGACCGAGGTGGCGTCACCCGCAGATTCGCTGTAGACCGATTCGACCCCGGGCAGTCTCGGGCCGTCGGACAGCGGGCCGTCCAGAACGAGATTGAGGCGCAGGCCCAGCCGGGCGCGGGCTTCGGCGACCGTGCCGGAAAACAGCACGCGCCCGTGCGCGACCAGGACGATGCGGTCACACAACCGCTCGGCATGTTCCATCACGTGGGTGGAGAAGATCACGGTGCGGCCCGCGGCACGCTGGCGCGTGATCAGCTCCTCCAGCGCCCGCTGGTTGGCGGGGTCAAGGCCGGAGAAGGGTTCATCGAGAACCAGCAGCTCCGGCTCGTGAATGATCGCGGCCAATACCTGGACCTTCTGGGCCATGCCCTTGGAAAGCTTCGCGATCTTGCGCCGGCCCGCATCACCGAGACCGACCTCGGCCAGCAGCCGGCGGCCGCGGCGCCTGGCTTCGCGCAGGGGCAGGCCCTTGAGCGCACCGAGGTGGGTAAGCACGCCCTCCGGTGTCATGGACTTGTAGAGACCGCGCTCTTCGGGCAGATAGCCGATGCGACGCGTCTGATTGAGCGGCTCGGGGTCGCCGAAGACCGCGCGCGTGCCGGCATCCGGGCGCAGGATCCCGAGGGCGATCTTGATCGCGGTCGTCTTGCCGGCACCGTTGGGGCCAAGGAACCCCAGAATCTCGCCGGGATGGGCCTCCAGCGAGATATCGGCCACAGCCCGGGTGCTTCCGAATCGCTTGGCGATGTGCGACAGTCTGAGGACAGGATCCACCATGACCGAAGAGCGCATCAGCCCCCCTTCCCGATCTGACGACGGACCGCAGACCGCCGCCGGCTCTAGCATGGCGATGGCGGGGAGCACAAGCGGCAGCGGCGTCGAGAGGACAGGGGTGGAGAAGGCAGAGGTCGAGAAGGCGGGGGAAGAGGCCTCCCCCATTCTCCATTATGCGCTGTTTGATGTGGGATCGACCTATGTCCGTCTCCTGCTGGCCGAAAAGGGCCTTGCCGCCCATCTCGAGCGGGAAAAGCCCTGGGAGCGGCCGGCACATGTTCTGCGTCATTCGCCGGATGGGAGGCTGCCGGTGCTGGTGGACGGCGATCATGCACTGGCCGATGCCGTGGCCATCGGCGAATACCTGCAGGAGCGGCATCCGGAACCCCCGCTCCTGCCCGACGAGCCGGCCGCCCGTTGCGAGGTGCGTCGCCTCGTCCAGTGGTTCCTGGTCAAATGCGTTGCCGAGGTGACCCGACTCGTCATCGGCGAGCGGTTTCTGAAACGCTTTCTGAGACTGGGCGAACCCGACAGCACTGCCCTGCGGGCTGCGCACCACAATCTCAAAACGCATATTTCCTATATCGGCTATCTTTCCGAGCATCGCCACTATCTGGCCGGCCGAAGGTTCACCCTTGCCGATGCGGCTGCGGCGGCGAATGTGCTCGTTCTGGACTATTTCGGTGATATCGACTGGGCGCGGCATGAGGCGGCGAAGGAGTGGTATCTGCGGGTCAAGTCGCGCCGCGCGGTGCGGTCCCTGCTGAAGGAACGTCTGCCCGGTCTGCCGCCGGCGGCCCATTATGCGAAGCTGGATTTCTAGGGTTGTGCCTGCAGCAGGAGACGATCGCCCCACCGCCCGCCTGTCCGCCCGTGAGGCTGAGGCCCTGAAAAGGCGGCTGCTCGCGGCAGCCCAGGAGGCGGGATTTGCCGCGGCCGGAATCGTCTCGGCGGATGCCCTTGCCGAAAGCGGAGCAGGTCGTCGCCTGCAATCCTGGCTCGCCCGCGGGTTTCATGGCGAGATGGCATGGATGGCGGAGCGCGCGCGGGAACGGGCCGATCCCCGCCGCTACTGGCCGCCGGTCGGCAGCATCCTGATGGTGGGCATGAATTACGGAGGAGGCGGGGATCCCCTGGCCGATCTCGCGCGCCCGGATCGGGCGGTCATTTCCATCTATGCCCGCCGCAAGGACTACCACAAGGTGATCGCCACGCGGCTGCGGCGGCTCAAGCGGCTGGCGGAGGAAGCTGGCGTGCCCGCCCGCATCGCCGTGGACACCGCACCGGTGATGGAAAAGCCGCTGGCCCAGCTTGCCGGACTTGGCTGGCAGGGCAAGCACAGCAATCTCGTCTCGCGCAGTCATGGATCCTGGCTGTTTCTGGGCGCGCTGCTGCTCGCAGCCGCATTGCCTGCGGATGCACCGCATTCGGACCGGTGCGGCCGCTGTCGGCGCTGCCTCGATGTCTGCCCGACGGACGCCTTTCCCGCTCCCTATCTGCTCGATGCGCGGCGCTGCATTTCCTATCTGACGATCGAGAATCCCGGCCCCATTCCCCGCGATCTCCGGCCGCGTATCGGCAATCGGGTGTTCGGCTGTGACGACTGTCTGGCCGTCTGTCCCTGGAACAAATTCGCACAGGAAGGCCGCGAGGTGACATTGGCCGTGCGGGCACATCTGGCGGATCTGTCTCTTCAGCGCCTGCTTGCCCTTGATGCGGCCGGCTTTGATGCCCTGTTTGCGGGGACACCGGTCAGGCGGGCCGGCCATGTCGGCTTTCTGCGCAATGTGCTGGTGGCCGCGGGCAACAGCGGGGAGCCGGCGCTGGCCGGGGCCGTTCGGCCGCATCTTGAGGCCGCCGACCCGCTTGTGCGGGTGCATGCCGTCTGGGCCTACGGGCGACTGGCGGATGATGCGTCCTGGGAACGGGCTGAGACCCGGCTGGTCCCACGCGAGCAGAACGCCATGGTGCGCAGGGAGTGGACGCTCTCCTCACGGGATCGCCGGGCAGGAGAAGGCCGTGACTAGCCGGCCTGGCGTTGCCCGCCCCGCTTTATGCGATCCGTTACTGCTGCCTGACAGCCTTTTGCTCTCCCGGGATCTTCTTCAGCCGCCGGTGTCGTCGGCGCGCGCGTCGAAGCGGGCGAGGTTGCGCCGGGCGGCCGCGGCTTCCGCGCTTTCGGGCCACCGGCTGGCGATTTCCACCCACAGCGCCCGGGCGGCCTTCATGTCTCCCTTCATGGCGTTGAGATTGGCTTCCTCAAGCCACAACAACGGCCAGTCCGGTTTCAATGTCCTGGCGCGGGCAAGATCATCCGCGGCCTTGGAGAACTGACCGAGTGCCCGGTAGGCGCTCGCCCGCAGGACGTATATGTCGGCGACTTCCGGATCGATAGCCTCGGCCCGGTCGAGATCGGCGATGGCTTCCGGGAAACGGCGAAGAATGCCTTCGGCCCGCGCCCGGTCGATGTAAAGCTGCTGTTCCAGGTCCAGATGGCCGGCCGGAATGATCGCCAGCGCACGGGTGAAGGCGTCGATCGCATGTTCGGGATCATCGGCCAGTAGATGGGCATTGCCAAGCTGGGCATACAGACCGGCGGCCAGGGCATCCACGCTTGTCGGCCCGCCGAGCGGGTCCCAGGGCAGCCCTTCCCCCCGCCGCAGCTTGGCAAGCATGTCGGTGAGGCGGTCTGCGGCCGCTTCCGGATGGCCCATGGTCACGAGCGCAACGGCGATGCAGTGTTCGGCCGGCAGTCCGCCGCCGTCCGTATCCCAGCGGAAGGCGAGGTCGAGCGCATGATCGGGATCGCGCACCGCCCGGGCCAGACAGTCGCGATATCGGGCCTCCTCCTTTACGGGATCACCGCCCGTGTCGGCCGGCCGCGAGGTTTCGGGATCGGCACGATAGCCCTTGAAGAAAAGACCGGGAAAGCGGTCCTGCCCGTCCTGACGGGAAGGCGCATGCTCCTGGGATCCGGCAGGCGTCTGCCGGGTCTGTAATTCGGGGATCGGCGGCAGGGGCGCATCCGGTGGGGCGGGTGCCTCCTGCGCCCGGCTTCGGCTCATCACAAGCAGAAACGCGATGACGACAAGGGACAGGATTGCGCGGCGGTCCATGACGATAGAGATCTCCTCCTGCACAAGGAGCTGCGTGGCCGATGACAACATGCTAGGACGGATCCATGGCGGAACCAAGGCTGTTCATCTTCGGTTACGGCTACACGGCCGCGGCGCTTTGCCGGCTGCTCGCACCGGCCGGCTGGCGGATCGCCGGCACCAGACGGCCGGCTCACCTGGGCCCGGCCGTTCAGGCCGGCAGGAGACGGCTGTTCGGCTTTGACCGCTCTCATGGTCTTGGTGATGAGGCCCGGACGGCGCTTGAGCGCGCCAGTCACGTGCTGGTGACCATCCCGCCCGATCCAAATGGTGATCCCCTGGCGGATCTGCTGAGTGGGGAGCCCCATCTGCTTGGTCCGAACCTGCGGTTTCTGGGCTATCTGTCCACCACCGGCGTCTATGGCGATGCGGCGGGCGGCCGGGTGGATGAGGCGAGCCCTCTTCGTCCCGCTTCCGTTCGGGCCCGCCGGCGTGTGGCGGCCGAAGGACAATGGCGGAAGCTGGCGGCCCGTCATGGCTGGCCGCTGATGATCTTTCGCCTGTCAGGCATTTACGGGCCGGGCCGGTCGGCACTCGACCGTCTTGTCGCCGGATGCGCCCATCGGATTGACGCCGGTCCCGATCATGTCTTCTCCCGGATCCATGTGGACGACATTGCGCGGGC
Organism: uncultured Sphingomonadales bacterium; assembly: GCA_964471405.1. Taxonomy (GTDB): domain Bacteria; phylum Pseudomonadota; class Alphaproteobacteria; order Sphingomonadales; family Rhodothalassiaceae; genus J084. Next base: position 16,170 of record CAYYGH010000010.1, on the reverse strand, counting down.
TCTGGTTGCGGCCATGGCCGATCCGGTGCCTGATGCGATCTTCAATCTGGCCGATGATGAACCGGCACCGGCTCATGAGGTGGTGGCTTATGCCGCCGCCCTGCTGGGCCGGCCGCCGCCACCGCTTGTGCCGCTTGCGGATGCCGACCTGTCCGACATGGCCAGGAGTTTCTACACCGAGTCCCGGCGCGTGGATGCGCGCGCGATCAAGAGGCGGTACGGGCTCGCCTGGCGGTATCCCAGCTATCGGGAGGGTCTGCGCGCCATTCTGGAGGAATCGGGCTACCCGTCTGGCGGGCCATATGCGTCCAGTGGGCACCGATCAGACGCCGGGTGATGGGGCCGGGGCGTCCGTCTGCGATCGTCTGCTCGCCCACTGCCGTCACGGGTGTGATGGCGCTTGTCGTCGAACACAGGAAGGCCTCGCGGGCCCGGGCGATGTCATCGGTGCCGAATGGGCGTTCCTGGACGGGAATGCCCTGCGTGCGCGCAAGCTCCAGTACCACGGCACGCGTAATGCTGGGCAGAATCGCATGGGAAAGCGGGCGGGTGAGGAGGGTCCCTGCCGCATCCACGAGAAAGGCGGTGGATGAGGCGCCTTCGGTCACCATTCCGGCATCATCGACCATCCAGGCCTCGAAGGCCTGCGCGCGGGCGGCCTGCTCCTTGGCCAGGACATTGGCAAGTAGCGAGACGGACTTGATGTCGCAGCGCTTCCAGCGTTCATCCGCAACCAGCACGACCCGCACGCCCTTGCGCTGTCGGGCCAGCAGGCCGGGGACCGAAAAGGGGCGGATCATCATCGCCAGCGACGGTCGCGGGGCCGGTCTGGGGAACTTGTGATCCCGCGGTGCCGCGCCACGGCTGATCTGCAGATAGCAGGTCGCCGCCCGGAATCGCGCCCGGTGCAGCAGACGACGCATGATCTGCCGCAAAACGGCGCGACTCGTGGGCCAGGGAATGTCAAGCGCCAGCAGCGAGCGACCGAGCCGGTCGAGATGGGCTTCCTCATCCACCGGCTGCCCCCCAAGGGCGAGGACGACTTCATAGACGCCATCCGCGAACAGGAAGGCGCGATCCTCCATCGGCACTGTCGCCTCGCTGGGCCGGCAGTATCGGCCATCGACATAGGCCAAACGCGGCACGGACGGTTCTCCTTCAATCTCGCGGGACGCGGCATGTGTCTCATGCCGGCGGGATGGCTCATCGTCTTCTACTGAACGATTTCCCCTCCCGGCGGTCAAGACGCCTTGGCGGAAGAAGGAGGGGATCGTTTCTTCTCCCAAGCGGAGGGGATGCAGGATGGGCTGGCAAGATGCTTAATGATGTCTTAACTTTCGATGAGAGAGAATCTGCGGTTGGCAAAGGGCAGGGCGGAGGCATGAAGCTTCCCCGATGCCATCGGCATGAACGGGGATCACATGATGGGCCGGACGGCACCCATCCTGATAGTCGAGGATAGCCCGACCGTTGCACAAGCCTGTTGCGACGCCTTGCACGGGCTGGATCGGCCGGTGGAGACGGCCGAGACCCTGGCCGAGGCGCGGGCGGCCATTCGGCGGAATGCGCCGGCGCTGCTGCTCCTTGATGTCAAGCTTCCCGATGGCGAAGGACTGACGCTGCTCGATGAGCTCGCCCGGGCCGGCGAGTGTCCGCCGGTGGTGGTGATGACGGCCCATGGTTCGGTCCAGCTGGCTGTCGAGGCGATGCGGCGCGGCGCGGTGGATTTTCTCGTCAAACCCTTTGACGAGACGCGACTGGAGACCACGGTCAGGAACGCGCTCGAAAAATCCGCACTGGAACGGAAGGTGCGGCATTACGAGTCGGGCTTTCGCGAGGAGGGATTTTGCGGGCTTATCGGACGATCGCTGCCGATGCAGGCGGTCTATCGGATTATCGAGAGTGCGAGTCGCTCGAAAGCGAGCGTCTTCATCACCGGCGAGTCGGGCACCGGCAAGGAACTCGCCGCCGAGGCCATTCACCGCCTTTCCCCGCGCGCGGACAAGCCGTTCGTGGCGCTCAACTGTGCGGCCATTCCGAAGGATCTGCTTGAAAGCGAGCTCTTCGGGCACCGCAAGGGGGCGTTTACCGGCGCAGTCGAGCATCGGGAGGGAGCAGCCTTGCGGGCCGATGGCGGCACGCTGTTTCTGGACGAGCTGTGTGAACTCGATCCCCGTTTGCAGAGCAAGCTGCTGCGGTTCATCCAGACTGGTGTCGTGCAGCCCGTCGGCAGCGACGAGGCGATTCGCGTCGATGTCCGGTTTGTTGCCGCCACCAATCGCGATCCGCTTGCGGAAGTGGAGGAAGGGCGGCTGCGGGAGGATCTCTACTATCGCCTGCATGTCATCCCGATCGAGATGCCGCCCCTGCGCGAGCGGGGGGACGACATCATCCTGCTCGCCCGCCATTTTCTGGAGCGCTATGCGCGGGAGGAAGGCAAGGCATTCCGGGATTTTTCGCCCGAGGCGCTGGCCACCCTGCGGGCCTATCATTGGCCGGGCAATGTCCGGCAGTTGCAGAATGTCATTCAGCAGGTGGTCGTGCTGCATGATGGCGAGGCAGTCACGCCCGAGATGCTGCCGGCCAGTTTGCGCCACGCCATCGGTCGCCGGACACGGGTGTCTCCGGAATCGACCGCTACGCAAGGGCCACGGCGGCCGGAGGAGGAGAGGGGCGGCGTAAAGCCGCTCTGGCTTGTCGAAAAGGAGGCCATCGAGGCTGCCCTGGCTGCCTGTGGCGGCAGCGTGCCGAAGGCGGCGGCTCTGCTTGAGGTCTCACCGTCCACGCTCTATCGCAAGCTTCAGGCTTGGGAGGAATCGGGAAAGGCGCTTGTCGGCAGGACTGCGGGCAAGCACTCCGCCTGATCCGCCGCAGGGACGTGCCGGGCATGCTGCCCGGCGTGCCGGAGCTTTGCCCTGTCTTGCGGGGCAGGGCACGGGGCTCATCGTGACCGGGGCTTGTCCGGAGATGCTTTGAGGTCACGCCATATCTTGTGGATATCCATGATCTTGCCCCTTGTTTTTGTGGCTGTTGGCTGGCACCTTGCGAAGGCAGGACGTGCTGCATTCCCTCTGAGGCAGGCAGCGATGTGCAAAAAGGGTGGTGGGGTGAAGAAAAGCGGCTCGACGCGCGTGATGCAATCGGCTAAGCGCGATGCGAGGCGTCGGGCCTGCCAGGCGGTTGACGCGGGTGCATGAGAGCAGAAGAACGGGCATGAGGCGGCGATGACCGTATTGCTGACGGCGGATATCGAAGGCACGAGCGGCGATCCTCTGGAGCTCATCGAGGAGCTGGCCCTGGCGAATGACTGGGCCTCTTCCCAGACGGGGGAGGACGAGCGTTCGCTCACCGTGCCCGGTGCTTATGGCGAGCTGGAGGTGAAAGCGGTCTGGCGTGCCGATGAGCGGGTCTTGCAGCTCGTCTGCCTCTTCTACGCGACAGTACCGGTAACCAGGCGCGCGGCCGTATTCGAGGCTCTGGCTCTGGCCAATGAACGGCTGTGGCTTGGTCATTTCGAATACTGGGCGGACGAGGCGGCTCTCGTCTTCCGCCATGCCGTTGCCCTTGAATCGCCCCATGGAATCGGGGGTGAGCATCTGGCTCTGCTGTTGCAGAACGCGTTTCAGGAGGTGGAGCGCTTCCATCCCTTCTTTGCTTTCGTTGCCGAGGAGGGCAAGGCACCGGCCGAGGCCCTGGAAGCGGCAATGCTGGAGACGGCTGGCGAGGCATAGGACCGCCGTCGACGCGGTTCCCATGGGCGCAAGCATTCTCTGGTCTCCTGCCGGCAGCGGGACGGAAGGGTGGCGATCATGGGATTTTATGAACGCTTCGTGCTCCCGGTTCTCATAGATGTCGCCTGCGGCAACCGGCAGGTGGCGCATCAGCGCAGCCTCGTTGTGCCCGAGGCCGAAGGGGTGGTGGTGGAGGTCGGTGCCGGCTCGGGCCGCAATCTGCCCTTCTACCGCCGGGAGCGTGTGCGGCGGCTGATTGCCGTGGATCCGTCCGCCCCGCTGCTGCACAAGGCCCAGGCGCGTGCCCGCCGGCTTGGACTTGATGTCGACTGGCGGGAAGGGGTCGGTGAGGAGCTGCCGGTTGCCGATGGCGAGGCCGATACGGTCGTCATTACCTATACCTTGTGCACGGTGGCCGATCCGGCGGCGACATTGGCCGAGGCGCGCCGCGTGCTGCGTCCGGGTGGGCGGCTGCTGTTCGTGGAACATGGCGCGGCACCCGATGAGGCAGTCCGCCGCTGGCAGGAGCGGCTTGATCGGCTTGTCTGGCCGAAGATTGCGGGAGGCTGCCATCTTGCCCGCCGACCGGATGCGGCGCTGGAGGCGGCGGGCTTTCGTTTCGATCGTCTTGAGATGGGCTATCTGCCGAAGACGCCACGCAGTCTGGGGTTCAACTACTGGGGGGCGGCTTCGCCTGCCTGAGCCGGTGAGATCCTTTCCTGCAGGTGAGAGGCGACCATGGATGCGCTTGCAGGCGCCCTCTTTTTTCTGATTGCGCTGCTTTATGCCAGCGTGGGTCATGCCGGTGCTTCCGGCTATCTGGCGGTAATGGCACTACTCGGCTTTGCACCGCAGATGATGCGGGCGACGGCGCTTGTGCTCAATGTCCTGGTGGCGGGCGTTGTCGTCTGGCGGATGGCGCGGGCTGGGGCGATGCCCTGGCGGCAGGCGCTGCTGTTTTTGCCGGCCTCTGCGCCGCTGGCATGGCTTGGCGGCAGGATGGCCTTGTCGCCGGATCTGTTCCGGACCATTGTCGGCCTGTTTCTGCTGTATGCGGCCGGCTATCTTTTCTGGCGGATGCGCGGTGGTGCCTTCGATCGGGATTTCATGCATCTGCCCCGCTGGCTGCCGGTGGGGCTGGGAGCGGTTCTGGGGTTTGTGGCCGGCGCGACGGGCATCGGTGGCGGGATTCTGCTGAGTCCGATCTTGATGATGGGCGGGTTTGCAGGCGCACGACATACGGCGGCGATTTCGGCCCTGTTCATTCTTGTCAATTCGGCAGCCGGACTGGCCGCGGTTCCGGAGCTGCGCACGCATGTGGCTCCCGCTGTGGGCTGGTATGCGGCTGCGGTGCTGGCGGGCGGGGTGATCGGGGGCGAGCTTGCCGCACGGGGGCTGAAATCGCGCGCCATTGCCGCCTTGCTGGTTGTGGTGCTCGTGATCGCGGCGGCCAAATTCCTGCTGACGTAAGGCAAGCGGCGAAGAAAGGCAGCCATGTGACCGCGGTTGTGGATGCCGCTTTCCCGCCTTTGGGTCGCCATGCGCCGGCAGCGGCGCGCGCCCTCATTCTTCCTCGAGGGCTGCATCCAGGCGGGTAAGCAGCTCGATGAGGGTCAGGATCTCTGCCCGCGAAAAGCCGGAGAAGGCCTCATTGGCAACCGCCGAGCCGACGGCCCGGATGCGTCTGAGCTGGGCCTCACCCTCCGGGGTCAGCGAAACCTCGGTCACCCGGCCGTCACGCCGGCTGCGACGCATGCTCACCAGCCCCGCCGCCTCCATGCGCTGGAGGATGCGGGTGACGGTGGACAGCTTGTAGACGGCCAGGTCCGCAATCTGGCTGACCGGTGACGGCCCCCGCTCGCCCAGGATCACGAGAATGCGCCAGTGGGGCTGGTCGGCTCCCACACGACGCAGGGCCTTTTCCATTCGGCGCACATAGCGGCCGAGCGTATGAGCAATCAGATAGAAGGGATAGCGATCGATCCGGAAGGCCACATGACCGGGATCACTTTCCGCAGGCAGGGGACGGGTGCGATTGTCCTTCTTGGCCGCCTGCTCATGCGGGCTGCGCTCCGTTTCACGATCCCCGTCTTCCTGGGCGAGGGCTGCGACCTCGCCGGCTCCCGTCTCCTTCGTCATCGTCCCTGATCTCCCGCCTCATGGACCGGCATCCTTTGGGACAATGATGCCGATCGCAAACCGACGAAGCATGACTATTCCCCCTGTCCGATAGCATTGCAAGAGGGAGCGGGATCGTTAAAACTTGAAATATCACGTAATTGTGTTAGGATGGGGAAAGGACAGTCAGGAAGGGAGAGGCCATGCCGGACAGTTCCATTCCCCCATCACCGGCCATTTCGCAAGCAGACGGGCGGAGCGCGCAGGCACTTGCAGACGCCGTGATCGAGCCGGGTGGCGTGCGGGGGCGAATCTATACCGACCCCGCCATTTTCGAGGAGGAGCTGGCCCGCATCTGGTCCGCCACCTGGATCTATGTGGGCCATGAAAGTCAGGTGCCCGATCCCGGAGACTACTACGCCACCCGCATCGGTCGCGTGCCCGTGATCATGATCCGGGGTGATGACGGTGTCATCCGGGTCCTTCACAATCGCTGTCCCCACAAGGGAGCAATGGTGGTGCCCGACGGCCCGGGGCATGCGAAGGTCCTGCGCTGCGGCTATCATGGCTGGTGTTTTGCGCGCGATGGTGCAAACCGGTCGATTCCCCTGCCTGAAGGCTATGAAGGCACCTGCATTGCAGAGGATTCCCGGATGCGGGACCTGGAGCCGGTTGCTCGCACGGATTCCTATCGCGGATTCGTCTTTGCCAGCCTTGCCGAGGCCGTCCCTCCCCTTGCCGAGTGGCTGGGTGCCACGAAAGCTTCCATCGACAACATGGTTGATCGTGCGCCGGATGGCGAGCTGGAGATCACGGGCGGTGTCCTGCGCTATGTGCATGCCTGCAACTGGAAATTCTTTGTCGAGAACCTGAACGACATGATGCACCCCATGGTCGCGCATCGCTCGTCCTCGCGCACGGCCCGCATCGTCGCCAAGCAGGAGCTGGCTGATGGGCGCACGGTGCCGCCTGCGATCGAGATCCTGGGGCCCTTTACCAATACCTATCGCTTCTTCGACGAGATGGGCGTGCATGCCTTCGCCTATGGCCACAGCTATTCGGGCGGGCGGGTCTCCATCCATTCGGGGTATCGCGAGATACCGGAATATGTCGCCGCGCTGGAGAAGGCCTATGGACCGGAGCGCACGCGCGAGATTCTGTCCATGCAGCGGCACAACACGGTGATCTACCCCTCCTTGACCGTCAAGGGACCGATCCAGACGATTCGCGTGGTCAAGCCGCTTGCCGTGGATCGCACGCTCATCGAATCCTGGACGCTGCGGCTCAAGGGCGCGCCGGATGCGCTGCTGCGCCGCTCGATTCTCTACTGCAATCTCATCAATTCCCATGCCGGCATCGTTGGGCCCGATGACGAGGAATGCTACTGGCGCCAGCACCAGGGCCTTGCCGGTTCACCCGATGCCCGGGTGGCGATGGATCGCTATCCGAATGCGGCGCGTCGGAATGATGAGGGCGGGTTGAGCGCCATCGGCTCATCCGACATCGTGTTCCGCAACCAGTATGCCGCCTGGCGCTACTACATGACGGGCGGATATGCCATCCATGGGCCGATGGAGGAGCCGGCGTCATGACCACTACCCTTGCCACCGGACACCCGGTCCATTTCGGTGCCGAAGAGTCCTATGATTGTCGGGATCTGCCGCCGCTCGCCGATGTCGCGGCCTTTCTGGAAAAGGAGGCCGACCTGCTCGATGAGGGGCGTTTTGCCGACTGGGCGGCGCTGTTTGAGGAGGAGGGGCTGTACTGGATGCCGGCCAGTCCGAATCAGCCGGATCCCTACGAGCATGTTTCTCTGATGTTCGAGGACACCCTGCTCAGGGCGGTACGGATTCGGCGGTTTGCGCATGAGGATGCCTATTCGCTGCAACCCATGCCGCGCAGCTTTCATCTGGTCAGTGCCCCCCGTATCCTGGGGCGCAGTCACGAGGACGGCCGGCTTGTGGTACGATCGAAGCTGATGGTCATCCAGTATCGGCGTGACGAGCAGCAGGTCTTCGGTGCCTGGGTGACGCACCGCCTGAGCGGCACGGCACCGGATTTCCGGATCGGGCTCAAGAAGGTGGAGCTTGTCAATTGTGATGCGGCACAGGGGCCGATCCAAGTCTATTTTTAGCGGACCGGAGATCGGCTGTGCAGATCGAAGACCCTGACGGCTCCACCGCACGTGACGGACGGGCTGGAGACGCTCGGGCACAGGAAGAAATGGGAGCACGCATGCCCTTCACCTTGTCACTGGCGCGGCAGACGGGCACGGAACCCCAAAGCCCTGCAGCCCTGTTCGATCGGGTCTCGCAAGCCCGGCGGCAGGCTCCGGCCCTTCATCTCGTTCCGGCTGCGGCCGAACGCTATGGGCAGCCGCCGGCTCTGTGGCGGTATGGTGAGCTGGATGAGGTAATCACGGGTCTGGCCCGCCGCTATGGAGCGGCCGGGATCGTGGCCGGGCATCGTGTGGGACTGCTGCTCGACAATCGCCCTGATTTGTTTGCCCATTTTCTGGCCCTGAACCGGTTGGGGGCGAGCATCGTGCCCATTGGTCCGGATGAAGAGGTGGAAGGGGTCGCCTATCGTCTGGCGATGAGCCGCGTGCCGCTCGTGGTGGCGGCCGAGGCTCACCGCGAGCGTCTGAGAGCGGCTCTGTCCCGCATGGCGGAGCAGCCCCGGGTGTTTTTCCTGACCGCTGAAGCCAGCATGGATCCGGAACGCTTCACGCCTCCGTCCATCGCCACGCCACCCAATTTTTCGCCCGCGGCCGGTGAGGCGGAGCGTGAGGCCGCCATCCTGTTCACCTCGGGCACGACGGGCCGACCGAAGGGCTGCGTCTTGACCAATGCCTATTTCGCGGCGCTTGGACGCTGGTATGTCCGCCAGGGCGGGCTGATGGCACTGGGCCGCGAGGAGCGGCTGATTACGCCCCTGCCGGCACATCACATGAATACGCTTGCCTGCGCCTTCATGGGCATGCTGGCCGCCGGCGGCTGTCTTGTGCCGCTTGACCGCTTTCATCCCTCAAGCTGGTGGCAGGCCGTCGCCGAGGCGGAGGCCACCATCGTCCACTACCTCGGCGTGATGCCGGCAATCCTGCTCGATCTTCCGCCGGGATCAGGGGAGGAGGCGGCGAAAACCGTGCGTTTCGGATTCGGGGCCGGCGTGGCCCCACGCCATCATGCGGCCTTTGAAGAGCGGTTCGGGTTTTCGCTGATCGAAGCCTGGGCGATGACGGAGACGGGAGCAGGTGCCTGCATTGCCGCCAGCCGGGAGCCGCGCCATGTCGGCACCCGCTGCTTCGGCCGGCCGGAGCCGGGGCTGGGCGTGCGCATCGTTGACGAAGCCGGCCGGCCGGTCGGCCCGGGCGAGGCCGGCGAGCTTCTGGTCCGCCGGCTGGATGGTGATCCCCGCGCCGGCTTCTTTGCCGGCTATCTGGATGACGATGCCGAAACGGAGCGCGCCTGGGCGGGGGGATGGTTTCATACCGGAGATGTCGTGCGCCAGGACGAGCACGGCTTTCTCTATTTCGTCGAGCGGCGCAAGAACATCGTGCGCCGCTCCGGTGAGAATATTGCGGCTGCCGAGGTTGAAGAGGCGCTGCTGCAATCGGCCGGCGTTGCGGCCGTGGCGGTAATTCCGCTCGAAGACGATCTGCGGGGCGAGGAAGTGGCTGCCCTCGTCGTGCCGAGCCGGGATGTCTCCAACCCGGCGGCGGTGGCCGAGAGCCTGGTTCGCGAGACGGCACGAAGACTGTCCTATTACAAGCTGCCCGGTTGGATCAGCTTTGTCGACTCGCTGCCTACAACCGCCACCCAGAAGATCGACCGCGGCGCCGTTCGCCGGTTGGGGCGCGAGCTGGCCGAAGCGGGTGCCTTCGTCGATCTGCGCTCCCTCAAGGCGAAGCTGCGTCCGGACAGGCGGAAGACGGGATGAGGACGGCAGCTTGCGCCTTCGACCGGATCGCCGCCGCCGCGCCCGTGACGGTAGGCTATGAGCGCTACAGCGACCATTCCGCCCAGAGCTGGCTGGCGCGCACGCTCAAGGCGCTTTGCAGGGCTGGCGGCATTGCCAAGACGGACATCGACGGACTGGCGGTCGCCAGTTTTGGACTGGGACAGGATGCGCCGCTTGCACTTGTGGCGGAATTGGGCCTGCAGCTTTCCTGGTTCGCCCATCTGCCGGTGGGGGGCGCGGCGGGAGTGGTGGCGCTGATGGAGGCGGCGAAGGCGGTCGCATCCGGACAGGCCCGTATCGTCGCCTGCATTGCTGCCGACACCCATCACAAGGGCGCCTTCCAGGACCTGGTCGCCGATTTCAGCTGGGTGTGGAAGGATGCCGTTCACCCCTATGGTGAGGCGGGTCCGAATGCGCTCTTTGCGGCGATCACGGACATCTACATGCGGCGCTTCGGAGTTGATCGTGCGGATTTCGGTCGCCTGTGCGTCGAGCAGCGCGCGCATGCGGCTGCCAATCCCCATGCTCTGCTGCGCAAGCCCATGGCGCTTGCCGATTATCTGAACGCCCCGCCCGTGGCCGGCCCGCTGCATCTGTTCGACTGCGTGATGCCCTGTGCGGGCGGCGAGGGCTTTCTCATCCTTTCTGCCGAGGAGGCCGAGCGCCGGCAGCTTGCCTTCGCGCGGCCTCTGGGAGCGGCGGCCTTCTTCGGTGAAATTCGCCGCGATGAGCCGCCGATGGGGCAGGCCTTTCGGCATCTGGCGAACCGGCTCGACAGGGCAGGTCTGCTGGACGGGATCGATCTTGTGCAGACCTATGACGACTATCCCGTCATGGTCTTCCTCCAGCTTGAGGGATTCGGTTTCGCCTCCCAAGGCGAAGCGGCCCGCCTCATCGCCGAAGGGGCGACCGCAATTGACGGCCCGCTTGCCCATAATACCTCCGGCGGCCAGCTTTCCTGTGGCCAGGCGGGAGCAGCCGGCGGCTTCCTCGGCATGACCGAGGCGCTGCGTCAGCTCACGGGGCGACCGGCCGGCCTTTCGGCAGGACGGCGCCGGCGGGCGCTGGTGAGCGGCTTCGGCCTGGTTCATCATCTGGGCGGTCTGGCACATGCGGCAGCCGTTCTGGCGCCGGGAGATCGACAGGGGGAGTCATCATGATGACTGGACCGAGTCCCGACTGTGCTGCCGGCATTCCGCTGAGCCCCTTCGGGATGATCTGGCAGGCCCGGCAACGGGAAGGTGGGGCGCCGGTGCTTCCCTTCTGCGAGGCCTGCAACGAATGGATCTGGCCGGCCCAGCCCTTCTGTCCCGGCTGTCTTGGTGAGACTCTCGCCTGGCGGGAAACGTCGGGCCGGGGGCGGCTTCTGGCGGCGGTGGCGCTCCACCGCGGCATGGCACCCGATGGTGGCTGGCCTTCCGGCTGGACGGTCGGGCTTGTAGTCCTGGAGGAAGGGCCTTGCGTGTGGAGCCATCTTGGCCGGCAGGAGACGCCGGCTGCGGATGGCACGCTCAGGATCGCCGTTTCCCGCGACCGCCGGGGCCGTCTCGTTCTGGTTGCGGCGTCGGATTCGGAAAAGCTTGAAGAGGTGTCCGCAAGCCTTGCTGGTTGAAGCATTCTGTTGGAGATTGCCATGTCCATTCCGGAATCCACAGGCCAAGGCCGGCGCGTGATCGTGACGGGTGGCAACCGGGGGATCGGTGCAGCGATCGTGGCACGGCTGCTGCGGGAAGGCTATCGGGTGGTCTCGCTTGCCCGTCATGAGGCGGCGCCCCGCGAAGGCGTGGAGAGTGTCGTGGCCGATCTCATGGACCCGGAGGCGACGGCTGCGGCAGCCCGGGCCATCGTCGCCGAGGGGCCGGTCTATGGCATCGTCCACAATGCCGGCGTCATCCGCCCCGCTCCAGTTGACAAGGCCGGGCCGGAGGATCTGGAGGCCCTCACCCATCTGCATCTGAGCGCCGCTCTCCTGCTGCTGCAGGCGGCATTGGCGGGCATGAAGGCGGCAGGCGAGGGACGGGTGGTGCTGATGTCCTCGCGCGGGGCGCTGGGGCTGGCCCAGCGCACGGCCTATGCCGCAACGAAGGGAGGCATGATCGCGATGGGGCGCTCCTGGGCGCTCGAACTGGCGCCCCATGGGATTACGGTGAACACCGTGGCCCCGGGGCCGATCGAGACCGACATGTTTCACGAGATCGTGACCGCACCGGAGGCTGTCGAGAGGCTGAAGCGCCAGATCCCCCGTGGCCGCATCGGCAAACCGGAGGATGTCGCCTCTGCCGTCTCCTTCTTTCTTGCGCCCGAGAATGACTTCATAACCGGCCAGACGCTTTATGTCTGCGGCGGCACGAGCATCGGTCAGATCACCCTGTAGCAGGCGCGCGGCATCCACCTTTCTTGCGCCCGGGGCGGCAAACCGGTAACAGTGGCCGCGAAAATCGCGTGGCGCGGGCGTGCGAGATGAGGAGGCATCTCTTGGCCGGACGACATGTCGGACTCTACCCGGGGACCTTCGATCCCATCACCTACGGCCATCTCGACATCGTGCGCCGGGCCGCGCGACTTGTGGATCGGCTGGTGATCGGCGTTGCCGGCAATGCGGCCAAGAATCCGCTGTTTTCCCTGGATGAGCGGGTGAACATGGTCCGCGCGGAAACGCGCCCTATCGCCGAAGAGGAGGGGATTACCATCGAGGTGCGTCCCTTTGACGATCTGCTGATGCGCTTTGCCGAGTCCGTAGGGGCCCGGATCATCATCCGCGGGCTGCGGGCCGTTTCGGACTTCGAGTATGAATTCCAGATGGCCGGGATGAATGCCGTCCTCAATCCGAAGGTCGAGACGGTCTTCCTGATGGCCGATGCGAAGTTCCAGCCGATTGCTTCGCGGCTGGTCAAGGAGATTGCGGCCTATGGCGGCCAGATCGATGCCTTCATCCCTCCGCGCGTGGCCGAGGCGCTCAAGACCAAGATCGCCGTCGAGCGGGGCGGATTGCGTCAGGGCTAGCATGGCCGGGCCGCGATCGAATTCCGGAAGGAGGGGAGAAGATGAAGAAGGAAAGGCAGGCGGGCACAAGGCGGCGATGGGCGGGATGCGCCCTTGTCCTGCTCTTCCTTTCCGTCCTGTCGGGAGGCAGGGTTGTGGCCGGAGCGGATGACGGGCCCGCTTTCGATCCCGCCGATCCCGAAAACCATCTTTACATCGATCTGCCCTGCGGGCGTGTCGACATTCTGATGCGGCCCGACAAGGCGCCGCGTCACGTCGAGCGTATCAAGACCCTGGCGCGGCGCGGCTTCTATGACGGGTTGATCTTCCACCGCGTGATCGAGGGATTCATGGCCCAGACCGGGGATCCGACCGGCACCGGCCGTGGCGGTTCGGATCTCCCGGATCTGAAGGCCGAATTCAATGATCTGCCGCATCTGCGGGGCACCGTATCCATGGCGCGGGCAGCGGATCCCGACAGCGCCAACAGCCAGTTTTTCATCATGTTCACGCGCGTATCCTCCCTGGATGGACGGTATACCGTCTGGGGGCGCGTGGTCCGCGGCATGGATTGCGTCGACAAAATCGCCCGTGGAGAACCGCCGGCCAATCCGACACGGATCATCCGGGTGCGGGTGGCCGCGGATCTGCCGCCGGAGGAGCGAACGAAGCCGTAAGGCCTTCTTTCATGGCCTTCCTTTATGGCATTTTTGCTCTGCGTCCCCTCTTTGCGTCCCGTGCCGGCAGATAGGGGGAATGCAGTTGGTGACGCCCCCTACGGCGTCCTTTGCCCGCAGACGGGGAAAGGCCAGCTGCGATGCGCCATCCTCCTTCGTCATGTGCCGGTTCAAGCGCGAATCCAGCAGGCGGATGGAGAGTCTCTGGCGGGTGAGGAATGTCCCCGTCTCCCGCTGGATCCGCTTGGCAGATCGTCTCCCGCGCAGGCTGCTGCTCTTTCCTGCCGGTGGATCCGCCGGTCAAGCCGGCGGATGACGATGGGAGAAAGACCGCCGGATGACGAGAGGGGAAAGGCCGGCAGATGACGAGAAGGGAAGGCCGGTGGATGGCGAAAAGAAAGGGCGTCCGTGCATGGTGAATAGGGGAGCATCGGGCGATAAAAGAGGGAGCGGCGGACGATAAAGGGGAGAACCCTATGGAAGGAAGGCATCGCGGGTGACGAAAGGCAACTGCCGAGAGAGAGCAGCAAAGGCCGTCGGCAGATGAAGGGGCAAGAGAACGTCGGCTGAAACCGCCTGAAGCCCTTCAGTCTCAGTCAAGATAAGTGAGCGCCGCGCTGTCTGTGTTGATGACCCGTTCGGGCGGGAAGGCGACATGCACGGTTGTTCCCTTGCCCGGCGTGCTTTCGATGTGCAACCGACCGCCATGGGCCTCGGCCAGCGCCTTGCACAGCGGCAGCCCCAGTCCCGTCCCTTCCGCGCGACGCATCCGCCCCGGTTCGGCCCGCCCGAAAGGTTCCAGCACCTTGGGGATGTCCTCGGGCGCAATGCCCACCCCTTCATCGGTAACGGAGATGACAAGCTCGCCCTCCGGGGAGACGGTAAATGCCACCCGGACCATGGTTCCGGCCTCGGAAAACTTGAAGGCGTTCGAGATGAGGTTGATCAGGATCTGGCGCAGGAACTGGGGATCCGCCAGCAGGTCCGGACAGTCAGCCGGAGCCTCGATCTCTACCGCGATCTCGCGTCGCTTGGCGGTCTCGCGCATCATGCGCCGGACGGAATGGGCGATCTCGACAGGGTCGATTTCCTCTTCATGAAGCTCCAGGCGGTTGGCCTCGATCTTCGACATGTCGAGGATCGCGTTGATGACATTGAGCAGATGCTTGCCGCTCAGATTCACGTCCTCGATATATTCGCGATATTCCTTCGGCGTGATCGGCCCCAGCGGTTCGGAGCGGATGAAATCCGTAAAACCGATGATCGCGTTCAGAGGCGTGCGCAGTTCATGGCTCATGTTGGCAAGGAACATGGATTTCGCCCGGCTTGCCGCCTCGGCAGCCAGCTTGGCCTCTTCCAGCTCCTTGGCATGCGCCCGCGTGCGGGCGATCTGGGCCTGAAGCAGGGAGAGCGCGGTGCCGATTCCGAAATAGCGCCCGGCATCGGTGATGATGAATCCCTGCAGAAGGGCGCTGGTATGCTCACCGGCCAGCAGCTCCTCGAGCCGGGTGATCGGCTCGTCAGCCTCGATGAGCAGGGGGCGACGATCCATCAGCCAGGTGATCGGCTTTCTCTCGAACAGCGGCCGGCCGAATCGGTCGGCCAGCTTGAGAGTGAGTTCATGGCGGTTGACGAGCCCGATTGGCCGTCCCGCATCCACCACCGCCAGCGCCAGCAGGTCGGGATCGCCGCTGAGCAGTTCGTAGACTTCCGCACAGGTCGTCTCCGGCGCGAGCGGTGGCGCCGCAATCGCCAGCTGGGCGACCGCCTCATGAGCCTGTGCGCGGATGTTCCGATCCTGATGCGTCATCCGATGCTTCCATGGCCGCACCCCCTATGACCGCACCCCCGCAAGCCTCCGATTCCGTAAGCAGGCCCCATCCTGCCTCATCCCTTTCGCCCCCTTTCCCGGCCGCAGGCAGGAGGAAGGCGCGGATACAGCCACCTCAACCGTCTCCCGTTGCCGGCCCGTCCTCACGGCAAAGCCCCGGATCGCCCATCCCGATCCGGTCCCGCTTTGAGACGTTCAGGATCATTCTGCGAACGATTGGTAAATAAATCGTAAAATTGCGCGCACACCGGGAGATGAGGGGCATCTCCGCCCGGTCCTCACCTCATGATCGCAAACCCCGCCGCGTCTGGCCCCGACGCCCCGCCAGGCGACTATTTCAGCCTTTCCAGCCCTGCCGCGAGGATGCGCTGGGCGGCGAGCTTGTCGACCACGCGCGCGCGCCGGGCGCGGGAGAGATCGGCGGTGCGGATCAGCTCTTCTTCCGTCTCCGCCGAGGTGAGCGTCTCATCGATGAAGCAGAGCGGCAGCGGCACGGCGGCCACCAGGTCGCGCGCGAACTGGCGCACCGCCTGGGCCTGGCGGGTGAGCCCGCCGTCCTCATCCACCGGGAGGCCGCAGACGAAGCCCTTCACCTCCCATTCCGCGACGATCCGGCCGATCGCATCGAGGTCGGCCTTCAGCCGGCTGCGGTGGATGATATCGAGCGCCGTGGCGACGCGCCAGCCGGGATCCGAGATCGCAAGCCCGATCCGCCGCCGCCCGACATCGAGGCCCAGCAGCCGCGCCGGCGGCCGCAGCAGCCGCCGGAACCGCTCGAGCGGGAGGATGAGATCACCCGCCACCGGCTGCGGCCTTCCCGCCCGTGCCGTGGCGCGTGCGCCAGGTGGCCGTGCGCCGGGCGACATCGGCG
>CAYYGH010000009.1:45995-55394 GCA_964471405.1 uncultured Sphingomonadales bacterium | reverse complement strand
GGCCGCCTGCGCATGCGCGCCTGCCGTCAGACAGAAGAGAAGCATGACCGCGCCAAGTGTCGGAAACGGCAGATGCCGTATTCCATTCAGGAAGTTCCGCATTTGACATTCTCCCCATGTAAATTGCAGCCCCCTCCAATTGCCCCCAATGAAATCGATCGTATCTTTCATCTAATTATTAAATACATTATCAGCTATTAGATCAAATTGTATTGTTGATCTCTCCACAGGGCAGCGGGCCACAGATGATGGATGGGGATTGCCTTTGCCGATGGCAGGGGAAAGGAAAGAAGTGGCGGGTGTCCGTAGGGGCAACGGACACCCGCCTGGTTCGGCGTTGACAGGGAGGGGAGTCGAACGCCGTCGCTTACGGGACCGTCGTCATCGGGGGAGGGGCACCGACGGTCCCTCTGTAACCAGTCGGGCGGGGGGAACCCGACTGGCAGGAGGGGCAATCACACGTCCTCGCCTGAACGAGAGGACCCACACGCGAAAGGACACCTTCCCGAGACGTGCGCGTCACTCTGCAACCGTCAGGCACGTGGAGAACCTTGTCCAGAAAATCGTTAACCATTTCCCAATGTCAAGCCTTGTGCCTTCGCGCCGGAGATGGCGGGTTTGCTCGCACGGCTTCCTCCAAAGGAACAAGGTTCTGACATTTAATGGAAAAATCAACTAATGAGAAAAGCGGGCGCCAGACTGCGACATACTGTCGCATGTGTTATTGCGCATCAACGAATGTTGCAATGCAATATCCCGCCGATCGTTATCCGCGATATCCGGCCGGGAAGCGGGGCGAATCGGCGCTGGCAAAATCAGCCGCCTCCACCATCCGCGCGGGTGGCCGAGATTCCGTTTCCCGTTCGGCGGAAGGCACGGATGGGCCGGCATCTCGCTTGTGTTCATAGGCTGCCGGCGCAGCTGGCCACGTCCTCTTCCCGCCTTGTTGTGGAGGCGGGGTCCTGCCTGCTCTTCCAGCCCGATGCGTCCGGCTGACGGTGCTCTCCTCAGGCCTCTGCCTGGGCATGGGTCAGTCGGGGCTGCCGGGCCGCGCGGGTTTCATCCAGCCGCCGGCGGGGTGCAAAGCGGGGAGCCTCGATAAAGCGGTCCTTTTCTCCGGCCAGTGCGGCTTCGGCGAGCTTGCGCATCGCCATGATGAATTCATCGAGGCTGGCTTTGGACTCGGTTTCCGTCGGCTCGACAAGCATGGCGCCATGGACGACGAGGGGAAAATAGATCGTCATCGGATGGAAGCCCTCGTCGATGAGCGCCTTGGCGAAGTCGAGGGTGGTGATGCCGGTACCCTTGAGGAAGCGGTCGTCAAAGAGCACCTCGTGCATGGACGGGCCGGGGAACGGCGTCGTGATCACATCCTCAAGCTGCGCGCGGACGTAGTTGGCGGCAAGCACGGCATCCTCGGCCATCCGTTTCAGGCCGTTGCGGCCCAGGCTCATCATGAAGGCGAGCGCGCGCACGAACATGCCCATCTGGCCATGGAAGGCGCACAGCCGCCCGAAGCTTCGATCCTCTTCACCTTCCGGCCATTCGACGAGCCGCCAGCGCCCGCCGTCGCGCTCAAGACGCGGCAGCGGCGCAAAGGGTGCGAGGGCCTCGGAGAAGACCACCGGTCCCGAGCCCGGTCCGCCGCCGCCGTGGGGGGTGGAGAAGGTCTTGTGCAGGTTGATGTGCATGGCGTCCACGCCGAGATCGCCGGGGCGCACCTTGCCCACGATCGCATTGAAGTTCGCCCCGTCACAGTAGACGAAGCCGCCGGCGGCATGGACGAGCTTCGATATCTGCTGCATGTCCCGCTCGAACAGGCCGCAGGTATTGGGATTGGTGATCATGATGCCGGCGACCTCGGGGCCGAGTGCGGCCTCAAGTGCGGCCAGATCCACGCGCCCGTCCTCACCGGCGGGAATGGCGCGCACCTTGTAACCGCAGAAGGCGGCCGTGGCGGGATTGGTGCCATGTGCGGACTCCGGCACCAGGATGACTTCCCGGGCATCTCCGCGCGCTTCCAGGGCCGCCCGGATCGCCATGATGCCGGCCAGCTCGCCATGGGCGCCCGCCTTGGGCACGAGGGTGACCGCCGGCATGCCGGTGAGCCGCTTCAACCAGTCGGCCAGCTCCGCCATCAGCTCCAGTGCTCCCTGGACGGTGCTTTCGGGCTGCAGCGGATGGATGTCCGCCAGCCCCGGCAGCCGTGCCAGCTTCTCGTTGAGCCGGGGATTGTGCTTCATGGTGCAGGAGCCAAGGGGAAAGATGCCAGTGTCGATTCCGTAGTTCAGCTGGGAAAGCCGCGTGTAATGGCGCACGGCCTCCGGTTCGGTCAGTCCCGGCAGCCCGATCGGCTCCTCGCGCAGGAAGCCCGCAAGCGGCGCTTCGTCGATTTCCACATCCGGCAGATCGACGCCCGTCTTTTCGAAGGCACCGGGATATTCATGGATGAGCGGCTCCTCATGGAAGAGGCCTCTGTGACCGGTAAATGTCTCGGGCGAGGAGCGCGCAGGCGTCCGGGTGTCCCGTCCGGCAGGGGGTGCATCCGTCATCGCCATGTTCCTCAATCCTTTTTCAGAACCCGGGCAAGGCCGTCGACCAGGGCCGCAATATCGGCCTCGCGCACTGTCTCGGTTGCCGCGACCAGGAGCAGATGGCGACAGTCTTCACGCTCCGGCCACAGGCGGCTGGCCGGCACACCGGCCAGGATGCCTTCCCGCGCGAGCTCTTCCACGACAGGGGCTGCCGCCACCGGCAGGCGCAGCGTGATTTCGTTGAAGAAGCGGTGGTTCAGCACTTCCACGCCCGGCACAGCTGCGAGTGCCGCCTTCACGGCCGCGGCCCGTGCGTGGTTGAGGCGGGCGAGCCGGCGCAGGCCCTTCTCGCCCAGCAGCGTCATGTGAATGGTGAAGGCGAGCGCGGCCAGCCCAGAATTCGTGCAGATGTTGGATGTCGCCTTCTCGCGGCGGATGTGCTGCTCGCGCGCGGCAAGCGTCAGGACGAAACCGCGTCGGCCGTCGGCATCCACCGTCTCGCCCACCAGCCGCCCGGGCATCTGGCGCACGAATTCCTTGCGGGTCGTAAACAGGCCGAGATGCGGGCCGCCGAAATTGAGCCCCACGCCCAGCGCCTGCCCTTCGCCGACGGCGATGTCGGCTCCGAAGCTGCCCGGCGCCCGCAGCAGGCCGAGGGCCACGGGCTCGGTGGTTACCGTCACCAGCAGCGCGCCCTTCTCATGCGCGCGTGCAGCCAGCTCCGTCAGATCGCTCACATGGCCGAAGACGTCCGGGTACTGGACAACGACGCAGGCGGTCTCCTCGTCGATCGCCGCGGCTACGGCAGAAAGATCGGCTTCCGGATCCGCCGGGCTGGGGGCACAGGTGACAAGGGTCTCGCCGCGGAACCGGCTCATCGTCTCGATGACGGCCCGGTAATGGGGATGCAGATGGCCGGAGAGCACGGCCTTGCGTCTGTTGCGCTTCAGCCGCATGGCCATCAGCACGGCCTCGGCGGTGGCGGTGGCGCCGTCATACATGGAGGCGTTGGCCACCTCCATGCCGAAGAGTGCGGCCACCTGGCTCTGAAACTCGAAAAGATAGGTCAGCGTGCCCTGCGCGATCTCCGGCTGATAGGGCGTGTAGGCCGTCAGGAACTCGCCGCGCTGGATCAGGTAGTCAACGCTGGCGGGAACATGGTGGCGGTAGGCACCGGCACCGATGAAGAAGGGATGTTCGAAGGCCGGCAGGTTGCGTCGGGCGAAAGCCCGGAAGCGGCGGTCGATCTCAAGCTCGCCTTCACCTTCCGGCAGGTCGCCCAGCGTCGGGTTGAGGAGCGCGGCCGGCACGTCGCGAAACAGCTCGTCGACGGTCTCGACCCCGATCGCCGCACACATCTCCTTGCGGTCATCATCAGTAAGAGGAAGGTAGCGCATGGCGCCTCAACGTCCTTTTGCCTGCGGTTGCGGGCGGTCTTCCGCCAGCCCTTCAGCCCTCCAGCTCGGCCACATAGGCCTTGTAGGCATCCTCGTCCATGAGCGCGTCGAGCTCGGCGGGGTCGCTCGGCTTCATCCGGAAGAACCAGCCCTCGTCCATGGGACTGGCATTGACGAGGCCGGGTTCGTCCGGCAGCCGCTCATTGACGGCCGTCACCGTGCCGGACAGCGGCGCATAGACCTCGCTGGCCGCCTTGACGGACTCGACGACCGCCGCCTCGTCCCCTTGCGCAAGCTCGCGTCCCACCTCCGGCAGCTCGACGAAGACGACATCGCCCAGCTGTCCCTGCGCATAGTCCGTGATGCCGACAACGGCCTCCTCACCCTCAAGGCGCACCCATTCATGTTCTTTCGTAAAGCGGATCGTGCTCATGGCGGTTTCCTCCTCCTCGGTTCTTCTGCGCTGTTTTCGGCCTAGCGCCGATAGCGGTGCGGCACGAAGGGCAGCGCGACGACTTCGGCCGGCTCGACGCGCCCGCGGATGACGACGGAAAGCGCCGTGCCCGGCTCATCATGCCCGCGCGCGACATAGCCCATCGCGATCGGCCGCTTGAGACAGGGAGAATAGCAGCCGCTGGTCACCCGGCCTACGGTCCCGCCACCGTCCGCCGTGCGGATCTCGGTTCCCTCGCGGGCGATGGCGCGACCGGCAGGAACCAGTCCCACGCGCCGGCGCGCCGGGCCTTCGGCCAGCGCCTTCAGGATCCGCGCGGCACCAGGAAAGTCGGCTGCCTCCCGGCGGGCCTTGGCGATGGTGAAGGCGAGATCGGCTTCCACCGGATCGGTCGTCTCGTCGATGTCATGGCCGTAAAGGCACAGACCCGCTTCCAGCCGGAGCGAATCGCGGGCGCCGAGCCCGGCCGGTGCCACCGCCTCATGAGCGAGAAGCGCCCGCGCCAGCCGCTCGGCCGCGCCGGCCGGGACCGAGATCTCAAAGCCGTCCTCGCCGGTGTAGCCGGAGCGCGAGATCCAGATCTCCTCGCCCTCCCATGTAAAACGTCCCCACTGCATGAAGGCGAGCGCGGCCGCATCGGGGGCAAGGGTGGCAAGCGCCTCTTCGGCCCGTGGCCCCTGAAGCGCGATGAGTGCCCGCTCGTCATGGCGGGTGATCGCGACGTCGGCACCGATACGCTGTTCGAGATGCGCAAGATCCACCTCCTTGCGCGCCGCGTTGACGACGGCAAAGAGCGCACCGTCCGGCGCATCCGTGCGGGTGACGATGAGATCGTCGATGATGCCGCCGTCGTCGTTGAGCAGCACAGTGTAACGCATCCGGCCGGGCGCGAGCGTAACCAGCCGCGAGGGAACCAGCCGCTCGAGGACCCGGGCGGGATCTTCCCCCTTGTGCCGGGCGCGGATCGTGATCTGGCCCATGTGCGAGACGTCGAAGAGGCCGGCGGCGCTGCGCGTATGCAGATGCTCGGCGATGATCCCCGTGCGATACTGAACCGGCATCGCATAGCCGGCAAAAGGCACCATGCGCGCGCCCAGCTCTTCATGGAGAGCCCGCAAGGGTGTGGACTTGAGATCTGTGGTGTCGGCCATGTCCGGTCCCGCTTTGCCGTTCATCCGGTCGGTGCGTCAGGACGGGTATCACGACGACGACAAGCGTCGATCACTGCCGTCCTGTCGCCCCCTCTGTCGCGGGACCTGAGAGATTTCGCGCAACGCCACATGCCGGCGCGGCGCTTATCCCCGTCGGTGAGGAGCGGAAGATACACGGTGACCGCTCCTGCTTTCCAGAGAGGCCCTCATGATCACGCCTGCGGTCCTTTTGCCTGAGAGTTTCCGGGGCGGTTGCTCCTTCGGCGCCCACCCGAAGGCGATCGAACGCCTTCCGGCGGGTCTCTCCCGCAGGCATGTGCGGCCGGCGACCCTGCATGGCGGCAGCGCCGACCGCGAGCCCAGAGCAGGCACTACCGCTCCTGCCTTCCGGAGTCAATCACGGGCTGCCAGACCCGGTGATCGCCGGCCCCGAACGGATACCGGCAATCCTGATCCGGGCACCGGCCGCGGCTACTTCTTCTCGTTCCTGTGCCCGAAGGCCTGGCGGAGATAGGCCAGGACGTCCCGGAAGTCCTGATCGGTGAGCGCCGGGTTGCCACCCTTTGGGGGCATGGCCATCAGGGCCCCCGGGGACCGATATCCGTATTCCATGTGGTTGAGCAGCACCTGGTCGCCCTGAGCAAGGGGGCCTTCAGGATCCGTGAAGTCCGGAGCCCCGGGCACCACCCCTTTGCCGTCCTCGCCATGGCAGGCCACGCAGGTGGTGTGGTAGATCTTCTCGCCATGCGCGGGATCGCCCTTGGGTGTCGTCGGCACATCGGGTGCGGCCTGGGCGAGCGAGGTTCCCAGCAGCACGAGTACCGCTCCCAGGGCGGAGCTGAGAAGGAGCCGCCTTCCTGCCGCGGCAGGGCTGCGCATGGCAGATGTCCGAGCATGAACAGGTCCGCACCTATCCATCATTCTGTCCTTTCGAGCCTGTGAACGGAATTGTTTCTTCGAGACTAGCACGACTGAGGCGCAGGGGACCATCTGTGGGCGTTCCTTTATTCACCTTGAGTGTGTTGCCTTATCCCCTCAGCCCGGAAGCCTGGCCTTGTTGCGTTTCCGAATGCCTTCCCCGCGCACGTCCCCGGCACTCCCGATGGGAAGGGGAGGAATGCCGGGGACGCGTGGGGGCGCCGGCTACTGCGTATTGCTGCTCTTCAGAAAGGCCTTGATCGCCTTTGCATCCTTGCCGGGCAGATTGGCGCGCACCCGCATGTGGGAGACGACCACCTCCCAGCCGTCATCACTGAAATCGGAGGCCGGGCGCAGGTTGTGACAGCGGCCGCAATTGTCCGCCCACAGCTTGGCGCCCTTGGCCACCAGTGTCGGATCGGGCTGGGGCGTCTTTCCGGTCTTCGCCGGTGCCGGAGCGGCCTGGACAAGCCCTGTGCTGCCCAGCAGCATGGCGGCCATCAGGGCCGAGATGACGGGAAGGACGTTCTTGCCAGACATGATCGCATTCCTCCTTTCCGGCCTAGAAGCCGATGGCGAACTGACCCATGAACCGGTTCTCGGTCTTCAGATCCGGCTCGTCGAAATTGCGCCGCTCATAGTTGAACTTGATGACGATGTTCGGCGCGAGCAGATAGTTCACGCCCAGTGTCAGCCGATCCTGGGCATCGTCGCGGAACAGGATGCCCTTCTTGACATTGAGCTGACCGAAGCGGGCCACGAGCTCGAGATCCTTGACGATATCCTCGCTGGTGAGACCGGCGAGCTTGT
The DNA here is from genome assembly GCA_964471405.1 of uncultured Sphingomonadales bacterium. GTDB lineage: Bacteria > Pseudomonadota > Alphaproteobacteria > Sphingomonadales > Rhodothalassiaceae > J084. The sequence goes on along the minus strand of CAYYGH010000009.1, from coordinate 48,130 downwards.
AGGCCGCCTGCGCATACCAGGCCTCCGTCTTCTGGGTCGGCAGCAGCTCGGGCAGCTCTCCGGGCTCCCCGACACTGACGAAGGCATCACGCTTGGAGTTCAGATACTCGAAACGCAGATCCAGATCCTTGTAGGTCGCCACGGCATGGGCGCCCAGGATGCGCAGATCGGCGTTCGTCGGCTCGAGCTCGGCCGTCGTGAGGCCGGCTGGACGAATGTTGAATCCCGTCTCGTCCACATCGGCTTCGCCGGTGAGCTCTTCCACGCCGGAAACCTTCGCATGATAGGCGGATCCGCCGAGCTCGAGCCAGGGCACGGGGAAGAAGCTGATGCGCCCGCCGACGGCCTTGTTGTCGTTGTCGTCCTCGCCGAAGCCTTCAAGCGCCGGCTGGCCTTCCTCTTCGACCTGCGGCCCGTTGCCGAGCATGAAGACATAGGTAAGCTTCATGTCATCTCCCAGCGGAATGCCGCCGCGCAGCTGCAGCCCGACATCCGTCAGTGGCTCGACAATGCCATCGAACCCCGGCGGGCGGCTGATTACCTTGTTGATCCACTTCGGGTGGAGCCGCTCCTGAAAGATGCCGATGGGACTCAAGTACTTGCCGAAGACCAAGGTGGCATTATCGCCAAGCATCAAGTCGAGTGCGGCATATTCGAGTTCAAGCTTGGTGCCTTCGCCCTCCGTGGTCTCGAATTCCAGCTCGCTTTCAAACAGCAGCCAGTCCTTGTACTGGACGAGGAAGATGGGGTTGAAGTTGACATCGGCGAAAGTCGAATTCTCACCATTGTCCACGAACTCGACATTGCCGCCCCCATAACCACCCAGATGGAAGCGCACGTCACCTGCGCGGTAGGTGAACAGGCCGCCCGAAAGAACCGAGCCGCCGCCTTGCGTTGCGGCCGGCGCTTCGGCCTTGGCAACGGCCTGGCTCGCCTTGGCTTCGGCAGTTTCGGCCTTCTGGGCGGCCTCCTCCGCCTTTGCCTTGCTCTTGGCCAGCTCCGCCTTGAGAGCCCTGAGCTCGGCCTCGAGTTTTTCGATGCGGCTGAGCAGAGCCCCCTGATCGCCCGCATTCTGCGCAAGCGCCGGCGGTGCGACCAGGCAGCTGGTCGCCAGCAGTGCCGAGAAAATGGCAGCATGAGACAGTTTCATGGCGCCCTCCTTTCATTCGATCCCGTTCATGATTGCCTTTCCAGTCGATCGGCATTCTAGTTGCATCTCCTCCCGCTCGCCTTGATCTGCATCAAATGCGGGTGGGAGGTACGGGGTGCATCGCGTCATGACACGGAGCAGGAAGGAGCAAGCAGCGTGATCGGCAGGGAGCATGGCTCAAGTGGCAGAGGAGGCGGGAAGGCGGGAGAGGCGTCCAGCCCATGCAGGCCTCCTTCCCGGGCGCGGCATGCGCCTGCGACCTTGCGCAACAGGGAGCCGATCCTGGCCGTCTTGCAGCGTGTGCTTCCCCCTTCCGGCACGGTGCTTGAGGTTGCAAGCGGGACCGGCGAACATGCGGTCTTCTTCGCCTCCCGGCTGGCCCCGCGGCTGTGGCTGCCGAGCGACCCGGATCCGGACAATCGTGCCAGCATCGCCGCCTGGGCCGAGGCCACACCCGATGCCCGGCCGCATCTGCTCCTGCCGCCCCGCCGTATCGACGTGACGGCGCCGTGCTGGCCGGTGGAGAGGGAGGTGATCGCTCCGCCGATCACGGCCATCGTTGCGATCAATCTGATTCACATTGCCCCGATCGCGGCACTCCACGGGCTCATGGCCGGTGCCGGGCGGATTCTGCCCCCGGGCGGCGTGCTTTATCTTTACGGCGCGATGAAGATCGGCGGCCGCCACACGGCTCCCTCCAATGCAGCCTTCGACCGCTGGCTGAAGGAGCAGGATCCGCGCTGGGGCGTGCGCGACATCGCGGAAGTCGAAGAAGCCGGCTTGTCCCATGGGCTGATGCTGGTCGAAACGGTTCCGATGCCGGCCAACAATTTCTCCCTGGTCTTCCGGAAAGAGAAGCCAGAGCCGGAAAGCGTGTAACGGAAAACGGGGCGTGCAAGCCGGTGCACGCGGATTTGCCGGAGTCTGCTTCCGGTGCTGGTCAAGGGGAGGGTGAGGGGAATCGGCACGGCCATATCCCGATCCT
>CAYYGH010000009.1:0-45895 GCA_964471405.1 uncultured Sphingomonadales bacterium | reverse complement strand
CCGGTGCTGGTCAAGGGGAGGGTGAGGGGAATCGGCACGGCCATATCCCGATCCTACCACATCCCCAATAGACAATTCGCCGGTTCAACCAGCGAATCCAACGGGCAGATGTGACAGTCTCCGGGGGCTGAGGATGTCTCCACCTTCCTCGGGACCTGCGGGGCAAGGCGCCTTGCGCGGCGGACACTCTCTTCGCTTTCGGCTGGATCCGCCGGTCCAGCCGGTGGATGACGAGGGAGGAGGCTGGGCAGCTGCCACCTATTGCGCCCCGCGGATGGCGCATGTGGAAGCCCGGGGGAGGATAGCGAGAGGGCGCGGATCCGCGATCAGGCGACTGGCCCCCTTTCAGGAGGCGCGAGCCGGTGAGCCGCCATCCTGATGCCGGCGCTCGCGGGCCCGATATTCCTGCACGCGGGTCACTCTCAGACCGGGAAGGCCATTGCGATCGATGGCGCGCTGCCAGGAGAGAAACTCCTCGACGGACAGGGCATAGCGCTGACAGGCTTCCTCAAGCGTGATCAATCCGCCCCGGACGGCGGCAACGACTTCGGCCTTGCGGCGGATCACCCACCGCTTCGTATCCGGCGGCGGCAGATCGTCTACGGTCAGGGGCTCACCGGTCGGGCCGATGACATACTCAGGTTTGCGCGTGCCGTTGTCGCCCTGCACCATGGCTGTCGCGTTCCCCTTGCGCTTCAGTTTTTGCTCTCACCGGCCCCCTTCTTAAGGGGGCGTCTCCTAAGAAACCCCTAAGAGCCAAGGTTAACGGCGTCCCAATATGGGTTAAGAGGAAGCGGCCGGGAGGAAGTCCTCCCGGCCGACTGCCTCATGATGGATGCGGCTAGATTCGCACGAGGTCCTGAAGCACCTGGTCGGCGGTGGTGATGATGCGGGTGGCTGCCGAGAATGCCCGTTGCGTGGCGATCAGCTCGGCGAATTCCGCAGCCAGGTCCACCGTCGAGGATTCAAGCGTGCGCGGGGAGACCGTGCCGGCGCCACCCGTGCCCGGCAGCACCACCGAGAATTTGCCGGAAAAATCCGAGACTCCATAGGCATTGCCCTGCAGGCGGGTCAGCCCGTCCGGATTGGGGAAGGTGGCAAGCGGCAGCTGGAAGACATCCCGCGACAGGCCGTTGTCGAACAGCGCCGTCACGACACCGTCTTCGGACACGTTCACGCCGATCACATTGCCGAACACCGCGCCATTGGCGGATGTGGAGATCAGCGTGGAGATGCTGTCGAACTGGGTCAGCCCGTCATTGTCGCCCGCGGTGCCGAGCTGGAAGGTTACCGTCTCGGTCCCGGCACCGTTGGCGTAGGTGATGTCCGCAGACGGCGAAATCGGATTGCCGGCACCCGGGTTGATGGTGGTGGAGGAGGGGAAGTCCTCCACGAACTGCTGGATGCTGCCGTCGGAATTGAAGAGCACCTCGCCCGAGAGCACCAGTCCTGCAGGGCTGGCTGTGGTATTCATCTTCGTTCCGTCTCCGAAGATCTCGAAGCGGAATTTGTTGGTGCCGGTCTTCACGGCGGCCAGTGTGAGATCCTGGGCCGTGCCCTGCGCATCGAAGATGGTGATCGTGCGCTCGAAATCCGGCGTGACGGCCTTGGTCGCCAGATCACCCGCATTCACCGGCCCCGGATTGGCGGGCAGGGACGACTGCAGATTGATGCGCACGCCGACCGTGTCGGTCGCCTCGGCCGTGCCCGTCAGGCCCGAGGTGTTGATCGGCACGAGCTTGCTCAGATCACCCAGATTGGTGGGAATGTTGCCGTTCTGGTCAATCGGGAAGCCGAGCAGGAAGAGACCGGCGGTGTTCTTCAGGAAGCCCTGCTCGTCGGGCGTGAAGTTGCCCGCCCGGGTGAACTGGATCTGACCGCTCGGGGCATTGGCGGAAGGAGCGGATTTGACGATGAAGAATCCCTTGCCATCGATGCCCAGATCCGTCTGCGAGCCGGTGGTGCGCAGCAGTCCCTGCTGGCTGACGAGCGTCTGGGCCCGCACCTCCACGCCACCCGGCGAGAAGCGGTCGACGGACTGGGTTTCCGTCACGAGGGTCGTGAAACGGTTGCGGGTTTCCTTGTAGCCGACCGTGTTGAGGTTGACGATGTTGTCGGAAATGGCGCCGATCGCCTCTGAAAAGGCGCGCAGTCCCGACACGCCGGATGCCAATGCTGCGAATGCCATGTGGCTGTCTCCTTTCTCTTCACTACCGTTTAAGGGGCCGCATCATTCGGCCGTCTTCCAGAACCCGTTGTGGGTGGGATGCCCGATGGCATTCTGCCGAATGGGATTTGCCTGCGTGCTCATGGTTCAGCGCACGAGATTCACCTCATCCAGCGGAACCTCATTGCCCTTGACCTCGAGCGAGGCGGTGCCGTCGGCAAAGGACACGGCACTCACCGGTGCGCGCAGGAAGATCGTCGAGGGCACGGGCCTGCCCTCCTCGTCGAGAGCGGCGACCCTGAGCCGGTATTCGCCGGCGGCAAGGGGCGTGCCCGCAAAATCCATGCCCGACCAGGTGAAAAGGTGATCGCCAAGAGCCGTTTCGCCATCGGTTTCAAAGACGGTGCGGCCGAACTTGTCGATCACCTGCAACCGGACCTGCTTGGCCGCCCGGGACAGGTCGTAGCGGAAGGTCAAGCCGCTGCCGTCATGGAATCCCTTGTCCGAGCGGATATCGACCTCGCGCCCGATATAATCCACGGCTGCGGCATTCCGGGCGGCTGTGAGCTGCGATTGCAGCTGCTCCAGGTTCTTGTTCGTCTGGATCTGCTGTTCGACTCCGGCAAAGGCGACCAGCTGGTTCGTGAACTCGCTGCTGTCCATGGGGTCAAGCGGATCCTGGTGCTGGAGCTGGGTAGTCAGCAGGCTCAGGAAAGTGTCGAAATCCTGAGCAAGCTGGGTGCCGGCGGCCGTCGCCGCGCTCGGCTGCTGGGGCGAGGAGCTGGCAGGGGCGATGTCCATGGCGAGCGTCTTTCCTTCCCTTAGACTTTCACGTCCACACCGACACGGGCCGCCATCACGGGCCGCTCTCGCGATCCCTCATCAGGCATGCCCATCTCGCGGCCTTCTCCGCTTGCCGACTGAGGTGTCATGTCACCTGTGGGATTTTCGCGACCACCATCGCCATGGCCGCCGCCGGCATGAGGCTGGCCCATGCCGTCCTGCTGGGCCTGGGAGAAGGCCGAGCCCGAATGCCCGTGCCCCTGCTGTCCTGAGGCGAACTGGATGCCGCCTTCGGGCTTGAGCCCCAGCTGATGGAAGGCGCGTTCGAGGACGCGGACGTCCCGTTGGAGAAGATCCAGAGTGTGGCTGTGTTCCGTACGGATCAGGGCATCGACACGGCCGCCTTCATGCAGCTTGAGGGACACCTCGACACGCCCGAGCTCGGGCGGATCCAGCCGGAGCGCAAATTTCGTCTCCTGCCGGCCGATGCGATACTGAAGGGCCAGGCCGAGCTGGGTAGCGGCCTGCGCCTGCTGCTGGCCGGCCATCGGTTGCTGAGGGTTCGTGAGCGCACGGGCCGGACCACCGCCAGCCCCATCAAGGGAGGAAAGAGACAGAGGCGCTGCCGGATGGGCGGACGACGGGGCAAGGCCATCGCCGGCGCCCGCACCCTGGGCCAGGTCTGCCGGCCGCGCGGACGCAGGCAGGAACGGCGTCGGCGCAAGAGGATGGCGGATCGTGAGAGGCTGAGACGGTGCGGCGGCGGGCGGCGTCGCAAGCAGGGCGGGCGAATCCCCGCGGCCGTGTTCCGTGCCTGAAGCTGAGGCATGCAGCGAAAGGGGCGCAAGACGGGAGGCGTCGGCCGCCGGCGGGAAGGTCGGGCCGCCGGACTCGCGGCCGATCAGCCCGCTCGCGCCATCCGCAAGGGGCGATTGTCCACCCTGCCGGGGGAGAGCGATTTTTCCGATCTGCTCCGGACGAGGCAGGGGAGAGGGCGGTGTCATGCCCGCAAGCCGGGGCGGTTTGCCGGCCGCAATCCCTTTGCCCTTCCGAAGGCCGGGCGGCATCCGGCCTTCTTCTGCAAGGGGCAGTCGGAGGCCGGGCTCGGCCGGCTGCATGAGATTGGTGATGCCGGCCGCAACGGGGCCCGTCAATGTCGCGGCAGCAGCAGGAGGTGCATGCCTTTCCACCGCTCCGACCGGCGTTGATGGCATCCGGCCCCCGTCTGCTTTGGCAAGACGGATTTCCTTGTGCCCCACCGGGAAAGAGGCTGCTTGCGGCATCTCCGCCCTGGAGGAGGTGCTGGCGAGAGGGGCGGCACCCGTCTCCTGACGAGGATCGGTGAAGAGGTGCTCGCCTTGAGATGGGGCCGATGCCTGCCCGGCGCCCGCCTGCCGGCCGTCTCCGGCCGCAGCATGCAGGAGCGGGGAGTCTGCCGGCGGCCGGCCGGCCATCCCGGGGGTGTTCTGCCCGACCGGCCTGTCGGCCGCTCCTGCCGGCCGGGATTGCCGGGCCTGAAAGGCCGGCCCTGCAGCCGTCCCCTCTTCTCCGCCCGCTTCCAAGGAGCCGGGCCCTTGCGGGGCGGCACCTGCCGCCAATTGCATCGCAGACAGAGGGGCCGCCGTCTGCGGAGAAAGCATCTCCTTGCCGCCTGCCGGGACGGGTGCCGGGGATTGCCGGAGCAGGGCCGCAGCGGCATCCCCGTCCGGGGCGGGCACGGCCGTCTGCGGCACCGCCCCTTCCAGCCCCGGCAGGGAAGAGGCCGCCCCCTCGATGGCCGCGACGGGATGCGTCAGCCCGGGCAGCGTGGCGGTCAGGCTCATGCCGGAGGCCCCGTCTGCCAAGGCGCCTTTTCCGGCCTGCGCGGTCAGGCCGAGAGCCGCCATGCCGTCTTCGGCACCTGGGGATATCGCCTGGCCGCCGGCCTGTGCGGTGCCGCTGCGCGTGTCACCGGCCGGCAGGAAGACGATTCCCTGCGAACCGGTCTGGGGAGAGGGCAGATCCTGCCCTGCGGGCATCAGCAGAATCTGTTGCAGGAGCGGCTGGAAGGCGAGGCCGGTCAGGGGATCGCCCGCGGTGATGCTTTCCCCGCCATCGCCGGATAGGGGCTTGCCGGCAGAAGACGGGTCACCGGCTGGCAGGAGGAGGGGCGGAATTGGCAGCGGAAGCGGTGCGGTCATCGGCAGATCTTTCCGTCCTCGATGGTCATCGTCGCCTGACTTGCCAAAGACCAAGCAAGGATGAGGCCAACTTCTCTTCCATGGTCCCAAAGTGCAGCAGAAGCGTGCGCGGCCCTCACACGTCCCCTTGCCAGGAGCGCCCGGAGCGCCGATATAGGCCCCGCCCTGCGGGCAGGTTGCGGTAACGGGTGCAAGATGAGCAGGCAGCTTGAGTCCCGGCTGAGGGAAGACTGGCGACCGGGTGAGACCAATGCGCTGGGGTTCGTGAAGAGCCCGGCGTCCACCCGTGTCGTGGTGGCGATGTCGGGTGGGGTCGACAGCTCGGTGACGGCGGCCATGCTGCATGCCCGCGGCTATGAGGTGATCGGGATCACGCTTCAGCTTTATGAGGGGGATGCCCGGATCCGGCGCCCGGGTGCGTGTTGTGCCGGCCAGGACATCTATGATGCCCGCCGTGTGGCCGAGCGCTGCGGCTTTCCCCATTACGTTCTCGACTATGAGAGTGTCTTTTCCGAAGCCGTAATCACGGACTTCGTGGACAGCTATCTCAAGGGCGAGACTCCCATTCCCTGCGTGCGCTGCAATGAGCGGGTCAAGTTTGCCGACCTGCTTGCCACCGCCCGCGAGCTGGGGGCCGATTGCCTGGCAACCGGCCATTATGTGCGTCGGGCGGTGGTGAACGGCAGGCCGGCCCTCTTCAGAGCCAGAGACCACAGCCGCGATCAGAGCTACTTCCTGTTCGCGACGACTCCCGACCAGCTCGCCTTTCTGCGGTTCCCGCTGGGGGATCTGCGCAAGGACGAGGTGCGCGCGCTCGCCCGGCATTTCGACCTGCCCGTGGCCGACAAGCCGGACAGCCAGGACATCTGCTTCGTGCCCGACGGCAATTATGCCGCCGTCATCGAAAAGCTGCGTCCCGGTGCCGCCGAGCCGGGCGAGATCGTCCATGTGGACGGCCGTGTGCTGGGACACCATCGCGGCATCATCCACTACACGGTCGGCCAGAGGCGCGGCCTGGGGATCGGCGGGCAGAAGGAACCGCTTTATGTGGTGGCCATCGATGCGCCGTCCCGGCGGGTGATCGTGGGGCCGCAGACGGCCCTGCAGGTGACGGCCATGACGCTCAGACAGGTCAACTGGCTGGGTGATGAGAACCTGCGACGGGCCGGGGAATCCGTGGCCGTGCGCGTCAAGTTCCGCCACAGCCAGCCACCGGTGTCCGCGGTGGTGGAATGGCCCCGGCATCGGGAGGAGCCGGTGCGCGTGCGCTTCGTGGAGCCGGCCCTTGGCGTCTCGCCGGGTCAGGCGGCCGTATTCTATGATGGCGAGCAGGTCCTGGGCGGCGGCTGGATTGCCGGAACCGAAAAGGTCATGGCGTCTTCGGCTGCCGCCTGAGGGAGGGCGGTTCCTCCTTCCGGTTTTTGCCCCAGCTCCTTTACCCCATCTTTCTTCTTTCCCCGCCTTTTTGAGAGGCTCTTGTTTTCACGGATGTTTTACGACATCTTAACATTCCCTGCTGCATGTGGGCGTGCGTAATGCACCCGTCATGAGGGGAAAGGGAGGCCCACCCCGGTGGGCAGAAAGGATGAAGGCATGCGCGGTGAGGCCTTCGCCGCGTGGCGTGTGTTGCTGCCCGCCAGTGGAGAGGGCCGCGCTGCGCTCGGACGCGAACAGGCATACATCGGCCGCCGGATGGGGCCGTTCACCCTTACCGTTTCCCTGCTGGCCGCTCTCCTGCTTGCCTATGTGAACTGGGACTGGGCTCCGCATAACCTTCTGATCCTCTGGGTCGGAACGATTGCGCTGCCCTTTCTGGTTCTTGCCATCGTCTGGCTGCGGGAGGGGTTCGGGGTGCCCGCCCGGCTTGAGGGCCGGATTCTGCGGCGGGTGCCGATTACGGCCCTGATCGAAGGTCTGCTGTGGGCGGCGGCCCCCGCCATCCTCTTCGATTCCACGGACCCTGAACGCCAGATGCTGCTTGGTGCCGTCATCTTTTCGCTAACGGCAGCTTCCGTGGTCGTGCTGAGCGGCCTGCTGCTGACGGCCTGGCTGTTCGTGACGCCACCGGTGGTGGCGCTGGCCGTCGCCCATTGGCAGGCGGGAGGCCCCTATTGCGGACTGATTTCCGCTGTCATCATCGCCTATGGGGCCTTGCTGATGGTCGGAGCCTTCCTCGGCTATCGCCGCTTCGTGGCCCGGGTGGAAGCCCAGGTGGCAGCGCGCGAGGCGCTTGAGACCCTGGAAGAGGCGCTGGAAAGCGTCGGTGAAGCCTTCGGTCTGTTCGATGCGGCGGGGCATCCCATCTTTCTCAACGCCCGTTATCGGATGCTTTTCGACAGTCGCAGCGACGGTCTCAACCCCGGTGACGAAATCGTCCAGCAATTGGGGGACCACTGGCTGCGCTCTTCTGCGCGGCTGACGGCGAGCGGCAAGCGTGTGCATGTGCATGCCGATGTCACGGAACTCAAGCGCACCGAAGATGCCTTGCGCGAAGCCCGGGACGCCGCCGAGCAGGCCAGTCGTGCAAAGTCCCAGTTTCTGGCCACCATGAGCCATGAGCTGCGCACACCTCTCAATGCGATTATCGGCTTTGCGGAAATGCTGATCACGCAGCCGGATCTTGATGGCGACAAGCAGCGCGAGTATGCTGCGACCATCCGTCAGGCGGGCCGCCATCTTCTTTCCCTGCTCAATGACATTCTCGATCTCTCGCGCATCGAGGCGGGGGCCTATCAGCTGGATCTGACGCCCTTGCGGCTTGTGGATGTGGTGGAGGAGGTGATCGAGATGATGGCGGGCGAGCTGCGGGCGGGCAATCTTTCCACCGCGGTGGAGATTGGGGGCGATGTCATCGTCGAGGCCGATGAGCGGGCCCTTCGGCAGATCTTCATCAATCTTGTGGGCAATGCCATCAAGTTTACGCCGCCGGGCGGCCGGATTACGGTGACGGCACATGCGGGTGATGACGAGGTGGAAGTCACGGTTGCCGATACGGGGGAAGGAATCGCGGCCGCCGACCTGAAACGGGTGCTGGAGCCTTTCGTCCAAGGCGAGGACGCCATGAACCGGCGGCACGGCGGCGCGGGGCTGGGCCTGCCTCTGGTGAAGCGGCTTGTGGAGCTCCAGGGCGGCCGCTTCCGGCTGGAATCCACGCGCGGTGTGGGCACGCGGGCGATCTTCACTCTCAAACGGGCCGACATGTGATGGAAAACGGCCCTGCCTTGTCGGCGACAGGGGCGTTGGAGGAATTGTTGTCAGCCTTTCTCATTATTAGTGGGAGCAGAGGCGGTGGCGCATGTGGTCATGATGGCGTATTCTGTGTTGGCTTGGGATTGTCTGCGGGCGCGCGGGATGCGGCCCAGTCAACTCTTCAAGCGTGCACATGAGACGGGCCGGGAACCGGCGATGACGGCGGGCGGCACGCCCCATTCGCCGACGGTCGCCGGCCCGCACCCCCTGGCCCGGGCGGCCGCCCGAGGCAGGGGACCGTCCCGCATCATGCGGAACATCCCGATCCTGCCACATCCCCAACAGACAATTCGCCGGTTCAACCGGCGAATCCAGCAGGCAGAGAAGACATCTCGGGCACCCGATATTTTTTCTTCTTCCTGCTGGGCCGCTGGGCAAAGTATTCCCGGCGGCGGGTGCTCTCTTCCCCTCCTGCCGGATCCGCCGATCAAGCCTGCCCCGGGCTCCGACCCAGGGTCGGCGGATGACGGGGAGGGGTGCGGCAGGGACGGTAAAGGGAAGGAATGACCTGCCGTCATGCTGGAGGGTGATAAGGAAAGGGAAGCCAGCAGTGATGGAAGAAGGGGCGACGGGTGGGGAGGGAACGCCGGCGCATGACGGAGCAAGGCGGAGCCCCCTTCCCTTTCCGGCCCGGGCATGGTGCAAATGACCCGGGCATGGCGAAGAGGGGAGGGGTGCAGGAGCAGGCCTGCTGCTGGTCATGGTCTCGGGAAGAGAAGCGGTCCTGTGCCGCGCCGGGGGGAGGAGGGAAGCCCCGTGCGGGTGGGCCCGCGCCCGTTCCGGTCTTCGTTCAAGGGGATGAAGGGGCGAAGCCGGTCTTGAAGATGCGGGCATCCGCTTCCAGCCTGGTCACCTGGTCGGCCAGCTGCCGGTCGGCAAAGGTGATGGCGGCATCCTTCCGGTTCCATTGCCAACCCTCGGGGTGCTCGGCGAGCAGACGGAAAATGTCGCGCCAGGATTCCGTCCAGTAGTATTCGGCCCTGAGGGCGCCGTCGGACGAGCCGTCAGGAACGGAGCCGAAGACGGGCACCAGGACGGCGGCGACATCCGCATCGCCCAAAGGCACATCGAGCTTGCGGCCGATGCGCAAAATCAGCCCGGGGCCTTCCTCCTTCCAGGTAACGATGCCCAGGACATGATCCAGATAGCGGTCAAACAGCTCGGCGCGCTTTTTCGCTTCCCCGGCATTCGTGAGCCCCACCGTGGAGGCAAGCCGCTTCACCTCGCCCTGCAGCTTTTGCCGGCCTGTCACGTCGCGCTCCAGGACGCGCCGGATGATGCCGATGATGGTCATTTTCCGGCTCGCGGGATCGAGGGCGGCAAGGGAGACGCCGTCCACACGTTCGCCGGCAATATCGAGCGCCTGTCGAGAGGCGGGCCGCAGATGGGCCTTCAGGAAGGGACAGTCTCCAAGCTCCAGCGGCGTACGACCCTGTGCATCCCGAATGTCCGGGTCGGCTCCTGCCGTGATGAGATGATCGAAGATGGCGGTCTCATTCGGACCATAGCTGCAGGCGCGTTCGGCGGCAGGAAACAGGGGCGAGCGTCCGGCCGCATCCCGGTGGTCGGGATCGGCGCCGGCGGCCAGCAGGAGACGCACGACATCCGCACTGGCCCTCTCCTTCGCCGCAATGCTGTTGCCATGGCCGGTGCCGGCCTCGATGGCATGATGCAGGGCGGTCCGGCCCGTGCGGTCCGGACGGTTCGGATCCGCTCCGCCGGCAAGCAGGGCGCGGACGATCGGCCGTGCCGCTTGCCCAGGCAAGGCGACCGCAAACATCAGCGGCGTGCGGCCGTCAGACGGATGAGGGTGATCGGGATCGGCACCCGCATCGAGCAGGAGGGAGACTAACCCCGTCACCCCGGCGGCCGATGCTCCGCCAAAGCGCAGCAGCGGATCGGCCTGGGAAAGCAGACCGAGCAGCGGTGTCAGACCCGCCTGATTGGGCAGGTCCGGCCGGGCTCCCAGCGAGAGGAGAAGGCGGGCGAGCGCCATATCGCCCTTGAGGACGGCAATGTGAAGCGGGGTGTCGCCATCCCCATCGCGGGCATCGAGATCGGCGCCGAGCTCATGCAGGATGCGGATGTTCTCCGCCGCCTGGAACATGGCCGCCACATGCACGGCCGCCCGGCCTTCCGGATCCTTGCGGTTGACATCGGCACCGGCCGCGGCAAGCGCCCGCAGCATCCGCGCTCCGGCGGCATCGGCACGCGCAGCGGCGATTTCCACGGGCAGCAACGTCTGTTTGCGGCCGTTGCCGACATCGACGGGGCGCGGCGCGTTCACGTCGCCGAAAACCTTGCGGGCATAGGCGGCATCATCCTCGGCGCTTTGGGAGCGGGCCGGATCCCGCATCGCCCCGATTCCCGTCAGCACCACCACCAGGCCCACCGCCAGCCACCACGCCCCCCGCCGCTGCATGCGCCACCTGCCGCTCATTCCACCTCTCCCGTTCCCGACCCGTCAGGCTTGCAAGTCGAGCAATCAGGATAGCAGAAACCGATCCGGCTTGCGACGGGCACGACAGGAGAGGGGGAAGACGGGAAGGCCGGTGGGGTCAGCGGCGGGGGGTGCCCGCCTCGCCGGCGCGCACCGATCCTCCGATGCTGCGCGACCAGCCGCGAAACAGGGCGATCATCTCTCCGGAGGCGGTGCGCACGGTGACATCATAGATTCCGCTTCTGCCCCGGCGGTGGCGTTCCTCGGCTTCGGCGACGAGGTCATCACCCAGCCGCGCCGGCGCCAGGAAGCTGATCTCGCAGTGGGCGGCCACCGTCGTCACGTCATAGGAGTTGCAGGCGAATGCGAAGGCCGAATCGGCCAGAGTGAAGATATAGCCGCCATGGCAGATCGCATGGCCGTTGACCATGTCTTCCCGCACGCGCATCCGCAGACGGGCATGGCCGGGGCGGATTTCCTCGATCACCATGCCAAGCCGCTGGGAAGCGGCATCACGCTCCCACATCGCCTGCGCGGCGGCCTCGGCCAGCGCCTGCGGATCCTCGCCGTCATGCCGGTCCTCTGCCCTCGTCATTCTCCCGCCTTCCACGCTGCCCATGTTCCGACCGGGGACGCCGTCTGCAGACCATCGCCCCGCTGCCCCTTTCTTTTGGCGGCAGCTGCAAGTGGGGGTCAAGACGGCCTCGGGCCCGTCTCGACGGCCTTCGCACGCATGTTCAGCGAGCGTTCAGGCTGGCTCCCGCATCCTTGCCGCGTCGGAATGGGGAAACGGCGTCCACGGGCATCGGGGAGCAGCAGGGAGGATCCAGATGGCGGGCTGCAGGCTGCTGTTTGTCGTGGAGCTGGGGCCGGATTCCGAAAGGGGCGAGGCGCAGTGGGAAATCCGGCTGGGCAGACCGGCGGAAGAGGGTGAGGAGCGCATCCTTGCGCTCAATGACGAACCGGCTGCTGTTCTGGCCTGGCTGCACCGGCTGTGTGCGGCGGGCCAGCAGCAGGCAAGACTTGTCGTCATTGCGCGACCGGATCCTCTGCTTGGCACCCTTCATGCCCTGGAGGCCGAGGAGGGGACGCGGGAAGCCCTTGCCAAGGGGGGGCAGAATCTGGGCCGCGTGAAGGGCACGGTCGCAGAGGTGGCCCAGGCGCTCGCCCGCTGGCTGGGGGAGAAGAGGGAGCCCGGGCCGATCGTGAAAACCCCGCCGGACAAGCGGATTGCCATCGCATGAAAGGGTGCAGGCCCGCCATCCATGATCCATGGCTGTCGATGGCGGGAAGGACCCGTCCCAAGGCCGCCTTATCCGCTGCATCCTGGCGTGGCCAGCGGGAGCGGGGCACGATGGGTAGGGCGCTTTCCAGAATTCGTCTTCAGAAGGCACGATCGATGCAGAAATCGACGATGTCCACAAGCGCACTCTTGATGGCCGATTCCGGGAACCGCCCGAGTGCGTCCTTTGCCACCGCGCCATAATGGCGTGCCCGGGCAATGGTATCGCTGAGCGCGTGGTGACGGGTGAGCAGTTCCATGGCATGGGCAAGATCGGAGTCCGTCTGCTCCAGCTTCTCCATGCTGCGCCGCCAGAAGGCGCGCTCATCTTCGCTGCCGCGCAGATAGGCCAGAATCACGGGCAGGGTGATCTTGCCCTCGCGAAAATCGTCTCCGATGCGCTTGCCCAGCGTGGCCTCCCGGGCGGAATAGTCGAGCGCATCGTCCACCAACTGAAAGGCGATCCCGAGATTGCGACCGAATGCCGCCAAGGCCTCTTCCTCCTCGCGCGGCCGCTCGGCGACGATCGCGCCGATCTGGGTGGCCGCCTCGAACAGCGCGGCCGTCTTCGCGCTGATGACCTTGAGATAGTCCTCCTCGCCGGTGGCAAGATCGTTGCTGGTGGCCAGCTGCAGCACCTCTCCCTCCGCAATGATGGCGGCCGCGCGCGAGAGCACCTTCAAGACCTTGAGCGAGCCGTCCTCGACCATCAGCTCGAAAGCGCGGGCGAAGAGAAAGTCGCCCACCAGCACGCTCGGCTTGTTGCCCCAGAGCGCATTGGCCGATTCGCGCCCGCGCCTCAGCCGGCTTTCGTCCACCACGTCATCATGAAGCAGCGTGGCCGTATGGATGAATTCGACGCAGGCGGCCAGCCGCGTGTGTCTGAGCCCCTCATAGCCGACCAGCCGGGCGCAGGCCAATGTCAGCATCGGCCGCAGCCGCTTGCCGCCAGAGGCGATCAGATGACCGGCCAGCTGGGGGATCAGGGCCACGGGGCTCTGCATGCGCTGAAGGATCGTGGCATTGACTTCGGCCATGTCATCCGCGACCAGCCGATGGAGCCGTTCGAGCGCTTCCTCATGCGTTCTCTTGTTGCGCGGTATCGCGGTGACTTCAGCCATCACATCCTGTTCTTTCACCCCGCAAGGGGACGGCGGCCATCGTTTCCTGCGCCTGCAGGGGAGGATGCGTCCCGACTTGCGCAAGTCCTCCCTGCGCAGCTTATAAGGATCTCGTGGCGAACGGCAAGCGGCAGAGCGCCGCGCTCAACGAAGGAAGGAGCGACCGCGGCGGGCCTTCTCAAGTGGAGGGAGGAGGATGCGTCTTCTTCTGCGCACGAATGATCTGGTGGTCCTGAGCAAGGCCCGGGCGCTGCTGGCGGGCGCGGGGATCGGGTTCGTCGTGCTGGACGAGCACATGAGCGTGCTCGACGGCTCGATCGGCGCCCTGCCGCGCCGCCTGATGGTGGCGGATGAGGACTGGTGGGCCGCCCGCCGCCTGCTCGCGCGTGAAGGACTCGGCCGGGAAC
Source organism: uncultured Sphingomonadales bacterium (assembly GCA_964471405.1). Lineage (GTDB taxonomy): Bacteria > Pseudomonadota > Alphaproteobacteria > Sphingomonadales > Rhodothalassiaceae > J084. Next base: position 32,266 of record CAYYGH010000009.1, on the reverse strand, counting down.
TGGAGGAGGACGAGCGGTGAGCGCGGGCGCCCGTTCCTCCGACCGCACCCGGGGCGGGGCCGAGGCCGGGATGGCGGCAACCAGCCGTGATGCTCTGCTTGGGGGGCGCATCGTAATCCGCCAGCCGCGTCAGGGTGCACGGGTGGCGGTGGACAGTCTGCTGCTTGCCGCGGCTCTCGACGCGAAGGCCGGGGCACGGGCGTTGGAACTGGGAGCCGGTGTCGGAGCGGTCACTCTCTGTGCGGCCGTTCGGTTGGAAGAGGTCTCCTTTACGGGGCTGGAGCGTGAGGCATCGTTGGTGCGGCTGGCCCGGGAGAATGCCGCCTGCAACCGGCTCCAGGATCGCTGCCGCTTCGTGCAGGGCGATGTTGCCGATCCGCCGCCGGCCATCCGGGCCGCGGCGCCATTCGATCTCGTATTCTTCAATCCGCCCTATCTTGCAGCCGGCCGGGCGGATGCCCCGCCGGATCCGCTGCGGCGTCGGGCGTTCGTGGAAGAGGAAAGCATGCTGGGGCACTGGATTCGGACGGCCCATGAGCTGCTGGCGGCGCGGGGGCGGCTGGTGCTGATCCACCGGGCGGACCGGCTGGACGAAATTATCACCCTCCTCCGGCCGCGACGGCACTTCGGGGCGATCTCCGTGCTTCCCGTTCAACCCCGCTCCGAGGAGCCTGCCCGGCGCGTGATCGTGTGGGCGCGCAAGAACGCCCGCGGGCCTTTCACTCTTCTGCCTGCTCTGTGTCTGCATGAAGACGATGGTCGCTTTACGGCCGAAGCCGAACGCATCCTGCGGGCAGGCGACGCCCTTTCGCCGCTGCCCGGTGCGCGCTAGAAGGAACGGGGGAAAGGGACGGGCTGCATGTGAAGAGCGCCTCAATGCTCTCTCGCGCAGCCGGTCCATGGTGGAAAGAGGCGCAGATGCTGGGGCGGATCACTTACCGGATTGCGAAGCTCTTCGGACGCGCCCATCCCGTGGTGGCGGTGGTCAGGGTTGATGGCCCGCTCATGCCGGCAGAGCGGCTGCGGGGAGGTCTGTCGTTCGAGGTCCTGCGCCCCCGCATCGAGGCGGCCTTCCGGATGGCGGGGCTGAAGGCGGTGGCCCTTGTCGTCAATTCCCCGGGCGGAACGCCGGTACAGGCGGCGCTGATCATGCGCCATCTGCGGCGTCTGGCGACCCGCCATCATGTGCCGCTTCTGGCCTTTGTGGAGGATGTTGCGGCCTCGGGAGGCTATCTGGTGGCGCTGGCGGCTGATGAGATTTTTGCGCATCCTGCCTCGCTTGTGGGATCCATTGGCGTGCTTTCGGCCGGCTTCGGCTTTGACCGGGCCATCGCCCGCTTGGGGATCGAGCGGCGTGTGCATGCAAGCGCACCGGCCAAGATGCGCCTTGACCCCTTTCTGCCCGAGCGCAAGGAGGATGTCGCCTGGCTTGCGGGGTTGCAGGAGCGGTTGCATGCCTGGTTCCGTCGTCAGGTCGAGGAGCGCCGGGGGCGACGCCTGCGGGAGGAGAAGGCCGAGCTCGTCTTCAGTGGCGATGTCTGGCTGGCCGAGGAGGCCCGGGCGCTTGGCCTCATCGATGGCATCGGTGACTTGGAGGAGGTGTTGCGAACCCGATTCGGCCGGGACATCCGCCTGCGGCCCGTTCCGGTGCGCCGGCGCCGCTTCAGCGATCTGCTGCGGCCCGTGCTGGCTCCGCGTGCGGCCGGCCGGCAATCCGCGGATGCCCGCTGGCCGCAGGTCGGGGCGGATGTCGTTCCCGAAACGCTGGCCGCCCTGGAAGAGGAGGCGTTCTGGAGGCGCTTCGGCCTGTAGCCTGCGGGGACGACTGGTTCGCCGATCGGGCGCCCACGCCCTTTTTCCCTGGACCCGGCGGTTGCCTGCAACGCCGCCAGCGGCCGGCCGCAGCCGCTATCCTTCAGCCGTGTCCGTCGCCAGCCGCCGGGCATGTGCGAAGGCCTCTTCCGAGATCCGCCCCCAGGCCATCGAGCGGCTGCGGGCTGACAGGAAGCTTTCATAGACGCGGCGGGTGAAGGGATCGCGCTCGGCGACCTCCTCCAGCACCGCGGCCGACAGGCGGGCCATGGCAGCCTGGACGTCCTCGGGAAAGGGGGCGATGGTAATCCGCGGAATCTTGAGCAGGCGCTGGAGCGCCAGCGCATTCTCATGCTCGAACTCGGCATGCATGACCATGGTCTCTGCCGCCGCCGCCGAGCGGATGACGGCCTGCTCGGCCGGATCCAGGCTGTCCCACAGCTTCCGATTGATGCCGCAGGACAGCCCCGTGCCGGGCTCGTGAAAGCCGGGGTAATAGTAGTAGTCGGCGATGGTGTGCAGGGCAAAGGCCATGTCGTTCCAGGGGCCGACCCATTCGGTAGCATCGATGTTTCCCTGATCCAGAGCCTGGAACAGTTCGCCGCCGGCCTTGGTGACCGGCGTGCCTCCCATTCGCTTGACGACCTCGCCACCCAGTCCCGGGATGCGCATCCGCAGGCCCTGAAAGTCGGCAAGCGAGCGGATGGGCTTCTTGAACCAGCCGCCCATCTGCGGCCCCGTATTGCCGGCCAGCATCGGCTTGATGGAGAAGCGGGCGGCCAGTTCGTCCCACAGCTCCTGGCCACCGCCGAAATGCACCCAGGCATTGAGCTCGCGGGCCAGCAGCCCCATCGGCACGGCGGCAAAGAAGTTGAAGGCCAGCGATCGCCCCTGCCAGTAGTATTCGGCGGCATGATACATGTCGGCCTTGCCTTGGGAGACCGCGTCGAAGGCCTGCAGCGCCGGGACCAGCTCGCCGGCTGCATAGACGGTGACCGCGATGGCGCCGCCGCTCATCTCCTCGATCCGGCGTGCGAAGCGCACGGCGCCCGTTCCCAGACCGGGGAAATTCTTCGGCCAGGTGGTGACCATCTTGAGCTGCCGCGGCGCATTGCGGGCCGAAAGCACGGCCGGAGCACCGGGACGGGGAGCGGAGCGCCCGCTCCGTCCGGAAGCGGTCACAAGACTGGCGACGGTGCCCACACCGACGGCTCCCGCTCCCAGGCCGAAGCTGATGAGCACGGCACGCCGGCTCCGACGGGCCGTCTCCTCACCGCTGTCATGATCACCCGTTTCCGGACGGCCCGGCGCAGGGCCTGCCTCGTGCGCGTGATCCGAGCCTTTCTTCCCGCTCATCCTTGCCGCCCCTCCATCCTTTCCCATTCCGCAAATCGCCGCCACTGCTGGCCGATGAGGATCTCAAGCGGCCGGAATTCGGCCTTGTAGGCCATTTTGGGGCTGTCCTCGACCCAGTAGCCGAGGTAGACATGGGCAAGCCCCCTGCGGCGCGCCCGCCGGATGTGGTCGAGAATCATGAACCGCCCCAGCGACCGGCGCGCCGCCGTCGGTTCATAGAAGCTGTAGACCATCGACAGCCCGTCCGCCATCGGGTCGGTAATGGTGGCCGCAAGCAACGGCTGCTCCTCTCCTTTAAGAAGGCGATAGACCACCAGTTCGGTCGCGATCGGCGAGTTTTCCACCATTTCCCGGTATTCCGGATAGCTCATGTCGGTCATCTCGCCGTCGGCGTGGCGTGCATGCAGATAGCGCATCAGGAGCCGGTATTGCTCGGGTGTCGCCTTTGCCGGTGTGATGGTCTGCGCAGCCAGATCGGCGTTCCGACGCAAAATCCGCCGGTCACGGCGCGTGAAGACATAGTCCGCAACCGGAATGCGCACCGACAGACAGGCGGAACACGCATCACAGGCCGGCCGGTAGGCGATCCGCTGACTGCGCCGGAATCCCACCTGAGCCAGAGAATCGTGAAGCAGCGCGGCCTCCTCGCCGACAAGCTCGGTAAACAGCTTGCGCTCAAAGCGTCCCGGCAGATAGGGGCAGGGGCTTGCCACGGTCACGAAGAATTTGGGAAAGCGAAACGCCTCGCTGGTCACCGTGCACCTCGGCATTCCTGAACGGCCGCTTTGCGCGTCCCCACCTTTGCCTTTACCAACGGCATTGCGGCAAGGCCCGGGCGGGATCTCAGGGAACATACAGCGCAGCCGCGACCAGCGTAAAGGTGAGCCAGACGATCATCGCCAGCGGCACACCCGCCCGCAGGAAATCCGCAAAGCGATAGTGGCCGGGGGCCATGACCAGCAGATTGGTCTGGTAGCCGAAGGGTGTCGCGAAAGCGGCCGTGGAGGCGAAGATCACCGCAAAGGCGAAGGGACGCGGATCCATCCCCAGATGCTGGGCGAGCGCCACCGCGATCGGCGTAAACAGCACGGCTGTCGCGTTGTTGGAGAGCAGATTGGTAAACAGCATCACCACCAGAAAGAAGACGGAAAGAACGGTCAGGTGATCCGCGCCCTTGAGCGCCGTGAGCAGGGCTTCGGCCACGACTTCCGCCCCCCCTGTCGCCTGCATGGTTTCGCCCATGGCGATGGCGGCCGCGATGACCAGCACCACTTTGCCATCAACGGCGCGGCCCGCCTGGCGGATATTGATGCAGCGGCCGGCCAGCATCACGAGAACGCCGAGCAGGGCGGCAATCGTGATCGGCAGCACGCCGGTCGATGCCAGCAGGATCGTCCCGGCGAACACGCCAAGCGCCAGCCGTCCGGCCTCGACCATCGGGAAATCGGCGGCCGACCATTCAAGCAGCAGCAGGTCGCGATTGCCGCGCAGCGCCATGATGTCCTCGCGCCGGCCGAGCAGCAGGAGCACGTCTCCCGGCTCAAGCACGAGTTCGGAAATATGTGAGCGGATCATCCGCGACCGGCGCTGAATGCCGAGCACGATGCAGTTGGTGAGCGAGCGGAAGCCCACCTGCTCAAGCGTGCGGCCCTGAAGTCGCGAGGCGGGAGCGATCATGACCTCGGCAAGCATGCGGTCCTCGGGCAGAGGGGATTCGCCTTCGATTTCCTCGCCGGCCACCCCGCCACGCCGCCAGAGCAGATGGATCAGCCCCGGATCCTTCGCCATCATCTCGGTCAGCGCTTCGCGGGTCGCAGCAGCGATGACGATGTCTCCGGCGGCGAGGGCGATATTGTCGAAGGGCGGCAGCAGGGTTTCATCACCGCGGTGAATGGCGCGCACGGTCAGATGCGTGAGGGCGGGAAACAGCCCCGAGACCGCCTTCGCCCCTTCCAGCGAACTGCCTGGCGGCACCTCGAACTGAACGATGAACTGCTTGGCGACCCGGCTCATCCCGCTGATCAGCGGCACGCGGTCCCGCAGCAGGCGGGGGGCGAGAAAGGCGACGTAAAGGAAGCCGACAAGCCCGATGATCAGCCCCGGCAGGGTGATCGAAAAGAAGCCGAGCCGCTCGCCCGTGATGCTCATGTAGACGCCGGCCACCAGGAGATTGGCGCTTGATCCGATGATGGTCAGATTGCCGCCCAGGATGGCCGCATAGGAAAGCGGGATCATCATCCGGGAGGGATTGACGTCGAGCTTGCGCGAGATGGCCGAGAGAATGGGAATGAAAACGGCCACCACCGGCGTGTTGTTGAGGAAACCGGAGACCGCGAATACGATGGCCAGGATCCCGCGCATCACAAGACGCGGGGCGTTGCGGGCGACCGCAAGCAGGCGGCGCACCGGCTCATCCAGCGCTCCGGCATGTACAAGCGCCTGCCCCATCACCAGAAGCGCAATGATGGCGATCAGGGCGGGATCGGAAAATCCGCTCAGCAGGCGCCGCGTCGTCAAGGGGCTGCCATCGACGGCCTCGGCCGGGAGGGGAAAGAAGTGGAAGAACAGCAGCAGGGCCACGATGATCGCAAGCGAGACCGTCTCCATCGGCCAGCGCCCCCAGGCATAGGCGGCGATGCCAAGGAGGATGATCGCGAGCGACACCCACAGATGCACGCTCGTCATGGCCAGGACGGCTTCCATTCCCGCGCGAACCTTTCCTTTTCATCACTGCGCCCGCCGCACCTCGTCGCCTTCGAGCCGTGACGGGGCATCATGCAAGATACTGAGGGCACGAGGGTTTGGGCAATGGTCTTGGCGTGGTGCCGTCATTCCGGCAGCCGATGCCGGCATATGGCAGATGTCGGAAAACGGCGGGTGCCGCCCGAAAAGCGGGCTACCAGTGCAGCCTGTCCATCACATAGTCCGGGCAGGCCTGCGCCTTTTCGAAAAGGGCCTCTTCCCCGTCCTGCAGCTCATCGGCATGCAGGCCGCTGCGCAGCCACAGACTGGCCATCCCGGCAGCCTGTGCCCCGCGGATGTCCGTCTGAAGACCATCACCGGCCACCAGGACCGCAGCCCGACTTGCAGGATCCGGAAATCCGAGGCGCCTTGCCGCCTCGTGAAAGCAGAAGGCGGCCGGCTTGCCTGCATGGATCACGGGGCCGCCCAGCTCCTCATAGAGATCGGCCAGCAGACCGGCGCAGGGGATGCGGCGCGCACCATAGCGCACCCAGCGGTCCGGATTGGCGCAGATCAGGGGAATGCGGCGCCTGGCCGGCTCTTCCAGCAGGCTGCGGTGGGCGGCAATGTCCGCACTGATCGGGCCCGTCACCAGCAGGGCTTCCGCCGAGCGGGGATCGGCGACAAGCCTGGCCGGCAGGTCGGCGAGAATCGGCCTGTCGAAATCGGGTCCGACGTGAGCGAGCCTGCGGCCCTCAAAGCGGTCGGCGACAATGGCCCGGGCACAGTCACCGGCGGTGACCACGGCATCCACAATGTCCATCGGCAGACCGAGATCGGCAAGACGGCGGGCCACCAGACGGCCCGGGCGGGCACTGTTGGTCAGCAGGGCGACCGGCCCCCGTTCTGCGTGAAAACGGGCGAGCGCCTCCTTCGCCTCGGCAAAGAGCGTAACACCATCGGTGATCACGCCCCAGACATCGCAGATGAGCGCCCGAAAACAGCCATCCACAGCCCGAAGGCCGGGCAGCTCCTGCGGGTGACAGGGCTGGGTCTTTGCCTCGTGGGGGACGGATTGCGGCATGGGCAGGGCCGATTCCCCCTCTAGGCCAGCACGTCGCGGGCAAGCCGCGGTTCGCCGAAGAGAAAGCCTTGGGCGAGCGGGATGTCCTGCTCGATCAATGTCACGACATCGGCCTCCGATTCCACGCGTTCGGCAATGGGCAGGATATTGCGGCGGCGCAGTTCCCGCGCCCAGTCGAGCACGGAATCGGCGAGAAGCTCTTTCGGAATCTTGACGAAGCCGACCCCGCGGACCGCCAGGCGGTCCGGCTCGAAATTCGGCGCCGTCAGCCCATCCAGCGAGAAGCGGTAACCGCTGCGGATGAGCATGTCGAGATGGCGCTCGGCCGCCGGGTCAATGCCTGCAAAGGTCTCCGCCCGAAATTCGAAGACGAAGCGGTCGGCGAATTCGCGATTGGCCACCATGTAGTCCACGAATTGGGGAAAGAACTCGCTGTCACGAATGGAACCGTCGGCGATATTGCAGAAGAAGCGGGCCTCGGGTTTTCGGCGGCCGAGTTTGCGTACGAGTTGAATGAGACGGAAGAGGAGGAGATTGTCCACCGTGCCGATAAGCCCGGACGAGGTCGCAAGCGGCAGGAAGTCCTTCGGGTAGACGAGCCGGTTTTCCTCGTCACGCACGCGCGAGAAGCATTCGTAATGCATGTGCCGGCGGCTCGGCAGCGCGACGATGGGCTGCAGATAGAGATCCACACGGTTTTCGTTCAAAGCGACGCGAATGATCCGCAGCAGCGTTTCCTCATCAAGCTCCTCCACCGCCAGGGGGCGTGCCTGGCCGGGATCGCGGACCACCCGTCGACGGGGCTGTTCGGCCCGGCGGGCGCCGGAATCGGAAGGCGTGCCGGTCTTTTCCGCTGCCTCTTCGCCCGTGGCAGCGTCATTGGTGGCGGGGGACGCCTTGCCCTTTGTGCCGCTCCGGCGTTCCAGCGCCTGGGTGAGGAGCGTCTGCAGGACCTTGAGCTCATCGACGAGCAGCTCGGATTGGCGTGACCGTTCCTGCTCCTTCTCCTCCAGGGCGCTTACGACCTCCGAGACGCGCCGATGACTGCGCATGAGCCGGCGGGTGGTGTCCTCTACGCGATGAAGCCGGTAGCGAACGGGCAGGGTGGTCGCCAGCACATGGAGAAGGGCTCCAAGAAGGATGATTGCGCCCGCAATCCAGCGGGCGTCTTCCGGCGAGAGTCCGAATTGTGCCGGTGCCAAGAGCGCGAATGCCATGCCGGCGCCCAGATAAAGCAGAACGAGCACCCCGTGTATCAGCCAGAACATGCCGCCAGCCCTCACCCTTTGTGCGTTGATCCGGTTTTCGTATTGCCTGTCGTGCGGCTGATCCTGCAAGATTCGGGCCCAAAGGGCAAATGTGCCGTCTGCTTTCGGCATCTCTGCCAGCCGGACGCAATCCGCCAGGGCCTTCACCGATCGGCTGTGCCTCCCAGGCCGGCATGAGGACGGTTGCCTTGGCGATGATCTTGTGATTCCATGACTTCGAGGAGAAGGGAAAGGCAGCCATCGATGCGCTGGCGTGTGCGCGACATTCTCTGGCCTTTGCTGTTGCTGGCCATCCTTGCCTATTTTGCCGACCTCGCCTGGCAGGGACGGACCGGGCTTGCCGAAGAGCGCGCCCTTGCCGCAAGGGAGGCCGCCCTGGCCGCCCAGCTTGCGGAGCTCAGGCAGCAGCGCAGACGGCTTGCCGCCCGGGTCAAGGCCATGCGTGGCCCCCATCGGGATCTCGATCTGCTGGACGAGGTGGCGCGGCGCAACCTCGGCTACATGCGGGCTGACGAACTGGTGCTGGCCCTGCCGCCTGCACCCGTTGGCCGGCATGCGCCATGATGGCCTCCTGGCGGGCAAGCCTTGCAGGTGATGCAGGGCTGGCTTGCGTCAGGTGCGAAGCCCAAGCCCGCCAAATCCTTTGAAATTCGCGCAACAAGCCGATAAGGAATAGGCTTCCCGGGGAAGGTGACCCGCGGTTGTCTTCCCCTGCGGGGAAGGGATGCTTGGCAAAGGTGGAACACGGCGCATGGCAGGGCAGGGAAAGGGCAGGACCGGCAGGAAGAAGGCGGCGGAGCCTTCCGCTTCCAAGCGCAGGAAGACCCGCGCGGATGCCGGGAAGACGGCACCCGAAGCGAGCCCGGCGTTCAAGCCCGGCCACGACCATCCGGATCCGTATGCTCATCTGTTTGCCGACGAATATCATCGCGAATACGAGGCGGGCGAAGAGGAAATGCTCGCCTTCTATCAGGACATGCTGCGGATTCGCCGGTTCGAGGAAAAGGCGGGCCAGCTCTACGGCCTCGGCCTCATCGGCGGCTTTCTGCATCTGTACATCGGTCAGGAGGCGATCGCCGTCGGTTTTGAGCGGGCCTCTGCCGAGCAGGACTATGTGATCACCGGCTATCGCTGCCACGGCCATGCCTTGGCCGCCGGATGCAGCCCGCGGGCCCTGATGGCCGAGCTGACGGGACGTGCCGCGGGTCTGTGCAAGGGCAAGGGCGGCTCCATGCATCTGTTTGCGGCCGACCGCCATTTCTTCGGCGGACATGGCATCGTGGGTGCGCCGGCTCCGCTCGGCACGGGCCTCGCCTTTGCGGCCAAATATCGCGGCGAGGATGCCGTCTCGCTCACCTTCTTCGGCGACGGGGCCACCAACCAGGGCCAGGTCTACGAGAGCTTCAACATGGCTGTGCTGTGGAAGCTGCCGGTCGTCTACGTCATCGAGAACAACCACTACGCGATGGGCACCTCCGTCGACCGCGCATCCGGCCAGAAGGATCTGCACAAGCGCGGCGAGAGCCTCGGCGTCCCGGGGATGCTGGTGGACGGCATGAACATCTTCAAGGTCCGCGCGGCCGCCGAGGAGGCGATCGCCTATGTGCGCTCCGGCCGCGGACCGATTCTGCTGGAGGTCAAGACCTATCGCTATCGCGGCCATTCGATGTCGGACCCGGCCAAATACCGGCCGCGCAAGGAAGTCGAGGAGGTGCGCGCGCATCACGATCCGATCGACTTTCTGCGCATGCGCATGCTGGAGGCGGGTATCGCCGAAGAAAGGATCAAGGAGATCGACAAGGCCGTCAAAGCCGAGATCGAGGATGCGGCCGATTTCGCCCGGCACGCCTCCGAGCCCGAGCTTGCCGAGTTGTATCGCGACGTCTGGGTCGAGCCGGTGGAGCCTTTGCCGCGCTGGCCGGCGCTGGCTGCGGGCGATGGGGTCTAGGGAGTCCGCCGATGCCGATTACGATCACGATGCCGGCCTTGTCGCCGACGATGGAGAAGGGGACGCTGGCGCGCTGGCTGGTGAAGGAGGGGGATGAGGTGCGTGCCGGCGACGTGATTGCGGAGATTGAGACGGACAAGGCGACGATGGAGGTGGAGGCGGTTGACGAGGGGCGCGTTGGCCGTCTGCTGGTGGCGGAGGGCACGGAGGACATTCCGGTCGGCGAGCCGATTGCGATCCTCCTGGAGGAGGGGGAGGACGAAAGCGTCCTCGATGAGGCCGCCGCGGCACCGGCCCCGAAGACCGGGGCGGCGCCTGCGGACTCGGCCGATGGCGCGCCAGCGCAGGGCGAAGCCGCGCCGCGACCGGAGCCCGCTCCCCGGGCAGAGCCCGCCCCGCGCGTCGACGAGCCCGACATTCCGCCCGGCACACCAATGCGCAAGATGACGGTGCGCGAGGCGCTGCGCGATGCGATGGCGGAAGAGATGCGCCGGGACGAGCGCGTGTTCCTGATGGGCGAGGAAGTCGGCCACTATCAGGGGGCCTACAAGGTCAGCCAGGGGCTTCTCGACGAGTTCGGCGAACGCCGGGTGATCGATACCCCGATCACCGAATACGGATTTGCGGGGCTCGGCGTGGGCGCGGCCTTTGCGGGTCTGCGCCCGATCGTCGAGTTCATGACCTTCAATTTCGCGATGCAGGCCATCGACCATATCGTCAATTCCGCCGCCAAGCAGCGCTACATGACCGGCGGCGGAATCACCGTGCCCATCGTCTTCCGCGGGCCGAACGGCGCGGCCGCGCGGGTCGCCGCCCAGCATTCCCAGAATTATGCCGCCTGGTATGCGCAGGTGCCCGGACTCAAGGTGATCGCGCCCTATACCGCCGCCGACGCCAAGGGGCTCTTGAAGGCCGCCATCCGCGATCCCAACCCGGTGGTCTTCCTCGAAAACGAGATTCTCTACGGCCACAGCTTCCCGGTGCCCGAGGTGGAGGACTGGGTGGTCCCCATCGGCAAGGCGCGTATCGCCCGCGCCGGTTCGGATGTCACCATCGTCGCCTATTCGATCGCGATGGATGCGGCGCTGAAAGCGGCCGATGCCCTGGCCGAAGAGGGAATCGAGGCGGAGATCGTCGATCTGCGCACGCTCAGACCTCTCGACATGGATACGGTGATCGCCTCGGTGAAGAAGACCAACCGCTGCGTCATCGCGGAAGAGGGTTGGCCGGTGTGCTCGATCGCATCCGAGGTCTCGGCCCGGTTGATGGAGGAGGCCTTCGACTGGCTGGATGCGCCGGTGCTGCGCTGCACCGACGCGGACACGCCGACCCCCTATGCCGCCAATCTGGAGAAGGCCTGGCTGGTCAGTCCCGAGGACGTCGTCCGGGCGGCCAAGGCCGTCTGCTACCGCCGCTGATGACGACCTTCTGAAAAGCGAATCACGGTCTCATGGCGATCCGGGCCGGGATCGGTGATGCCGGATAGGGGACGAGCCCCGCGCCGCTGCTTCTGGCATGAGGATTGCTTGGATATTCCGGATCGTCCGTTCCGGCATGGTCGGAGCGCTTGTCTCGGTTGGGATCTGCGGTATGGTTAACGCCCGGGCCATTAGGCCTTTCTTAAAGCTTGCGATGCGAGGAACAGAAACGGGCTCTTGAAGCCCAGGAGGAGTGAGACGATGGCGCTCAAGCTCTCCTTGAAGCCGGGCGAGAAATTCGTGGTCAACGGTGCCGTGATCCAGAACGGGGATCGCCGGGCCACCCTCGTGATTCAGAACAAGGTCTCGATCCTGCGGGAAAAGGACATCATGAAGCCGGAGGAGGCGAACACGCCGGCCCGCCGGATCTATTTTCCGATCATGCTGGCCTATCTCGATCAGGAGAACAAGCAGGAGTATCTGCTCGAATTCATGGCGCGGATGACGGAATTTCTCTCCGCGATCGAGACGCCGGAAATCAAGATGCTGTGTCTGGAGATCAGCTCCGAGGTGATGAAGGAAAACTACTACAAGGCGCTCACCAAGACGCGCAAACTCTTCGACTTCGAGAAGGAGCGGCTTGCCCATGTCCCTTGACGCCTATCGTCGCAGCCAGGTCGCGACCGAATCGCCGCGCGAGACCGAATACCGCCTGTTTGCGCAGGTGACGGCCGCCATGATCGAGGCCCGGGACAAGGGATACACCGGCGCCAAGCTCATGGAATCCCTGGACTGGAACCGCCGGCTGTGGTCGGCCTTGGCCGTGGACTGCGCCAATCCGGACAATCAGCTTCCCGAACAGACCCGCGCCCAGATCATCTCGCTGTCCATCTATGTGTCGAAGACGGTGAGCGAGGTCATGCAGGGGCGCGCCTCGATTGACGATCTGATCTCGATCAACCGCATCATCATGGAGGGGCTTGCCGCTTCCGCCGGTCAGCAGCCGCCACCTGCCGAGGCCGGTCAGGATCGGGCGGGCCTGCCATCCGGAGGCATTACCGTCGAGTGATGCGGCGCAGCACGCCCCGGCCTTCTCGCCTTTTGCGGGTGTCGAATCACGGCTGTTGCCAAGTGCCGGTATTTCCCGCGTTTTTTCCTGATTCCATCCGCCGGGATGAGCCTTGAGCCAGCGGGGAACACGGGATACTTGCGTTTCATTCCGGGACAGGGGGAAGATCTTGTGGTTCCTGTGCGAACAAAACGCGATTTTGCGCTGCCGCTTGTCACCGGGGCATGCTTGCCGCTAACGTTGCCCTCCGTCACCTCGGGGCAGCTTCCCGAGCGTCGCAGGGCCCAGATTCCCCGTCAGGAGGGAAGAAGTCGGGCCTGCCGGTTTCCGATTGTCGATCGTGCGGGGTGCAGGCTGGTGCCTGCGGCCACAGGTGAGGTGCGCAATGATGAAGACCAGCACGGGTGACAGGCACCAGACCGGAGCCGGGCGCTCGTCACTGCGCTGACAGGATAATGACAGCCGAACGGCATGCATGTTCGGGGAGGGAAAAGGATGGGTCCCGCAATGGAGGAGGCAGGTCAGGTTTCATTCCCGGGAACGGCGCCGGCTGCGACGATTGATCCCGACGAGGCCTGGCAGTGGGCATGCGCACAGCTGCGGCGCGAATACGGGCGGGCGCAGGTGGATCGGTGGCTTGCGCCATTGCGGCTTGCGCGCCTGGGACATGGCCGGGTGCGGCTCGAAGCGGCGAATGCCGTGCTGGGAGACTGGGTCCGTCGTCATTATCTGGCCCGTATTCGCACGCTGCTTGCCGGTGTCGGGTTGACGGTGGAGGATCTGGAGATCACCGCCCCGGAGGAGGAGAATTCCAGGCAGAGCAGACCCGTTGCGGCCGCCCGGGCAGCCGCGCATGCCCTTGCGGATGGAGCGGAAACCGGGCAGAGGGAGGAGGGCAACGGCTGTGACAGCTTCGGCGCCCGGCTGGAGCCCCGCTATCGCTTCGAAAGCTTCGTGGTCGGCAAGTCGAATGCCTTCGCCCATGCGGCGGCCCGCCGGGTGGCGGAGTCCGACGTGCCGTCCTTCAACCCCCTCTTTCTTCATGGCGGCGTGGGGCTGGGCAAGACGCATCTGATGCATGCCATCGCCTGGGCCTATCGGGAGAACTTCCCGGACCGGAAGGTGATGTATGTCTCGGCCGAGCAGTTCATGTATCAATTCATCGCGGCCGTGCGCTATCGCGACACGATGAGCTTCAAGCAGCAGTTTCGCTCGGTGGATCTGCTTCTGCTTGACGATGTCCAGTTCATCGCCGGCAAGGATTCCACCCAGGAGGAGTTCTTCCACACATTCAATGCGCTGATCGAGGCCCGCAAGCAGCTTGTGATCACGGCCGATCGGGCGCCGACGGATCTGGAAGGGCTGGAGGAGCGCATCGTCTCACGCCTCGGCTGGGGGCTTGTCGCGGACATTCATCCCACCGACTACGAGCTGCGCTATGCCATCCTCCAGGCCAAGGCGGAGGCCATGCGCGCGGTGCGGCTGCCGGATGATGTGCTCGATTTTCTGGCCCGCAAGATCACCTCGAATGTGCGCGAACTGGAAGGGGCGCTCAATCGCGTGGTCGCCTATGCGGAGCTTGTGGGGCGGCCGGTGACGCTCGATCTCGTGCGCGAAGTGCTGGCCGATCTGCTGCGTGCCAATGACCGCAAGATCACCGTGGACGAGATCCAGCGGGCCGTTGCCGAATATTACAATCTGCGCTTGAGCGAGCTGCTGTCCGCCCGGCGGTCGCGGAACATCGCGCGGCCCCGGCAGGTGGCCATGTATCTGGCCAAACAGTTGACCGAACGCTCCCTGCCCGAAATCGGGCGCCGGTTCGGAGGACGCGACCACACGACCGTCATCCATGCGGTGCGCAAGATCGAGGAGCTGCGCCGGCAGGATTCCGCCCTTGATGAGGACATCTGCCGCCTCATCCGGCAGCTTCAGTCATAGGCTTTCCGGCGATGTGCCGGCAAAGGTCCGGGCGGCGAGACGCGACCAACCGCCTCAATTCGGCACAATCCGTAAGGGTTTTTTAGCGCTTTGCGGTGACAATCGCCCGGCGTTGACCGCCGGCCGCGGGCGATGGCGCGTGCAGCCGGCGAGCGGATCCAGGCAAGAAGGAGGAATCGGCAGCCATGCCTCTAGAACCGGTTCGCTCGGCCCTGTTGGACGATACTGCGGGCTATTCTCGCAGCAAGGCGATGTTTCTGGACTGCCTTGCTCTGATCGAGCGGCTGCACCGACGGCTTCTCGATGTCATCAAGGATCGGCTGGAACAGGCGGGCCGGGGCGAGATCAATCCCGTCCAGGCGCTGCTGCTGTTCAATATCGGCGATCACGAGATGACGGCGGGCGAGCTGAAGACCCGTGGTTACTATCAGGGCTCGAACGTCTCCTACAACCTCAAGCAGCTCGTCAAGATGGGCTATATCAACCACGAGCGGGCCACGCATGACCGCCGTGCCGTGCGCATCTCTCTGACCGAGAAGGGCCAGGAAATCCGGCGCATGGTCGACACCCTCTACGAAGAGCAGCTGGAAGAGCTGCTTGAAGACGGGCTGTGGAACGAGGACGATCTGGCCCAGGTGCGGCGCAGCCTGCGCAATCTCGAACGATTCTGGACGGATCGCCTGCGTTTTTCCTTCTCGTGACGCTCCGGTCCTTCTTCGGGGCGAGACGGCGGGTGGCCCGGCAGGTCCTTTGCGGGAGGAGATGCCGGCGCCTATTCGCAGGGCACCCAGCGCTCGGGCGTGATTCCAAGATAGAGCAGCACGCTGGTCAGATCCGTATGGCGGACCAGGCCATGGGCCTCTTGCGCGACCACGGGCTTGGGGTGGACGCCGATCGCCAGCCCGGCCGCCTGCAGCATGGCAAGGTCGTTTGCGCCATCGCCCAGTGCGGTCCAGGATGCGGGTTTCACCCCCAGTCGGGAGCCATGCTCGCGGAGAAATCTGGCCTTGGCTGCGGCATCGACGATCTCGCCCGGCACCCGTCCGGTCAGGCGGCCGTCCCGGATCTCCAACTCGTTGGCATGCCATGCATCCGCCTCCAGCAATGAGGCCACATGGCGCACGATCGGCACAAACCCGCCCGAGACGATGACGGTGAACACCCCTTCGGCCTTCAGAGTTGCAAACAGGGTGCGGGCTCCAGGACGCAAAGGCGCATGGCTGCGGGCAACATCGAGCAGGGCGGCTTCCGGCAGCCCGGCCAGCAGTGCCACACGCGCACGCAGGGCACCCGCGAAATCGAGCTCACCGCGCATCGCCCGTTCGGTGACGGCCCGCACCTTCTCGCCCGCTCCGGCAAGAGCCGCCAGCTCGTCGATGCATTCGGCCGCGATCAGGGTCGAATCCATGTCCGAAATCAGCAGGCGGCATGCTTCCTGTGCTGCCGGGCGGACGGCGTAATCGACGGCCAGATCCGCCAGCGCGGCCTGCACCGTCCGGCGGGCCGCCGCCAGGGAGGAAGAAGGCAGCAGCATCTCGACCGCATGCGGCAGAAGATGCCGCCTTTCCAACGGCTCATCCTCCGTCAGGCCGGCCGCCTGTTCGGCAAGCCGGGCGCAGGCGACGGCAAGCTGCTCTTCCTCGCCCGGCTTGACCACGAGGGTCACACGGGCCACTAACCGGTCGGGATTCGCAATCACGGCAGAGTCCTCGCGGGTCGGGTGGTTGATGGGCCGGGTGTCATGCCGCCCGGTCCCGGCGGGAGTTAGCAGCGTGGCCCCGCATATCGCAAGAGACGACATTCGGGCCGTTCTCATCTTCGGCCCGACGGCCAGCGGCAAAAGCGCCCTGGCGGCCGCTCTCGCCCGACGGCTCGATGGTGTCGTCGTCAATGCCGATGCCCTCCAGCTCTACCGGGGGCTGCCCGTTCTTACCGCCCAGCCGGAGCCTGCTCTGCGGGCGATGGCACCGCACCGGCTCTACGAGGTGCTGGCCTGGCAGGAACGGGCCTCGGCCGGCTGGTGGCAGCGGGCGCTTCAGCCGGTCCTGGAGGAAGGATGGCAGCGGCGGCAGATTCCGATTCTCGTTGGCGGCACGGGACTTTATCTGCGCACGGCGCTCACCGGCCTTGCGCCCACGCCTCCTGTCGGGCCGGACCTGCTGGCCGCTCTTGCCCGCCGGCTGGAGGAGGAGGGAGCAGAAAAGCTTCACGGCGAACTGGCCGCCGTCGATCCGGTCCTCGCCGCCCGTATCGCGCCGCGGGACCGGCAGCGCATCCTGCGGGGCCTTGCCGTCTTCCGGGCGACAGGACGACCGCTGAGCGCCTGGCAGAGCGAAGCCGGGAAGACCGCTCCGCTCAAGGGCGCGGCCGCGGCCGGCCGGGTCGCCGGCTTCGTTCTCTGGCCGGAGCGCACGACTCTCTATCGCCGCATCGACGAGCGGTTTGTCGCGATGATGGCGGCCGGGGCCCTGGAAGAGGTGAGGGCCCTCGCCGCCGCCGATCTTGATCCCGACCTGCCGGTGATGAAGGCGGTGGGCGTGCGCCCCCTCCTGCAGCATCTGGCAGGAGAGCTGGACAGGGCGGCAGCGGTTGCCATCGCCCAGCGGGACAGCCGCCGCTACGCCAAGCGCCAGCTGACCTGGGCCCGCCATCAGTTCCGGGGCTGGACGCGGGTGCCTGTTGCGCTGCAACATGACGAGACGGAAGCCTTGGCTGGGCATCTGGAGCGGATGCTCGGCGAGGCGGGCGCGGCAGTTGCGCGCTGGCTTGCAGGTCGGACGGGCGAAGGGACGGGCGATGAAGATCTATCGCGACGGTGACGGCGATATCGAGGCAATCCGCAGCCGGCGGGTGGCGATTCTGGGATATGGCAACCAGGGCCATGCCCATGCCCTCAATCTGCGGGACTCGGGCGTGGAGGTGCTGGTTGGTGCGCGCCCGGGTGGGCCGTCGGCCAGGGCGGCTGCCGAGGCGGGCTTTCCCGTGCTGTCCTATGCCGAGGCGGCAGCTGCTGCCGATGTCGTGATGATGACCCTGCCGGATGAACACATCCCCGCCGTTTATGAGGCCGATGTGGCCCCGCATCTGCGCAAAGGGGGCGCTCTCGGATTTGCGCATGGACTGGCCGTCCATTTCGGTCTGATCGTGCCGCGGGCCGATCTTGACGTCTTCCTCATCGGTCCGAAGGGCGCCGGCCGCTGGCTGCGCGCGGAATATGAAGCGGGCAGAGGGCTCGCCTGCCTGCTGGCCGTGCATCAGGATGCAAGCGGCAGGGGACACGCGATTGCGCTTGCCTATGCCCTGGCTTTGGGATGCGGCCGGGCCGGCATCATCGAGACGACTTTCGCGGACGAGTGCGAAACCGATCTCTTCGGGGAGCAGGCGGTGCTGTGCGGTGGCATTCCGGCGCTGCTCATGGCCGGCTTTCAGACCCTGGTGGAGGCCGGCTATCCGCCCGAGCTTGCCTATTTCGAATGTGTGCAGGAGGCGAAGCTCATCGTTGATCTGATCGCCGAAGGCGGCTTTGCCTACATGCGCGAACGGATCTCCACGACCGCCGAATACGGGGGCGCACTGGCGGGCGGACGCCTGGTGACGGACGGAACCCGTGCCGAGATGCGCGCGATTCTGGATGACATCCGCTCCGGACGCTTCGCCCGGCGGCTGGTGGCTGACGCCCGTGCCGGCAGCCCGGAGCTCAAGCGCCTGCGCGCGAAGCTGGCGGACCCCGCGCTTGAGGAGGCCGGGCGGACGGTCCGCGCGCTTGCCGGCGGCAAGGCGTGAGTATCGCCTGCGCATCTTGTAGGCTGGGGGCGGGGATCCCACATCATCTCGCGGCCGTCTGGGATGGGATCGCGCGGTCGATCCTCTTGCCAGGCACGGCGCATTCATGCTCAAAGCAAAAACAGCAAGAGCCGGTTTCCACGCAGGATACGCGGCAGACCGACATGGCCGGCAGATACCCGCTATCGGGGCCGGGCGGTCGTCGCAGCAGGCGGAGACGGGCTTGATGGGTTCAGCGAGGCGATGACGGACATGTTTTCTCGGATCCTGGGCTGGTTTTCTTCCGACATGGCAATCGATCTCGGCACGGCCAACACGCTCGTCTATGTGAAGGGCCGCGGGATCGTGCTCAACGAGCCATCCGTGGTGGCCATGAAGACGGTGGCCGGACGCCGCCAGATCCTGGCCGTCGGCAACGAGGCGAAAATGATGCTGGGGCGCACGCCCGGCAATATCGAGGCGATCCGGCCGTTGCGCGACGGGGTGATCGCGGACTTCGAAGTTGCCCAGCACATGATTCGCTACTTCATCAGAAAGGTGCACAATCGTTCCTTTGCCTCTCCTGAGGTAGTGATCTGCGTGCCGTCGGGCTCGACCGCGGTCGAACGCCGCGCGATCCGCGAGGCGGCCGAGGAGGCCGGGGCCTCCCGCGTGGCCCTGATCGAGGAGCCGATGGCGGCTGCCATCGGTGCGGGCCTGCCGGTTACCGATCCGCAAGGCTCCATGGTGGTCGATATCGGTGGCGGGACCACCGAGGTGGCCGTGCTCTCGCTGTCCGGGATCGTGTTCGCGAATTCCGTGCGCGTGGGCGGCGACAAGATGGACGAGGCGATCATCGCCTATATCCGGCGCACGCAGAATCTGCTGATCGGGGAAAGCACGGCCGAACGGATCAAGAAGCAGATCGGCACCGCCATGACGCCTGAGGATGGCGAAGGGCTGACCATGGAGATCAAGGGCCGGGATCTCATGAACGGCGTGCCGAAGGAGATCACCATCAATCAGCGGCAGGTGGCGGAAGCGCTGGCCGAGCCGGTGAGCGCGATCATCGAGGGGGTCAAGGTCGCGCTGGAACACACGGCGCCCGAGCTGGCGGCCGATATCGTCGATCAGGGCATCGTGCTGACCGGTGGCGGCGCGCTGCTCGCCAATCTGGACCAGATGCTGCGGGAGGCGACCGGCCTGCCGGTCTCGGTGGCGGAGGAGCCGCTCACCTGTGTGGCGCTGGGCACCGGCCGTGCGATGGAAGATGAAAATCTCCGTCCCGTCCTACTGATGGAAGATTGAGGCCGGTTCACCATGACGGTGCCGGCCGGGCGCCGTGCACAAACCGGGGAGGCGTGAAACCGGATTGGCCGGGCGATTGAAAGCATGGATCTTTGAGCGCACCGGCAGCCGCAGGATGCGGCGGCTGGTGGTGGGTGGCGTGCTCCTGGCTCTGGCCCTGTTTCTGCTGGGCCGCTTCGACAATCCGGCAAGCCGGGCGATTCGCGAAAGGGCTCTTGACCTTGTCACGCCGGCGATCGCCGTGGTCGAAGCCCCCCTGCGCTGGGGCCGGGCGGGCTATGACTGGATCCGGGATCTCTTTGCCCTTCATGCCGAAAATGCCCGCTTGAAGGCCCGGCTGCGCAGGCTGGAGCAGCAGTTGGCGCAAGCCGAGCGTCTGGCTGCGCGCACACGGACCCTCTCCGGTCTTCTGGGGTATCGCGATGCACCGCACCGGCTGGTGGCCAGCGGCCGGCTGGTCGCTTTCGATGGCGGCGCCTTTCAGGAAAGCGCGCTGATCACCGTCGGCCGGCGGGATGGTGTCCAGGTGGGAGATGCGGTGGTGGCGGATGCGGGCCTGGTCGGCCGGATCCTGGAGGCGGGCGAGCGCGCCAGCCGCGTCCTGCTGATCACCGATCTCAACAGCAGAGTGCCCGTGCGGATCGGACCCAGCGGCCTGCAGGCGATTGCGGCCGGCCGCAACGGGCCCCGGCTGACGCTCCTGTTCCTGCCGGCGGGAGCCGCACCGGAACCGGGAGAAATGGTGACGACCTCGGGCGCCGATGGCATCTTCCCGCCCGACCTGCCGGTCGGCCGCGTGGTCCGGACGGCTGAAGGAGAGCTGCTCATTGAGCCGGCCGTGTCCTTCGCGCGTCTTGATCATGTGGCCGTTCTGGCGGCGGTTCACCGTGCCCTGCTGGACGGGCAGGGGCAGGAGGGGGGCGATCAGGGCGCGCGCGCCCGGCCGGAGACGGATTCGTGATGCGCCTGGTCGCCCGCGATACGAACCGCCGCCGACGGACCATTTGGCCCAGATGGCAGCTGCGCATGAGGCTGTGGCTGCGCCGGCTGCCGCCCCCGCTCTGGCAGGGGATCATTCTGGTGACGGCGGTGGTGGTGGCCAGCGCCTTGACGCTGCTTCTTGGCGACCGGATCCCGGCACCCAATCTGGCGCTGGTGGCGGTGTTCGCTCTGTCCCTTTCCGCTCGGACGCCGCTTTCTGCCTGGGTTGCCGGCGCCTGCGGCTTTCTGCTTGATCTTGTCATCGGTGCGCCCTTCGGCGTGAATGTGCTGGCGCTGCTGTTCGTCCAGACGATCCTGCGGGATGGGCGCTCCCAGTTCCGGCAGACGGGCATGGGAGCACTGACGGTCTTCTTTTTCAGCACCAGCTTCGCCTATGCCATGATAACCTGGGTGTTCGGGTCGCTGGGGTTTGCGACAGCCCTGCCGGTGCGGCCCTTCCTGCTGCAGGCGGGGATGACGGTGCTGGCCTGGATCCTGCTCGTGCCGCTGCTGCGACGGAGCCGTCTTGTGGCCACCTGAGGTCGTGACCTGGATGAATCGAAACGGAAGAAGTCAGTGAAAGGCGAGCTTGCCCGTTTTCAGCTGTTTTCGCGCCGCGCCCTGCTTGTGGGGGCAGCGGAAACGGCCCTTGGCCTGCTGCTTGCCGGCCGCCTTGGTCAGCTCGCCATTATCGAAGGCGAACGCTATCGCCTGCGCTCCGACCAGAATCGGATCGCCTTACGGCCGCTTGCGCCACCACGCGGCCTGATCCTCGATCGGGAGGCGCGACCGCTTGCAGCCAACCGCCTCGACTATCGGGTGCGGCTGGTACCGGAAGAGGCCGATGACGTGGAAGTGATGCTTGCCCGGCTGGCGGCCCTGCTGGATCTCGATAAGGCGGATCTGGTCGCCGTGCGCCGTCGGCTCGCGCGTCGCAATCCCCGCGAGCGCGGTGTGCTGGTGAAAAGCAATCTCAGCTGGGAGCAGTTTGCGCGGCTCAATGTCGCCCTGCCCGGATTGAAGGGCGTGGAAGCAGCGGCAGGTCTGGCGCGCGAGTATCCGATCGAGGCGGCCGGCGTGCATGTCGTCGGCTATGTGGGTGCCCCGAGCCGGGAGGAACTTGATGGCGATCCGCTGCTCCAGCTGCCGGACATGCGTGTCGGAAAACGCGGGATCGAGCGCGGTTTCGAGCCGGTGCTGCGCGGGCGGGCCGGGGTGCTCAAGATCGAGGTGGATGCCTATGGACGTCTCGTGCGCGAACTCGAACGCGAGGCCGGCACGCCCGGGGCCGATGTCCAGCTGACCATCGATCGCGCGCTTCAGGCCTGGGTTGCAAGGCGGCTGGGCGAGGAATCGGCCGCCGTCGTCGCCCTCGACCTGATGGATGGCGGCATTCTTGCCTATGCATCGAGCCCCGGATTTGATCCCAACCTCTTCGTAGGGGGGATCAGTCGGGAAAACTGGCAGGCATTGTTGAAGGATCCCCGCCGCCCGCTCATCGACAAATGCGGCGGCGGCCTGTATCCGCCTGGCTCGACGATCAAGCCGATCCTGGCATTGGCCGCTCTCCATCACGGGGTCGTGTCGCCCGAAGAGAGGATCGTCTGCACCGGGGAGTATGCCTTCGGGGACAATGTCTGGCACTGCTGGAAGCATGAGGGGCATGGCCCGGTTGATCTCGTGCGGGCGATCGCCCAGTCCTGCGATGTCTATTTCTATGTGATCGCGCAGCGGCTGGGCATCGAGCGGATCGCCGCCGCGCTGCGGGCCTTCGGTCTGGGACGGCTGCATCCGCTCGGGATCCCGGGCCAGAAGAAGGGCCTCGTTCCGGACCCCGCATGGGCCCGGGGCGCCCGGGGACAGCCCTGGCAGGCGGGCGAGACGCTCAATGTCGGAATCGGTCAGGGAGCCCTGCTCGCCAATCCCCTTCAGATGGCGGTTGCGGCTGCCCGTCTGGCTGCTCGCCGCCTGGATCTCGTACCCCGGCTCGTTCATGCGGTGGGCGGGGTGCCGCTGCGTGAGGAGAGCGCCCTTAAGACGGATGCCGCATTTGGTCCCATCGCGTCCCATCACTGGATGCTCGTTCACGAAGGGCTGCGCGCGGCGGTTGCCCCCGGCGGCACGGCACCGCATGCCCAGCTTCCGCGCCATCTAGGCGGCCTTGCCGGAAAGACGGGCACGGCCCAGGTGCGCCGGATCAGCGATGCCGAACGCGAGCGCACCACGCCGGAGCACGAGCGCCCCTGGCGCGAACGGCATCATGCCTGGTTCATCGCGCATGCACCGACCCGGCGGCCGCGATATGCCCTGGCGGTTCTGGTGGAGCATGGCGGCGGCGGGGCCCGGGCGGCCGCGCCCATCGCCCGCGATGTCATGCGCCGGATCCTGGAGCACCCGCCCGGTCCGCTCCGCACACGTGCAGGGCAGCCCGCCATGGCCGGTGCGGGGAAGGGGCGGTCCGTGAGAGCCGCCCGCAAGGGGTGACGAGGCCATGCGTGCAACCCACTCTCTCTTTGCCCCGCGGGAGCTGCATCTGGCCTGGTGGCAGCGCTTTCTGCGGCTGGCCCGGCTGCCCGTCTTTGCCTGGCTGATTCTGGGCGGGATCGGCGTGGCGGCGCTCTACTCGGTCTCGGGAGGCAGCTGGGAGCCCTATGCGTTTCGCCATCTCGTACGCTTCGGCATGGCGACGGTGCTGCTGCTGGTCGTGGTCGCGATCGATCTGCGGCAATGGTTGCGGCTGGCCTATCCCGTCTATGGGGCGGTGCTGGCATTGCTGCTGGCGGTGGAGTTTGTCGGCGTCATCGGCAAGGGCGGCCAGCGCTGGCTTGACCTCGGGATCATGCATGTTCAGCCGAGCGAGCTGATGAAGGTCGCTCTGGTGCTGGCGCTTGCCCGCTACTTTCATGCCCGGCATCTGTGGACGACGCAGCGTTTGATCGCTCTCGTTCCGCCCGTGCTGCTTACTCTTGTTCCGGCCGGTCTGGTGGCAACCCAGCCCGATCTTGGGACGGCGGCAATCCTGGTGATGATCGGGGGCACGGTCACCTTTCTGGCGGGGGCGAGGCGACTGGTCTTCGTCGTCGCGCTTGTCGGCTTTCTTGGGGCCCTGCCGGTCATCTGGGCCAATCTGCATGACTATCAGCGTGAGCGGGTGCAAACCTTCCTTGATCCCGAACGCGATCCGCTTGGCGCAGGCTATCAGATCATCCAGTCCAAGATTGCTCTGGGTTCGGCCGGACTGTGGGGCAAGGGCTGGCTGAAGGGGACCCAGTCGCATCTGAAATTTCTGCCCGAAATGAAAACGGATTTCATCCTGGCCGCCTTTGCCGAGGAATTCGGACTCATGGGCGCCCTGATGGTGCTCAGCCTATACGGCATTCTCATCGGCTATGGACTGCTTGTCGGCCTGGCCTGCCGCAACCATTTCGGGCGGCTGCTCGCGGCGGGGCTGAGCTTTGCGGTGTTCAGCTATGTCTTCATCAATATCGGGATGGTCACGGGCCTGCTGCCCGTGGTCGGCGTGCCGCTGCCGCTGCTCTCCTACGGGGGGTCTGCGATGTTCACGCTGGCCATCGCCCTGGGACTCATTCTCGTCGTCGGCATCGAACGCGAGCGGGTCATCCCGCGGCATGCTTCGTAACGGAGAGCGGAGCGATCCTGCCGGTTGTCGCTGGTCGGTGCCGGGGGGCGGAGACGCTATACTGCCTTGTCCCGAAGCAGGAGGAGAGGCGGCAAGATGGCGGAAGCCGGCGGCGGGAATCGGTTTCTCATCATCGGTGCGGGGCCGGTCGGGCTGGCGATGGCAAAGGCGCTGAAGGCTCACGGCATCCCTTACGAGCAGGTGGAAGCGGACTCGGGTGTCGGCGGGAACTGGCGGCATGGGGTCTATGAGGGAGTGCACATCATCTCTTCCCGCCGGACCACGGAGTTTCCGGACTATCCCATGCCGGAGGGCACCCCCGATTTTCCCTCCCGGGCCCAGATGCTCGCCTATCTGGAGGATTATGCCAGGCATTTCGGTCTGCTGGAGGCCATCCGTTTCAACACCCGCGTCCTGTGGGTGCGGCCGGTGGGTGAAGCGGGCTACGAGGCAAGCTTTGCCGATGGCAGCCGCCGCCGCTACAGGGGCGTGCTGGTGGCGAACGGGCATCACTGGTCGCGCCGGATGCCGAAGATCCCCGGGACATTCGCGGGCGAGCTGATCCATTCCAAGGACTATCGTCACCCCGATCAGCTGCGCGGCCGCCGCGTGCTGGTAATCGGTGGCGGCAATTCGGCCTGCGACATCGTCTCGGAGGCCGCCCGCAGTGCGGTTGAGGCCCATCTGTCGCTCCGGCGCGGCTACTGGTTCATGCCCAAGACCTTCTTCGGCGTCCCGACAGCCGAGCTGATCCACCCTCTCATGCCGGTCTGGCTGCAGAAGATCGTGCTGAAGGGCCTCATCCGCATAGCCGTCGGAGACTATCGCCGCTACGGCCTGCCCCGGCCTGACCACGACCTTTTCGACCACCACCCCACGATCTCCACCGAGATCCTGCATTACCTGAAGCACGGTCGCATCACACCCCATCCGGACATCGCGCGGTTCGATGGTCGCAAAGTCGTGTTCGTGGACGGCAGCGCAACAGAGGTGGATCTGGTCATCGCCGCGACCGGCTATTACGTCGATTTTCCCTTTCTGCCACCCGAGATGGCGCCGGTCGAAGGGCCCGTGGTGAAGGCCTACGGCGGTCTGATGGTGCCGGGCTTTCGGCATCTGTATCTCATTGGCTGGAGCCAGCCGCGCTACGGTTTCGGCCCCTTGCTCACACCGGCGGCGGAACTGGTCGCCCGTCTGATCCGGCTGCAGGAGGAGATCGCCTGGCCGCTTGGTGACGTGCTGCGCGCCATGGGAGTGAAGCCCCCGACAAGCCATCTCGCCGATCCGCACCATCAGATCCGCCAGATGCGCCGTGCCATGCGTCGCCTGCCCCTGGTGCGCTGGTATGCCCGCCATCGGATGAAAGGCTCTCCGCCGCCGCTCCCGCGCCGGGAGGAACCGGATCCCGATTTCCTCCATGCCTGCGCCCAGCGCCCCGTCTATTGACACCGGCAGGCGGGAAAGAAGTTGCCGGAGGAGGCAGGACACCTGCCCCGGATGCATCCGGCCGTTCGCGGCATGCCGCAGTTTGGTCGCATTTCACCGGTAGCAACGAGCCGCGCGGCTCCTCTTGTCAGGAAGTCATGGCCGGGGCTATGTGGTGCAAAACGGAAAGGGATCGCGTGAAAGCGGTGCGCACGATCATTCTTGGGGGACTGGCCGCTCTCTTCGCAGCAGTCTGGGCGGAGGCCCGGGGTGATGAGCTGTCCGATCCCATGGCGCTGACCGGTCTGTGGCAGACGGATGGGAAGGGGTCGCTTGTCGAGCTTTACGGCTGTGCGGAAGACGGTTCGCCGCTCGGCTTTTCGGATCTTCTGTGCGGCCGCGTGGCTCACGCCAAGAAGGCGGAGCTCAATGGTCGTCTCGTGCTGGTGAATTTTGCGCCGCTGCAGGCCCCGAAATTCAAGGGCCGGATCATCGATCCGCGCACCGGCTCCGTTTACCGCGGGCGGCTGCGGCTGCTGGACGCCAACCGCCTCGAAGTGCGCGGCTGTCTGCTCGTCTTCTGCCGCAAGCAGGTGTGGCGGCGTGTCGCTCCCTCCGAGCGCCTGCTGGTGGCCGGTGAGGGCAGCGACCAGCCGGGCCGGGCGCCCGCGCCCTGACATCGGTTCCTTTCCCGGGGTCTTGCGATCTGCCGGACGCCGCAGGGCGGGGGGTGCCCATGTCAAGGACACGCCCATCCTTTCCCGCAAGGCATGCCCTCCGGAAACGGGCCATCACGCCGTCTTTTCGGCCGGCGGCTGCGGCAGGGGCGGAGCCTTGCCGCCATATTCCTGCATCCAGCGCTGAAGTGGCGGACGCAGCTTTGGCGTGAGCCCCAGCGCCTGCTCAAGACGCATGCCGATGGCAAGCAGCCGGTCCTCCCGGAACAGCGGCCCCCACAGTGTCACATTGCGTGGGACCGTGAAGCGGGGCGCGTGCTCGTCTTGCGCATTGCCGAAGCCGGTGCGGGTGGGGGTTTCGATGAAGCCGGCAGGAAGCGTGAGGCAGGGATGGCCGGTGAAATTCGTGATCACGAGCAGATTGCCGGCATAGTTCGGGCTGATCAGGGCATCGATGCCGGCCCGGTCCAGCTTCTCCCACATCATCTTCATGATCCGCCGCCGGAAGCGCTGGGCATTGACGAAATCCACCGCCGGAAAGAAGTGGGCCCTGCGCCAGGTGTTGGGCCAGGCCTCGTCGTCCTGCCAGACCATGAGGTCGTCGCGGCCCGAGAGCGTCAGCTCCTGAAAGGCCGCCGCCGCCTCCACCTCGACAACCGAAAACAGCGCGGAATAGGGCCAGTCCGGCAGGGAGACGGATTTGAGAGCGACGTCCGGCATGGTCTTCAGTGCGGCGAGTGCGGCCTTGTCCGTGTCCGCCGCGTCCTTGAACCAGGCCTCGTCATAGGCGATGCGCAGGCTCTTCTTCTTGCGGGCCGCATTCCACCCGAAGTCGGCCGCGATTGAGCCGGCATCGCGCGGATCGAAGCCGTTGATGGCCGCAAGCACCAGCGCCGTATCCGCGACATGGCGGCAGATCGGACCGATCTTGTCGAGCGACCAGCACAGCGCCATCGCCCCGTGGCGTGACACCCGCCCGAAGGTGGGCCTGAGCCCCACGACGCCGCAGCGGTTCGATGGCGAGACGATCGAGCCCAGGGTCTCGGTGCCGATGGAAAAGGCGACGAGCCCGGCGGCGGTGGCACTCGCGGAGCCGGCCGATGACCCGCTTGAGCCTTCGAGCGGATTCCAGGGATTGCGTGTCTTGCCGCCGAACCAGATGTCGCCATAGGCGATGGCGCCGTCGGTGGTCTTGCCGAGGAGCACGGCGCCCGCCGCGCGCAGCTTCTCCACGACCGCCGCATCGTGTGCCGGTACGCGGTCCTTGTAGGGCATGGCGCCCCAGGTCGTGCGGATCCCGGCCGTATCCACGAGATCCTTCAGCCCGTAGGGGATGCCGTGCAGCGGCCCGCGGATCCGCCCCTTCGCCGTTTCCTCGTCGCGTGCCGCCGCCTCCTTCATCGCAAGCTCATCGGTCACCGTGATGAAGGCGAGCAGCAGCGGGTCGTAGCGGGCAATGCGGTCGAGATAGAGCCGGGTGAGCTCGCGCGAGGAGATCTGTTTCGTGCGAATCCAGTGACCGAGATCGGCGAGCGAGGCGAAGGCCACATCCTCCTCACTGCCCGGCTTGCGGCGTGTTTCGGCCCTGATGCCGCGCACGCCCGGCTTGACGGCAGGTGGAGCCTCACCATTGGGCAGCGGCCGGAAGACGGTGGCGGGCGCAAGATCATTTTCAAGGTGCAGGCCGCGCAGGGCCCGGATGGCCGCCAGATTCTGCTCGATGGTGCGGGCAAGCTGCTCGGTCTCATGCTCGGTGAGCGGAAGATCGACAACCCGCCCGCAGGCGGCCACCTCGGCCGCCCCGGGCTCCTTTTGCTGGGCCTTTTCCTGGGCTTGCGCCATGAGACCCGGGACGAGGGGTGCGGCCAACGCCCCGGCGGCACCTGCCCTGAGAATGCTGCGACGGGTGAAGGCTCCCTGCGGCTGCGGAGATTTCTGCCGGTTGGGGTCGTTATCGTTGTCGCGTCCCTTGATGCCGAGTGTGCGAGTCATGATCCGATCTCCTCCCCTGACGGGTCCGATCTGCGGAACGGACTTTTCCTGCAGCCTTCACAGCCAGTTTCTGCGCTCCGATGCCGTGAAGGCAATTCATGCTTGCGTTTAGGGATCATCTCCTGAACGGCCCAATGTGTTCGCAAGCAGAGATGCCAGACAGTTTTCTTCATACCAGAGATCAAGATTTCTCACGCAATTGTGATTTGCGAAGCAATTTCACCGAGCACACAATGCTCATGTCCGGGGAGGGGGTTCGGCTCCTGGCCGAAAGGCCTCGGACATTCCGGTAACATGGAAGGGAAGGGAAACTGTCATGACGGATATCCGCATTCAGACACTGGGTCGCAGACTGGCACGGCCTCTGGCGGAAGAGGAAGTGTCACGTGTCGGTGGGGGCGGGACCTATTTCGATCAGTTCTGCTCGGGTGGCACCTTCGCCACCACCGCATATTATGATGAGAATGGCAATCTCGTCGTGAAATGCGACTCGTCGGGATACCGATACTAGATCCAGCAGCAGGTGAGGGGGAAGGGCATCCTTCCCTCTTTCCTCTTTCTCGCCAGCAGGGGACTAGAGGGCGTTCATGCCCGCATCCTTTCCACATGCCTCAGGCGATAGCGACCACCATCTGATCATTTTTACGTCTCAAGGCGACACGCATGCGCAGGTGGTGGTCCGCGCATGGCATGCCTTGGGTGGAATCGTCACCACGATTGATACGCGCGCACTGCTGAATGCCGCACCGCGCTGTCTGCTCCTCGGTGCCGGCTTGCAAGGGCGAGAATCTGGGGCAGGATCTCATCAGGAAAGCGTTCTGATCACGGACTGGAGCGGCAGTGGAGAAGGCGTGCGCATCTGGCTGCGACGCACCGGCCTGGCGCACAGCAATCTCGGTGATCCGGCTGATCGGCGCTTTGCCGAGCGTGAGGCGGAGTGTTTTTGGCAGAGCGCTTTGGCGGTGATCTGGCCCCGTGGGTTCTGGGTGAACCATCCGCAGGCGGCGCGCAGAGCGGAGCGCAAAGCCTGGCAGCTCCAGGAGGCCGCCAATGCGGGCTGGCGCATTCCACGCACGCTCATGGGCAATGATCCGGAGCAGATACGGGCCTTTGTGGCCGCACTCGGAGGATGTGCGGTCTACAAGCCCTTTGCCCCGTTCAACTGGGAGCAAGAGGGGGATCGGCTTGCAATCCACGCCCAGCTCGTGACCCTTGCACAACTTGAAGACACGACCATGCTGCGCGCAGCGCCGGGAATCTATCAGGAGCCGATCAGGAAGGCTGCGGATGTGCGGGTGACGGTTTTCGGTCGCTGCATCGTCGCAGTCGAGATAGGAGGGGATCTGCCGGCCGGTTCGGTGGACTGGAAAGCCATCCCCTCTCAACGCCTCAGGATTAGACCGGTCCGTCTACCCCATGACGTGGAAGAGGGTATCCGGCGTCTCATGCAGCTCCTTGACCTGCGATTTGGCTGTCTGGATCTGATTCGCACGCCTGAAAATGAGTGGGTTTTTCTGGAAATCAACGAGGCCGGTCAGTTCCTCTGGCTGGAGGAGGCCTGTCCGGAGCTGCCGATGCTTGCTCATTTCTGCGGCCTGTTGTGGGAGGCGGATGCCGGCTTTCCAGGGGCCGGGGAGGCGTTCCGACGCAGTCTCAGGCTTGAAAACTTCCGGAAGCCGAAAAGGGAGGAAGCACCGGCATGAAGATTGTCATCGCTACCATCGCAGAAGATGTGCACGCACGAGCGGTGCGCCGCGGCCTCGAAAGGCTCGGGCATGAGGCTCTCCTGTTCTACACGTCCGCCTACCCTGACCATCTCTGCCAGACGATCGCCTTGGGGCCGGGGGAGGATCCATCCTGGCACATGCGGCTCAAGGTGGAGGAACGGGCGGCCGAAGGGGAACGGCGCGGGGATGAGGAGGCGCGGGCGCTCGCAGAATATGCGCTTGAGGAGGGCGCGGCAGAACTTGGCGATGCCGATGTCATATGGGCTCGCCGTATCCGAATGCCCCAGCCGCCGCCGGTTGTCAGTAAGGAGGATCATGCCTTTGCGGCTCGGGAATTACGTTTTTTCCATAATGCGCTCTGGCATGCGGTGGCACCGGATGCCTTCTGGGTCAATCCCTTTGCTGCCGCCCGACGCGCTGATAGCAAGCTGCTGCAGTTGCGCCTTGCGCGGGCGGCCGGCCTGACCATTCCCGAAACGCTGGTCAGCAACGATCCCGGGGAAATACGGGCTTTTCTGCAGGCCCATCGCGAGACCGGCGTCGTCTACAAGCCCTTTGCCGTCAACAGCTGGGAAGAGGACGGCGGTATGCTGGCGACCCTTACGAGCACGGTCTCGGAGAAAGATCTGCCCGATGACGAAGTGCTGCGCGCGACGCCCAACATCCTTCAGCGCCGTGTCCCGAAGGCATATGAGGTGCGCCTGACCATCATGGGGGCGCATGCCGTGGCGGTCCGGATCGACTCCCAGAATCACCCCTCTGGTGCGGTGGACTGGCGCAACATCTTCCCTGAAGAACTGCCGCTTTCTCCCCTTACGCTTCCGGAGGATGTGGTGGCGCGTTGCCGCGCTGTCATGAAGGCACTCGGGATCGTGTTCGGCTGCATGGATCTTATTGTGACGCCCGGTGGTGAGGTCGTCTTTCTTGAAGTCAATGAGATGGGACAATGGTTGTGGATCGAGTTCCGCCTGCCCGATGTCCCTTTGCTTGACGCCTTCTGCCGCTTCCTGCTGAGTCGTGATCCGGAGTTTGTTTATCGCCCGGAAAGGCCTTTGATCCGTCTTGCCGACATCGCGGCTGGACGCAAGGCCGTTGTCGAAGTCTGAGGGGTTGAAAAGAGGACAAATATAAAGGAGCGTGTGCTAATATTGACTCTCATATATCAATAGGGTAAAATATCAGCCCCTAGATGGGGAGGTGTCAATGGGGGCCTGCCAGCACAGCCGGAATTGTCGACAGGAGCAGGACTTGCCGCTTCTGCGTCGTCTGCGTGGGCGGCTGCCCCCCATGATTGATCCGAAAAGGAGGAGAGGAGCAATGAAAAAGCCTGATGTGAAGATGCGGGTTCTCGGTCGTCGCGTGGCGCGGGAGTTGACGAAAAAGGAGGTTGCGCTCGTTTCAGGCGCCGGTGGTCCCTATGACAAGGAGCTGATCGGCTGTGAAACCTGCATCACCTGTTATGGCGGAAAGTTCGATCTGCAAAACGAGATATAGTTGTCCACCCTTTCCGGTTCTGGGATCGGCCATTGCGGGAGGAAACGGTTCCCGCGGAAGTTTATGTGGACACGTGGATCATAGCCAAGAGGGGAATTGGTATGCAGCAGTCAAAAAATCGCGCTCGGGTCCTGGGCCGGCGGCTTGCCCGGGAGCTCACTGTGCAGGAGATCGCCATGATCTCGGGTGGGGGGCGGCCCTATGACAAGGAGCTGCTCAACTGCGAGACCTGCGTGACCTGCGTGGGTGGCAAGGTCGATATCGGCAACGACTGGTAGCAGAAACAGGAACTTCCCGGCGCAGAGGGGCGCTGCGGGCTGGTCTGACACGCCTGCAGGAGGGAAGATCCGGACCATTTTCAAAAGGGTCAAGGATATGGCTGAAGTAAAGAATGGGACAAGGAAACGGCAGGACGGCGGCCGGGTTCTCGGCCGTCGCGTAGCACGGCTGCTGGATGAACGTGAACAGGCACTGGTCGCAGGAGCCGGAGCCCCCATCGGCTGTCCCACGGGGATAACTTACGTCAATCCTCTGGACGTCGAACCGGAAGGCGACGGCTGAGAGAGCCGGGAACGGTTCGTCATAGGGACTCCGCCCCCGGTCCTGTCCCAAGGGATCCGGGCGGCGGAGTTCTCATTTGTCGCGCAGCAGGCGGGCGGCGCGGGGGGCGAAATAGGTGAGCACG
>CAYYGH010000008.1:45022-59436 GCA_964471405.1 uncultured Sphingomonadales bacterium | reverse complement strand
AAGCCCCCCATAGACGCCCGTTTCCTCCTGGGCCAGCAATTGTCTGATCAGCCGGTGAGGAGAACTTTTCTCTTTATCCTTGCACAGTTCCCGTTTCATTGCCTTGTCGCGTTCCTGTCGGAACACGGCTGTCCGGATGCTCTTCTGGAAGAACGCATGCAGGGCTATGAAAAAACCGCCATTTTCCTTCTGTAGGCCCCGCGGGTGATTGGCGCCCTTCTTCGGCTTTGCGTCCTTCCTACCGTGTCGGCACCGGGGGATCCTGGCGGTAGTCGTAGAAGCCGCGGCCGGTCTTGCGGCCGAGCCAGCCCGCCTCCACATACTTCACCAGCAGCGGACAGGGGCGATACTTCGAATCCGACAGCCCCTCGTAAAGCACCTGCATGATCGACAGGCAGGTATCCAGCCCGATGAAGTCGGCAAGCTGCAGCGGCCCCATCGGATGATTGGCGCCCAGCCGCATCGCCTTGTCGATGTTCTCCACCGAGCCTACCCCCTCGTAGAGCGTATAGACCGCCTCGTTGATCATCGGCATCAGAATGCGGTTCACGATGAAGGCCGGAAAATCCTCGGCCACCGCAATCTCCTTGCCCAGACTCGACACGAAAGATCGCGCCAGGGCAAAGGTCTCGTCCGATGTCGCTATCCCCCGGATCAGCTCCACCAGCTTCATCACCGGCACCGGATTCATGAAATGCATACCGATGAATTTTTCGGGCCGGTCGGTCGCCGATGCCAGCCGCGTAATCGAAATCGACGACGTATTGGAGGCAACCATCGCCGTGGGGATGAGCCCGTCACACAGCTCCCGGAAGATGGCGGTCTTGATCTCCTCCTTTTCGGTTGCGGCCTCGATCACGAGATCCGCATCCTTCATCGGCTCCAGATCCGCGACCGGAGTGATGCGGGCCAGGGCCTGCTCCTTCTGCTCGGGCGTGATCTTGCCGCGGTGAATCTGGCGGTCCATGTTGTGCGCGATCACGTCCATGGCCGCGCGGGCGCGCTCGATGGACACGTCGCTCATCACGACGTCATAGCCGGCAAGGGCCACCACATGGGCGATTCCATTGCCCATCTGCCCTGCCCCGATGACGCCGACCTTGCGGATTGCTTTCTCGCTCATGGCCTACCCTTGCGCCCACTGTCGTCGCCTGACAAGCCCCGGGACGAGAAACCCCCGGCATATCGGGTGCCGGGGGTGCTCATCTCTGCTCGGCTCAGGCCTGCTTCGCCTTCTTCAGCTCCTCGATCAGCTCGGGTACCGCCTTGAAAAGATCCGCCACCAGACCATAGTCCGCCACCTGGAAGATGGGGGCTTCCTCATCCTTGTTGATGGCGACGATGATCTTCGAATCCTTCATGCCGGCCAGATGCTGGATCGCGCCCGAGATGCCGACGGCGATATAGAGCTCGGGCGCCACCACCTTGCCGGTCTGGCCGACCTGGTAGTCGTTCGGCACGAAGCCCGCATCCACCGCCGCACGGCTGGCGCCGACAGCCGCTCCCAGGGTATCGGCCAGTTCCTCGATCAGCTTGAAGTTCTCCTTCGAGCCCACGCCGCGCCCGCCGGAGACCACGATGCGGGCCGATGTCAGCTCGGGTCGCTCCGACTGCGACAGCTCCGCCTTCACGAAGCGGGAAATGCCGGGATCGTCCGCCGCCGGGATTTCCTCGACCGGCGCCGTCGTCTCACCGTCTTTGGCCTTCTCGAAGGCGGTGGTGCGCACGGTGATCACCTTCCTGGCATCCCGCGAGCGCACGGTGGCGATGGCATTGCCGGCATAGATCGGCCGCTTGAAGGTGTTCTCGTCCTCGATTGCGATGATGTCGGAGATCTGGGCGACATCGAGAGCCGCCGCCAGCCGCGGCATCACGTTCTTGCCGAAGGTGGTCGCCGGCGCAAGGAAGGCATCATAGGAATCGGCAAGGCTTTTCAGCAGAGCCGCCAGCGCCTCGGCCGTGGGATGCTCGTAATGCGGCGCATCGGCATACAGAACCTTCGCCACCCCCTCGATTCGCGCGACCGCATCCGCCACCGGGCGGGCATTGTGGCCGGCGACCAGCACATGCACGTCGCCGAAATGCCGGGCCGCGGTGATCGCCGCACGGGTTGCGTCGTTGAGCTTGCTGTTGTCATGTTCCGCCAGAACCAGGGCCGTCATCAGATCACTCCCTCGGCTTTGAGTTTTTCGACCAGTTCCTGGACGCTTTCGACCTTGATGCCGCCCTGGCGCTTCGGCGGCTCTTCGACCTTGAGCACTTCCAGATGCGGGGTCATGTCCACGCCGTAGTCTGCGGGCGTCTTCATGGCGATCGGCTTGCGCTTGGCCTTCATGATATTGGGCAGCGAGGCATAGCGCGGCTCATTGAGGCGCAGATCCGTGGTGATCACCGCCGGCAGCTTGAGCTCCACCGTCTCCAGCCCGCCGTCGATCTCCCGGGTGACCTGCACCGTGCTGCCATCCTCGGCGATCTCGACCTTGGAAGCGAAGGTGCCCTGGGGCCAGCCCAGAAGCTCGGCCAGCATCTGGCCGGTCTGGTTGGCGTCATTGTCGATCGCCTGCTTGCCGAGGATCACCAGACCGGGCTGCTCTTCCTCCACGATCTTCTTGAGCAGCTTGGCGACCTCCAGCGGTTCGGTATCCTCGCCATCATACTGCACCAGGATGCCGCGATCCGCGCCCATGGCGAGCGCCGTGCGGATCGTCTCCTGCGCCTGGGCCGGGCCGATGGAGACCACGACGATCTCATCGGCCTTGCCGGCCTCTTTCAGGCGGATCGCCTCCTCGACGGCAATCTCGTCGAAGGGGTTCATCGACATCTTGACATTGTTGAGATCGACCCCCGAGCCGTCGGGTTTCACCCGCACCTTCACATTGTAGTCGACGACCCGTTTGACGGGCACCAGAATTTTCATGACAGCCGCTCCTTCCGCCAGCAGGCTTGCCGCGTTTCCTCTTCATGGCCGAAAGGGGCCGCCCATGCGGACACTCCCGGCATCGGGCGAAGCATTAGGCAATGGCGGCCCGGCCTGTCAATTCGTTGCTGCGGCGCACAATCGCGGATCAGCGATTCGCTCCCGGTTTCCAGAGGACATCGCCACGCCCCTCGTCATTGAGCAGGCGCGCCAGCACGAACAGGTGATCGGACAGGCGGTTCACATAGCGCAAAGTCTGGGGGTTGATCGCATGGACGCGCATGGCGGTGACCATCGCACGCTCGGCCCGACGCACGATGGTGCGGGCAAGATGCAGGTGAGCGCTGGTGCGGCTGCCGCCGGGCAGCACGAAACTCGTCAGCGGTTCCAGCCGCGTGGTCATGGTATCGATCTCGTGTTCAAGCCGGGTGACCTGCTCATCCGTGATGCGCAGGGCCGCATTCTCCTCCTCGCTTTCCTTCCACGGGGTGGCGAGATCGGCGCCGAGATCGAACAGATCATTCTGGATGCGGGCGAGCATCCCGTCCGCCTCGTCTCGATCGGCGGCCCGCCTGGTCAGCCCCGAGCGCTCGTGATGGAGCACCGCGCGGACCAGTCCGATCGCCGCATTCGCCTCATCAATGGTCCCGTAGGCGGCCACCAGGGGATCGTCCTTCGGCAGTCGCTGCCCGCCGACGAGCGAAGTGGCCCCCCTGTCGCCGCCGCGCGTGTAGATGCGATCAAGCTTGACCATGGTTTTTCAGCCCTTCGCGAAGACGGTCACAAGCAGGAGAATGACGAGAATCGCCACCGCCTGGATGACGATGCGCCAGCGCATCAGCCGGTTCGAGCGCCGCCGCTGCTCGATCCCGGGCTTGGTCAGATTGAACACGCCCACCAGAATCACGGCAAGAGCCGCGATCAGCAGCAGGGGCACCAGATAGAAGAGAACGGTGGCCATCATTGCTGTCCCGTCTGAAGGGTTGTCGCCGCCACGGATCCGACGGGCGGCTTCATCGCCTGCCCGTCCCGCCCTCCTTACTACGCCGCCAGCACGCTGCGGCCAAGGGCGAAGGCGACAAACGGCAGCCAGCCGATGAGCCCGCTTGCGGGAGATATCCCGAAGACATGCGCCGAGCCGGATGGGGCAGCGATCAGTGATGCATGCCCCCCTGTGCTATTCGCTCACCGAATTGTGATCAAAAGTGATCGCACCCGGTACGGTTTTCTATTTCCTGCCAGGACATTTGAATCAATTAATCCTTCTTTGCCGATCCATCATGACCAATTTGGATCCTTGTTAGGACAATGTCTTGGGCTGGAGTGTTATCAGATGGGCGGTCTTACGCAATACAAAACAAAATTTCAATGGTTTTATACTAGTATAATATTTACCATTTTTATATACATATTTTGGATATTTATCATAAACATATGTTATGCCCTTAATAAAAAGGCAGAAAACTCAAACCTTTGCAAGACCATACAGGACATAGTGGAGAAGATTGTAGACCATAAAATCATTTTTGTCGGTGAGCTGCATGGAACGGAAGAAGCCCCCACGCTCGTCTCTTGCCTCGGAGAAGTCATCATATCGCAACACGAAAGCCTCATGATAGGGCTGGAACTCCCCGCGGAACTGGAAATCGACCTGCATAACTACATGGTCAGTGCGACGGCGGATGAGCGCACGTGGATTTTGAACAACTGGCTCTGGCGGGATGCCCATTATCAGGATGGGCGGCGCAGCCGTGCCATGCTCGGGCTTCTGCGACGGGCGCGGACATGGAGGCAGGAGGGACACCGGGTCTTCGTGCATACGATAGACTACTTCTATGATCCCGAAATGCGCAAGGCGGCGGGGATCGATGTGAATCGGCGCAATGGCTTCATGGCAGCCCGAATCAAGGCGCTCATCGGTAAGGAGAATCCCGACCATGTCGTAGTTCTGACAGGTCGAGGGCATGCCCGCACCAAACCTTATGACAACCCTGCCTACGCCAATGATCCTCCCATACCCTTGCAGCTTGGCACTCTGCAGACATGGAGCATCGACGTGTGGGCGGTGCAGGGCGAGCGCTGGTCCTGCTTCCGCGCATCCGGAGCCAGCCGGCTCCGCTGCGGCAAGCGCCCGGTCAAGCCGCTGCGCCCTCATCCTGCGATCGCCGCACCGGTATATCGTCCCCTGAGTGCAGATCCTGACGCCGCGTTTGACGCAGAACTCATCCTGCCGGCCTTTACCGCCTCTCCGCCTGCCTGGATGGATTTCGCATGGAATGACTGCGACCGTGTGCCTCCCACATGGGAGCCGTGCGCCTCACAGAAGCGGTGACGAAAGCAGGCAGACGGCGGATGCATGCAGGGACGGTGGATCATCTTCCCGCCCCCTTGCGCATGGCGGCTTACGCCGCCAGCACGCTGCGGCCAAGGGCGAAGGCGACAAACGGCAGCCAGCCGAAGGTCCCGTTCGCGCGGAAGAGCTTCAGCGCCAGCGCCGGATCGGCCGGGCCCAGCCGCCGGACCTGCCAGAGAAGGTGCATGAGCGCCGGCAGCAGCAGGCCGATTGTGACCGGCGGCAGCCCGGCCGCGATCGCGGCGGCCGCCATCATCACCCAGGTGAGCGCGTAGAAGATCAGGACCCCCGCCTTCGTCCAGGGGCCGAGAGCGCGCGCACTGGAGCGGATGCCGGCCACCGCATCATCGCGCGCGTCCTGGAGCGCGTAGATCGTGTCATAGCCGAGCGCCCAGAAGAAGCTTGCCCCATAGAGCAGGAAGGCCGGCGGGTCGAGCCGCCCGTGGACGGCCGCCCAGCCCATGAGCGCACCCCAGGTGAAGGTGAGCCCCAGCACCGCCTGCGGCCAGTCCGTGATCCGCTTCATGAGGGGATAGACGGCCACCAGCAGCAGCGAGGCGGCGCCGAGGAGCACCGTAAACCGGTTGAACTGCAGCAGCACGGCAAGGCCGGCCAGAAGCAGCAGACACAGGAAGACGACGGCGGCCCTCACACTTACCTCTCCCGCGGGCAGCGGGCGGTCGCGGGTGCGGGCGACCCGGGCGTCGAGATCGCGGTCGAGGATGTCGTTCCACACGCAGCCGGCCGCGCGCATGACGATGGCGCCGATCAGAAACAACGCCATCTGCCACCAGCGCAGCGGTTGATCCAGCGGGGCCGCCAGGGCGAGCGACCACCAGCAGGGCCACAGCAGCAGCCAGTAGCCGGTGGGCCGGTCCACCCGTGCCAGCTTCAGATAGGGGCGCAGGCGTGCCGGTGCAGCCGCCACCAGCCAGCCCAGAACCGAGTCCGGCGTCAGGCGCACGGCCGAAGGATGGCGATTGCCGGGCTCCGGCGGCATGCGGCTCCTCACCTCCATCCGCCCCGTCTGCCTTTCTTCGCTCTCCCGTACGGTCCGGGCGCATGCGAGAGAAGGCCTCTTCCCCCTCCTTCCCGAGGGCAGAAGAGCAGGCCGCAGACCGCCCGGCATGCCGCCGGCCTCCGCATCCGCCCGCCCTCTCTCTTCCCGCCGCTCCTGCGGCGCGGCGGCCAGGCGGGACTAGAAGGGGATTTCGTCGTCGAGATCCTCGGACAGGGAGGAACCGGCGAAATCGGCGGCGCCTCCTGAAGCTTCGCCCGCTCCCATCGCCGGTGCCGGCTGTCCGCCGAGCGCGGTTCCGCCGGCGGCATCCGCGCGGCTGTCCAGCAGCACCAGCTCCCCGCGAAACCGGCCGAGGACGATTTCGGTCGTATAGCGATCCTGGCCGGACTGATCGGTCCATTTGCGCGTCTGCAGCTGGCCTTCGACATAGACCTTGGATCCCTTGCGCAGATAGTTCTTGGCAATGCGCCCGAGATTTTCATTGAAGATCACCACCCGGTGCCACTCGGTGCGCTCCCGGCGTTCACCGCTTGCCTTGTCCCGCCAGACGTCCGATGTGGCAAGCGACAGCTGCACCACCTCCGAGCCGTCCGGCAGCGCGCGCACCTCCGGATCGCGCCCCAGATTTCCTATCAGCATGACCTTGTTGAGACTGCCCGCCATGATCATCCTTCTCTCTTGCCTCGGGACCGGCCCGGGGGAGCAGCCGCCCTGCAAAAGGGGACCGGCGGCCCTCCCCTGCCCGCTTTCGCGGCAAACCTAGCCCATCGCGGCGCCGGTGACCACCCCCGCCATGGCAGATGGCGCCGATGCGGGTCCTTTCGATCGGGTGATCTAAACGAAGGCCCCTCTCGCCGCCGGAGAGGCCTGTCCGTAGACTGGCGGCAGAGAGCATCCGCCAGGAGTTTTCCCTAGATGGGTTTTCCTCGTCTTCCTTCAGGATCACCCGCCCGTCCGGCCTTTTCCCGCCGGGGGCTCGGGCCGGCAGCAGCCGTCATCATCTTCCTGATCGCGATGGCCGGCCCCGCCCTTGCCCGGCCCAATCCCTGCAGGCAGGATCCCGCCTTTCAGGCCTTTGCCTTCTGGGTGGGCAGCTTCACCGTTTCACGCTTTGATGCGCCGGATGCGATCGTCGGCCGCAACCGCATCCGCTCCGTTGCGGATGGCTGTGCCCTGCTTGAAGAATGGGAAGGGGCCAGCGGCGGCCATGGCATCAGCCTGACACGCTATGATCCGGTGCGGCGCCTGTGGACCCATCACTGGGCGGCACCCGGCTATGTCATCGATCTTCAGGGCGGCCCGGACGGCAAAGGCGGCATGATGCTTGAAGGCGCGATCCGCTACGCGGACGGGCGGGGCGAGCGGGCCTTCCGCGGCCACTGGCTTTCCCTGGGAGAGGGGCGGGTGCGCCAGACGTTCACCGAGCGGGATCCGGTCACCGGCAAATGGGCCGTCTGGTTCGACGGCCTTTACGTGCCCATCAACCGCGACGGGAAGCCGTAGCGGCACACACGCCCCCCTCAGGCGCGGTCTTCCGCCCGCCCCTGGCCGGAGATGGTCTTCCCGCAAAGGAACGGCCGGTGGTTCCCGCGCCTAGTGGCCCTCGCCGCCAGCCGAGTCGCCCTGCTGCTCGTCCTGAGCCTGCTGCCCGGCGCCCTGATCGGAAGCGCCGGTCTCGCCAGCGGGCGCCTGTTCGCCCTGCGCAGCCGGTGCCGTCTGCTCCCCTTCAGCGGCCGGCGCGGTCTGCCCGCCGGCTTCGGCCGGTGCCGCCTGTTCAGCAGCCGGTGCCGGCTGTTCCGCTGCCGGCTGCCTGTCGGCCGGCGCCTCTTCCTTGCCGCCACGATCGCAGCCAGCCAGCCCGACCACCAGGGCCACGGCCGCCATTGCGCTCATGATCGCCCGCATCTTCGCTCTCCTTGCCTTGCCTGGGGCGGCATCCCGATTTGCGGGACCGCCACCGTCCTCCCCGACTCGCACAGGGCCCGCACGCTAGAAGAACGGGAACCCTGC
This sequence comes from uncultured Sphingomonadales bacterium, assembly GCA_964471405.1. GTDB lineage: Bacteria > Pseudomonadota > Alphaproteobacteria > Sphingomonadales > Rhodothalassiaceae > J084. Next base: position 51,135 of record CAYYGH010000008.1, on the reverse strand, counting down.
GCAGAAGATGCTTATACACCAAAGCTTAACATGGTTAAACCGTGAGGTGGGCTGCGGCCGCCCGCCTTCTTGCGGGGTCCGGACCGCACGGGCCGCGGGGGCTCTTTCCCTCAGCCCCTTACGGCAGGGCCGCCGCCTGCCCGCGCGCGGCATGCCGCCAGCGAATGGTCAACACGATGGCAAGCCCCACTGTCGTCACCTGGGCGGCAAGTGGCAGCCAGCCGGCAAAGGCCCCGTCGCCGACCTGAAACAGGCTCCAGGCGAAGTTCAGGAAGGCATGCAGGAGGATCGGTACCCAGAGATTGAACTGCCAGCGCTCATAGAGCCAGCTGAACATGATGGCTCCCGTGAAGGTGATGGCAAAGGTCATGATGGCGTCCATGGACGGCGAGGCGGTGAAGGGATTCGCATGCCCGAGGCCGAAGAAGACGGCCGGCAGTCCGGCCGCCAGCCAGAAGGGCCAGCCGGCGAGCCGCCGGAGCAGGCCGAAAGCGGCCCCGCGATAGATCACCTCTTCAGCAAAGGGGCCGATGAAGGCGAGATAGGCCACCGCATAGCTTGCCACGTCCGCATTTACCGGCTGCGTCAGGGCGAAGGCCAGATAGGCCGGCGTCACGGCCAGCCCGACCAGCCGGATCGCCGGCAGGGGTGAGGCGGTCAGTCCGAACCAGGCGGGAATCCCGGGCGGCCTGCCCTCCCTGTCGGCAAGACGCAATGCAGCCCCGACAAGCAGCATGACAAGGAGCACATCGAGCAGCACAAGAACGGTGTTGATGAGAAACGGCTCCACGGGGCGCAGAACGGCCTTCAAGGCCGTCCAGCCCGGCAGCAAGGTGAGGGCCGCATCATCCCAGTCAAACAGTGCGAGCGCGCATGCGGCAACCGCCACCGCAAGCCCGGTTCTGCGGAGATTGCTCATGGGTTTTCCCTCCCTTCCGGCCGGATCATCCGGGCGAGCCCGCCTGATCATGTGGAAGCCGCAGGATCAGCATGAGTATCGAAATGATATATTCATCCATATATGTCAAGCGGCGGGGGGGAAGAGCCGCCGACAGGAACGGCCGGTCAGGTGGCACCGGCACTTCGGTCCTCTCGGTTCATCCGTTACTTTTCGTCTCCGCCGGCCCGTCCGGGAGATGATATCGCCCCAGCAGCTGGGGCCGGGGCACACCGGTGGTGGCGGGGAAGCTGGCGGGCAGACCTCTTGCGCGGCGGGCCGCGAGATAGGCGAAGGCTTCCGCTTCCAGGCTGTCCCCGTCACAGCCTGCCTCCTCGATCACCTGGACCGGTGCGCCCCCCACCGCCTCGCGGAGAGCACGCATGAGGGTCGCGTTGCGGCGGCCGCCGCCGGTTATCCACCATGCGCAGACGGGGGCGGGAAACCAGCGGGCGGCCAGAGCGATGGATCTGGCCGTAAAGGCCGTCAGGGTGGCCGCCCCGTCCACGATCGTCAGATTCCGGCAGGCTGACAGGGAAAAGTCACCCTTGTCCAGAGACTTGGGTGGAGGTTTTGAGAAATAGGGTGCATTCAGCAGAGCGGCCAGGATGCCGGAATCCACCCGGCCGCGGGCCGCATGCCGGCCGTCCCGGTCGCAGGGCAGACCGGCACGGGTCTGCATCCAGGAATCGATGAGGGCATTGCCGGGGCCGGTATCGAAGGCCAGAAGACCGCCCCTTTCCGGCTCCTCATGGGGATTTGCCCATGTCACATTGGCCACGCCGCCGATATTGACGATCGCCACCGGCCCCGGCGGCCGCCGCGCCATGGTGAGCGCATGATGGTAGACGGGCACGAGCGGCGCGCCTTCCCCACCGGCTGCGATGTCGTCCTCCCGAAAGCCGGCGATGACGGGCCGCCCCAGTTTTGCGGCCAGACGCCGGGGATCGCCCCATTGCCAGGTCAATCCCTCTTGCGGGCGGTGCAGCAGGGTCAGGCCATGAAAGCCGATCGCATCCACATCCTGCATCGCCATGCCGGCATCCGCCACCACGGCCCGGGCGCAGGCCGCATAGCTGTCGAGAAAACGGTCTTCGTGTTCGCGCGCCTCCTGCTCGATCCGGGCCCGCCCCGCGCCCCCCGCCCGCCGGGCTCGGACCATGAGATCGGCAAGCACCCTGCGCATCGCGGGAGAAAAGGGCATCACCCGGCGTGCCAGCACCGTGATGTCCCGCTCGCCGTCGGTGGCCAGCAGGGCGGCATCCACCCCGTCATGCGAGGTGCCGCACATCAGGCCCAGAACATGATATCGCGCGCCTGCCATCACGGCCTGTCCGGTGCATTTTCTCCGTCTGCGGCCTTCTTGCCGGTTGCCCGGGCCCATGTTAGGCAGACGCCGCCCGGACACAAGACTCCCGATGGAGCGGACCCACAAGTCCGGCTGCCGGTATCGCGTCCGGCCCGGCTGCGGCTGCCGGGCGGCAACAGGAAAGGAATGGGCAAGGCGGTGATGACGCAACCGAAGTCCGAGCTCGTGCGCATTCTCCAGGAACGCGGCTTCATCTTCCAGTGCACGGATCTGGAAGGGCTTGACGCCCTTGCCGCCAGCGAGACGGTGACCGGCTATATCGGCTTTGATCTGACAGCGCCATCCCTGCATGTCGGCTCTCTGGTGCAGATCATGATGCTGCGCTGGATGCAGAAGACGGGGCACCGGCCCATCGTCCTGCTGGGCGGCGGCACCAGCAAGATCGGCGACCCTTCCGGCAAGGATGAGAGCCGGCAGCTGCTGGATGAGGAAACCATCACCCGCAACAAGGCCGGCATTCGTCGCAATTTCGAGCGTTTTCTGACCTTCGGTTCGGGGCCGCAGGACGCGCTTCTGGTAGACAATGCCGAATGGCTGGACGAGCTGAAATACATCCCCTTCCTGCGGGACATCGGCCGTCACTTCACCGTCAACCGCATGCTCACCTTCGAATCGGTCAGGATGCGGCTCGATCGGGAGCAGCCGCTGACCTTTCTCGAATTCAACTACATGATCCTCCAGGCCTATGACTTCGTGGAGCTCGCCCGCCGCCACGGCTGTCGCCTGCAGCTGGGCGGATCGGACCAGTGGGGCAACATCGTCAACGGCATCGAACTGGGACGCAAGCTGGGACTTCCCCCCCTCTTCGGCCTGACGAGCCCCCTGATCACCACCGCCGACGGCCGCAAGATGGGCAAGACCGCTCAGGGGGCCGTCTGGCTTGCGCCGGAGATGCTGTCCGATCACGACTATTACCAGTTCTGGCGGAACACGGCGGATGCGGATGTCGGCCGCTTCCTGCGGCTGTTCACCGAGCTGCCGCTGGACGAGATCCGCCGGCTGGAGGCGCTGGAAGGCGCCGAGCTCAATGAGGCCAAGAAGATCCTGGCCTATGAGGCCACGGCGCTCGCCCGCGGGCGCGAGGCTGCCGAGCGGGCGGCCGCTACCGCGCGGGCGACATTCGAGGAAGGCGGCAAGGCCGAAGGGCTGCCCACGGTGGTGGTGACGGCCGAGGAAGCCCGGGCGGGCGTGAGCATTCTTGATGCCTTCGTGCGGGCCGGACTCGCCCGTTCGAAGAAGGAGGTGCGCCGGCTGATCGCCCAGGGGGGAGCCCGTCTCGAAGGGCGGCCGATCACGGATGAGACGCTGCAGCTGACACAAGCCGACCTTGCCGCCGGGCCTCTCAAGCTGTCCGCCGGCAGGAAGCGGCATGCCCTTGTGCGTCTTCAGACGTGATCGGTGCAAAGCGCCGCCTGCCCTCCTGCCTCGGCCGGCCGGGGGCAATGGCTGGCGGACCACTCGCCCTTTGGAAGATGCCCGACCGGAGCCCTCCGGGCGGACGGGGCGCCGGTTCTATGCCTTGCGGTCTGCGGAGCCGATGCGATTCAGACCCGGGGGATAGCGGGTAAAGTCATATCCCCATTCGCGGATCAACGCCGCCCGCTGGCGATTTCGCTCATCGGGACGGGGAACGATGCCGTAGCCATCCATCAACCGGTTGTAGAGATTGAAGGAGGCGGTGATGAAGATCGCGTCCTCTATCGCCTCGTCCGGCCATCCCTCATCGCGAAGAGCGGCGACATCCGCATCCACAACCTTTGCCGGTTCGGCATTGAGCTTGCGGCAGAAGGCGAGCAGGGCTCTCAGCCTGGGCGCAACCGGAGCCGTATCCGGATCCCGGATCAACGCTTCCAGAAGCGCCGGCTCCACACCATGGCTTTCCGCAAAGGCCTTGTGTGCGCCGTAGCAGTACCGGCAGCCGTTCAACGCCGAAACATAGGCCGCGATCAGCTCGCTTTCCGCGCGTGTGAGGGAAAGGGGCGTGCGCATGACGAGATCGGTGTAGCGTGCCAGGGCCGCCATCCGGTCAGGATGACGCTCCATGAGCTCGACCATGGTCGCCTCGTCATTGAGAAACGGAAAGCGGGCCATCACTCCCTTCCCACCCGGCCATCCCGGCCGAATCGCACTCCCCTTCCCCTGGTCGGCGCATGCGCAAGCCTCCGCTCCTTACGGACGCTTGATGATCCGGCCGGCCTTCATCACGAAGATCACCTTCTCCGTCGCCTTGATATCCGTCAGCGGATCACCGGCCACGGCGATGACATCGGCAATCTTGCCGGGCTCGAGCGTGCCGATCCTGTCGGCCAGTCCCAGCAGTTTCGCTCCCTCGCGCGTGGCGGCCAGCAGCGCCTGCCTGGGGCTCATGCCGTTTTTGACCATCAGCGAAAATTCATGCGCATTGAGCCCATGCGGCTCCACGCCCGCATCGGTGCCGAAGGCGATCGGCACACCGATCTTGACCGCACGCTGGAACATCTTCTGCATCTGCGCAGCGGCCGCACGGGCCTTTTCGGCCACCGCGGGGGGATAGCGGTCCGCCTGCTGGCCGACCCATTCTCCTGCAAACAGCGTGGGAACCAGATAGACGCCCTTCCTTTTCATCAGCCGCAACGTCTCGTCGCTGAGAAAGGTGCCATGCTCGATGGAATCGACGCCGGCCGCGATCGCCATGCGGGCCGCCTTGTCCCCGTGACAATGGGCGGCGACCTTGCGGTCCCAGGCATGGGCCTCCGAGACGATGGCGTTCATCTCCTCCTGGGTGAGCTCCGGCACATCGACAGGATCCGTCAGCGAAAGCACGCCGCCTGAAGGCATGAACTTGATCACGTCCGCCCCGTACTTGATCTGGAATCGGACGGCCGCCCGGCATTCGTCCGGTCCGTTGCAGACCCCCTTGACGGGGCCGTCAGGCGCGATCTGTTCCGGGCGGAACGGCGGCCCGTCGGCATGACCGCCGGTCGAGCCGATCGAGTAATTGGCCGCCAGAATGCGGGGGCCTTCGATCACGCCGGCGCGGATCGCATTGCGCAAGGAGACGGCCTGCCAGTCCGCCGAGCCGACATCACGCACCGTGGTAAAACCGGCAAGCAGCGTCTTCCTGGCATTGCGGGCGGCATAATGCGCCTGCTCGGCAGGCGGTCGCAGCATGCGGTGGTAGAAATCGCGATACCAGTTGTCCGACATTTCACCGGACAGATGCACATGGGCATCGATGAAACCGGGCAGCAGGGTCGCATCTCCGAGATCCACAAGAACGGACCCCTTCGGCACCACCCGGCCAATGGCGGCAATCTTGCCGTGATCGTCTACCAGGACGACGGCATCCTCCAGCACCTCGCCGGTCACGGCGGTGAAAACGCGCTTGGCCTTGAGCGCGATCGGCGGCTCGCCCGCCCATCCGGACGACCACCAGCCCGCAACCAGCATGACCAGCGCCAGCAGACCCGCCAGGCCGCTCCTGCGGCTCAGCCGCCGGCAGATGCGCGCGATCCTCTGCATTCTTCGCCTCCTCCCTTCTTCTCGATCCGTCTGTCCCGCGGCACCGGAAGGCCGCCCGTCTTGCGACCATCCTGCAGCGCGAGGATGGGCGGTGACGGGGTCGAAATCAAGGGCAGTCATGCCCGTCCCATCCCGCCTGCCATCCCGAATCTGCCCTCCGCGACAGTTCGCCGTCCATGGGGACGATCGTTGAGGGGAAGAGAAGACGGGAAGATCCTCCCGGGCCGGAAAGGCAAGGCGCATGCCCTTGGGAAGGGTCATGCAGAAATATTGACTATATCGGCCGGCGTTTCCACAACGCCCGCC